>NZ_BDDQ01000014.1 GCF_002003465.1 Caenibacillus caldisaponilyticus | reverse complement strand
TTTCAGTGCTTCCCCTCCCTTGCCAAGATTTCCAACCACTTTTTTAGAACATCATTCTCCAATCGCAGCCTTTTGATTTCCCTTTCCAAGTCTTTGTACTCTTTCCGTCTTCCCCTGTGTTCCATTAATCCAAAGTCGCCCTGTTCCCAATATTTCTTCATCCAAACCTTCAGGCGCCCCACATCTTGGATCCCCAGTTCTTCAGCGATTTTTGCCTTGGGAATTCCTTGAAGTCTCATTTCCACTGCCTTCTTTTTGAGTTCAAAGCTGTATGTCTTGAATTTCTGTCCTTTTCTTGCCATGAAAATCACCCCTTAAAGTATTTTCACAGGGGGTTTTTCCTGTGTCTACTTTAAGGGGTGCACTTCATTTCCCGGGGGCTTTCGTTTTCGTTTTCAATCTTCATCTCTATGCTTTTCAAACGCTTGCTTGATGAGAGACATTACATAGTCGATTTCATCAAAGGAAGAAAGGGTCACTTCCACGTCGCCGTTGCCCCAGCGACCTAAATGGGTCACATCTCTGCAAACTCCTCTCGGATCATGGATTTCATCGAAGGGGATATTTAAGCTTAATTGCAGCTTTGTTTTTCGCGGGATAATATCGACGAAGTTCGTTGCAGTTTTGTAGGCGATGTACAGTTTTTTAGCCTCTTCACGAACGGAACTGTCCAAGTTCAATATGCGTTTTCTTAAATGCTCAAACAGATTCAACAGATCGCCCTGAAGATTTTCGGTATGGTCGGCAAGCGTGTAGACCGCTCCCTGATTGTCTTCGGGTGACCGTTTGTACTTCTCCAAAACCGCTTCCGGCAACTGGGGATACTCCCATATCTCGAGAGCCAATTTGGCAAGCGATTGGGCCCGTTTTTCGATTTCTTCTTTGTTCCAGACTTCCACCTTAGCAAGCCCTCTGTTCAGCCGAAGGGGACTATCGGCAAAGCCGCCTTCCATATCTCTTTTTTCTCTAAAAGGACGGTCGCTGAGCTCGGAATTGTAGCGGGTCAGCGTCAAGTTCCCCAGCGTGTGCAAATAGGTTTTATGGATTTCCTCCCAATTTTCACCCAAATCCTTTCTCCAATCAGGAGACAAATTTTTGTTTTGCGGCATGATGTGTTCAATGGTATAGCTCTCGATATCTATGATTTCTTTTCGATTGTGGTTTTCGAGCTTCCGCAGAAGATAATTGCGGTTGCGGAAATTGTAAACATCTTTGATGACCAGTTCGCGAACAAATTCTTCGTCATTTGGAAAACGCCTGTAACCCTCTTTGAGCAAAAAGGCTGCCCGAACGCTTTCCAAGTAGTTTTCTTTATCGATTTCCCGGCTCAGGTTGGCAAATGTCTTGTTCAATGAATTGGTCGGGACGCCGCAGATCGCACGGCGAAAAACATACGATTCAACGAGTTTCAGAATGGCGATGAAATCCCCTTTGGAAAGTTTCCCGTTATCATAATCATCGTACAACTCAAGCAAAAACGGATAGGAGACATCCACTTTCAAGGTGTTAATATCCGCCAGCACCTCATTGATTTCCTTGTCTTTTTCCTTTTGAAACGCAAGCTTCACGAAATATTGCGAAAAACGATAGATATCCGCCACAATTTCCTTGATATGACGGCCTTTTTGGCTTTGCACATATTCCTTGAAGTTTGAGTAAACGCGATTGATATTCGGAATCCGTCCCGTTTTCACCGTCAAATAGTCCCGCATAAAACGGTCAAACAGGGCCGAATCGTTCAGATCCCCGAATCCTTTCTCCATCGGATACCAATAATCCATATACAATTCGTTTTGTTCTTTCGGTTCGAGCTGCATCAACACGTAGTTGCGGATCAGATCCGCTTGCGACAAATCGAGACCCGTCGAATTCAAGCTTTCAAAAATCAATTGCGGATTGTCATGATCCCGGTCCAATGCGATATCGACAATAATAAGTTTGGAAATTCCCCGGTAAAGCTTGTTCAGATCGATTCCGCTCTTTCGGATCGCATTCGCAAAGAAATTGTAATTGTCCACAATTCTCTGTGAATAGTCATCGGAGAGCTCTTTATCGGCAAGCAGTTGAATATACGTGTCTTTATCGCTTTTCGTGAGAAGCAGTTTGTAATACAAGTCATCCTCTTCTTCATTGTTGACGAGATAATAATTCATGATTTTTTTCTTCGTAATATCATGAGGTTTCCCGCTTTCCTCAATCGCCCGGGCCAATGCCATCAACAACAAGGAAAGGGTGGTCAGACGTTGCTGACCGTCAATGACGAGCAATTGGGGTACGGCAGAGATTTGGTACAGCCCTTTTTCGATATAGACGATGGACCCGACAAAGTGTCCTTGAACCTCTTCATCTTCCGCCGCGCGAACGATATCGTTCCAAAGTTGGCGGCATTGCTGAATCGTCCAGCTGTATTTTCGTTGATAAATCGGAATGATGAATTGCTTTGTCCCTTGCAAGAATTTGAGAAAGTTCGTTTCCGATGCCTTCATTTTCCAGCCCTGCTCCTTATTCAATTATTCTTTACCTAATGATGACATGATTATGAACACTTGTAAACTCCAGATAAAAGGGCAAATCAGCGCAATCGTTGAGAATGGCAAATACACTTTTTATCCCACTACGTTCAGATAAAACGAAAACGCTGAGTTAAAGTCTCAAGTTGTGGTGTAAATTCTAAATCCATTTATTGACAAAGAAGCCATCGAGTGCAATCTACTAAAAGTGACAAGCAATTCAAATAGTAGGAGGTGCAACTCGATGGCTTCCATTGATAAGTTTACCCTGTTGGACTTTCGAAAAGTGGGTTTGGAAGGGGATGTCGATTTCTTACGGGAAGGCACTGCGTGGCGTTAAACTAGCCATTAGTGACGCACATGAAGGGCTTCGGGCGGCCATAGAGACCGTATTGTTGGGATCCGCTTGGCAACGGTGCCGTGTTCTATCATGCGCACTATTTTAAGCCAGGTTCCCAAGTCTTCTCAAATGATGGTGTCGGCGATTGTACGCACCATATTTGCCCCAACCGACGCAAGCCGCTGTGAAACAACAACTGTCCCTTGTGGTGCGCCAGCTGGCAGAACGGTTTCCCAAAGCGATGGAGGTACTGAAACAGGCCGAAGAAGACGTCTTAGCTTATATGGCGTTTCCTCATGAGCATTGGAAACAAGTCTGTTCGACTAACCCGTTGGAACACCTGAACCGGGAGATTCGCCGCCGAATCGAAGTGGTTGGTATATTCCCTAACCGTGACGCGGTCATTCGTCTTGCGGGAGCCATTTTAAAAGAACAACATGAAGAATGGATGGTGGGACGGCGTTACTTTAGCAAAGAGTCGATGGCAAAATTCACTGGCGAACAGAGCTTTTTGGACCTAACATCCATCCTTCAAAAATAAATCTTGTCACTAAGTAGAGGCACTAGATAAATTTACACTACTTGACGGGACACTACCCGGGAACACCCAAGGCATCAAAATAAAAAAGGGCTTTTCAGCCCAAATTGCTATGATCCTTACCAAATGCGGCCGTCCATTTTTGCCGGAACTCGGAAACATCCACTTTCGTGGAAGGGAAGGCGACGAATTTTTCGATGATATCGGGACTTACTGTGACTGCTTGGGCCCCAGCCAGCGCGGCATCATAAACTTGTTGGACATTTTTGAAGCTAGCAGCCAACACCTCGCACCCCAAATCATATTGGAGAAACATATGGACAATATTGGAAACAACCCTTAGACCGTCGCCGGGCAGATTGTCGATCCGGTTCACATAAGGTGCAACATATTTGGCGCCAGACATGGCTGCCAACAAAGCTTGCATACCCGTGTAAATTGTCGTGGCCAAAACGGGAATGTTTTCGGCGGAAAGCATACGAATCGCCTTCAAACCTTCTTCTGTCACTGGGACTTTCACCACCACTTTTCCCGAAATTGCATCGACGATGTACTTCCCTTCATCCACCATTTCTTCCGCCTTGTCCCCCAACACCTGAACGAAAAGCTCCTTGTCCATACCGATTATGGACTGGATGTTTTTCAACGTTTCCAAATACGGTCGCCCTTCTGTGGCAAGAATCGTGGGGTTCGTAGTCACGCCGGCTAACGGATAATATTCATTAATTCTGGTTATTTTCTCCACATTTGCCGAATCGATATACAGTTTCATAGATCATCCTTCTTTCTCGTTGTTCTTCCCGATGCTAAACGAAGTCATTATGTATCGGGGAACCTCATTCTCCTATTGAAAATGCGACTTTATTTGGATATTTTCAATTTCGTACCTATCTCGATGGAAGGAATCGGTTTTTCCTCCACGTACAAGGTTCCCGGAAGTTCCGCCGTCCGGGAACCATCGAAACGGATGGTGATATGCCCAAGTTGTCTGAGGTTCCGAACCACTGCATCGCCAACTGCGGTGATTTCAAACTGTTCACTGTCTAGGTAAAGCGTAGCGCCTGGGACAATGCCCCCGTTCACCGAATTGACGCGGATCAAATAGCAATAATCTTTCAATTCCTTCGGTGCGTTTTCCCCAAACAGCACGATCATTTTTTCCTTCTGGAGTTCATCAACATAACACCCGATGTTCACAATTTGCGTTTCATAGATATCTTCCATTACCCCTACCACTCTTCCAAAAAGTTTTGTTTTGCCTGGATGTTGTCAAAAAGAGGGACTGCAAAATCCATGACGAACCTTGCAGAACCCGTTTCCATAATTACAACGATTAGGAATATAATCCAAAGCTCGCTAGCCAAGCCACCACTACCCGCGGCACACCGATCAAGAACCGGGAATACAAAACAGACGGTACGCCTACTTCAACGGTTTCTGGTTTGGCTTCCGCAAGACCCAAACCGACCGGGATAAAATCGCAAGCATTTTGTGTGTTGATGGCGAACAAAGCTGGTAACGCCAATTGGGGAGGGATGTTGCCTTTGCCGATTTCCACGCCAATCAAGGTGCCGATGATCTGCGCGATAACCGCCCCCGGTCCCAAAAGGGGGGAAAGGAACGGCAACGAACAAATGAACCCGATCAAAATCAATCCCCAAATGTTTCCTGCCAACGGCGTCATCAACTTGGCGAACCAGTTGCCGATACCAGACCCTTGGATGATCCCAATCAGCAAGGAAACGAACGCCATAAACGGTATGATAGTGTTCAACATAGTTTGCACTGCATCACGGGCTGCTTGATAGAACGTGTTAATCACTTTCCCTGCCCCGAGGCCGATTTTCGTCAATAGGCTTTTGTTCTCCTTTTCCGCTAATGTTTGAGAAACTTTTTTGTCGGAGCTGTAGGTGTATTCCTTTTCCGTCTGGGAAGCGGTGACAGCTTCCTCTGGTTCGGCAGCCGCAGTACTTTCCAAGTCCACCGGAGTGATTTGATCGAGGCCGACAGCAGACACATAGAGGTCTTCCGTGATGTATTTTGCTAGCGGACCTGCTTTGCCGGTGGGCATGATATTGATCGTCTTGATCTTTTTTTGCGGGTAGATCCCGCAGCGCAACGTGCCGCCGCAATCGATAACGGCAACGCAGATTTCTTCATCGGGCACCTTCGTGTTGAACCCATTCACTGGGATTGCACCGGTCAGTTCCGCCAATTTATCCACGATTTCTGGTTTCGCTCCGCCTCCGGTGATATAAACGATTTTGTTCCTTTTTTCTGTAGGGGTTATGATTAACGGACCGCCAAAACCACCGGTTCCTTTGACTACTTTCACAGAACGGTAATTTGCCATAATTTTCATCCTTCCTTTCGTTGGTTAGAAATCGACTTCTGATTTCAAGGTGATACCTTGTTGTTTTTCGACCATCTTCGTTGTGAAGTCGGTGATCCATCCTGCGAAGAAATTCATCACGAGACCGACCAACAGGTAGCGAATCGCCAAATCCGCAGTATTTAGTCCGAGGGTTTTGATCCCTTGGGCGATACCGAGCCAGACAAACAATTCACCCGGATTGATGTGCGGGAACAAGCCGTTACTCGTATGACAAAAATAGGCGCCGGACGCATAGTAACTTGGTTTGTATTTTTCCGGCAAGAACCTGCCCAACGACAAGCTCATCGGGTTACCTAGCATGAAAGCACCGACGAAGGGAAGGACCATGTACCTCATTATGGGGTTTTTCGCAGAAATCCGGCCCAACGCATTGATTTTTTCCTGTCCAACCAGTTGGATTAAGGTATTCATAGCAACCAAAAGCATCAAAACGACAGGAACAATACCGGTCATCCAACTGATGAACGTCTTAGCGCCGGTTTGGAACAAATTCATGAAAACTTCCGCAGCTTTTACCAAATATTCCATACTCTATCACCCCTGGTTCATGATTTTTTTGCAACAACCATTTTTTCTGCTTTTAATAAAATGCTTTTCAATGGACTTGGTTTTTCTGGGATGGTCCCTCCTGTGATAACCGTCCGGTAATTTTTTTTCGCATCTTCAATGGCCATCCTGAGCGGCTTGTTGCAGTGGACCATGTCGGATGATGTCAATCGATTCAGATATTTTCCTTCAAAACCTTCCAGTTTCTTCATCCGTGCCAGGATCGTCACACCTTGTAATTTTTTTGCTTCTAGGATTTTCCCTGCCTGGTTGATGGCAAACATGACGATTGCCCCTGCCCTTAACTTCCCTGGCCTCCTTCCGATGGCGACTTTTCCTATTTTTCTCAGTTTCACATATTCTTTTGTGAAATGCTTGATCTGGATAAATCCCAATAATTGCTGGATAATGAAGGCTCCGCCGATAAATATAGCCAATTCTAGCATTTCTAACATTCACTTCACCTCTTCCTTTTTCGAAAGTGTTAATGATCACCTAAATGGAGCAAGAATTTCTCAAAGGTCAGGCAGTCGCTCAATTGGCAGATCCATTTCTCGTTTTGGGAAATTCTCATGATTTCATCGTAAACTTTGATCAGCAATGCCTCCTCTTCATCGGCCTTTTCCGGAAGCGCCAATAGGAAAATGATTTTGATCGGTTTCTCATCTTTAAAAATCTCCTTCGGAAAGATGCCCACCGAAACGATGATATGGCTTGACGCAAAGTTGACCGTGTGCGGTAAGGCTATGCAATGATCGTAAACCATCGTTGATTTTTCTTCCCTTTGGATCAATCGTCCGGGAAAACCGCTATCGGCGAATCCTTTTTCCACCAAATCCCTCGCCATGAATAAAACGCTTTCAAAATAGTCCTTCGAATCCAACACATAAAACCTTTCTTTAGAAAGGAGAATGCTCAACAAAGAAGAGTCATGCAAGGGCGTTTCCATTTTGTGGCGGCTTTGTAAATAAACAAGGTTTTCAATCTGCCTGGTGATTTTCGCCTCGTCGAAGATTTCGTCGATCTTGATTACGGGCGCTTCAAGAGAATAGTTCAAGGGAACCGTCGTAAAAACCATATCGTATTTCGACAAAACTCTTGGATCGGCCTCTTTATCGGAATAAAGGTCGATGACGGGTTTATTACCTAAAATCTTCCGTAGCTGGATGGAAATGAGTTTGGCCGAGCCCCTCCCTGTACCGCATATGACCGCCACGCGTTGGAAACTTTTAATTTTGAAATCATTTTCAGATAAAGAAATTTCGAAATACAGGGCCAAATACCCCAACTCATCCAAAGAAGGTTTCAGGTCGATTTTTTCATGGATAACTTCCCCAGCGATTTCTGCCATTTTGAAAGCTAAAGGATATTTTTCTCTCACTTGGTTCAGAAGGGGGTTCGGGGAATGGATGCCAAAAATCAAACGATTTACCATGAAAAACAAGTGGTATTCCAATTCCCTCTCAATGTTTTTCAAATCCAGCAAGATGTTCATCTCATCATCGATTCGATTCACGATGGTGTTGAGCAAATCTGTAATCTCTGGAGGGACGGTGATATTGGCCACCGAATTGATGTCGGTGGGAGTCCTTCTACCAACGATGGGAATGGTAAGAAAGAGCACTTCTTGTACAGGGATGTATATCGAGAAATGCCTTTCAATCTCCATCGCGACTTCCCTGGCGATGCCATATCCCGTCGTCTCGAACAATTTCTGGTATTTCTTCTCAAGGTTGATCCGATGTCCTCCTTGTAATCGATCCAACATGACGACAATTGTACGAACGAACCGTTTTTCAGTAGCCGCTTCCAGATCGCACTTTTTGATAATTTCCTGCAGGGCATTTTCCACTTTCTTCTCGATGGCTGAGTGGCTATACAAATACTCATAAAGATGCTCAATGATGAAAATCCTCAAGGACAACTCGCTGCCTTCGATTTTCAATCCTTTGTTGGGTTTTCCTGCTATTTTCAAATCATAAGGATTCAATAGCACAGATGCCTTTTTCAAATCTTTGACTAATGTCGATCGGCCAAGATTCAATTCATAGGCCAATTCATCCAGGGTGTTGATGCCATTTTCCCTGATCAAACATCCAACAATGAAAGCGATGCGCTTGATAAGGCTATCATTTTTGGTGGTACGTTCCTTGTTTTGCCGTATCACTTCTTTGAATTTTTGCCTGTCGAAAACCGTCAAAAAGTACCCCTTTCCTCGTTTGTTCCGGATGGCCGCGATCCCTTCGAGATCCGCATTCAACCGATCAATGTAATTAAATACAGACCGTTGACTGATTTTTACTTGTTTGGCCAAATATTCCGGAGTGAGATAATCTTTTTTGTCGATCATATCCAAGATTTGTAGATGCTTATCACTTTCAAAAATGACAGCCATCGATTACACCTTCCCGTAAAATGTGCAAGGTGGATATTAATTTATCAAAATTATTTTATTACATTTTTTGTTATTGAAAGGTATACGATGCGTTTTGGCTACCAATCAACCACGTGATTTGCCTCCGGAAATGTTGATAGTCGTCCCAGTAATATAACTCGCCCGATCCGAGGCAAGGAAGGCTGCGAGATAGGCGATTTCATCCAATTTTCCTTCCCGTCCTAGGGGGATGGATTTGACGTAATTCGTATTCAAACCTTCAACGGTCGTGTTCCGGGTATAGGCCAAAGCCTCATTATAGGCGTCAGACCGCAAATTGGTCTTTTCCACAATCCCCGGCGCAATTCCAACTACACGGATACCGAAATTCCCCAACTCTTTTCCCCATGAACGGGTGAAACCCATTATAGCCGCTTTCGTCGCCGCATAGCAGCTTTGACCGACGGATCCTTCTTGGCCACATTCGGAGCTGATGTTGATGATTACTCCTTGTTTCCGTTTAATCATTTCCCGCGCCGCCGCTTGCGCGCAAAGAAAAGTACCCTTGACGTTGACAGCTATCATCAAATCAAAATCTTTTTCATTTAGTTCGTATTCTGGCCTTTCCCCCCTGTAATCGACAAGTAGCCTGGGGAGATTGATGCCAGCGTTGTTAACCAAAATGTCTAGTTTCCCGAACGTTTCCAATGTTTGGCGAATGAGCATGTCCACATCTTCTCTTTTTGTGATGTCGCAATGACAATGATAAATACCGTCCTCGGCAAAACGGGTTTCCACTTTCATGTCAGCGACCACTACATTGGCTCCGTTTCTGGAAAATTCCCTTGCGATGTATGAGCCAATGCCTGAAGCAGCGCCAGTGACCACCGCAACTTTGTCATCCAAATTGAGCCAATTCGTCACGATGAAATCCTCCTTCATTGTATGGTGATCATCCGATTCTGTATCTATGAATCCTCCACCCGTTTTTCATTTTGAAAATCTTACCGTTGGAGAACGTACACATCCGCATGAATGGCCCTTTGGCCTTTTGCATCAATCCTTTCACCTTATTTATAATTCTTTGGAACCGAGAAATTAATGCAATCTTTTGCAAAGTAATATGCAAAAGAGGAAATAAATAAGGACTGCTGAAAAATAAAATTCCCCTTATTTACAAGGATTTTCATCCCTGTTTGTCGAAATCGAATACAAGGGTTTTTATCACCTATTATGCAAAAACCTTGCACTTGGAGGCACCTGCTTTGTATAAAAGAACGGAAAACCAACTTATTTTGCCGGATGACTTTTTCTTGCCGTTTGGCGGCAAATTGAATAAAGACAATCGTTGGGTCAAACTCGCCCAATTGATTCTTTGGTGGAAAGTCGAAGAAAAATACGCTCAATCCTTTAAGAAATCGATGAAAGGCCAAAAGGCCTTGTCCGTCCGGGTCGCACTGGGCGCTTTGATCATCCAACAACGTAGACGAGCGACCGGGAGACGGCCAACTAGACGCCGCGGGAAGTGAATTGTGGGCGCTATGCAGATGTGTGAGCATCCAAAAAGCGTTAAGCTGACGGCAAGGATCATCGACCAATTGCCACTACCATGAGAACGATCAAAAACAACAGCCTGTGGTAGATTTTTGAATACCAATATATTACATTTTTTGTAAAATCATAATGTTATAGATACATAATCATTTGAGAAGACTTGGGAACCTGGCTTAAAATGGTTCGCATGACAGAACACGGCACCGTTGCCAAGCGGATCCCACCAATACGGTCTCTATGGATCCGGCGGCGAATCTCTCGGTTCAGGCGTTCCAACGGGTTTGTCGAACAGACTTAAGCACACCCCATCATCAATAATTTCTCCCGTTTCGTGATCGATGATGCCCCAACCCACGGACCTAATCCCAATATCCAACCCCAAAACTTTCTTCACCAAAATCCCCCTCTTACTACAAACTTTCTTATATCGCATCATAGTTAGTAGACTTTTTTGAGAACTCCTGAAAAATAGAGATTCGATTTATCAAGTCATATTCTTCATTTAACCGTCATTTTGGCGGCATTTAACTTCAACATTGATATCGCCTTACGAATTAAAATAAACCGATGTTCATTGGTAAATGATGCTCTCGGATTTGGCAAATTCGCTAACCGAAAGGCGGATCTTGGACAGGATGTTGCACCTTGAACAAAACCTTTGCAAAAAAATAGAAAAGGTTTATGGAAAAAAGAACACGAGTGCCCCAATTGGTTTAGCATCAATTTAAATAATTTTCCCAAAATATTTTTTGTTAATTAATGCTATTATTGTAATAGATGAATGTCATTTGGAAAAACGGAGGCCGCCCCGAATGTTTGTCCGAACATCCAATGAGCAAATGATGGATCTATTCACTCGTTGGTATAAAGAAATTCGATTACAGAATCTTCAAGAGGCCCATAAACTGAAGTATGACGTCGACGACCAATTGGATCTGATCAAGAAGGATGCCGTCCAGCTCAGTTTTTATTACTTATTGAACGTCCGGTATTACTTATTAATCGATAAACCGAACGAAGCCGAAAAAATAATGAAGCAATTTGAAGGGTTTTACAGGAAGAATGGAGAATTAATTAATTATTACTATCATTTTTTCAAAGCGCTCTTATTATCCAATCGGCGGAAATACGCGGAAGCCAAGGAGTATTATATAACCGCCGAATCGCTGCTCAAGTATGTGGAAGACGAATTAGAAGAAGCCGAATTTCACTATTCTTTGGCAAACTTTTACTACTACATCCGCCAGCCCTTGCTCGCTGTCCATTATGCGCTAAAAGCGAAAGAGGTTTTCGCGGAATACGACGATTACAAAATAAAAATTGCCGGCTGTGAAAACATCTTAGGGTTGTCGTACACGACCATTAAATATTTTGAAGAAGCGGAAGAACATTTTCTCTTGGCTTTGGACATCGTCCTCAAACACCAACATGAGCAGCTGGCTTTATTGGTTCGCTATAACTTGGGGCTGATGTACGCGGACCAACCCACCTTATCCAAGGTCGCCATCCGATACCTTCATGAAGTTTACGAAACGGGGTACCAATTACATAAATCCACCTATCTTTTGGCCCGCGAGTATTTTAAAATCGGTGACACTGAAACCGCCGACCGCTTTTTGCGGGAAGGCTTGAATATTTGTAGAGAAACCAACAACGAGGAATATTTACACCATCTCACAATCTTGGATAAGCTGAATCATGCGGCGAATGAAGAGGAATTGGAATCGGCAGTGAAAGAAGGCATGGCTTACTTCAACAAGGAAGGATTATTTGGCTTTGTTCAGGATTACGCTGAACAACTCGCCGCATACTTTCATGAAAAAGGGAAATATGACAAAAGCAGTCATTATTTCTATTTGGCTCACGAAGCCAAACAAAAACTTTTAGAAAAAGGAGCGTTAAAATGAAAAAGCTGGTTTTCGGATTTGTCGGTTTGGCCTTGGTCGCTGCGGTGCTCTTCGGTGGAGTCGCTTCGAACGCCAATAAAGCCGAATACGGTAAAACCGCCAACATCCAAACCTTCTTCAATGAACACGGGGAAACCTTCTAAACAGGCTGAAGCGAACTCCTAAACAAACAGCAAGTCGAACCGCATAAAAAGGATGGCCATTTCCCTAATCTTGATGGGGAAATGGCCATTCTTTTGCAGCGATGGAGCTATAAACTTCCTTGTTTCAATGTCGCCTTTTTCAAAAGGTTCTATGTCAATTGTTGGGGTGCACTTGATGTGAAGTGCACCTCTTTTATATGTATGAAAGTTAAATAAGTGAGCATAATACCTTATTTCTAAGTCGTTGAAAGTTGCGAATACCATAAGACATTCGTTTAATGACTTTAATTTTATTGTTAATCCCTTCTAAATAACCGTTAGTGTAGGGATAAATAAACGAATTGATGATTTCTTTCTCCCAGCTTTTAAAGGTTCGTTTCATGTACTGATATTCGTCCAGTCCTGATTCGTCAATCGCTTGATACAGTTGTTCTAAGTTCAACCTTACATTGCGTTCATTGCTTTGTGTCATCCATTTTTTAAAGACTTCTTTCACTTGGTAAGCTTTCTTTAAATCGGGGGACAACTCTAAATAATATTGCAGGAGCTCCTGTTCTCTTGTGGTTAACTTCTCTTTCGGTTTATGTAAGAGAAAACGTAACTTTTTCATCGATTTTCGATCTTTGTCTTGGAACGACTTTTGTACTCTCTTTCGTACTCGTTCAAGTGCCCAGAAGTTATGACGAGCATAATGGAATTTGTCCACGATGATAATTGGATTTTGAAAGAGTTGTTGAGCCAATATTTTATACGGCTGCCACATATCCATGACCACCATTTGAACACGATGAGTCGGTAAAGAACGAAAATAATCTTTTAGCGTGGACAACTTACGGTCTTGAATCACATCAAATACCTTGAAGCCTCGAGGGTCTCCGATGACACATTGATATTTTCCTTTTTCGGTTGTCCCCTTAAACTCATCAATGGCTAAAATTTGTGGTAATGAGTGGTTCTCATAAGTATAATAACGGTCAAACCATCGAATCACCGTTGAGTGTCCCAATCCAAGCTCTTTCGCCACTTCCTTAAAATTGGCCGTTCTCACTTTGATAAGAAGGGCTTGAAGGACACGTATCGTATGACGTTGATAGCGCTCTAAGAAGGGATATCGTTCATAGAAACGCTTTCCACAGGATGTACATTTATAGCGACGCTTTTTTAGAATGAGATACGTATACATTTCGCGAAATTTGACATCTCGAATCTTCTGCAGGCGATAATCATGAATAGATCTTGTCCTTTCCCCGCACTGAGGACAACTTTGATGACAAGGTTTGGTTTCGATAAAAATTTCTAGGTGCGTATCCGTTTCTACAATATTTGACACAATGACATTTTCTAATCCAATCAGTTTTGTGATACAATAGTCTTGCATTTACGAAGTCTCCTTTTAAATGAGGTTTGGTCACTTTCATTATAAAAGAGAGCACTTCGTAAATGCTTTTTTATTTTATAAAATTCTTTACCCCAACATTTAGTATAGAACCTTTCAAAACACGCCGACGAAACGGCGGGCGCGCCTTTATTTTTCCGTTAAATGGCGGCGCTTTTCTCTCGCAACGGTATAGTTGCCTTCATAGCGCGTACATCGGCGATGAGCGATCCAATACGTGATGTCAAAGAGGCGATCCAGAAAATAGCGGTCATGGGAGACGGCGATGACCGTTCCCGGATATTCCATCAAGGCTTCCTCGAACGCTTCCCTTGAGTCAATGTCCAGATGATTGGTCGGCTCGTCGAGGATGAGCAGATTGTGGCGTTGATGGACGAGCTGCGCCAGGCGGAGCCGCATCCGCTCACCGCCGCTGAGGTCTTTCACTTTCCGGAACACGGCATTCCCATAAAAGAGAAACCGGGCCAGGGTCATCCGGGCATCGCCTTCTGCCATCGGGACTTTGTCGCGAAACTCCTCTAAAACGGTCCTTTCCGGGTCGAGTTCGGCGGTATGTTGGGAAAGGTAGCCGATCGACAACCCGCTGCCCAATGCCACGCGGCCGCCATCCGCCGCTTCGGCGCCCATGATGATATTGAGCAACGTCGTTTTCCCGCTGCCGTTTGCGCCGACGATCGCCACGCGCTCTCGAAAGCGGACGTGCATGTTCACATCGGAAAAGAGCTCGCGATCGCCGAACCGCTTGCTCACGTCCTCCAGCACGACGACATCCTTGCCGCTGCGGCCATCCATGGAAAAATCAAGGCGAATCTTTTTCGGATCCATAATAGGCTTTTTTAACACTTCAATGCGGGCCAACGCCTTCTCCATGCTTTTCGCCCGGCGGTGCATGCCGGCATTCGGGGGATTGGCGCGGTTCGCCCATTCTTTTAAACGCTTGATCGTTTCTTTCATTTTTTTGATTTTCTTTTGCTGGTCTTGGTACTGTTGAAACTCGCGCAGGATGCGTTCTTCTTTTTCCTGAACGTAACGCGTGTAGTTGCCATGGTATACTTGAAGCGCCCCTTGTTCGAGCTCAAAAATTTTGGTGGCGACTTCATCCAAGAAATAGCGATCATGGGAAACGATGATCATTGTCCCGTGATAGCGGTTCAGAAAATCGGTTAGCCATTCGATGGCGGGCACGTCCAAATGGTTGGTCGGTTCATCCAGCAGCAGAAAATCGGGTTCTTTTAACAACAGTTTCGCCAGCCCGACTTTCGTTCTCTCGCCGCCGCTCAACTGCCCCCACTTTTTTTCAAGCAATGGCGCGATGTGCAGGCCGGTGGCGACGCGCTCGATTTTCGCCTCGATCTCATATCCGCCCTTTTGTTGAAACCGTTCTAGAAGCAGGCCATACTTTTGCAAATCGGCGTCCAGCGTCGACGGGGCCGGTACTTGGGCCAACCGTCGTTCCAGCGCCGCCATCTGCTGTTTTATATTTAAGAGGCCTTGAAAGGCGTCCAACAAGACCGCTCGGACGTCCCTATGTGCCTCCACGTCGGGCATTTGTTCCAGAAAACCGATCGAAAGGCCTTTTTTCCACGTCACAAGCCCTTGTCCCGGTGGGATGTGCCCGGCCATCAATTTTAAAAGCGAAGTTTTCCCTTCTCCGTTCCGTCCGATCAGGCCGATCCGCTCGCCTTGTTTGATTTCACACGATAAATCGTTAAATAGGGTATCGGCGCCGTAAGTTAACGTGACGCTTTGCAGACTGCATATAATCATGTCTATCTCTTCCTCCGTGCAGAAGAGACATCAAAAAAGGCGGACAGAGCCAAGCTCCGCCGCCTTGAAAGCACCATGTGGGGAGATGTCTCTTACTGGTTTTTTCTATGGACATGTGTAAAAAAGGGCATACGAATCCCGTTGAACACATGCCACGGAAAAAATGGCACGACGAATCCACAAATAGGTCATGAAGGCGGCCGTGCCGAAACCAGTTTGAGTCACCTTCCCCACCTCCGTTTCCATTCGTTATCTCAATTCTAATAAAGAAGAGAAACTCCGTCAATTTGATTTTTTCAGTCAGGCCGCCCTTTTCCTAATCCGATGATTCGGAACGAAAGAATGCCCCCGTTTGATTAAAACGGCGAAGGGATCGCGAGCGGATCGTCCGCTCATGCCGCACGGAATCCGTCCGTTGAAAGAAGGCCTGATGGCATCCGCCAGCCCCGAGCGGGCGCCATCATCCTCATTACGATGTGCTTTTATGCGCCTTTCATGTTCGAGCACCTCTTTCTGTGATGCCCCATGCCCCGCCGCCGCAACCGCCCCGGCGATCGCACCGAACCCATTCCTCTTGAAGCGGCGCATCGACGATCACTTTTTTTCCCGGATTTCTTCACGAATCTGCGCCACGAAATCCTGCACGCTTTTTGATCCGAGGTCCCCTTCGCCGCGTTTGCGGACGGCCGCCGTGCCGGAGGCCGCTTCTTTCCCGCCGAGCACCAGCATGTAAGGCACTTTCTGCAGCTGGGCTTCGCGAATTTTGTAACCCAGCTTTTCGTCGCGCCCGTCGATTTCCGTGCGAATGCCCGCGTCTTCCAGCGTGGTCTTCAGTTGAAGCGCGTAGTCCATGTAGTCAGCCGCTACCGGCAACAGCTTCACTTGCACCGGCGCCAGCCAGAGCGGAAACGCGCCGCCGTAATGTTCGGTCAAAATGCCGATGAACCGGTCAATGGAACCGTATACCGCCCGGTGAATGACGACCGGCCGGTATTTCAGATTGTCAGGGCCGATGTACGACAGGTCAAACTTCTCCGGCATCTGAAAATCGAGCTGGATCGTCGCGCACTGCCAGCTCCGCTTCAAGGCGTCAAAGATGTGAAAGTCGATTTTGGGGCCGTAGAAAGCGCCGTCCCCTTCGTTAATTTGATAGGCGATCCCCCGTCGTTCCAGCACGTTGCGGAGCGCGGTTTCCGCCTGGTTCCACAACGCTTCGGAGCCCATCGAATTTTCGGGGCGGGTCGACAGTTCAATTTTGTATTCAAAACCGAACACTTGGTAGGTCCGGTCGATCAACGCGATCACACGGCCGATTTCCTCTTCGATCTGGTCGGGCCGAACGAAGATGTGGGCGTCATCCTGGCAGAACGTGCGCACCCGCATCATGCCGTTCAAAGCCCCCGACAACTCGTGGCGGTGCACCTGACCGAACTCGGAAATCCGGATCGGCAGCTCGCGGTAAGAATGCAGGCTGTTTTTGAAAATCAGCATGTGCCCCGGACAGTTCATCGGTTTCAGCGCGAATTTCGTTTCATCGACGTCCGTAAAGTACATATTTTCATGGTAATGGTCCCAGTGGCCGGACTGTTCCCACAGCCGCTGATTCATCATAAACGGCGTGCGCACTTCTTCGTAATCCTGCCTTGTTTGCAGTTCGCGTAAGAAGTTTTCAAGCTCCAGCCGGATGACCATGCCCTTCGGCAAGTAGAACGGCATGCCCGGCGCTTCTTCGGAAAACATGAACAATTCGAGTTCTCTGCCCAGCTTGCGGTGATCGCGTTTTTTGGCTTCCTCAAGCAGACGCAAATGTTCATCGAGCTGGCTTTTTTTCGGAAAGGCCGTTCCGTAAATGCGCTGCAGCATCTTATTCTTCGAGTCCCCGCGCCAATAAGCGCCGGCCACGTTCAGCAGCTTGAACGCTTTGATGTGGCCGGTGGACGGCAGATGCGGGCCGCGGCAAAGGTCGACAAACTCGCCTTGTGCGTAAAGGGTCATGACCGCCTCTTCGGGCAAGTCGCGAATCAGTTCCAACTTGAATGGTTCTTCAAGCGCTTCAAACGTCCGAATCGCCTCTTCACGGCTGACGACACGGCGGACAATCGGCAGATCCTCTTGCGCGATCTTCTCCATCTCTCTTTCGATGGCTGCCAGGTCGTCGCTTGAGAGCGGCTGTTCCATATCGATGTCGTAGTAAAATCCGTCTTCGATGACCGGGCCGATGCCGAGCTTGACGGCCTTAGCTCCGTATAGGCGCTTCAGGGCTTGCGCCAGTAAATGCGCCGTGCTGTGCCGATAAACGGCCAAACCGTCTTCGCTGTCGAGCGTGACGATGTGAACCTGACAATCCGCTTCAATCGGGCGACTCAAATCGACCAATTCACCATTGATTTTTCCGGCGACCGCCTTTTTCTTTAAACTGGCACTGATGGACTCCGCCACTTGTTCAATCGTCGTGCCGCGCGCGAACTCCCGGACCGCGCCGTCGGGCAGCGTCACTTTAATAGCCATGCACATGCCTCCGTTCATTTGATCTTTATTTGAACAACAAAAAAACGCACCGCGTCCAAGGGACGAGTGCGTTCGGCTCGTGGTTCCACCCTCATTCGACCAAGCTTGCCGATCTCCGGCCAAAGGCCTTGACCTGTGGCAATGCCCGGTCCTCATTCCGCATCCGGTAACGGGGATGAAGCGGTGCCGTTTACTGCCGCGCCGAATGGAGCAACGGGTTCAACGCCACGGCTACAAAGGGGTAATTCCACATCCGGTGACTGAAGGAGCTTTCAGCCGGTGACTCCTCTCTCTGGACAGCCCGCGAAGGGAATCGTGTCTTTGGTCATCGCCTGATCTTTTGTTTGGTTCAAAATTATATATTTCCATTCTTTTCAGGTCAAGACCGCCATACCCGGGGATTGGAAATACCCTGCTCTTTTATGGCCATCGTCACCCGTACAACGGCTTTAGCATACGGTCTGACTCCCTTATCGTCCCGATTCCCTTTTCATTCGATCGACGAGACCGGCATACTTTTCGTGCCATTTTTCCCAATCGCCTCTGGGAAAGTCCATCTCGCGGCCATTCAATAACGCATTTAAAACATCCAGGCAGACATGCCAGCCCGACAAATCTTTGGCTGTATGGTCATTTAATGCGGGGAAAAACTCCTTCAGCACCAATAGGCAGCCCTCCGGCTTTGGATAGACTTCAAACCGAACACGGCCGTCGCCCCACGTGAACTCCAAGACCGAATGTTGGAGGAAATTGGTAATCGTTAAGTCAAAATTCGTCCCGTCCATCATGTCAAACGTTATGGAACCGCCTTTTCGAAGATCCTTGACTCGAAGATTGGGCATCCATTTCGGCAGCCGGTCATTCTCTGTTAAAGCGGCCCACACGTTCGCCGCGGAATGATGGAATACACGATCAAAGCGCGCGAGATATCCTTCTTCAACTTTTTCAATGACGGCTAACATCGGTTGTATCTCCCCATTTCCAATCTTGTTGTTCAAGTGCATCAAAGCGGTGTGGCAAGGTCTGGTTCGTTCGCTGAACGCCGCGTGCAAACGGCCAATCTCGCCCGCGGTTTCTTGGTGTGCACGATTCATCCGGCTTTATCCCGGATTCGGAGAGGCTTTTATACCCTTATAGTTTTGATCTTTCGTGCCGGATATTTACAGAATGGCCAAAAGAAACGCCCTAATCCCAGAGGGCTTTAGCTGAATAATAACCGGCCGATCGCCTCCCAATCTTTAACCCTTGTCATGCGTTTGTGACGGCATTCACGGTTATAAGGTTTATCGATCATCAATACATCTATACCGCTCTCTGCCAGTGCCAAGGCATCGACCGGATTGTCTTCAATAAATAACGTGATCTGATGGAGGGAGGCGCATTCGGCTTTTCTATTCGGATACTGTGACGCACAGAGAATCGCATCGATCGGCAAATGATGGCGTTCGACCCACTCCTTGACGGAACCCATCCATTCTTTGGGCCTTCCGGTCATTATGGACAATTTGGCTTCTGCGCTTAATTTGGCAAGGACTTCTTGGACATAGGGAAAGGGGTCTACGGCGTGCAGGATCTTTTGGTTTCTCGTAAAAAAGTCTACATATTCATCATAGGAATACCCGTACAACGTTGAAACGGCAAGGACTTCAATCTCTTCATAAATGACGGTTTGATGATGCAGCCGATTCAAGACTTGTACCATGGATTTCCGCATATCGACAAGCGTGTCATCAAAATCTAAGCCGATGTGTTTCAATCGGGTTTTCTCGCTATCTGCCCGGGCTGGCAAAGGAACTGACCTCCATCTATCGCCTCATCGCATATTATTCTTTTATATCACGCGCGACCATTCAACAGGCCTTCCTCTTGATTCCCAATAGGCGAAGTTTCATAGCCTTGGTGCCAAAACGGGAAAACATCAAAAAGGCCATGCGGCGTTCTCTGATCGCCTGAGCATGGGCAAAACTCTTCATCACACGAGAAGGAAAGCGCCAAGGGTTAATGCCATCTTACAATAAACGAAGCCATCCTGCACGGGTGATTGTAAAAAATTGGGGGACTGAACGAGTGGCCGAAAAGGTTCTGCTTTCAAGCGGCGCGGCTCCGCCAACCGCTCGGTGCCGGTCGTTGCGAACGAGAGAAGAAAAAGGCCGGTAAAACGGATCGCGGTATCGATCACAGATTGCCTAGGCGGAACGATTGGCCCGGCGCATAACCCTGAATAAGCGATCCCGCTCATCCCGGTTGAGCGCAGCCACGGTGTCCATTCCATTTTTATTGGTCATGCCATGGACGGTACACCGAGGTCGTTCGGGAACCGTGCTTCAGTCGGCCGGTTCATTTTAAGGGTTATGATCTTAGCTTAACAAAACACCATTATTTGGTACCCGCTTTCTGCTCGGCGTCTTTAAAGGACTGACTGTCGCTGATGATCGCGATCGCCGTTGAAATGTTTTGGCCCTTTTCATCCGTACATGATTCCAAATAAAAGATGCCGTTCCTCGGGGACAGAGCTTTACACTTATATTTTCCCGGAGGCAGGTTGTAGCCGCCATAATGATTATTGAAAACAATGGTGCCGCCGTCATAGCTTAAGTCATTCGTGTACGATTTTCCGTTTTTGTTAAAAATGGTCACTTTAAGATGGCTTTCCTGGCCATGGTTCATGGACTCTATGAAGGCAAAGGCTTTTTCGAGATTTTTCGTCTTCACCGCTCCTTGGGCAATCTCCTCGAATTGATCGCTCAAATGTTCGATCACGACATGGCCGTCTTTCGTAGCCCGGGCAACCGTATACCCCTCTTTAGGCCCCTTTGAATGGCCCGCTTGATCCGAACAAGCCGACGAAAAAAGCAACAGGAAACAAAGGCACAGGAGAAAATATCCGATCCTTTTCAATTTTGGCCCTCCCTCCATGAAAGGTCGTACTCCATACGATTTCGCGCTTTCAGGCACGGTGCGGATTGCCCAACAGGATCATAGGTGAAAACGCATCGTTGTTAGGGGGGAAAACATGGTTTTCGGAGTCGGTCATCTAATGTGAACGGCATCCGGCCGCGGCTTATGGCGGCGAACGCCACCCTTTTGGCCGTTCCCTTTTGGGTGCCCATGTCATTTACATGTTATCAATCATTTGGTAAGATGTAAACAAATTATTTTAATATTTTACCTTACATAAATTAAAAGAAAATAGGGGGCGGTTTTTATTCGCAGCGGTTACATCGTCTTGGAAAAATTCTTATGTATCGTCATCGGCTTGCTCCTGATCGGCTCGTCACCCTCGTTGTTCAACGGCATACACTTGGATTTCGCCAGTTATTTGAGCGCGTTGGCGGATCTCATGAAAAATTTGGCCAGCCCATGGCTTTTGACCTATAACGACCTAGGGACGACCCGGCCCCTTTTTCCCGCGATTTTAAGCCCGTGGCTTCATTCCTTGCTCACTTTATTTTTGTCTTTCATCATCGCCTGCTTGATCGCTTTGGTTTTAACGTATCTCACCCTGCTGCTTCCGGGGCGATTCATCAATGCCGTGCGCTTCGTTTTGTTTATTCTCGAAGCGATCCCCGATGTCGTGATATTAGCCGCCATGCAAATCGGCGTGATCTATATTTATCAAAAGACCCACTTGCTTTTATTTAATGTCGCCGCTTATAACGATCAACCGATTTTTCTGCCCGTTTTCGTTTTAAGCCTTTTGCCCGTCATCATGCTGTATCGAATGATGCTGATTGATTTCATAGAGGAAAGCGAAAAGCCTTATGTGGAATTGGCAAAGGGAAAAGGGATGCCGCCAAGAACGGTTTTGCTCGGGCACATCTTCCGAAACGCCTTGGTGCGGATCTTTTCGGAAACGAAGTATATCTTTTGGTTTATGCTATCGAACTTGCTCGTGATCGAGTATGTGTTTAACATCTTCGGGTTAACGAACTTTATGTTAAAGTACCCCTCCAACGTGACGTTCACGGTCGGCCTTTTATTGTTCTTTGTGCCGATTTTCCTCGTTTTGTCCGTCTGCCAGCTGGTCATCGCCAAAGTCACAAAAGAGAGGATGGATCTCGTTTGATCAAACGTTTGCTGAAGGATCCGCTTTTTATCGCAGGGTTTTCCATCATCTTGATCCTCCTTGTCGCCAGCTTTATTCTCACCAAAACGTTGCACGGGGACATCCCCCGGAAAATGCTGCTGTACGATAAGCACGGCAATTTGATCGATCAAGCGCCGCTCTCGCCGCTTCTCTATCCGCCGTTCGGCACGGACAGACAAGGCTACAGCTTGTTTTACAGGTTGATGATCGGCGCAAAATATACGATCGGCATTACCTTACTGATCGCCGGACTGCGGCTGATCCTTTCCTTACTTTTTGGGCTGATTTACGGCATTTATTTTACCCGGCTGAGCCGGTTTCTTCCCAAACTCATCGACGCCTTCAGTTACGTTCCGATGACCTTATTGGCTTACATCCTGTTGTCTCCGGTGATCATGGAAAACAGCGTCACCAGCCAGTTTCAATACAGCCCCGCGCAGCGGATCGGCTTCGAAATCGCCATCCTGACGGCGATCGCCATCCCTACGGCTTCTTTGTTTTTCGGCAATGAAACGCAATATATTTTAAATCAAGATTATATGGCCGGCGTGAAAATTTTGGGGGCTTCGAGATTCCATATTCTAAAAAGACATGTCCTGCCCCATTTGGCCCCGAAAATATGGGTTCATTTCGCCCAACAAATGATACAGGTGCTCGTCATCCTCATCCACTTGGGCCTCTTAAAATTGTTTTTCGGGGGGACGTTCGTCGCCAACGGCATCGGCGTTACGGAATACTCGTCCATGTCCGGCGAATGGTCAGGCCTTATCGGGAGCTCTTTCAACGAACTCACGACGACGCCGTGGATCCCTTTCGCCCCGCTCATCATGTTCACGATCACCCTCATCTCCATGCAGTTGATTTTAAGGGCGCTGCAATCCGCTGTTGAAAAGACGGGGCCATCGCCGCGGCGTAAAAAAGCGAACGTTCATATAAACAAAGAAACCCCCGCCATCCGCCCGAATGATTTCACCTTCTTGGGCTGAATGCGGGAGCGGGGGATTCGAAGGTTGAAAAAGCTTTCCAAGCTGTTTCTATTTTGCTCGGCTCTGGATACAGCCATATCAGGGCGTGAGAAAAAATCCTTCAGATTTCATCAAAACCTTCTTCTTATAAAAAAGAAACCGGTTGGGAAAAGTATTTTCTCGATACCGGTTTCTCTTTTATGTCATCTGTTGACTCTTTCATTCCAAATGTCGTGACTGTTTGAGCCTATGTTTGTTAGCGTCCACCACAACTTTTTCGTTAAGTGCCAAAAATGTCGTATACTTAAATTCCTTTATTTGGTTTGCAAAACTGCCTTCAAAAGCTCTATTGCACTTTCTTCTGTCGGATCATTTGTTCCCAGTTCACCACGGAAGGCTTTGGAAAGAATGGATTGTTTTATTTCTTCGATAATTGCATTTATGTTTACATAATCCTCTGCTTCAGTTTCCCTTTTTAGTAATAATTTAACAATTTTTACTATCTCTTTTTGCTCCTCTAAAGAAGGTAAAGGAACAATAATATGATTTACTATATTTGTATTTAAGTTAGGCTGTGCAGCACCTATTTTTAAAGCTCTCAACTTGTTTGTTTGAGTAAGTAGAAAGAAATACAAGTATTCTGTAGTAATATTTGTAAGTTCAACAAATGCTACAGATCCGTCATTTATACAGCCGGATATTTTTGTGATTTTTGGTACACCAAGAGTTGCGCCACTATTTGTTAATAATAATGTTCCTTTCTCTATATACCTACTTCTCTGAGCACCTTCTTCTGTTACATAAGCAGATACATTTTCTAAATACATTTCTTTATCTTTTGTAATTTCTGCAACAGTAATCCATGGAATATTACCACCAAAATATTTTGGGTCTCCTGCAGGTCGTGGAGAAGCCCCTCTCACGACTTCAGACACATTCCCTAAATAAACATACTTCCATTCTTTTGGTATTGGGGGAAGACCGTTTAATTCTTCTTTCTTAACCTCCCCAAAATAAACTGGTTTATTATATCTTACTTTTCTCTTCTCTACTTTTGCTAGTAAACATTCTTTATCGTACTTTTCCATTCGTATTTTTTGAATATTTTCTAAGTTAATCTCTTCAAGTGAATTAGTGAGTAATTTTTCTTTTCTCCATTTCTTCGTCAACTCTCCACGAAACGCCTTATTCAAAATCACTGACCGTCGAAGTTCAAACGACTCCCTAACTTCTTCAATCAACCGCTTCGCTTCATCAATTTTAGCAAAAAGTCGTTCAATCTTCCCAGCAATGCGTTTTTGCTCGTTTAAAGGTGATAATGGAAAAGGAAGTTCCTCCATAATTTTAGGAGAAACCCTAGGTAAATTTATTCCATTGCTATTTTCGTTTGCGTATTGTACAACGTATGGTAACCCTAAAAACATATCCAGAAGTTTATTTAATACTAAGTAATTACTACGAAACACAATAATGTCTGTTGAAGCGACTCCTTCAAAGTCAACATATGCATGTTTATTTAAGTAAGGACGTAACTTCCCGTATAAAACATCCCCTTTTTTGAATACAACTTTCTTACTTTTTACACCTTCCGTATTTCCTACTTCCGCAATACCTCCTCCTTTTAGTAAATGTTCTAATCCTATATAATTTTCTGTTCCTGTTGGTTGAACTTGTTCTTTTCCTTGTTCAAATATAGAATTTAATTTGACCCACACCCAATTCTCCGGCACTTTGTAGGGCTGTTCTTCTTCCGGCACTAAGGCTTCTTCTAGCAGTTCTTCCGTCGATTTTTGTTTTGTTTTGCTCATTTTTTTAGCACCTCAGATGTTTCGGCCACTTTCAGCATTTCCTTTGAAGGAGTTTGGTAGGTATAGGGTTGTTCAACAGCTTTTAATTCGGCGATGACTTCGTTTAATAAGGTAATGGCCATCTCTAACTTGGCCACGGCCTCTTCCGCAGAATCAATGGGATCCGGCAGGTTTTCGTAAATGGACAGCGATTCATCGGCAATTAAGCCGATATCCAAGCTGTCATCCTTTTTCGCAATTTCTTCTCGTGTAAACACATTCCAGCGCTCATCTTTGACTTGGCGGCGGTCTTCGGCTGTATAGGCCTTGATAAACCCTTCAAAATGTTCTCTCGTCAACGGATTCCGCTTACCGAAGGAAGGCATGTTTGTCCTTAAATCGTACACCCATACTTCTTTCGTATTGCCGACGTCCGTTTTTCCACGGGTGAAGAATAAGACGTTCGTTTTCACCCCTTGGGCATAGAAAATCCCTGTCGGCAAGC
Source organism: Caenibacillus caldisaponilyticus (assembly GCF_002003465.1). GTDB lineage: Bacteria > Bacillota > Bacilli > Bacillales > Sporolactobacillaceae > Caenibacillus > Caenibacillus caldisaponilyticus. Next base: position 5,528 of record NZ_BDDQ01000014.1, on the reverse strand, counting down.
GTAAAATCGTATGCAAGTTGCATTTGTCCATTAAGTCGCGGCGAATGTCGGCGCCGACTCCGCCTTCAAACAAAACGTTATCAGGAAGAACAACCGCCGCACGGGCTTTGCCGTTTGCCTTGAGAGCGCGGTAAATATGCTGCAAGAAATTTAGCTGTTTGTTCGATGTCTTAAAGGTAAAGTCTGTACGCGTCGCTTGCTCGCCGCCTTTTTTCGTTCCAAACGGCGGATTCGTTAAAATCACGTCAAAATTCTTCTGATTTTCACCCAGTGATGAAAGAGTATCACCTAACAAAATTTCACCATGAATATCATGAAGCAACGCATTCATGACCGCTAAGCGATGTGTATCCCTGACTAGCTCAATTCCTGAGAAGGCCTTGTATTTTTGAAATTCGATTTCTTCTTGGGACAAGTCGAAATAGTCATCGGTTTGCTTCCGAACATGCCGGTCTGCCATGATCATAAAGCCAAAGGTTCCCGCGGCAGGGTCATGACAGCGTTCGCCCGGCTGCGGATTCACGAGTTCGACAATGACATCAATGAGAACGCGGGGCGTAAAATATTGCCCCGCTCCCGATTTGACTTCACTGGCGTTCTTTTCCAACAGTCCTTCGTACAAATCGCCTAATCCTTCTTGTTTTGCGTTATACCAATCCAGGTTATTGATGGATTGAATAATCTTTTCCAAATTCTTGGGCTCTCTAATATTCGATGTCGCGTCCGTATAAATTTGTTTTAATAATTCATTTTCCTCTTTCCCTAAATCAAGCAACAACTGTTGATAGTGCTCTTTTAACTCAATCCCGTCCCTTTCGACTAACGAATCCCAGCGATATTTTTCCGGAATGATATATTCCTGCCCGGTTTCTTTCATCATCTTTAAGAACAGCAAATATGTCAGCTCTGTCACATATTGATGATAAGTAATCCCGTCATCACGAAGGACGTTGCATAAATTCCATAGCTTCTGAACGATTTCTCTGTTGTTCATCTACGCCTGCTCCTTCTTGGGATGATAGTTGTATAAGTTGTAATTAATTTCCCGAACAATTTCAGGCAACTGCCCGTCGAATATTTTATTCAATTGCTTAAAGCCTCCGTGGCTTCTGAACGGCTCATATTCAAACGCTTTCTCCGGATCCGGATGAAGCACATATTCCTGCAATAATTGTTTTTCGATGCGTTCAAGCCATTTCTTTTGCACCGGCGGCCAGGCTTTCATTTGGTAAATTTTTTTCATGGCGTTTTTAATGCGGTCTTCATGGCTAATGAGCGGGTCGCCCAACGCCTGCTGGCGAATGAAGGCGATGATGTCTGCCGCGATGTCTTCGTTTTTCGCCTCCCGCCATGCCGCCTGCAAGTTTTTCTCGGAAAAACCTTTTTGATCCAATTCGAGCAGCAACTTTTTCAGTTCTTCTCTCGTAAGCTCGGTCGGACGTTGACAAACGATCATCAACGCCGGGATTTTGTTCATATTGTTGCGGATAAATTCGCCGAACGATTGCAAGTAGTCGTCTGGCTTTTCCGCGCTTCCGTATCCGCGTTTGACATCCACCAGCCGATCTTCATGTTTGGAAATATACTGTTTATTTTCCCGATAGCGATTTTCATCGATATAGCGGAACATCGACTTATACTCTTTTAATTGTACAGGTAATTCCTCCGGCTTCAAGGATTTAACCCAATTGATAAATTCTTCGACCGTTCTGCCGCCGGAGAGTATTTTAAAGTCTTGATGTTGCCTGTCGGACCATTTCCGCTTTTTCCGCTGGATTTTGGCAATGATTTGTTCTTTTTGATACTGAAGATGTTCCGTTTTTTCTAGTCCCTCCAATTCTTCGACTAATTGCGTCAGCGATATGTTCGGACGGGCGACGACCGGCCTCATGCTTGTATAAGGTTTTAGGGATTCATAGATCCCAACCGCATCGAAAATGTTAAAATGGTCTTTTTTGATTTCATCGCATCTTCTCGTTGCTCGTCCCAACATTTGTTCATACAAAATGCGCGAACGAACGCGCCGTAAGAAGACAAGATTCGTTATCGCCGGCACATCCACCCCCGTCGTCAGCAAATCCACCGTGACGGCAATCGTCGGATATTTTTCATTTTTAAACCGACGGATCGCAGCGGAAGGGTCTTTAATCGAACCGGTAATTTTCATCACCGCGTTGTCTTCGACTTCACCGTATAGTTTTTCAAACTCTTCTTTTAAAAGGCGAACGACTAAGTCGGCATGATCATCCGTGGCGGCAAAAATTAATGTTTTCCCTTCATCATCCGGAGAAATATATTTCGTCAATTCACGGATGATGACGCGATTGAAGCTTTCAGTAATCACTTTCGTATTAAATTGATCCACTTCAATTTTTACTTCATCTTCAAGGTACTCTTGAGAAACCGTTCCGGATACCGCATCATACACATCGACCGTTTCCCCCTTCGCCCACGTAATTCCTTCTTTTTTCAACACCGTTTCAAATTGATAAGGGGGTTCATGGTCGACTAAATAACCGTCTACTACCGCTTCCCGGTAAGAATACGTGAAGACAGGCGGGCCAAAAATTTCCGTCGTATGAAGCGCCGGCGTGGCCGTCAAACCGATGCGGACGGCATCAAAATAATCGAGCACTTTACGGTATTTGCTGACATAGTCTTGATGATCTCTAAATTGCAGTTCCACCTCATCCATTTCTTTATCCAACGTGTAACCGCGGTGGGCTTCGTCCACTATAATGCAGTCATATTGATCCACCGGCGGGATGTCTTCCGGACGATCGTTATAAAAAATACGCTTTAACATTCCTTGTACGGTAGCGATATGAACTTTCGTCTCGTCATCGGGTTTCTGATCGTATAGTGATTGTAAGTTATAAATTTCGGTGAATGTATGGAAACTTTCCATCTTGCTTTCCTTAAAGGCACTTTCCGCTTGCTCCGCCAGGGCTTTTCGGTCGACAAGGAATAAGATCCGATGAAATCGCTTGGCTTTGAGCAATCGATAAATGAGGCCAATCGCCATTCTCGTTTTCCCTGTCCCGGTCGCCATGGCGATCAATAGGCTGCGTCTTTTCTCTTCCAGCGCTTTTTCAACCGCCTGAATGGCCTTCACTTGATAGTCTCTTAATTTCAGATAATCAAATTTTTCATCACGCAAAATTTGTTCCGAACGTTCGATATCCTGTTCCAACAATTTTTTCAATCCGCGAGGCGTGTACCAGCCTTGCAGCGGGCGCGGATGGTTCGTCGATTTCCGTGCATCTAAAAACCAAATGCCCGATTTTTGTTCCAACTGTTTTAAATATGGCCTCCCGTTGGTCGCAAAGAGAAACGGAACAAAGTAATCGCCCCACGGTTCATGGATCACTTCGTCGCCATGACGAACAACTAATTTTGCATATTCTTTTGCTTGTTCAATGTCCGAAGGAATATCTTTGCTGGCGCGTTTCGCCTCAATGATCCCGACCAGTTCAAGGCCCATAAATAACGCATAATCGGCATAACCGTGTTTTAAAGGCCATTCCGCGATGGCCATGTTTCGCCCCTTTTCCGGACGAACGCCTTTGGAAAACCGTAATTTTTCAGTGTCCGCCTCCCATCCGGCATCGCGCAATTGTTGATCTATAAGAATACGGGTTTCTGCCTCCGTCAATTCAAAGTTAGCAACAGCGCGTTGAGAGAATTCACGCCGTTTTTGCTTTGCCTCACTGCTAATATGCAGTTGTTCTTTCCGTATCTTTTCAAGCTCTGTTTCCAATAGGGCCAGCTTTTCTTCGTAGGATTTAACGACATGATCCAATTCTTCTACTGATATAGAGGTTTGGGGTGCCGGTTCGATATACTCTGGAGCTTGAAATGACCAATCGCCATATACTTCCATAAACCAAACGGCGATGCGGAACGCCATATGTAATAAGGCTTTTGCTTCATTAACTTCCCCATAACTCGGATTATGTATCGCTTTATTTCCTTTTAACCGAATGACCGTAAATAAGTCATATATTTCTTTAGGAATGATTTGTTCGTAAAAAAGAACTTTCAGACGTTCATACTGATCCGTTCCACGTTCTTCCCGAATTTCTTCTAAAGCAAAAATATATTTTGTGATCGTTTCCGCAAATTTTCTTAACTCACTAATCGTTATGTTTGGATTTTGATAGACATTTCGTTCCGCCGTTTCCCCAACACGGGCGAGAATTTCCCACTTATCTTTTAGGAATTCGAAATTGCTCGATGCCAACGTCGATACCCCCACAACGATTCGATTTCCCCATAAGCAATCGCTCTACATACTCATTTTAATACAATTATTTCATTGAAAATAATCATGAATCTAAATAAACAATTCCATTTCATTATCTTTAAAAGAAAATCCCAACTTTTTATATAGCGGTATGCCATCATCAGATGCATGTAACCAAATGCGTTTTACCCCGATTTTTTTACATTCCTCAATGCAATTCTCTAACAATTTTCTTGCCAACCCCTGCCCCCGATATTGCGGAACCGTATACATATTCATTATATAAGCTTCAAGCCCCTTTAGATTATCCAAGTATGGAGGGCGTTTAAATAATACCATCCCGCTAACGCTTATAACCTTGTCATTTGATAAAGCCAAAAAGGAAATAAATTCATTGTTAGAAAGCGCTTCCTCTAAATATTTTCTAGTGGCTGTTGTGACACAAGCCTCCTCTTGTTCGGACTGCACTTCACCTAATTCTTTAAAAAGCTCCAAACGCAGTCTAATAATTTCTTCTATATCTTGAACGGTTGCTTTACGAATATTGAATTCAAAATTCATCATGAACCCGTTCCTTCCATCCACCCAATTAATATCCTGATATCAAGCGGAATTTTCAATCTATTCATTGATAAAAGTCACCATGTGCACTCTACTAAAAGCGGTAAACAAGACTCAATAGGAATAGATGCAGCGATGGTTCCCAACTAATAAGTTTATCCTGTTGGCCCTGATTCGAAAAGTGAGCTTTGTGGAAGATTTCGATTTCTTACAAAAAGACCACGTAGCCAAAGCAGAGGATCGTCAACAGATGGGTTTAACGTTTTGAACCCAGCGAACATCACAAGAATTTTTGAAATGAATTTAATCATGAAAAACTCAACTGACGATGAGAAGATAGCCGTTCGTTTCTAGTTGAGTCCGTAAAATTGTGTAAAAAGGAAATGTAAAAAGAGCCACGTTGCTTTCCCTTTGATAGAATGGACATTGACCAAAACAAAAAACAAAAAGGAGGAAAGCAACTATGGCTCAATACAATATTACAATAAGCGATGAAATCCTGCACGGGTTCTTGTCGCAAGATCAAGGACTGGCCAAACTGTTGGAACAGGTCTTGAATCAAATCCTTGAAGCCCAGTTAACGGATCAACTTGGCGCCGGCCGTTATGAGCGCACAGAGGAGCGAAAAGGCTATCGAAACGGGTCTTATCCCCGGCAATTGACGACTCGGGTGGGACGGTTGACCTTGCGCGTGCCGCGGACAAGGGATGGGGAGTTTTCC
>NZ_BDDQ01000013.1 GCF_002003465.1 Caenibacillus caldisaponilyticus | reverse complement strand
AAGTCCAATCGTGGGCCAATGAGTTGGATGTTCTTCTCACCTTTATGGACTATCCAAGCAGTATTCGAAGTGTGATTTACACGACCAATGCCATCGAACGAACGATCAAGGAGATTCGGAAACGTCTAAAGCCGATGAACAGTTTGAGCAGTTTAGAAGCCGCTGAAAAAGTCGTATATTTGACCGTTCAAGATTTTAACGAGAAATGGGCAGGGCGAAAGTTGCGAGGATTTGCCGAAGCGCAGGAAGCCCTCGAGCGAATGTTTGAAGAACGTTATCATTAACCAAATAATGTAAATAGATGAGATGAGGGGATTCTCCCTTTCCCCCTCAAGAGACTGAATATTCAGTCTCTTGTGTGAAGGAAACCGGTTCCCTATCCATTCCAAATCCATTTCAGAGATACCCTATCTATCTTACATTACACAAAATTCTTGACGGTACCGCTATCGCTGTTTGAGTCCAGCCTCTCTGATATAACTCTCGAATCATAAAAAACTCCCCTATCTTCAGCATCGTTTCTCCACTCCATCTAAGATGTTGTTTCGAAACGATTATCTGTTATTTTTGGGGAATTTTAAACCGCTGTTATTGGGGATTTTATCACCGTTGATTACAGCATGAACTCAATGGAAATATTTAAGATAGAAAACTTTTCAGGACGCTATAGCTTTTTTACACTTTTCGTGCGGTTGATGGACAAACATGGCGTTCAACGGCATCTTTGATCTCCAATGGATCAAGAAAAATTAAATATCTGAGCTTATGCGCTGACCAGGATGTCTAGCCGGCATTTTAGCTTTCCCTTCAAGCATGGCGGTTTTCCAAAGGCAGAAACATCGCTTCTTCACCTTCAGAGGGAAGGGATGAAGATGGCGGCGCTTTTTCCAGTTGGGGATTCACATTTCCTGCCGGCTTGGGCGTTGGATATTCGTGGTCTTTTTCGACGACCTGCTGGACGGCGAGCAACACCGCTTTGACGGACAAGATCGCCAAGGTGACCAAAGCGATCGGAATCAGCGCTAAATAAGGATAAGTCGTCCACAAAAAATGCCAATACGCGCCAATCAGCCCGCCCCATTCGTTGGATAAGGAATAAGGATACAGTTTCGGCGGAACCTGCGTACTAAATAAGCTTTCTTTCAAAAGCATGCCGCCGATCGCCAGGTTAAAAAGGCCGAGATGGGCCATCAATAAAAGGACTTGGATGATTTCCCGAACGAAGACGAGAACGAACCGCGGGAACAAATAAGGCCGCAAATGGTTCCGGAAAAGGTGCCAGCGCCCGCCGCCGAGGACCTTGGCCGATTCAATGAATTCCTTTTGCAAAAGATGATCCGTTTCGTTAAAGAAAGTTTGCGCGGCGGCCGGCAAAGCAATCAGCGTCAACACCGCGACCGTGATCCACGTCCGCGCCCAAAACCCGTAGGTAAAATGGTTGTCATGCATTCTCGCGTCCTGAAACAACACCCATTGCAGAATAAAAAACGCGAGGAGGGCGATCGGGAAATAGCTCAAGCTTTCAAAGGGAGCGAGCACGAGGCGGCCGATCTTCGGGATCCAAAGACGGAACGCGACACCGATGATCGCGGCCAATACGACCCTGAGCCAGGCGATCAGGATGGCGAAGCCGAGCGTGAACTTCGCGCCGATCAACACGACGATGAAAATGCTGCGGGCGAAATCGTCGGCGCCCAAGGGCGGAGCTTGCCACGGGGGATACGGCGGCCGCGCGGCGATCCGGCCGTGGCTGTCATACGTTAAATCCGCAATGGGTATATGGTTGTGCCCAATCCAAAGGTAGGCGAAACTCCCCGCCAGCCACAAAAAGATATAGAAAAACCCGATCCAAAACAGCGGTTTGCGCGCGAGCCGCCTTAACATGTGACCGCCACCTTTTTTCGGCTAAGTGTTCCGCGAAGAGGCGAAGAACCGTTACAAGGGACGGGAGCCATTGAAGATGTCATCTGCCGCTCAAGACATAGGAATCCGGAAAATCGTTTCATTGGGCTCGCCGTTTGGGGAACACGGCATCGTTTGTTTGCCGCGCCTTGGTGTTCTCCCGACGTGAACGGTCCATCAAGCGTTTTAACATTTTATTCGATCATGCCGGTGCAAAATCCTTCCTGTGCTTCGCTTTCCTTCGCACAAGCAAAACGATCTCATGATTTTTTTCGACAGTGTTAAAATATGTAGAAGACAGGAAAAGAGCGTGGGAGATGAGGCACCTTGAAATGGAGACGAAGCGCTCGGATTCTTTGGGTGTGCAATTTTATGATTTCCGCCGGTCTGACGATGGTGATGCCGTTTTTGGCGCTTTTTTTATTGCAAATGGGCGTGACGGACCATCATGCGCTCAGCATGTGGACGGGGCTGATTTTTTCCGCCACGTTTTTATCCGCGGCGTTGATGGCGCCGATATGGGGCGTTTTTGCCGACAAATACGGGCAGCGCGCCAACCTCATCCGCGCGGGGCTCGGCATGGGCGTGATCACCAGTTGTATGGCGTTTGCCCATTCGCCGGTCATGCTGCTCGTCTTGCGTTTCATCGTCGGGTTTTTTTCCGGATTTATTACCGTGTCTTTTTCCTATTTGTCGCGGGTGACGCCGAAAAAACACAGCGGAGAAGCGCTCGGGCTCTTGCAGACGGGCGGCATCGCGGGCAACATTATCGGGCCGCTCGTCGGCGGTGCGCTTTCCGATCTCTTCGGTTTTCGCCCGGTCTTTTTGGTCACCGGGCTTTGCATTTTGCTCACGCTATTGCCGGTGATTTTTTTGCTGGAGAAAGATCCGGTTGTCCCGCAGACGAAGGAAAAACACGGCACTTTTAAAGAAGTGTTCGAGCATCGGACGCTCGTCGTTCTGTTCATCACGACGTTTTTGGTGCAAGTGGCGGTGCTCGGCGTGAACTCGATGATGACCATTTTCGTCAAATCGTTGGTCGGCAACGTCCATAACCTCGCGTTTCTGTCCGGCCTTGCCTCTTCCATCACGGGCATCGCCACGATCATCGGCGCCCCGTATTTGGGAAAATTGGGCGATCGCGTCGGGCAGGCGAAGATTCTGCCGGCCGTTATGGTTCTGTCAGGCCTTCTCGCTTTGCCGCAAGTGTGGACGCACAACATTTACGAGTTGTATTTTTGGCGTTTCCTTCAAGGACTGTTTGTCGGCGGACTTTGGCCGGCCATCCAGGCGCTGATCAACCTGAACAGCCCGAGCCGCATCCAGGGGCGGGCATTTGGGGTGACCGCGAGCAGCCGCTTTTTAGGAAACTTAACCGGTCCGGCGGCGGCCGGCGCCATTTCCGGCGTTTTTTTCGACGCCGTACGTCTTCGCTTTATCGGGCCTTCTTCTGATCGCGACGGGGCTCTTTGCCAAGGGCTTTATAAAACCCGACGTGAGAGCGAACGCCTGGCATCAAGAGGTAAAGGACAAAATCGTGTCATTAAAACACTATCTTCATGGCCGTCATTAATCAACGGCAGCGCCCCAGCGTACATCACCGATCGCCGGCTTTCGCCCTTTTATAAAAGACACCGTCATGAAGGATTGAACATGACCGCTTATTTTGCCGAGCTTTTTATGGGACGATGTTGGCTCGATTCACGTTTTCCATCTTCAGAATGCGCTGCGTATCGGCCGATGGTCGGAGCGCGCTCCGACCTAGTGCCGAGGACGGAAAACCGGTGGAAATTCGTTCTGCGTGCCGATGCCAATGATTGGCATTTTCCTTATCCTATACGTTGAAAGGAGACCTCGTCGAGGGTTTCCACCCGGCTCCTTTTACAAACGGGCGGACATTGGACGGCACGCCCGAACAAGGCGGGACAGGACATGAACCTTTTGAATGGGATGTCAATCTCCGCAAACGCCGGAAGCGGTGGAAAAATTCAAATGACCGGCGGGGCGGACCGTCCGGTCAGAAGCGATAAACCAGCCCGTCCGATGATGAAAGGTTGCCGCGGCCGTGTATAAACCGGCCGCCATTTGGGAATCCTCTTAAAGTATGACCCCCCTATGGCGAGTGGGGAGCGGAGCTCTCTCTTCCGCATCTCCCTTGGATGGCGCTTTCGGTAAAGCCGAAGGCGCATTTTTTTTGCGCCGTAAAGCCGTTGCAACCGCGAACATGACCTTCATGCGCTGTTGCTCGGCGTTATGAAGGAAGTTTTTGATGGAGGTTATGCTGACAAATTGCTGTAACAAAGGAAAATTATATTGTGAAGACTTTCACAAACTCTTTCCGTTCCAATGAGTATGTTAAAAGTGTGAAACCTATCATCCTCTTTTGGAGGCGTGATCGTTATGATTGTCAAATTTTTACGGGAAAACCCAATCGCTTCTTATCTCCTGTTTGTCGTCAGGCTATATCTCGGTTGGGAATGGTTGAAAGCGGGCTGGGAAAAAATCACGGGCGGATTTGACGCCAGCGGATTTTTGAAACACGCGATCACCATGACTTCCGGAGACCATCCGGCGGTGCCGGGCTGGTGGGGCGCTTTTTTGAAAGGTTTTGCCTTGCCGCATGTCGGTTTCTTCAACTTTCTCGTGCCGTGGGGTGAATTGCTCGTCGGTCTCGGCTTGATCCTCGGCGGGTTGACGACCTTTGCCGCCTTAATGGGCATCGTGATGAATTTTTCTTACATGTTCTCCGGCACGACGAGCACGAACCCGCAAATGACGTTGTTGACCATCTTTATTTTGATAGCCGGTTATAATGCGGCGCACATCGGCATCGACCGTTGGCTCATTCCCCATGTGAGAAGATGGCTGCGCCTCGAAACGAATACCCGTGGAAAAGCGGCATAAAGCTCAAACGCGGCCGCTCAAGCGAAAGCGGCGACTAAAAGCAAAAGGGACGCCTTCTTAAAAGGCCGTTCGGTTTGATGCACGGCGCTTTTCGGGAAACAAGCGAATAGAGAAGGCCTTCCCATGACCGGGAAGGCCTTCAAGTTTGAGTGGATGAGGAAAGGGCGGACGGTTTCTTCCGCGCTTTCGTCTTCGATTCCCCCATCAGATAGAGAAAGATGCCGGTTAAAATCACCAAGCTGCCCGCCAGTTGCAACGGTCCGAGCGTTTCACCGAAGAAAATGTAGGCGAGAATGGAACTTCCGACCGGTTCGCCGAGGATCGTCATCGACAGCGTATTGACGCCGACCCATTTGACGGACCAATTGTAGACGGAGTGTCCGAGCAGCGTCGGGAAGACGGCGAGCAATAAAAACATGAGCCAATCCTTCGGCGCGTGGTTGAAGAGCGCTTGGCGCGAAACGAGAACAAAGAGAAACAACGCCAACGCCGCGAATGCATAGACGAGCAAGGTATAAGCGTACAGCTCCATGTCTTTGCGGACTTCTTGGCCGACCATTAAATAGACGGTGATGAGCAGGCACGCGACCAAGGCGAGAACGTCGCCGTATAAAGCGGCGCGGCTTGTCCCGAAGTCTCCCCAGCCGATCAGCACGCTTCCTGAGATGGCGCATAGCGCGCCGACGACCGCGTAGAGCCTTAACCTGGTTTTAAAGAAAAGAACCGAACCGGCGAAGGCAAAGATCGGTTGAATCGTGACGAGGACGACCGAGCTGGCGACGGACGTGTAGGCGAGCGACTGAAACCATAAAATGAAATGAAACGCGAGACAGATGCCGGCGAGCGCGCACCATAAAACGCTTTTCCGCGTCATGGAGCGAAACTCGCCGATGTGTTTGTATAAAAACGGCGCCATGAAGAGCGTTGAAAAAAACAACCGGTAAAAAGCGGTCACCGCCGCCGGCGCATCGGCAAGCCGCACCCAAATGGCCGATGTCGAGATCGACAAAGTGGCGAGCACGACGGCGATGTACGGGTTGATCCGCGGTCGCTGGGACGCGTTCAAACGTCTCCCTCCCCCAAATGCGTAGTCCCTTTCCTATGCCGATAACGCCATTATACGATAGAAAGAAGAACTTTTGTTGCGTGAATCCATTAATGCCGCGAGTCCGGCCGTTTTGACGCTCGGCTCAATAGAACGGCTCAGCGCTTCCCCGACCGGTAAAAAGGGTTCGATTTTACTTCCCGGATCGGGCGGAATCCAGCCGAGCAAAGGCTCAACACGTGTGAGGTGCGCTACCGGTCAGGCTTCTTATTGAACGGGACGCGTTCCATGCGGAAAAGGCGAAAACCGTTGAAACGAACCGCGGTTATATGGCCGGCGGGAGCAAGCCCCAAGCGGTGGAAACCGTCTTCTTGTCAAAAACCGGGCGATTGTGCCGAAGCGTAACGGCGCGTATAATGAAGTTAGGGGGTTGCCGTTATGGACCTTAAGCCGCTGCAACAACAGACTTTGAAGCTGCGGATGACCGCGGAATTAAGGCAAGCGATCACCATTTTGCAATTTTCCTCCCAAGAGCTATCCGATTATTTGCGCGAACAAGCGCTCGATAACCCGCTCATCGAACTCGAAGAGCCGGCGGGGCCGCCGCCGGAGATGACTTTTTATCCAAAAGGCGGCCGCCGGAACGGGGAATACGTCGATCCGTTTCTCTTTGTCGCCGATGATGACGGTGATTTTAAAGACGATCTGATGCAACAAGCGCGTTTGCTGAACGTCGGTCGGAAAGAATATGAAATCCTTTCCCATTTGATTTTGTCCTTGGATGAGAACGGGTATTTGCGCGATGACCTCGAACGCGTCGCTTTCGACCTACAATGTCCGGTCGAGGATGTGGAAGCGGCGCTCAGGACGCTTCAGTCCTTTGAGCCCGCCGGCATCGGCGCCCGGGATTTGCGGGAATGCCTCTTGTTGCAGGCGCGCCGTTTGCGTCCGGATGACGAATTGGTGCAACGCTTGATCACGGAACATCTCGAGGATATCGCGGAGGGTGAATTGGAAGCGCTTTCCTATGCGCTTTCCGTGTCGAGGTTGCGCCTCGATGAAGCCGTCCGCTTTATTCAAACGCTTCAACCGAAACCGGCGCTCGCCATGGCCAAAGAGACGCCCGTTTACATCCGGCCGGACCTCGTCGTCGAGGCGGACGGCGCCGACTTTACGGTGCGGTTGATGGATGACGGCGTGCCTGAGATCCGCATGAACCGCGAATACGAGGCGGTTTGGTCCTCCGCCGGGGGCGAAGCGCAGCGTTATTTGGAAAAGAAATATAAACAAATGCTTTGGCTGATGCGCTGCGTGGAACAGCGCCGGGCGACCTTGCTGAACGTCACGAAAACGATCATGGAAAAGCAGCGGGATTTTCTTGAACGGGGGCCGAAAGCGTTGGCGCCGCTCACTTTAAGGGACGTCGCCATGGAACTGGCCGTTCACGAGTCGACCGTCAGCCGGGCGGTCAAAGAAAAATATGTCCAGACCCCGCACGGCCTTTTTGAGCTGAAAGATTTCTTTTCTTCCAAAGTCAAGGCGAAAGACGCTGGAGAGATGTCTTCGACGAGCGTGAAGCTCATGATCAAGGAAATGATCGCCGGCGAAGACCCGGACCATCCGCTGTCCGATCAAAAGATTTGCGATCTGCTGGGGTCGCGGGGCATTGAGCTCTCCCGCCGCGCGGTCACGAAATATCGGTTGGCGCTGAACATCCCCCCGTCGACCAAGAGAAAGCGGGCGGCGTCCGGATAAATTCGGCCAAGCCGGCCAGCGTTGTCTCATATGATGCACATCCCGTATCCCATAAAAGGGGTACGGGATGTTCTCGTATTTGAAAGGAAATTCGCGGGCTTTGATAGGGTTGAATGCGGCTGAAAGCCGTTGCTGTTTCAGCGCATCACAGCGGATAATGCAAGAGGAGCTGCGGGCCGATTCTTCCTTCCCGCCGCAGCCCGCGATCGATGAAACCGACGGCGAAATACAATTTTTGCGCCGCGAGATTTCTCTCATTGACGGCAAGGACGATCTCATTGACATCCGGAAAATGCGCTTTGACGAAAGCGGGCAACAGGGCCATCGCTTTTTTCGCAAAGCCTTTTCCTTGTTCGGAATAGTTGACGGACAGCGCCCGGAGCAAAACGGCCCGAGGATTGTCGGTAAACGGCCGAATATTTTCACCGGTGTGAAGGACGAAAAATCCGACCGGCGTCTTTCCGTTCAGGATCACGACCGGATGCCGTTCTTTTTCCTCCTTGCACTTTTCCAACGCTTCCAAAGGCAGAGCTGTAAATGCTTTTTGGTCTTCCGGCAGCCAAAACGCTTTCAAAGCGTCATAGTGTTCGCTCTGATAAAAACAAAGGTTGACAAGGCCGCTTGTGGTGTGGTCTTTGCTGCTGACGCGCTCCTCCAATGGATTCCCTCCATGCTTGATTTTGTTGATAAAAGCATTTTATCAGAACATATATTCGCTTTCAAGCGGTTTTTAAGAATCGCTCCATTTCTCCATTTTTTAGAAAAAGAGTAGAGAGATCATTAAATTTGACTTATTCTTGAAGAAGGGAAGTCCTTGCGTACGAACAAAATGAGCCGATGTCGCAGCGTTCAATGGCCTTTTCGTTTGAATTTGCATGAAGGGAAACATGAACCATGGTTAAACCAAAGCTTTTGCTGTTTTTTGGCGCGGTGAGGAGCGGTGAATTTGAAAGCTTATGGTCGCGCGGCATTTCACTGGGGCTTTTGCTAACTCGGGCTTTCCAAAGGCATTGTGATTTTGGCGACTCAAGGAAAAATCATCGATACCGTGCTGTATGCCTTGTCCTTGCCACTTCATCATTGTCCCAAAGTCCTCAGCGCGCTGTTTATGTTCATGATCTAAAAGATCGCCAGTTTTTTTATTACGTCGGCATCCAGCTTGGCCGCTTTGACGATTCCGCTGATGACACCGCTCGGCGACATGCTCGGGATTTCGCGGCAAACCTCCGTGTTGGCGTATCAATTGGGGAACGGATTCACGAATATGCTCTATCCGACCACGGCCACGCCGATGGCCTCTTTGGGCTTAGCCCGCGCGCACTGGTGGACGTGGGTGAAAGGATCTCCCGCTGCAAATCCTTTATTTTATTTTGTGCCTGCTCGCCATTATCGTCGCCGTTTGGATCCGGTATTGAGGTTTACGGCGGTGAATGAAAGAAAAGATACGAAATATTTGGTTACGGCTAACCGAAATTTTATAATAATATAGGGGATTCCTTCCAAACGACCGGCGCGCTAAATGAATCAACTGACAACAAGGAAGTGTTCGTTTGTCTTGGTTTCATGAACAATTATTCCAGAAAATTGCAAACATCGGACTGACGCTCGTCATCGCTGTGCTCGGCGGCATCGTCTTCGACTTTTTGCACGTTCCGCTGCACTGGGTGCTCGGACCGGCGGCCGCCCTGCTCATCGCCTCGCGTTTTCTGAAAGGCAAGCTGTATTGGCCGGTGCAAATCCGGAACGCCGGGCTCATCCCGGTCGGTTATCTGTTGGGGACGTCCATGACGGCCGCAACGCTCGCCGAAATGGGCAAGCAATTGCCGGCGATGCTTCTGGCGACGGTGCTCATCTTGGTCTTTAGCTTCGTGTTTTCTTATCTCGTTTCGAAAATGACCGGCATCCCGCTCCGATCGACCGTGACCGGCAGCATTCCCGGCGGGTTGTCGCAAATGGTGGTTCTAGGTGAGGAGCTGAAAGGCGTCGATATCACGATCGTCACCTTCTTCCAGGTGACGCGCTTGATGGGCGTCGTCTTTCTCGTTCCGATCATCGGGTTAAGCCCGCTCTTTTCGAGGGGCGCCGGCGCTGCAGGGGCCGCCGGAACGGGCGGAGAGCCGGTTTGGGACGTCCGCCTCGCCTTATTGTATTTGGCCGTGAACGTCGCCGGCGCGCTGATCGGCAAGCGCGTCAAACTGCCGACCGCATTTTTGCTCGGCCCGATCATCGGCACCGCCGTCCTCGTCATCGCGGGGCTGCCCGCTCCGGATTTGCCCGCGCCGTTGTTGAACGCCGCCCAAATCACCATGGGCGCTTATCTCGGCTTGATGCTTAAACCGGGACAAATCGGGGCGAAGGGCAAAGCGCTTCTTGCGGCGGCGGCGACCGGCCTTTCCCTCATCGTTTTTTCCATGATCGCTGCGTTCGTGCTGACGTGCTTGCACGGCGTGCCGTATTTGACGGCTTTTATTGCGATGGCGCCCGGCGGCATGGACCAGATGGGGATTCTCGCGAAGGAAGCGCATGCGGATCTCGCCACCGTCACGAGCTATCAAATGTTCCGCATTTTTTTCATACTCTTCGTCGTCCCGCCGGTGATCAAAAAGCTTTTCGCCACCCAGTGGTTTCAGCGGATCGAGCGTTTGCAAGCGCGGCATGAGATGTGAGGGGAGGATCATGCGCGCGGCACGGCGGAGAATATGCACGGATTACTTATTCCGGCGGGTGATGGCCAATGGATCGCAAGCTGAACGACTTGTACACCCTCAAGGTGATCGCTGAAACGTTAAACCGCTCGGACGACCTGCACGATATGCTGCAGCTCGTCCTGGAAAAGCTGCTCGAGGTGACCGGACTGAAGGCCGGCTGGATTTTTCTCGCCGAGGCGCCGTCGCGCTATGAGCTGGCGGCGGACGTTCACTTGCCGCCGGCGCTCGCCCGCGACGGAAAGGCGCCGATGTGTGCCGGCGTCTGCCATTGCCTCTCCCAATACTGGGCCGGAACGTTGAAACAGGCCGTCAATATCATCAACTGCAAGCGGCTTGCCGACGCCATCCGCCTGAAGAGCGGAGACACCGCGGGCATCACCCACCACGCGACCGTGCCGTTGGCCGCTTCAGGGGAGCGCTTCGGCGTGTTGAACGTCGCCTCGCCGCATAAACAGACGTTTACGGATGATGAACTCAACCTTTTGCAGTCGGTGGCTTATCAAATCGGCACGGCGATCAAACGAATGAAGCTGTACGAGGCGGAAAAGCGGCGCGCCAAAACGTTCGCCAAGCTCGACGCCGCCGTCCGGACGATCTGGGAAGCGGCGGACCGGAACGCGTTTCCCGCCCACGCCGCCAAAAGCGTCGCCCGTGCGTTCGATTTTGAACACGTGCTTTTTTTCAGCGCGGAAGACGGCCGTTTCGTCCTTCGCTCCGAATGCCGGGACGGCATCGTCCACCACACCCTGCCGCCGCATGAACCCATCGCCATAGACGCGGGACCTCCCGGATTTCGCGATCTGCCGTTTGCCGAAGGCGGAAAGCCGGCCCGTTTCTATTGGCTCCCGATCAATATGGGGAACGTTTGCATCGGCGGGCTGGCGATCCGAATTTCGCCGTCATTTGCCGACATCGACGAGGCGGGGCTCATGGCGCTGGCCGCCCATCTCGCCCTTGCCATAGAAAACTTAGAGCTCAATGAAAAGCGCCGCCAGCTGCAGCTCAGCGAGGAGCGCAACCGCTTGGCTCGCGATTTGCACGACGCCGTCAGCCAAAAATTATTTTCGCTCTCTTTGACGGCCAAAGCGGCGCAGTCCTTTGCCGATCAGCAGCCGGATTTGCTTCGCGAAGCGCTCGCGGACATACAAAAATTGTCCAGGGAGGCGCTCGCGGAAATGCGGGCGTTGATTTGGCAGCTGCGCCCGCTGCCGAGCGACCAGCCGTTATCCGAAGCGATCAAGGCCTACGGAGCCAAGTTAGGGCTTACTGTATTGGTCAAAAGCCGCGGGGAGGGGCGGATTCCGCCGAGGCATCGGGAAGCCTTGTGGCGCGTCATGCAGGAAGCGCTCAATAACGTCTGCAAACACGCCGGCGTTGCGGAAGCCCGCGTCGTGATTGAAGCGGGCGCTCGCGACATCTATGTGGAAATTACGGATGCCGGGAAAGGTTTTGCGGTGGACGGCGCCGAGCGGCCGGGCGGAACGCTCGGGCTTTCAAGCATGCGCGAGCGCATTGAACAATTGAACGGAACGTTTTACGTAAAAAGTGGGCCGGGGAGAGGGACGACGATCGCCGCCCGCGTCCCCCTCGGCCATTCCGGGAAGGATGCGTGATAGACGTGATCAAGGTGCTTCTTGCAGATGATCACGTCGTCTTGAAAGGATTGCGATTTTTTCTCAGCACACAAAAAGACATCGAAATCGTGGGGGAAGCCAAGAGCGGAAAGGAAGCTGTTCGATTGGCGCGCGCGCTTCGCCCCGACGTCATTTTAATGGACGTGCGCATGCCGGACATGGGCGGCGCCGAGGCGACCGCATGGATCAAAAGGGAACTTCCGAACAGCAAAATCCTTATGTTGACCAGTTTTGTCGATCAAGAAACGGTCGTGACCACGCTGAAATCGGGGGCGAGCGGCTATCTTCTAAAGGATGTGGAACCCGACGAACTCGCCGCCGCCATCCGTGCCGCCTACCGCGGGGAGCAACCGCTTCATCCGGAAGCGACCAATCAGTTGCTGAACCATCTGAAGGCGGGGGAAGCGTCCGAAAAAGACGGGTTCAATGCGCTCACGCCGAGAGAGAAGGAGGTTCTCCGCGAG
Source organism: Caenibacillus caldisaponilyticus (assembly GCF_002003465.1). Lineage (GTDB taxonomy): Bacteria > Bacillota > Bacilli > Bacillales > Sporolactobacillaceae > Caenibacillus > Caenibacillus caldisaponilyticus. Next base: position 123,425 of record NZ_BDDQ01000013.1, on the reverse strand, counting down.
ATCGTCCGCGGCCGCGGCAACAGAGAAATCGCGGAAGCGCTGTTTATTACCGAAAAAACGGTAAAAACACACGTCAGCAACATTTTGAGCAAACTCGGCCTGCACGACCGCACGCAGGCGGCGATCCTCGCGGTCAAAAACGGCTGGTTCGAGGAATAAAAGGCATCGATCAATATGAAAATGGCGAAGGCCGCGTACATGCCGATTCAAGGCCTTTGGAGGCCATCGTCCGGGATGGCATGAGAACTCCCTCCATCGCTCATACTAAAAAGAAAAAATGGCGATGGAGGGTTTATGTTGAAAAAAGTGAAGCTTTCATTGTTGGGATTGGCGTTTGCCGCCGCTGCTTTGTTGACGGTCGATGGCGGACGGGGGATGGCCGCGGGCGATGAGGTGTGGCCGGATCATGACCAAGTGCATGCGGACGAACCGAAAACGGGGTTTGACGGAAACAACGGACAGCCCCATGCCTCGCGACATTTAAAAGCGGAGGCGACGTTGCGAAACGCGAAAGGCCAAGCCGTCGGCAAGGCCCATTTCGTCGAGATCAACAAAGGCGTTCTCGTGCACGTGAAAGTGAAAGGGCTTGCCCCGGGCTTGCACGGCATCCATTTCCATGAAAAAGGGAGCTGTCAACCGCCGAAATTCCTAAGCGCCGGCGAGCATTTCAATCCGTTTTACAAAGAACACGGCCTGGAAAATCCGAAGGGCCCGCACGCGGGCGATTTAAAGAATCTTGTGGTCAATCATGACGGCATGGCCGATGCGACGTTTGTCACGCCGAGAGTCACGTTGGCCAAAGGGAAAAAGAATGCGCTCATCGATGCGGACGGGACCGCTTTGGTCATTCACGCCAAGCCCGATGACCAGAAGACCAATCCCACGGGCGGCTCCGGCGATCGCATTATCTGCGGCGTCATCAAATCCGTCCGCTAAAAACCGCGTCGTTGGGTTGGAGCCGTCATCGCATCCATGATGGTTGTCCGCGGCCCGTTTGGTTCCTCCCCCCTCTCCTTAAAATTATGATATAGTTTAAGAAGAGACCATTTGGATGAAGGGGAAGAACCGTGAGACAGCTTGAGAGACTGCAGGTCCTGACCGAAATTGTCGGCGAGTTTCGAACGGCGATTCACATGGACCAAGCGCCGGAAAAAACGGGCCGACTCGTCTTGGAAGTGATTCAGTCCTCCGGTGACGACGTTTTGGAGGATTGCGTCCTCAACGCTTATTTAAAACTGTCCGATCGCGAACAAGCCGTTCGCTATTTAAACGATGCGATCGCCCATTTACACGAACAAATCGACAGGCTGATGGCCGAATCGCAAGGACGTCGGTGAACCGGCGTCCTTTTTCGGCGGGCTGTCCGGGCATGGCCGGACAGCGGGAGATGGCGGGCGAGGGTTTGCGCCTTGCGAATCCGACCTTGAAGTGGCGTTGCGATGTTGATGGCATTCTGGCCTGGTTTTTATGATAGGAAAGGGAAGGGGAGAAAAGGACTTGCGGAAATTGACGCTGGAAGAGGCGATGCGCGCGATTGAACCGCTCGACGGCTGGACGATCGAGGAGGAACGCTGGCTCAGAAAAAGATACCGGTTTCCCGCTTTCATGAAAGGGATCGCTTTCGTGCAAGCCATCGCCGAGCTGTCCGAACAGGTCAATCATCATCCGTTCATCGCCATCGATTATAAGGTCGTCACCTTAAGGCTGACGTCCTGGCGCATGAAAGGCATTACGGATTTGGACGTCGATCTCATTAAAAAATACGATGACATCTACCGGTCCATGATCGAGTAAACATGTCGCGGCACAATGAAAAAATAAAAAAGGGGGAATTCCCCCTTGGTCGCCTCCGGCGTTGCAGCGGAGGCGATTTTTTGTGCGTCCGGGGACGGTGTTACGGTAACGGCCGCCCCTTGCGGTTGCCGTTCGAATCGTTTTCGTATGGTCCGCCGGCGCCGACGAAAGGCGCTCGTTGCCGGATTCGCGCCGTTTCCGGCGCCCGGCCTTTTTTCTTTACTCCGCCAATAACGTCAATCCGCCGTCGACGATGATCGTTTGGCCGCGGATCATGGACGCCGCGGGTGTGCAGAGGAAATAGGCGACCTCCGCCAAGTCGCGCGGCTCGACGATGCGCCCGGCGGGATTGCGTTTTTTCGCCGTCTCCAGAATTTCTTCCCGGTTCGGGAAATGCTTGAGCGCGTCGGTGTCGACCGCTCCGCCGGACACCGCGTTGACGACAATGCCCATCGGGGCGAGTTCGACGGCGAGATAGCGGGTGATCGCTTCCACCGCCGCCTTGGAAACGCCGACGGCGACATAGTTCGGCAGCGTGCGTATCGAACCGATGCTCGATACGCCGACGATCGCGCCGCCGCCCGTTTTTTGCATCAACTTTGCCGCTTCTTGCGCGCAGAAAAGATACGCCTTGGCGTTGATGTTTTGCGTCCAGTCCCAATGGCTTTCTTCGATTTCCATGAGCGGGCGCATGACGCCGGAGGCCGCGTTGTTGATGAAAACGTCGAGCCGCCCGAAAGTGTTTGCGACTTCGGCGAACAGCGCCTGGATTTGTTCTCGTTCACCGACGTTGGCTTTGACGAGATGGACGCGCACGCCGTATGCGCTTTCGATCGCTTCCTTCGCTTCTTGAGCGGCGGAACGCTTGCGCATGAAATTGAGCACAAGGTCATAGCCGTTCGCGGCGAATTTTTCCGCGATCGCCCGGCCGATGCCGCGCGTGCCGCCCGTGACCAAAGCAACCTTCTTATCCATCGAATACCCTCATTTCTATCAATAAGTTCGCTCACTAATATACCATAAATTTTGCCTCGCGGTTGGCATCCGCATGATGATGGGTATGGACACCCGGAATGCTTTTCAGGACAAGACTCCCTAGGCTTTTCCGGCCTCTTTTTGCCTTTCTTAGCGTTCGAGCCTTTTAATCAACAAGCGATGGCCAGGCTTCCAAACGCTCCGAGACCAAGGCTTTTGGCCAGCGGCCTTGATCGTTCCCTGTGGTTCCGCATGGCTTGCATGGCGTGGCGTTTGACTCCGGCGGGCCGTCAACGGATACTGTGCGGTTATTGTAATCCGGCCATCACACCGAGGTAGGCGCTGGCGAGAAAACCCGCGGCCATGGCGAGCGAGAGTCCGGCTGATTCCCGCCGGATCCGCGCCAAGCATAAAAAGATGAGAAACAATCCGCCGAGCCCGAAAAAGAGCGCGCTCATGGGTGTGAAGGCGAATGTCAAGGGCAATCGGCCGTCCGGCGCTTGTCCATAAGCGGCGGTAAATAAAGGGCTGGCCCCGTCGGTGCGCAAAAGCTGCCGGACGTCGTGCGGCGGCGCCTGTTGTCCCATAAACGCCGTGACGATAAAAATCGACATGAGGACCGCGCTCTCCGCGCGCGCCCACTTCACGGGACGGATCCTCTCGTGATTTTTTCGGTATAGGCGGCGGGCGTAAAGGCCATTGAAGGCGGCGTATAGAAGGAGCGGGATGATCAGCAAATGTTTGATCAGCAAGGCTTGTCCATAATTGACCGCGAGGCCGTTTTCATACTGTATAAGGGTGGCGTGCGGCGAACGGTCAAGGGGATTGGCGATGTCGATCGCCATTGTTGCTATCCCAGCAATGAGCGCGACGAGGACGCACACCGCCGCAAAAGGGGAAAACCAGCGCAAAAACGCGGGCCAACGGCGATCGCTCTTCGCAAACCACGCCGCACACAGGAGCGTGCCTCCCCATGCGGAAACGGCCAAAAGATGAAAGAAGTGGGCGAAAAACCCGTAAACCGGTTCCAGGCTGGCGGCATGGCTCGCCCTGGCGTATCCCGCGATGAGAAAGACGAATAGAAACAAGCCGAGTTTTGATAAAAAGCGATCATTTTCGAGTGGATTAAAATGAGCCAAAGCGGCGAGGAGCAGCGCGACGGCCACCGTAAACCACCACGCTTTGCCGACTTCAAAGGTGAAGAGAACGCCGGTGAGCGCCGTCCATAAGCCCATATCTTTGGCCAACACCGCGACGAGGTACAACACCGGCGCGAACGACAGTCCTCCCGAAGCGAGCGCGGCGGCGACGATGAGCGGTTTCGGGAGGGCGATGTCTGGACGCAACGCCTTCGGCAGGCTGTATAAGATCAAGGTGCCGCCCAGCAAGCCAAAGCAAATGTACAACAGGATTTCCGATAAAATGACGAACAACAAAACCGAACACCTCTACGCTTTCTTTTTGCGTCTCGCGCTGAAAAAGCCGATGGCGACGAGCGCGGCAAGCAGGATAAACGCCGTTGCGAAAAGTGCGGTGCGGCCTTGCCCGGCTTGTTCCTTCGTTTTTTCCGCAGTTTTTGCTTTCGTTGTGGTCGCGCTCTCTTCATCTTTCGGAGCGGCGCCGCTGCCGACGGAAAAAGTTAATTGATCGCCGACGGTGTGGCCGTCGAGGCTGACTAACCGCCATTTAAGGGTGTAGCGGCCGTCTTCGAGCGGTTCCTTTGGCGTCACCGTCACATTTTTTTCTTTGATCACGGGCGGTTGGATGGGATGCGTTTGGCCGTTTTCATCTTTCAAAGTTATGGTGATGAACTTTTCGACCGGCTCGCCAAAGTGCAGCGCGATTTCTGTTACGGGCGAGTCTACGGAGGCTCCCTCTTTCGGTTCGCTGTCGACAAGCTCGGAATGGGCATCGGCGCCGACGGGCTTCAACACGGCGAACAGCACGAGCGAGAGCACCGCCAAACGGCATAATCTTCCAAAAAAACCGCGCGAAATCAATGGATGCGCGTGTGTCTTCCGGATTTTCCGAAACACCGAATCGTCCTCCTGTTCTGGTTGGATTGGCTTTCTTTGAAATAGATAAGGGTTGGAGAAACTTTCATCACTTTCTTTATACCTTTTACTAGCTTACCATGAATTGGCGCCATCGTTTCCGCCATTGTAAAAATTTTCGCATCCGCTTGCCAAATATCAGTATACCTTATGGAAATCGATAGATTGTAAACCGCTTGTCATTGGCTGAAAAAAAATGCAGGGCAATGGCAGCGCTTAAAAGTTTTCATTGCAGTAATTCATATCGCGGCCCGCACAGTCATTCTGTTTTTTTTTGCAATTATAGAGCCAAAAAAAAAATCGAACGGTCCGCGCCCCGACATCGCGCGTGTTTTTGCATATGATAAGGTGGACGGATAATGTGGGGGGATGCGGTTTGGATGCGAAAGAGAGGGAAAGGTGGCAGCGCGAATTTACCCTTTATCTCGTGTTGTTCATCTTGTTGGTCATCGTCGGGGCGATCGGTTCACAGCGCCAAGGTTATTGGAGCAGCGGATACGGAGCGCTCTATCCGCCAACCCCCGACGGAGCGCCGGGATGGGGGTATCCGCCGCTGCCGGTTTGGTATGGCCCGTCGGCTTATGTCCAGCCGTTCGGTTATGGGCCTACTCCGGGGCTGTACGGCTATGGGCCGCCCGGCCCCGGATGGTGGTAATCCTTCGGAAAACGAAAGAGCGATTCGGTGCATGACAAGATGGAACAGGCGTGCTCATGCACCCGGCCTCCGTTTGTCCCCGGTTTTTTGACGGGAGTAAGCGGAGGCTCTGTTTTGATCTGTCTGAACATGCCAGGAGGCGTGAACGGCGTCGAGGCGTAAATTTTTTTGCCGAGGAAAATCTTTAGGACGGGATGAAGCGCGCGTCGCTTTTCGCTGTGCGTGTTTTGAAGGATGTGCTGCACGGTCGTTTCTGTTACACTTATTCGTGAAATTGTTTTTGCCCGGTCTTGCTGAGACGGGAGAGTCTTGTCCGCCAAACCCGCAAAACATAGGCTTCGCGACGGATGAAAAGGATCATCTGGACGCATAGGCCAGTTGGCGTTCACACGGATATACATAGGAGAAGATGGAACATGGGGAAACGGGTGCTGTCATCGCTTCAATGGTTTGTGTTTATATTGGCCGGAACGATCGTCGCTCCGATTTCGGTCGCGAGCGCTTTCGGCTTTTCGTCCGACGAAACCGCCGAATTGCTGCAACGGACGTTTTTCATCGTCGGCCTGACTTCGCTTTTGCAAGGCCTTTTTGGCCATCGTCTGCCGCTGACGGAAGGCCCCGCCGGCTTGTGGTGGGGAGTGTTTCTCGCTTATGCCGGCATGGCCCATCATGGCGGCGGGGCATCGGCGCATGCGGTGCTGCAAAGTTTGGAGCTTGGGCTGATCGCATCGGGTCTCCTCTTTATCGCGCTGTCCGCTTTGAATCTCATCCGTTATGTAGAAAAAGGCTTCACGCCGGCGGTGACCGGCACGTATCTCATCTTGCTCGTCATCCAGCTTAGCGGACCGTTTGTCTCTGGAATTTTGGGGGCGGACGGGGGAAAAGTGGACGCGAAGACGGCGGGCGCGGCGTTGGCCACGCTCGTCCTTTCCGTTGTTTTATCGCAAGCGGGCGTTCGCTTTTTGAAGAATTATTCCGTGCTCATCAGCCTGGTGATCGGTTGGTTGTTGTTCCGCGCCCTAGGTTTGGGCACGGAGGTGCCGTCGGGAGGCGGGCGCACGCTTTCCATGCCGGAATGGTTCGCGTGGGGGCCGCCGTCGTTTGATGCCGGCATTTTTGTCACGTCGCTGTTGACGGCGCTGCTGCTCATGACGAACATGATCGCGAGCGTTGAGGCGGTCAGGCGCGCCGTACGGTCTGAAAAAGCGGTTCATTGGCGGCGGACGAGTTTGATCATGGGCATCAATCAAATGGCCGCCGGCGTGTTTCCAACTGTCGGCGGCGTGCCGATATCCGGTTCGGCCGGTTTCATCTTGACGACGCGAATCACCGAGCGGCTCCCGTTTTTAATCGGCTCGGCCATGACTCTCGCCATGAGTTTCTTTCCGCCGGTGACGGGATGGCTCAGCGCTTTGCCCGCGCCGGTCGGCTATGCGACGCTGTTCGTTTCGATGGCCGGCATTCTCGGGCTCGGTTTACAAACCGTCAAAGAGGAACTGCACCACGAGAAAAAGGTGACCGTCATCAGCTTGTCCATCATGATCGGTTCGGGGGTTTTGCTCCTGCCCGCGTCGGCGCTTGAGGCTTTGCCGGGCGTTCTCCAATCCATTTTGCACAACGGGCTCGTCGTCGGCGTGCTTGCCGCGATCGTTCTCGATCTCATTTTTAGGCGCAAAGAGCGGCGGACCGAAACAACTTCGATTAATTGACGGCCGCAGGGGCACTCTAGATAACGGATAGTCCGGGGAACTTGAGGACGGTTCGCCGGAGAAATCTCGGCATCCTTCCTTCCGGGAGGCAAGAAAGCCGAATCGCCGCCGGCTGGACGTGTGCCGCCGGTGATCAAGATGAGGCTAAAAGGACATGAATCGGCAAGAAAGCGGTTCGCTTTGTTGCTCTTGGAATGAGCCGCCGCTTGGAAAGGAGATGGAACGCATGATTATCGTCTGGATCAGCCTGGCGTTGGTCGTCGTTATGATCGGATGGTTCGTGATTCGGGGCGTTCGCGAACTCCGGGCGCTGAAGCGGTCATTTGTGCACTTGGCCAAATCGGCGGAAATCCTGAGGGAAAACGGGGAAGCGGTCGCCAAACAAGGGGGGCGCCTTCGCGGGCATGTGTCCGTTCTCGCGGAAGACGCCAAGAAAAAAAGCGCTGCGGTTCGCCGGATCATGGACGAAGCCGGAGCGCTGACCATGACGATAGAGAAAACAAAAGGCGCCTTCGTTACCGCCATCCGAGAGCGCATGAATCAAACGAAGATCTAGCGGCCCGGGTTGGCGATATTTGGCGCCGCTGAAGTTGTCTCCGGCGCGGATTTCTTGAGCAACGGAGTCCGCCGCCGGGAACATGGCCTCTTTAACGATTGCGTCACCATTTACAACAGCACGACATCCGGCCGCAGAACCGTCGGCCGAATGGTATGATGGGCCTCCCAAAAACATGCGAGGAAGGCGAACGCGCCGCCATGCGGAATCAACCCGCGGCGCGTTCGCTTTTTTTAACGGTCGGCTGGACGGACAATTTCACGTTTCCGCGCAAGGCGTTTCCGATCATGCAACGTTCTTCGGCGCGGTAAGCCGCCTCCATGATTTCGGCGATTCTCTCTTCCGTTGTGTCGGGCGCCACGGTAATCGTGGGGTAATGGGTAATGCTTTCAAAATGCAGGCCGTTTTCATCGCTCACGACGCCTTCGGAATGCACCTGGATAGTTTCAAAGTCGAGCCCGCGGGATTTTAAGGCGATGCCGAGCGTCATCATGTAACAGGCTTGGGTGGCGCTGATCAATAATTCATCGGGATTGGTGCCTTCTCCACGGCCGTTCATCGAGCGATCAATGGAGACCGTCGTGCGAAACCCTTTTGACTGCACGCTGCCGATGCCGTCGCGCCCGCCTTTCCACTCGCCATCCACGGAAAAATGGTAGGCCGTCATTGTCTTTTCTCCTCCCTTGAACGGTTATCGCCCATGTCCATTGTACCAGGGCGATGGCCCGAGCGTCTCGGAAAAAAGCCGCGCGTCCGAACGATCAGCGGCTTTCCTTCATCATATAATGATTTTAAGCAGCCCATGACCACGAAACGGTCCGCTTCTTCGGACGATTATGTCTTCTTTTTGTCCAAATTTTCGCTGGACATGGTATAATAGAGAAGCTATTGTATTCAATTGGACCGTTTAAAGGAGCCTTTGTTGCGCATGGATTTTATTCATCATTTTCAACAAGAAATCCACCATTACGTGACATTTAAAAACATAGAAAATCTGTTGAGCGGTTACCGGGAGCTGGGTCCTTTGCTCGGGATCCTTTTGCCCATGCTTGAGGCGTTTTTCCCTTTTCTTCCGCTGATCGTTTTCGTGTTGGCCAACGCCGCCGCATACGGGTTTTTTCTCGGGTTTCTCTTTTCCTGGGTGGGGACGTGTATCGGCTCCTTGATCGTTTACCTTTTTGTTCGTTGGATCGCCCGCCATCGCTTGCAAAACCTATTGCATCGGAACCGGAAAGTGCAATCGACGCTCGAATGGGTCGACCAGCACGGCTTTGCGGTCGTATTCTTCGTTCTCGCCATTCCGTTTACGCCGTCCTCACTTATCAACGTCGTGGCCGGATTATCGAATATCAACACCCGGTCTTTCTTGCTGGCGGTGTTGCTCGGCAAAATGGTCATGATCGGCATTGTGACCTTCATCGGAACCGACTGGCAGAATATCATCACCGATCCGACGCGCATCATTCCGTTGCTCGTCGCCATTGCCCTGTTTTGGCTGATCGGGAAATGGATCGAAAAGCGCATGCACAGAACTTCCCGCCCCGATGCCGACAAGAAGCGGGCAGGCGAATGATCGTCAGAAATGCACAAAACCGATGGGTTGCGGCATGACGCCGCAGTGAAAGCAAAGGGGGCGCGCCGTTTGGACGTCGGCCACGTAAAACGCCCCATACGCGGAACAAAGGCTGGAAGATAAACCTCGAATTCTTTTTGGAAGAGATCGGGCCTCTCCCGTGATGAGCAGGACGCGGACAAACCACAAATGAACAACGCGTTTTCGGCAAATGGGCCGAAGCGCATCCTTTTAAGCGCGGCGGGTTGAAACCCGCCGTTTTTTGATTCCCAACGTCAAGCCACACTTTCAATGAAATCGTTCAGTCCTGCCTCAAGAAATCCGATTACAACGGTTTTGGAGGTTAAGAGGCGCTCGCACTGACGGCGTGAACACGGCGGAGATGCGGTGCCCCTTTTCTTGCGGAACTTGAAGAGCCTCATAAGATCGTTACCTAGGCCGGCATATTTTTCCCCGTTTGTCGCAGACTATGACGTGACTATCCGTTGGCCTTCAACGCGTCGGCAGGGAGGAGATGTTGTGCACGGAAGCTGGCTTTCCGTTCTTCCGTTTCTCGTCGTCATACCGGTGGCGATCTATACAAAAAAGGTTTTGGCGGCTTTGATCCTCGGGTTGATCGTCGGTTCCTACCTTTACCGGCCGGAAGTCATCGGCGGGATCCAGGCGGCGGTCGGTTTTGTCGTTCAAGCGCTCGTTGATAAAAGCAACATCGAAATCATTTTATTTCTCTACATTTTTACCGGTCTCGTCGGCATCATGAAACACACGGGCGGGATTAAAGGGTTTGTGAAATGGTCCGCGGAACACGTCCAAACCAAGCGGGAGGCGCTCTTGCTCATCTGGGCGTCGACCCTCGGCACGTTCAGCTCGCCGACGTTCCGGATCGTTACCGTCGGTCCCATCATGCGGGCGCTCCTTCACAAAGTGAACATGTCGGCCAAAGAGCTCGGTTACGTCATCGAAACGACGGGGACGGCGCTCATCGCCCTCATTCCCGTCTCCACCGCATTCGTCGGTTACATGACGTCGATCATCGACGTCTCGTTGAAAAACGAACAGATTCAAGGCGATCCTTATGAGCTGTTTATCCGCAGCATCCCGTTTAACTTCTTTTCATTGGCGATCATTTTGCTCGGCTTTTACTTGAGCTTTTTCCATCGCGGCAAAGAGGCGGTGAAACGGACGAAAATTCCCGAAAATGCCAAGCAAGCCGAAGCCAAGGGTTGGGAAGATTGCCATCCCGTCGTTGCCAAGGAACTGCCGGCGAAGCCCGTCAATCTCATCGCGCCGCTCGTCTTGGACATCGTTCTGACGATCGGGCTCACGTATTGGAGCGGGGTGAAGCACGGTTATCATGGGTGGAAAGCGTTCATCGAAGCCGACGTCTTAAACGCGATGCTCGTCGCCCTTATCATCGCGACCCTCGCCGCATTCGTTTTTTATTTATGCCAAAGGTTTTCTTTGAATGATTTGCTTGCCGAATTCATCAGCGGCGGCAACAATTTGATGAACGTCGTCATTTTGCTCAGCGTCGTCTGGGGGCTGTCGCTCGTCGCCGACAAACTTGGTTTTGCCGAATTTGTCACCCGCCACGTCGATTGGATTCCGACATCGGTCATCCCGCCTGCGCTCTTTCTGATCGGCGCGCTCATTTCCTATGTGATCGGTTCGTCATGGGGGACATGGGGCATTCTTATGCCGCTCGGCATCGCCCTCGCCCATAGTTCCGGCGCGAGCTTGCCCGTCGTCGTCGGGGCGGTGTTCGCCAGCGGCGCGTTCGGCACGTTTACGTCGCCGCTCAGCGACGATACGAATACGATGGCCGGCGTCCTCGATTTGGAGGCGGTTCCTTACGCGCGCTTTAAGATGAAATCCGGGTTGATCGCCGCCGCCGCGGCGACGGCCGGCTATGTGCTCGTTTCCGTCTTTTCATAAAGCGGCGCCGCCGGAAAGAAAGCCTGTGGAGCGCGGCCGCTTTGTCTCTTGATGCGACTTAAGAAACAGGACATCGAGTCGGAGAGGTCCGCGGATGCGCCGAAGTTGGGGTAAATCCGGAGAGCGGTGCGCCGCCACGACTTCGCAGCGCTGTTTCTTGTTGCAAAGCGTCGCCATTCCGAAACGGAATAGAAAGGCGCCGGGTGTTCACAATAGAAAACGTAAGGAGGATGAACATGCCTGAACAAAAGCTCATTCAGTTTTTAAACCGTGAATTGTCGAACTTCCATGTCATGTATGTCAAACTGCACCGTTATCACTGGTTTGTCCAAGGCCGCCATTTTTTTACGTTGCATAAGCTGTTCGAAACGTTGTACAACGAGATGGCCGATGACATCGATGAGCTGGCGGAAAGAATTCTCGCGATCGGCGGGAAACCGTTGGCGACGATGCAAAAATTTCTCGAGGAGACGACTTTAAAAGAAGCGGAAGCGGACGATAAAGAAACCGAAATCATGTCTTGCTTGCAGAAAGATTACCTGCAAATGGTGAGGGAGATTAAAACGCTCGGATTGCCGTTGTGCGAGGAAGCGAAAGATGAGGGGACCGCCGACCTGTTGACGGGGTTGTTGAAAAGGTTCGAGAAACACGGCTGGATGTTCAACGCTTATCTCGCCTACAATTGAGGGAATAGTGGGACGGAAAGGAAAATTTTTGTTGCTCTCCTCACGGCGCTTCGGTAAGATTATGGACATATATATGCCATGATGAGGGGAGAGGTCCACATTGATCCGAAAATTGACCGAGGCCGATCGCGAGTTGTGCTTGGATTTCGTCGGCGCCAAACCGGCTGAAAATTTGTTCATCATCGGGGATATTGAAGCGTTCGGCTTTGATCAAGACTTTCAAGAAATATGGGGCGATTTCGGAGAAGACGGCCGCCTGCGCGCCGTCTTGCTTCGCTATGAAAAAAATGCCATCCCGTACGCCGAAGGCGACTATGATGTGGAAGCCTTCGTCCGTTTGATCGACAAGTGGGGCGTGGACACGGTGTCGGGCCTCGAAGCCGTCACCGAACCGCTCCTTCGCCGTATAAATACCGCGCAAACACCGCGGCGCCTTTTCTATGCCCAATGCGCGAGCGACGGCGGCCTCGATCCGACGCTGGACGTCTCTTGCGTCCGGCGCGCCGGAACGGGCGAGGTCGCCAAACTCATTGATTTATACAATCACATTCCGGAATTTTCTGGATCGGCGCGGCGGCCGGAAAGCATGAAGCGCAGCATGGAAAAAGGCATCGCCCGATCGTATTACATAGCCGACGGGGAGCGGATCGTTTCTTCGGCATCGACGACGGCCGAAACAGCCTCCGCGGCCATGGTCGTCGCCGTGTGCACGCACCCGGCCTATAAGAGCAAAGGGTATGCCACGCGCTGTTTGACCAAGCTTACCCGCGATCTTTTACAAGAAGGCAAAATCCCGTGCCTGTTTTACGACAATCCCGAAGCCGGCAAGATTTATCGGCGGCTCGGCTATGAAAATATCGGCATCTGGACGATGACGGACGTGCGCGTCAGACAAGAAAAAGTATAATAATGTAGTAGGAGCGTGAGTGGGAAGGGGGCATTCGGGATGGTGACGCGCTGTCGGTGGTGCGGCGACGACCCGCTTTTGATCGCCTATCATGACGAGGAATGGGGGCAGCCGACCACCGATGATCGATTGTTGTTCGAATATTTAACGCTCGAAATCTTCCAATCCGGTTTGAGCTGGCGGACGGTTCTGCATAAACGCCCCGCGTTCAAGGCGGCGTTTGCCGATTTTGACATCGAAAAAGTGGCGGCGTTCGGGGCGCGTGAAGTGGCCGCGCTGCTTGATGATCCGGGCATCATCCGCAACCGCCGCAAAATCGAAGCGACGATCAAGAATGCCGGGATTTGCTTGGGAACCATCCGCGATCATGGTTCGTTTTATAATTATTTAAAAGCCCTGCCCGCTGAACCGGATGAGAAGAAACGCGTCCTGAGCCGGACGTTCGCGCATGTCGGTCCGACCGTCGCCGAAAGTTTTCTGCAGGCGGCCGGACTGATCGCCGTAAAGCATGACCCGAATTGTTTTCTTTACCAAGAGGCAGACAGGTGAAATAGGCCGTTAAGCACACTTCCTTACGCAGGCTTTGTAAAGGAGGATGTTTATGGACCCGATTGTCGGACAAGATTGGCTTGCCCAACGCCTGGGCAGTCCGAACATTGTCGTCGTCGACTGCCGGTTTAATATGGCCGACCCCGAAGAAGGGAAGCGGGAGTATGAGCGGTTCCACATTCCCGGCGCGGTCTATTTCGATCTGGAAGAAGATATGTCGGGCCCGGTCACCGAGCATGGGGGACGCCATCCTCTTCCCGATCCGAAAACGTTTGCGGAAAAGCTCGGGGAACGCGGGATCGATCACACGAAAACGGTCATCGCCTATGATGATCAAAACGGGGCGATGGCGGCGCGCTTTTGGTGGCTGTTGGGCTATCTCGGCCATCCCAACGTCGCCGTTCTCGATGAAGGCTTCTCCGCCTGGGTAAAGAAGGGATTGCCCGTCTCAAATGACAAACCGATCCCTGTCCGAACCCAATTTATTCCCAATATTCAGCACGATTGGGTCGTGCCCATGATCGGCGTCAAGACGCGGGCGCCCGAAGAAGTGCTCGTCGATGCGCGTTCGCCGGAGCGCTATCGCGGCGAAAAGGAAACGATTGACCGGAAAGCCGGGCATATCCCTGGGGCGGAAAACTGGTTTTGGGAAGACAATCTCCGCGATGGAAAATGGCGGAGCGCCGAAGAGTTAAAGGAACGTTTCCGGCCGCTGATGCACAAACCGGTCACGGTCTATTGCGGCTCAGGGGTGACGGCTTGCGCCAACATCTTGGCGATGAAGCGCGCCGGATTGAAAAATATCAAGCTGTATCCGGGCAGCTGGAGCGATTGGATCAGCTATCCGGACAATCCGATTGCCACCGGCTCCGAATGATTAAAGAGTCCCGGTTTAATGAATGGAAACCGCTCTCTGCGCGGGTTTACCGTCAGCTTGAGCCGCACTTTGTGTGCGGATCATCCGTGAAAACGCCTGGCGTTTCGTGATTTAGGGCGTATTACATGGGATCGTGGGAAGCCATCGGCTGCCTCATCTGCCTTGTGTGTTTGCATGTCGACTTACGGCAGATGGCGACCGGTGGCTTTTTTTATAAATTCCACAAGCCGCCGGTGTTGATTCCATCCCATGGCGACGGCAAACCGCTTTCGTGCTGCAAGCTGTTTTAAATGGAGGAATGGAAGGATGCGCAAATGAAGGTTCGATGGAATGAACGCCTTCGTTTGCCAAAGCCGTCATTATTTCAGCGGCGGTTCGTAAAGGACATCGTTATGAAACGATGGTTTCAGATCTCCTTACCGGTCACGTTCATCTGATGGGGGCAAATCGAGATACGTCCTCAACGATCCAATATTAGCGCCTTTGGCGGAATATCCTATCCAGTCCGTTGTGATGGACATGTGGCGGCCGTTCTATAAGGCGGTTCAAACAGGTCTTTCCAAATGCGCCAATTGTTATCGATAAGTATCATGTGGTTCAAAAAGTTAATCATGCCTTTGACCAAATTCGTACACTCAACATCAAGTAAAGGGGCTTAAGAAAGGGCGCTATGCCTTATTAAAAAGGCCCTTTCGATTGACAGAAAAACAGTTCCAAAAGCTGGATCACTATCATCATGAATCACAAGAACTGGCCCATGCTTATTATCTGAAGGAATGGTTTTATGATTTCTATGAACAGCCAAATATCGATGAGGCGAGGAACTTCTTGGTCAATGGATCGAAGCCGCAACATCCAGCCCTTTTAAACCTTATCATGAATTGGTCAAAACGCTTGAATCCTGGAAAATGCATATTTTAAAGTTCTTTGAGTTACCCTATACGAATGCGAGAACCGAAGGAACAAACCACAAAATTAAGAACAGAAAGCGCATGTCATATGGTTTTAGGAATTTGGAACATTTTCGCATTCGCGTCAAGCTTGAATGTTCAAGTCGTGGTATCCATCCGTCCCCTCTTCGCCGTCCCATAGTCTAGCTGATGTCGCTTAGGCGTCAAGCCAAAAGCGCTTGACCCCCTGCGCGCCATCCGCTTAACGGTGGGTACGCGAGAAGGAGATTCTCTAGCCTATGAAAAGGCTGGATGGGCGGGTTTCTACAGAAAATGACAAAGAGCCTTTTTTGATTTATGTAACCTTTATTTAACTACATACAAAGGTAACCTTTTTCAAGCCCCCCTTTTAAGCATAAATAGATAGGCACCCTGTGTAAATTGCATTGGGTTGCTTGTCGAAGTATGATGAAAAATTTCTTTCAGAATATAATAGGATTAAATTAACCCTGGTTGGGCAACAAATGTTTCTGGACTCATCTGAATCACACCTTAGAGCTGAATTTTTTTCCAATTGCCCGTGTTATACCCCAAAATAGAAAGCGGTATACAAGTGCAATAAGAAATAACAAATAAACAAATTCAAAAAGAGATAAGGGCTCATAATCAATTAAATATGAATTAATAAAAATTAACATTAAAGATAGTAGCTCCATTAAGGAGGCTTTAAATCCGTTTTCTTTGTACAAATATTTAGTCTCTTTTAGGTTAAAGACATCTTTTAATTCTTCACTAAAAAATCCCTTGATAAGGATTAAAACTATTAAATAAACTCCCATGGCAGGTATATAGCCTATATTCAAAACCTGTGTTATTACACAATAAATTATGGTGAATAAAAGTAAATACATTTTCGAATATCCTCCTTTTTCTTTTTATAATCTAATAGTATACTTTATTAGGAATGGGTTATTTTCGTACTTATGGACAATTTCATCGGCTTTTTCATAGCCTTTGACATCGTCCTCGGCACTATGAACACGATTGATATTACTTTTTGCTTGGTGAAGGGAATCGTTAATTTTGTCTAAGTTTCGATCCCGAGCCATTTTCATTTTTTCTATTTCATCAAGAGAAACAATACGATTGGGTTGTTGTTCAATTTGTGAATCAATCGAGCCGTTTTAAAGCCCATATAAGCCATTTCAGGGTGGTCTGGATATTTGCTGCCACTTGGCGTACAAAACGTCTCTCAAAAGGGCATTCTGGGCGTTTTGAAGCACATCTCGCTCTTGGTTTAATGCTCGGCGTTGCTGTTTATTCTTTTCGATCAAGCTAGGATATTCTTTCTGATGTTGTGCTTCTAAGACTCTAAAGGCCTTTTCATCTTGGAATCCAAGCTTTTCACGGTGATAATTCAACTGGTTATCATGGAACTGGATCTCGCCTTTAAATGGGCGATTTGTTTTTCTGCTTGCTCTTTAATGGCTTTATTTTGCTTAATTTTTATCGGATTGAGCCAATTGCTATTTTCGATTCTTTGCTGTTCTTGGCGAATCCGCTCCTCTAAGGAATGAATCCATCGAAAATGCTCGCCGGCTTTTTCAATGGTCTTGTCTTTTCAACGTAAATATTGTGAGTTATTATCAAGGCTTTTTTCCCATTTATCGAGCTGTTGAAGGCGTTCAGAGACATTCTTAAAAGACGGTTCTGCTTTCAAATACTTAGATGCTTCCTGAAGCTGAACCCGTTCGCTCGGCGTGCTGAACGTTCCTGCTGTTGTTTTTCTTCCAGGGCTTTTTTCTCTTCACGATATTTATGGAGATCCAAGACGACACGATTATATTCCTGGCGTTCACGATTGATATTTCCTCGGTCGGTTTGAATTCCCCGCATTTCCATTTCATGCGCCACATGACCAAGATGAACGGTCGGTAAAATTTCAAGGCCACGCGCTTCATGGGAAAGGTGTGTAATCCGTTCCTCGATTCCGGCATGTCCCAAGGCTCTATTGGCATAGTTCGCCCATTCCTCGCGCCACTCATTCAGTAATTCCCGATTGTTCCAATCTTGATTTTTAACGGTGAAGCCTTCTTCGGAGATCTCACGAGTCGCTTCAGTTATCCTTTTTTTGGGCGGGCACGCCGGATAGAATGAAAATGGAGAACCATGCAGCGAAAGGGACGCCCGGTTACTGCTGATGGTGCCTGTGCGCGGCCGCCGGCGGCGAAAGGAACGGTCCAGCGACCCGCGTGCACGGCTCGTGCGCTGATTTCTGTCGGTTGTTTGCTGGCTTTCCGCCGTGCGATAATAGAATGAGAGTTTTCGGAACGGAGTGATGGGCATGCCGCTCAGAATGGTTTTGGGCCGGTCCGGGTCGGGCAAAACGCGGCGCTGTTTTGAAGAAATCGCGGCGAAATTGAAAGCCGAACCCGACGGTCCGCCCCTCATCTTGCTCACCCCGGATCAAATGACGTTTGATGCCGAACTTGCTTTTACGAATCGGCCGGATCTCTCCGGCATGACGCGATTGGATGTGTACAGCTTTTCGCGGTTCGCCCTGCGCGTGCTCGAACGGACAGGCGGCGCGGCCCGCAAGCATTTGAACGCGGTCGGCATTTCCATGCTGCTCCGGAAAATCATCGAAGGGCATAAAGGCGAACTGCGGGTTTTTCAAAAAGCGGCCGACCAAAACGGGTTTTATGGCCTCTTGCAGGAAACGTTGAGCGAGTTCAAACGCTATTGTTTGTCGCCCGCTGATCTTGAAGCGGCGGCCGATCGCGCGGGGGCCGATCCGCTTTTAAAAGACAAGCTCCACGATCTGAAGATCATTTATGCGGAATTGGAAGAGGCGCTCGTCGGCAAATACGTCGAGAGCGACGATTACTTAACGCTCGCCGCCTCCAAAATTCCGGAATGGACGGAGCTGAAAGACGCCGAAGTCTGGGTGGACGGCTTTGAAAGCTTTACGCCGCAAGAGCTGGGCGTGCTCGCCGCCCTCATGAAACAAACGAAGCGCGTCACGGTGACGCTGACGCTCGATCGCCTGTATGAAGGCAAGGCGCCGTCCGATTTGACGCTTTTCCGGCGGACGGCGAAGACATGCGTCAAGTTGATGGCGTTGTGCCGCGAGGAAGGCGTGGAGACCGAAGAGCCCGTTTTCTGTGAAGGAAGCGAACGGTTCCGTTCGCCAGCGCTCGCCCATTTGGAGCGCCATTTTGAACGGCGCCCGATTCCCGCAGGCCCTTCGGACGGCGCGATACGGATCTTTGAGGCGGCCAACCGCCGCGAAGAAATCGAAGCGGTGGCGCGGGAGATTCTCCGCCTCGTCCGCGAGGAAGGCTACCGCTATCGCGACATTTCAGTGCTCGTCCGCGATCTCGCCGTTTATCGCGATCTGTTGGAATCGCTGTTTGCCGATTACGGCATTCCGGTCTTTATCGATCAAAAGCGTTCGATGCAGCATCATCCTCTGATCGAACTCATCCGCTCGTCGCTTGACGTCATCTTGCAGAACTGGCGGTATGAGCCGGTTTTTCGCGCGTTTAAAACCGATCTCATGTTTCCGGAAGGCGAGGACCTTCGGGCGTTGCGCGAACACGTCGACCAATTGGAAAATTACGTGCTCGCGTTCGGCATTCACGGGGACCGCTGGAAAACCAAAGAGCCTTGGATTTACCGGGCTTACCGCGGGCTGCAAGAGGAAGATGTCCCCCAATCGGAAGCGGAACGGGCTTATCAGAAGCGTCTGAACCATTGGCGTTGGCTGCTGGCGAGCCCGCTCATCGCCTTTGAAAAAAACATGCGCCGAGCGAAAACGGTCAGGGAGAAAGCGGCCGAATTGTATCGCTACCTTGAAGGGCTTGCCGTACCGGAAAAAATTGAAGCGCTCCGCGATCAGGCGGAAAGAGAAGGGCGTCTGGATGAAGCCCGCGAACACGCCCAGGCTTGGAAAGCGGTGCTCGATTGCCTTGACCAGTTGGTGGAAGCCGCGGGCGACGAGGAGATGTCATTGGAACGCTTCCGGAACGTGTTGGAGACTGGACTGGACGCGCTCCGCTTCGCCCTCGTGCCGCCCGCGCTCGATCACGTGTTGGTCGGTTCGCTCGACCGCACGCGTGCGGCCGCTGTCCGCATCGCGTTCATCATGGGCGTCAACGACGGGGTGTTGCCGGCGAAACCGCGCGAGGCCGGTTTGTTTTCGGATGAGGAACGCGAGGCACTAGAAGCTGCGGATGTCGAGCTGGCCCCGAGCGGCCGGGAGCAGCTTTTGGGCGAAGAATATTTGATCTATCGGGCGGTCACGGCGCCGAGCGAGAAGCTTTATTTGACTTATCCGCTCGCCTCCGAAGATGGGACAACCCTTCTCCCGTCGCCCGTCATCGCCCGTCTTGAACGGTTTTTTGCCGATTTGCCGACGGTTTACGTCTCCGGGGAACCCCACGAGGTTCCGGAGGACGAACAGGCGGATTACATCGTGCCGTCCGCCCGCACGATCGGCCACATCGCCCGTCAGCTGCGCCGGGGAGAGCGGGGCTATCCGGTGTCCGAGCTTTGGTGGACGGCCTACAACTGGTTTATTCGCTCGCCGGAGTGGCGCGACCGAACCGTGCGCGTTCTCGGCAGCCGCTTTTATGAGAATAAGGCGGAACGCCTGCCGCACGACGTGGCCGGTGAGCTGTACGGGCGGCGCATCCGCGCCAGCGTGTCGCGCATGGAAATGTTCAACGCCTGTCCTTTTGCCCACTTTTCCTCCTACGGCTTGCGCCTTAAGGAGCGGGAAATTTACCGCTTGGAAGCGCCGGACATCGGCCAGCTGTTCCACGCGGCGCTCAAGCTGATGACCGAGCGGTTGACCGCGAACAATCGGGACTGGTCCGACTTGTCGAAAGAGGCTTGTGAAACGTTGGCGACCGAAGTCGTCGAAAAGCTCGCCCCCGGCCTGCAGCGGCAAATCCTGCTCAGCTCAGCGCGCTTTCACTATTTAAAACGGAAATTGCGGGACACCGTCGTGCGCGCGGCATGGACGCTCGCCCGCCATGCCAAGGCCAGCGGTTTTTCGCCGGTCGGCCTTGAGCTGCCGTTCGGGCCAAACGAGCCTCTTCCGCCGTTGACCTTTCAGCTCCCGAACGGCGTGACGTTGGAGATCGTCGGCCGCATCGACCGCGTCGATAAAGGCGAATCGCACCGCGGCCTCGTGCTCCGGATCATCGACTACAAATCGGGCGCGAAAGACTTGAGCCTCGCCGAAATTTATTATGGTCTCGCGCTGCAAATGCTCGCCTATCTGGACGTCGTCATCACGCATGCGAAGCTCTGGCTCGGGGAGGAGGCCGAGCCCGCGGGCGTCCTCTATTTCCACGTGCACAACCCGATGTTGAACGAAGCGGAAAAGCCGACGGATGACGAGCTGGAAGAGAAGCTGTTAAAAGCCTTTAAAATGAAAGGCCTGCTTCTCGCCGATGAAGAGGTCATCCGCTTGATGGACACGGAACTCCAAACCGGCGATTCCGCCATCATTCCGGTCGGTTTCAAAAAGGACGGCACCTTGAAAAAATATTCTTCAGTGGCGAGCGGCGATCAATTTCGCCTGTTGCGCGGCCATGTGCGCGAGGTGATGAAAAAGGTCGGCGAGGCGATCACGGACGGCGTCATCGACATTGCGCCGTATAAAATGGAAGCGCGCACGCCTTGCCAATATTGCGCGTTTAAGCCGGTTTGCCAATTCGATCCGGCGCAGGCGGCCAACGCTTACAGGGTGCTGAAAAACGAAGACGATGACCGCATTTATGAAAAGATGGCCGGAAAAGAGGAAGGAGGCGATCGCGATGACGGAACGACTCGCCAAGCCGAAGAACAGCCAATGGACCGATGACCAATGGAAGGCGATTGTGGAAGACGGACGGGACATGCTCGTCGCCGCAGCGGCCGGCTCCGGCAAAACCGCCGTTCTCGTCGAACGCATTATACGGAAAGTGACCGATCCGCACCATCCGGTGGACGTCGACCGCCTCCTCATCGTGACGTTTACGAATGCGGCCGCGGCCGAAATGCGCGCCCGCATCCGGGAAGCGCTCGAGCGCGAATTGGAAAAAGATCCTGCCAACCTCAGGCTGCGCGAACAGATCACGCTGTTGAACAAAGCGCAGATCACGACGCTCCACGCGTTTTGCATGACGGTCGTCCGCCGCTATTACTACCGGCTCGACCTCGATCCCGCCTTCCGCGTCGCCGACGAAACGGAGGCCGCCCTCCTGCGCGAAGAAGTGCTGGAAGCGCTGATGGAAGACTATTACGCGTCGCCCGAACATGAGCGGTTTTATGAACTCGTCGACCGCTATTCGAACGACCGCAGCGACGCCGAACTCATGGCCCTCATCGAGCGGATTTACGATTTTTCGCGAAGCCATCCGTGGCCCGAGCATTGGCTGGCCCAAATGGAAGCGGCTTATCAAGCCGACGGCGTCGCCTCGCTTGATGATCTCGTTTGGACGTCCGAATTGAAAAGGGCGGTCGCCGCCGAGTGCCGGGGGATGCTCGCCGTGCTCGACAACGCCGCACAAATCGCCGCGCAGCCGGGGGGCCCTTACCCGTATCTGGAAACCTTTGAAAGCGATCGCGCCTTGGTCAACCGGCTCATCGCGGCGTGTGATGGGCCGTGGGAGGCGCTGTACGACGCGTTCTCAGCGCTGTCCTTCACAAAGTTGAAAACGTGCCGGGGCGACGATATCGATGAAGAGCTGAAAAACCGCGCCAAAGCGTTGCGCGAAGAAGTGAAAAAAAGGGTGAACCAGCTTCGCGAAGAACTGTTCGCCCGCCCGCCGCAGGGCTTGCTCGAAGATCTTCGCGAAGTCGCCCCGTACGTGAGCCTCTTGGCGCGGATCGTCAAGGACTTCGGGGAACGCTACCGCGCCGCCAAAAGGGAAAAAGCGCTCGTCGATTTTTCCGATCTTGAGCACGATTGTTTGGCGATCCTCCGCGAAGAAGGCTCGACGCCCGCCGAGGAACGGCCGTCGTCCGTCGCGATGCAATACCGCGCCCAGTTTGAAGAAATTCTCGTCGACGAGTATCAGGACACGAACTTCGTGCAGGAAGCCATCCTTCAGCTCATCTCCAGGGGCGACAACCTTTTCATGGTCGGTGACGTCAAACAGAGCATCTATCGCTTCCGCCTCGCCGAGCCCGGGCTCTTCCAAAAAAAATATAAAGCTTTCAGCTCGGACAGCCCGGAGCGACACGGGGGGCTGCGCATCGATTTGTCGCAAAACTTCCGCAGCCGCCCGGAAATTCTCGACGGCACCAACTACGTTTTCGAACAAATCATGGACGAAGAAGTCGGCGAAATCGACTACGACGAACGGGCGGCGCTCCGGTTCGGCGCCGTGGGGTATCCGGAAGCCGAGCGCCCCGTCGAATTCCACCTTCTCAATCGGACCGCCGCGGAAGAGCCGGAAGCGGAAATCGGCGTGGACGAATATCAGACGGCCGAACTCGAAGCGCATTTCATCGCCGGCCGAATCAAAGCGTTGATTGAGGATGGCTTTCAAGTCCACGACCGGACGACGGGCCGCATGCGCCCCGTTCAATACCGGGATATCGTCGTTTTGCTGCGCTCCGCCTCTTCATGGGCGCCGGCGATGCTCGACGTTTTCAAGCAGCGCGGCATCCCCGCTTATACGGAGCTGTCGACAGGCTATTTTGAAGCCGTGGAAGTGTCGATCATGATGTCGCTGCTGCGCACGATCGACAATCCCTACCAGGACATTCCGCTTGCGGCGGTGTTGCGCTCCCCGCTCGTCGGCCTGAGCGGGGCCGAACTCGCCCGCATCCGCATGGCGGAACGCACCGGCCCTTATTACGAGGCCGTGCGCAGCTATATCGAACGATTTGACGACGAATGCGCCGCCAAGCTTTCGGCCTTTTGCGAGCGCCTGGAAGCATGGCGGAACCGGGCGCGCCGCGGAGCGCTCAGCGATCTCATCTGGCAAATCTACCGGGAAACGGGTTACTACGACTATGTCGCGGGGCTCGTCGGCGGCGAGCAGCGCCAGGCGAATTTAAAGGCGCTGTACGATCGGGCCCGGCAATATGAGAAGACGTCCTTTCGCGGCCTGTTTCGCTTTCTCCGCTTCATCGAGCGCCTTCAGGATCGCGGCGGCGATCTCGGCGAAGCGCGGGCCTTAAGCGAACAGGAAGACGTCGTCCGCGTCATGACAATACACAAAAGCAAGGGGCTCGAATTTCCCGTCGTCTTCGTTCCCGGTTTGAACAAAAAGTTCAACTTGCAGGACACCTCCGGGAAAACGCTGCTGCACAAGACGCTCGGGTTGGGAACGAAGAACGTCGATCCCGTCCAGCGCATCGCGACGCCGACGCTGGCCTTGTCGGCCGTCAAGCGGAAGATTACGGACGAAACCCTTGCCGAAGAAATGCGCATTCTTTATGTCGCCCTGACGCGGGCGCGCGAGAAGCTCATTCTCGTCGGCACCGTGAAGGATGCGGAAAACGCCGTGCAAAAATGGCGGGACGCCGCCCAGTCTTCCGAGCGGGTGCTGCCCGCTTATCAAAGGCGCAAGGCCCGTTCGTACTTGGATTGGATCGGTCCCGCGCTCGTGCGCCATCCGGACGCCCGCGCGCTCCATGAGCTGGCCGGCGAACCGCCTCTTAACGGTGGGGCGGACCGGCATCCTTCCAAATGGGACGTCCGGATCCATCAGGCGGCCGAACACGTGGCGGTTGAAACGGCTGAGCCGATATCCGTCAAAGAAAGGGAAGAACGGCTCCGCCAATGGTTGCCCGTGGAAGCGGATGAACGCTATGAAAAAATCGCCGCCGCCCGGCTTTCCTGGGTTTATCCGCACGACGAGGCGACCCGGCGCATGGCCAAACAAACCGTAACGGAAATCAAACGGCAACAAGAACGGTTTAATGAGGGATACGATGATTCGCTGATCCGGTCGTTTGCCCGCCCGATCGCCGATCGTCCGCGTTTTCTCAGCGCCTCCGACATGACGGCCGCCGAGCGCGGGACGGTGATGCACCGGATGATGCAATATCTTCGCTTCACCGATGCGATGGACCTCCCATATTTGCAGGCGGAAAGCCGGCGCATGGTCGAAGAAGAACGTTTGAGCAAAGAGGAAGCCGAGGCGCTCGATTTAGAGGCGATCGCCGGCTTTTTCCGGTCCCCCGTCGGCCGGCGGCTTCTGTCCGCCAAGCGCGTCGTCCGGGAACTGTCGTTTTCCCTCGCCCTGCCGGCAAGGGAAGTGTACGGCGATTGGCCGGATGCCGATGAGAACGTCCTCGTTCAAGGGGTGATCGATTGCCTTTACGAAGACGAGCACGGATTGGCGCTGTTGGACTACAAAACGGATGCGGTGCGCGGGCGCTTTGCGTCGATGGAGGAAGCCGAAAAGGTCCTTCTGAACCGCTACCGCAAACAGTTGGAACTCTATCGCCTCGCCATCGAGCGCATATGGAAGCGGCGCGTCGGCGAGGCCGGGCTGTTCTTCTTTGACGGCGGTTATTATTTCAAATTGGATTGAGAGATTGAGAGGTGGCCTCGATGCGCATCTTGCATACGGCGGACTGGCATCTCGGGCGAACGCTGGAAGGCCGGTCCCGCCATGAAGAACAAGCGGCGGTTTTGGACGAAATGTGCCGTTTGGCGGATGAGGAGCGGGTGGACGCTGTCGTCATGGCGGGCGACGTGTATGATTCTTACAATCCGCCGGCGGCCTCCGTCGCCCTTTTCTATGAAACGATGAAGCGGATGTCCGCCGGAGGGAAGCGGCCGATTCTCGTCATTTCCGGAAATCACGACAGTCCGGAGCGGATTGAGGCCGTTTCGCCGCTCGCTGAATCCCACGGCATCACCCTCGTCGGACGTCCGGTCTCTAGCGCGGTCCGCCTCCCGCTGCCCGCCTGCGCCGGCGAGTTGATCGTGGCGGCCGTTCCGTACCCGTCGGAATCCCGCCTGAATGAATGCTTGAGCGACATGAACGAAGAAGAACAGATACAGAAGGCTTATGATGAACGGCTCGCCGGCTTGTTTCAACAGCTGGCCGGCGCGTTCCGGCCGGATGCCGTCAACCTCGTCATGAGCCACCTTTTTATCGCCGGCGGGAAGGAGTCCGATTCCGAACGCCCGATCCAGGTCGGCGGCGCGTATACGGTCACGCCTGCCTCCCTTTCCGTCGGCGCCCATTACATCGCGCTCGGCCATCTCCATCGCCCGCAGTCTTTAAAAGGATTTGACGCGCCGGCGCGCTACGCCGGCTCTCCGCTCGCTTACAGCTTTTCGGAAGCCAATCAGCCGAAGTCCGTGACGATTATCGATGTCGAACCGGGAAAGGCGGCCGCCGTCAGCGAAGTCTATTTGTCGGCGGGCAAACCGCTCGTGAAGTGGCGCGCGCAAAACGGCCTGGACGAAGTCTATCGCTGGTTGGACGAAGGCCGCGACCGCAACGCGTGGGTGGACCTCGAGATCATCCTGAGCGACGCGTTGGCGCTGCGCGACATTCAGGAGCTGCGCCGCCGCCATCCCGGCATCATCCACATCCGGCCGATCTTTTTGACCGAGGAGGAAAAAGCCGAGCGCGCTCGCATCGACAAAATGCCACTGGATGCGGTGTTTCGCCGCTTTTATAAAAAACAAACCGGCGGGGCGGAGCCCGATCAAAGTCTCGTCGAATTGTTTTTGGATCTCGTCAAAGAAGTCGATGAAGAGGGGGATGGTGCGGATGCGGCCGATTGAGCTGACGGTCAAAGGGCTGCACAGCTTCCGCGAGCGCCAAACCGTTGATTTTGATAAATTGTGCGCGGGCGGGGTTTTCGGCATTTTCGGCCCGACCGGCAGCGGCAAATCCTCTTTGCTCGATGCCATGACGCTCGCCTTGTACGGAAAAGTGGAACGGGCCTCCGGAGGCACCCAGGGCATTTTGAATCAAGCCGAAGACGAACTGGCGGTCACGTTTACCTTTGATCTCGGGATCGACCGCCCCGAGCGCTATCGCGTCGAGCGGGCGTACAAGCGCGCCAAAAATGACGGCCTCCACATCGCCAGCTGCCGCCTGCTCCGTTTGGACGGCGGTGAAACGCGCGTCCTCGCCGATAAAGAACGCGACGTCACGCAAAAGATTAAAGAGATACTCGGGCTCACCCATGAAGATTTCACGCGCGCTGTCGTGTTGCCGCAAGGAAAATTCGCCGAATTTTTAACGCTTAAAGGCGCGGATCGCCGCCGGATGCTGCAGCGTCTGTTCAATTTGGAAAAATACGGGGACCGGCTCCATGACGTTCTCCGCCGCCGGCTCGCCGCGGTGCAAAGCCGGCTGGAAGCGATCCGTGCGGCGCAGCTCGAATTGGGCGACGCCTCAAAGGAAGCCCTGGCCGCCGCGGAAAATGCTTATCGCGAAGCGGAACAGAAGACAAAAGACTTGACCGCCGCTTATGAGAAAAGGAAGGCGGAATTTGAAAAAGCGAAGGAAAACCGCGAGTGGCAAAAGGCGCTTGAGGATGTGATCCGCCAAGAAGAGGAATTGGCCCAGGAGGCGGCCGCGATGGCCGAATGGCGCCGGCGCGTGGAGCGCGCCCGCCTCGCGAGCCGGGTTTTTCCCTATGTGAAGGAAGTCGAAGACGCACAGGATAAATTGGCCCGCGCCGAGCGGGAAAAGGACGAGGCCGAAGCGGCGTTTCAATCGGTTCGCGCGGCCGAGGCGGAAAAAGCCGGAATCTATGAAAACATCCGTGAGCGCTGCGAAAAAGAGGCGCCGGCGTATGAAACCCGCCGCGACAACCTGCGGCAAGCCATCCGCCTTCAGGAAGAACGGCGGGATAAAACGATCCGTCTCAACGAGGTGAACGCCAAACTGGGCGAAAGGTCGGCCCTTCTTGCGGAAAAACAACAACTGAAGAGCGAGCTCGCGGACCGTCGCGCCCGCCTCCGCGAACGCCGGGACCGGCTCCGCGCCGAGTGGAAGAGCCTCACCGTCAAGGCTGACGTCCGCGACGCCGTCCAGCGCGCCGTCGCCGACAAAAAAGATATCATCAATAAGCAAACATCGTATCGCGAATGGCGCGAACAGTGGCTGGCCGCCCAAAGCGCGCGTTCGAATGCGGAACAGGCGCTGGCGGCCGTACGCGCCCGGGAAAAGGCGGCGGAAGAAAACCTGAGACGCCTCTTTGTCCGCTATGAAGAACGTTATCGGCACATTGCCGCTCTTACCCGTGCGTTGGAGACGCTCGTTGGCTGGCTGTCCCAAAAAGAGGAGCAGACGAGGACGGAGCTGGAATCGCTGACCTTGAGCCATCTGGCCGCCGAATTGGCCGGCCGCTTGCAAGAGGGCTCGCCATGCCCGGTGTGCGGTTCCATTCACCATCCCGCTCCCGCCCCGATGGTCGAACAACGGGCTGTCAATGAAATCAAAGCGCGCACCGAATTGTACAGAAATTGCGGCCAATGGGCGCAAAAGGCGATAACCGCGGCGGAATCGCATCGCTTGGCGATCGAACAACGCGTCGCGCGAATTCGGGACCTGTCCGAAGCGCTCGTTCCGCGGATCAGCGTGGGCAGGGAACCGGAAATCCCCGATATGGCGGCGTGGTCCGATGAAGATTTAAAGCGCTGGGTGGAAGAAGCCAATCGGGAATTGAAAGTTTTCAAACAAGATATCTTGGCGCTCGACGAACGCCTCAAACCGCTCCTGTCGGCTTACAAAGAGGACCAAAACAATCGCTCGACCATTGAAACGCAAAGAAATGAATACTTAAAAGAAGAGAAGCGCCTGCTGGAGAAGCTGGCCGCCTTGGAAAACGAGATCAAAGAGTTAAGAGCGGCATGGCAGAAGCACTTTCCCGGCTTCGCCTTCGACGAAATCGAAGGCGAATTGGAGCGCCTGCAAGCGCTTGACCGGAAAGCCCAGCAATATCACGAAGAAGCCGAGCGCGCGGAACAAGAAATCGAGGCAGCGGAAAAAGAACGGGAATCTCTGGATCAGGACATTGAGCGCCTCAATCGGGAGATCGTCGAGCTCGATGCGGCGAAAAGGGAAACCGAACAAACGGTGCGACAGCTGGAAGCGGCCTACCAGGAGATAATGGGCGGCTCCGAAGGCGACGCCGAGGAACAATTGCGGACGCTGGAAGCCGATTGGGAAGCGCTCAAGGCAAAAGAAACGGCTGCCCGAACCGATTGGGAACGGGCCCGGGAGGCCCGCTTTGCCGCCGAAAAGCGGGTTTCGAACGCCATCACGCTTTACGATTCGTTAAAAGAGCGGGCGGAGACGGCAACGGCCGCGCTGAATGCAGAACTCGACCGCTACGGATTTGAAGATGCGGCCGACGTGCGCACGGCCTACATGACCGATGAACAAATTCAGGAGGCGGAAGCCCGCCTCGCCCGCTACGATCAGGCGGTCGGCGATCTGAAGAGAGAAAGGGCGCGCCTCGAAGCGAAAATCGGCACGACGCCGGTCACGGAAGAAGCGTACCGCACCATCGCCGAAGCGTTTGCCGAACTGGAGGCGGAACGCGTTAAGGCGGTGGAAGAACGGGCGGCGGCCTACAACGCCTGGCAGGCGCTCAGGGAACGGCACGAGCGCTTCATGGAACTGGAAGATGAGCGGGCGGAGAAGGAAGCGTTGCTTTCCAAGCTGCAAAAGCTGGCTGCCGTTTTCAGGGGCAACGGTTTTGTCGAATTCATCGCCGAGGAGCAAATGATCGAGATCAGCCGCGACGCTTCCGAGCGGCTCGGCCGTTTGACGCACGGCCGCTATGCGCTGGAAGTCGACACCAACGGGGGGTTTGTGATCCGCGATGATGCGAACGGCGGCCTCCGCCGTCCCGTTTCGTCGCTGTCCGGCGGGGAAACGTTTTTGACTTCGCTCGCCTTGGCCTTGTCCTTATCGGCGCAAATTCAGCTGCGGGGTGAAGTGCCGCTTCAGTTCTTTTTTCTCGACGAAGGCTTCGGCACCCTCGATCAGGAGCTGTTGGACACGGTCGTCACCGCACTCGAAAAATTGCATCATGAACGCATGTCGATCGGCGTCATCAGCCACGTTCCGGAATTGCAGGAGCGCTTAGCAAGGAAATTGTATGTCCAGCCCGCCGAACCGTCGGGGCGCGGCAGCCGCGTCCGCCTCGTCGGGGTATAAGGCTTGTTTTTTCCGATTTTTTGAATGATTTAATTTGCTTCAGGAAGATGGCGGGACTACAATCAAATTAAAGGGAGGGAGGCTAACCATGAAACGATTGGATCTGTTGAACTACATCGGCGGTGAGTGGACCGGAAAAGATCTCGAAAAGATCGAGGTGACCAATCCCGCCACCGGCGAAATCGTCGGCTCGGTGCCGAAAGCGGGCGAGCAGGAGGTGAAGCGGACGGTCGAAGCGGCCCATCGAGCCTTCGCCGAATGGTCGAAGAAAACCGCTGCGGAGCGCGCCCAAGTCCTTCGCAACTACTATCAGCTCATCATGGACAACCGCGATGAACTCGCCGAAATTATGACGCGGGAGAACGGCAAGCCGCTCAGAGAGTCGAGAGGCGAAGTCGAATATGCGGCGTCTTTTATCGAATGGTATGCGGAAGAGGGCAAGCGCGTTTATGGCCGGACGGTTCCCGGCAAATCCGAGAACCATCGGATACACGTGATCAAACAGCCGGTCGGTGTCGTCGCGGCGATCACGCCGTGGAATTTTCCGGCGGCGATGATCACGCGCAAGCTCGGCCCGGCGCTCGCCGCAGGCTGCACGTTCATCGTCAAACCGCCGGAGCAAACGCCGCTGACGGCGCTTAAGCTTGCGGAACTCGCGGAACAAGCCGGCGTGCCGAAAGGCGTGTTGAACGTCGTCTGCACCGATCCGGAAACGTTCACAAACGTCGTCCTGAACGATGCGCGCGTGCGCAAATTGACGTTTACCGGCTCGACCGAAGTCGGGCGGCTTTTGATGAAAAAAGCCTCGGAAAACATCGTGAAAATCTCGCTCGAACTCGGCGGTCACGCCCCCGTTATCGTTTGCGACGACGCCGATCTCGAACAAGCGGTGAAAATGACGGTGGCGAGCAAGTTTCGCAACAGCGGCCAGACGTGCATCTGCGCCAACCGCGTCTACGTCCAGTCGAGCATATACGATGCCTTCGTTGAAAAGTTTGTCGATGAAGTGAAAACATTGAAGGTCGGCAACGGGATCGAGGAAGGCGTCGACATCGGTCCGCTGATCGACGAACAAGGCTATGAAAAAGTCGAGCGGCAAGTGAAGGATGCCTTGGAGAAAGGGGCAAAGTGCCTCATCGGCGGCAAAGGGCGCGCCGACCGCGAAAGGGGCACCTTCTTCTACGAGCCGACCGTGCTCATCGACATGAAAGAAAACATGGAGATGATGCGCGTCGAAACCTTCGGCCCGGTGGCTCCGGTGCAAAAATTTGAAACCGATGAAGAAGCGGTGCGCCTCGCCAATGATTCGCCTTATGGCTTGGCGGCCTATGTTTTCACCCAAAACGTCTCCCGCGGCATAAAAATTGCCGAAGGGCTGGAATACGGCATCGTCGGATGGAACGATGGCTTGCCATCGACCGTGCAGGCGCCGTTCGGCGGCATGAAGCAGAGCGGGCTTGGCCGCGAAGGCGGAAGCGAAGGCATTGAAGAATATTTGGAAGTCAAATATCTCTCCATCAATCTATGAAAAAGCGCGGGCCAGCGGAATCCCCGCATGCCCTAATAAAAAACGGCGGCTCTCATAAAGAGCCGCTCCTTTCATTTCGGCGGATTTTCTGAACCAAAGAGGTGCCCCAGGTGCAAGATTATCGGTTTGACGCAAGGCTATCCGTTTAATTCGAGCAAACGGGCGATTTCTTCCCGGTACCGATTCATTTCCGGAAGGCCGTCGAAATTGGATAACACCCCTTTGATCAAAAATTTTTTCGGCTCGTCTTTTTCGATTTCCTGGGCGATGAATTCCAGGGAATGTTCCAGCTCTTCTCTTTTTTCCCGCGAAATGTCCGTTTCTTTAAGGACCGCTTTCATGTCGTTTAACAATTCCCGCACCGCCGTTTTCTCCGGCGCCTTCTTGCCGAGATAGCGGGCCCGGACGCGTTCCATCGCCTCTTCGTTCAAGAGGGTGCGCGGTTTTTTGGCGATCATCGCTCTGATCATGTCGTCCATGCGTTCGGTGATGAAGCCGGCGATGTAATCGATGTTGACGAGCTCTTTCTCAAACATGAGGATGCGGAGATACCCGTTGACGATCGATTCCAAAATGAGCGCCGCGTCATGCAAACACGGCCGCACCTCTTCACCGTACACCTCGATGAGCATGGAGCGAAACCAATCGTTAGTCTCCATCTGCATCTCGATGAGCAGCCGGTGGATGTCGGACCGGAAAGCGACCATCAATTCCCGGTGCATCATTTTAAAGAAGCCTTTATATTTCAGGCCTTCGCGAATCAGGGCATCGATGAGGTTGGTGAATTTTTCTTTCGGGGGCAAATCGGTGCGTTTCGCTAACTCCATGCGCGCTTTTATGCTTTCAAAGTAATAGTCGAAGATCGAATACAATAGCTCGTTTTTAGATGAAAAATAGGTGTAAATCGTTCCTTTGGAAACGCGACATAAATCAGCGACTTCTTGCATCGATGTCGCGTGGAAACCCTTTTCGGAAAACAAGGCCATCGCCGCATTGATGATTGCCGTTCTTTTATCCGCCACATTGATCACCCAAATTTATCATAATAAAAAATCACTCGTGTTGGTGTGACAAGACGGTGACGCTGCATGATACTGACCGGTTGGTCAACCAGGCCATCAGCCGTTTGTTCGGTTCGGTTTGGCCTTTTTCACGTTCCGATTTGTAAGCGCTTTTAATCTAGATCCGACGAAAAGTTGGTGTTTTGGCGGTTGCAAAGCGGAGAAGGTTTCGGTAATATTTTAGTTTGTGATGACCAGTCAGTCAATTTTAGATATAGATAAAAAAGGAGAGAAGAAGATGGCTAAAAGTGTTGGGAGTGCGGGCGTGCAAACGACCAACCAGATCACCGGACGACGAAGATGGTGGGCGCTTGCGACGGTCATGTTGACGATGTTTTTTTCGTCCATGAACCAGACTTCCGTTTCGACGGCGATTCCGACGATCGTCGGCGAATTGCATGGGTTTGACTTATATGCGTGGATTTTTAGCGCTTTTATGATGACGTCGGCGATCACCGTGCCGATTTACGGGAAACTTTCCGATGTCTACGGCCGTAAACCGTTTTATCTTTTCGGGCTGACCATGTTCTGCATCGGCGCCGCGCTGTCCGGAATCGCCCAAAGCATGCTGATGCTCGTCATCGCCCGCGCGGTTCAAGGCATCGGAGCCGGGGCCATGATGAGCATGCCGCGGGCGACCATCGGGGATATCTTCAATCCAAAAGAACGCGGGCGCTGGATGGGCGCCATCGGTGCCGTCTTCGGCCTGGCGAGCATCCTCGGCCCGACGATCGGCGGCTGGATCACCGATCATTGGGGTTGGCGCTGGGTGTTTTACGTCAATCTTCCCTTCGCCGTTTTGGCGATGATCGGCGTCGTTCTCTTTTTGCCGAAGGTCCGGACGAACGCAGAGGCAAAGGTTGACTGGATCGGTTCCGCATTGCTTATCATTGGCTTGATTCCGATTCTGCTCGCTTTCACGTGGGCCGGCGATAAATACGATTGGCTGAGCGCGACGGAACTCTCTTTGTTCGGCGGCGGCCTGCTTGTTTTGGTTCTCTTTTTCGTTTACGAGCGGAAGGCGGAATCGCCGGTTATCGAAACGACCTTGTTTAAAAACCGGATATTTACCACTTCACTCATCGTCGGCGTATTTATCAGCATGGTCATGTTCGGATCGCTCATGTTTTTGCCGCTTTTCATTCAAGGTGTCATCGGTTTGAACGCCCAGCACAGCGGCTTGATCATGTCGCCGATGATGCTCAGTTTCATCGCCGGATCGATCCTCTCCGGACAAGTGATGAGCCGGACCGGCAAATATCGGGTGCTTTCTCATTTTTGCGCCGCCTTTATGGTGGCCGGGATGATACTCTTTACACAGATGGATGTGCATACAAAATATCCGACGGTCATTTTAAACATGATCGTTCTCGGCCTCGGCATCGGGTCGTTGATGCCGCTCCTGAACGTCGCCGTGCAAAATGCCTTCCCGTATAAAATGATGGGAACGGTCAACGCCACCCAACAATTCGTCGCCTCTCTCGGCGGCGTCATCGCCTCGCCGATTTTCGGCTCGCTTATGAACAATAGTTTCCAAGATAAGTTGGAATCGGCCATGCCGGCTCCGTTGAAACAATTCTCCGGAAGGCTGAAGGACGCCAATCCGCAAGCCTTGTTGACCAAAGAAGCCCAGGATCAACTTGCGGCCGCGTTTCAAAAAATCGGCGATGCCGGGATGGCGCTGTACCATCAGTTCTTGCACGCGGTAAAAGTGTCGCTCGTCGCCGGCATTCATCATATCTTTCTCGTCGGCCTCGTCTTTGCGGTGCTTTGTTTGATCGGCACCTTCTTCCTGCCGGAAATCCGGTTAAAAGGCGACGATTATTTTAAAGAAACAGAGGCCGGCCTTGCGTCGGACAAAGAAGCGAATTAAGCGCAAAAAAGAGGAATGTGTTCGGATATCAGCTTCCCGTTTCGGGAAGCTTTTTTGTTTTGATGGTTTGCCCGTCGTCAAGCCGTCCCTTTCGAGCGTGAAGTCGGTTTTTTTTGATCACGCGCAGGGCGGCAGGATCGAAAATAAGGCTTCGGCCCTCGGTCTTTTGTCTCGTCTTTTCAAGCGTTCTTTTCGTTATAGTAGAGTTGGAAGGTTTGCAATTATAACACAACGAAAAGGGGATGAAGATGAAGAAGATTTTGCCGATATTTCGGATCCTGTCGGCGGTTGTTCTCGCTGCCGTTCTCACCATCAACGGAACGGGATGGACGAAAACGACCGAAGCGACCACCGGTGGGGCGACGACGACCGTTGCGCCTAGCGAAAGCGAATGTCCGATCACCGCGGTATGCGGACCGGCGCCCCATATCGCGCCCAAAGTGGTCAACGAACATGCCGGGAAGAAAATCCTTTTCGACAACACCCATGGTGAAACGGCCGGTGCCGCCGATTGGGTGATCAACGGCGGTTTTTCCGATTTCGCCGAAGGCCTGGCTGAAGATGGCTTTGAGATTCAAGAGCTGAGAAAATCGGGCCCGATCACTTACGATGATTTGAAAGACTATGACGTCTTCGTCATCCCGGAAGCGAACATTCCGTTCAAGCAATCCGAACAGCAAGCGTTGCTCGATTATGTCGACGCCGGCGGCAGCCTTTTCTTTATCGGCGATCATTACAACGCCGATCGCAATAAAAACCGATGGGACGCCTCCGAAATTTTCAACGGCTATCGCCGCGGGGCGTTTGATGATCCGACGAAAGGCATGAGCGATAGCGAAAAATCCTCTGCGGCGATGCAAGGGGTGACGAGCTCGGATTGGTTGGCCGAGCATTTCGGCGTTCGCTTCAGATATAATGCGATCGGCGATGTCACGGCCGACCGCATCACCGCCCCGGAAGACGCATTCGGCATCACGGAAGGGGTCCACGCGGTCGCCATGCACGCCGGATCGACGCTCGCGATTCTCGATCCCGCGCACGCCAAGGGGTTGGTTTATCTTCCAGAAAATCCGCCGGCATGGTCGAATGCCGTCGATCAAGGCGTTTACGACGGCGGGGGGACGGCAGAAGGCCCGATGGTGGCCATCGCCAAACGCGGCCTAGGTAAAGCTGCTTTCATCGGCGATTCGTCGCCGATCGAGGACGACACGCCTTTTTATGTGCGCGAGGACACCGGCCAGCCGAAGACGACCTATGACGGTTTCGAAGAACAAGATGATGCCGTGCTTCTGATCCATCTTTTCGATTGGCTGGCTGAACAGGAAGACTACACGAGCTTTGCCGACCGCGGCATCCCGCTGGATCAACCGACCGCGCTCCACGATTTTGAGCAACCGGCCCAATCGGTCGAACCGCAACCGGAGCCATGGGCGCCTCCGAACCCCGGTTATGAATGGTGGAATCCGGCGACCTTTGCCGCCGGGTCTTACGGCTCAGGGAAAACGCTGGAAAATCCGACTTACGGCTTTGTCCACCAAGATGAGCTTCCCGCGAACGGACAAATTTTTAAGATTCGCGTCACCGGCGATCATTGGGCACCGTTTGCCGAAGTCAGCAACTTGCGAGTCGGCTTGTATTTGCCAGGCGGCGAACAAGTGGGGCAATTCAGCCAGGACGGAACCAGTTGGCCGTCCGCTTACGGATACAGCGAACCGTTTGCGATGACGGCCGACGCGAGCGGTCATGCGGAGACGGAATTGTACGTCCGCATTAAAACGGGCGCGCTCGGTGCGGCCAACCTCAGGCTCAAACAAGGATCGAACAATCTGTACACCGAATCGGTCACCATCGCGAATGTGGCCCCCGAACCG
Source organism: Caenibacillus caldisaponilyticus (assembly GCF_002003465.1). GTDB lineage: Bacteria > Bacillota > Bacilli > Bacillales > Sporolactobacillaceae > Caenibacillus > Caenibacillus caldisaponilyticus. The sequence continues at coordinate 87,779 of NZ_BDDQ01000013.1, read as the reverse complement.
CTTCCGCCGGGAGAAGGGGGAGAAACGCCGGAAGCGATCGCGGTGGCGGACGCCCGCAACCTGCCTGAGGGTTCGGTCGTTACCGTCGAAGGCGTGGCGACGACGCGGACGGGCCTGTGGGGAGGCAAAGGCTTTTACGTTCAAGACGGAACGGGCGGCATTTATGTCTATCAGCAAAATGAAGACATTGAACCGGGTGAAAAGGTAAAAATCACCGGTCAAACGACGGAATATAACGGCGAACGAGAGATCAGCCCGGTGTATCGGATAGAAAAGTCGGGGAGGGCCGACCTTCCCGCGCCGCTTGATGTGACGCCCGGCGGGGTGGCCGAAGCGAACGAAGGCCGCCTTGTCCGCTTGAACAAGGTCACCGTGCCGATGTCCGGCGGGCGGATGTTTACGGGACGACCGAGTTCACCGCGGTGGGCGAGGACGGATCAGTGACCGTCCGGCTCGATAATCGGACGGGCACCACTTTTGATGACTTTTCGTATCATAATGGTGACGTGCTTGACATCGTCGGCATATCGAGCGAATTCAAGGGAACGAGGCAAGTGAAGCCCCGTTCGCTTGACGACCTGAAAGAGGCCGATGTCGTTGCCCCTGAAACGGCCGCGGAATTATCCGGGACGAAGCTTTCGGACGGGTCGTTTATGGAGCAGGCGATCCTCCGATTGGGCGCGACGGACGATCGCTCGGGGATTGAAAAGACAATCTATCGCGTGAACGCTGGATCGTGGAGCGATTACTCGACGCCCATCCGCTTGACGGCCGACGGCGTCGCCACGGTGGCCTATCGATCCGTTGATAAAGCCGGAAATTGGGAGCCAATCAAAACGGCGGCGGTCGCGGTGACCGCTCCGACATTTGCCAATCTTTATGCGCTGATCGACCGCTCGCCCCTTCGCCCCGCGATAAAAATCGCTTTAAAGGTTCACGTGAAAGCGGCGGAACGGGCGAAAGGCGATGCCATGCGGCGGCGACAATTGCAAAAAACGCTTGATTTTGTGGCGCATCTTCCGGATCGCTTTATCGGCGAACCAGCGAAACAAGATTTGGAAATCTTTTTAAACGCCTGGCTGCATTGATCGGTGTGGGATTTATAGTGGCCTGAATGGAAAAATCCGGGCTTAAGCGCAAGCCCGGATTTTGCTTGAGAGCCATCAGAGGCGGCCAAAACAGGACGGCCCGCCCGCCGTTTGCGGAAAGCGCGGATTATAAAAATTTAGACATCAGGATGTCGTCGACGGGGCGCCCGTTGATGATAAATTCTTTGACGAGGCGACCTTCTTCTTGAAATCCGCAAGATTTATAGAAAGCGATCGCTCCGGGGTTCGTCTCTAAAACTCTGAGCGAAAGTTTGCGGCCGCCCCGCTCTCTGACGACCCGTTCGATTTCTTTGAGAAGGGCGCGACCGACGCCTTTTCTTTGGGCGTTCGGATGCACCCCCATGTCGATTTCATAGACGTGCCGGTTGGTTTCCAATTTCGTCTTATGGTGGGCGTTGATATATCCGGCGACTTTCCCGTCGAGAACCGCGACCCATTGGAGTTCGCCGGCCTTTTGCCGGCCGTAGGCTTCGGCGGACGGCCAATGGATGCGAGCTGGAGTGTTGGTTTCGTTCCAGATGAGATGTTCGATTTCCACCAATTCTTCATAATCCCTTGCCAACATCGGGCGGATCTCCAAGTTAGCCATCGTCGACCTCCTCGGCGGATGCCATGATTGAGCCATTTTTCCTTTTGATTGTAATCCCTTTTCTCAGAAGCATGGGAAAATAATATAACTTGTCATCTTAAAATCATACTTGTAATCCTATTGTAAAAAAGAAAACTTCATGATACATTCGGATTAGAGAAGGCGGACGCTGGCAGCGCTGCGATTCGGATGCGCCCCTGTTCCAGCAGGGGGCCCTCCGAAAGCCGTTGGTTCTGGCGTTTTCTGCGGCCGTGACGAGTCGGCTTTAAGCGATGATCGGCATTCCCGTCGCTCAGCGCCGACGGCACCAAGGTTAGGGGAGCGGAAATCGGTGAAAAGAAAAAAAGAACGCCGTGTTTGGAAATGGGCGGCATGCGTTTGGTTGGCGATTCTCTTAATCTTTCTCGCGGGTTGGGCCATCTATGAAGGTTCGAAACCGTCGTTCGCCGCCAAGGCGGACCGTGCGCTGCGAGAACAGACGAAGGAAAATTCAGAGAAACGGACGGCTGTACAGCCGGCAAACGCCCGCACCGTTGACGAGCCGAAGAAAGCCACGGGCAACGCCAGGCCCGACGCGACGGGGAAAGAAAACGGGGAGCGCCGCGTGAAAACGGAAGAGGCGAAACGCGCGGGCCCGGAAAAGAAAGACAGCCGCAGCGGGACGAAAAATAAAACGGACCAGTCGGAGAATCGGGATGGTATGGATCGAAAAGAGGGCGCGCCGCCGTCTTCTAAGAATCATGACGGCGGCAGCCAAGGCGGGGACGCCGCGATCGGCGGGCGTCCGATCGATGATCCATCCGTCGTTTTTCTCACGTTTGACGACGGGCCATCGGCCGCGACCCTGACGATCTTGCACCTACTAGAACAATATCGCATGAACGCGACCTTTTTCATGCTGGAGCCGAACATGAGGCGGTTTCCCGCCGCCGTCAAAGCCATAGCCGAAGACGGATTTGGTTGCGGCCTGCACGGCGTCACCCATGATGTGCACAAGTTTTATCGCTCGCAGCAAACCGCGGTCGGGGAAATGAAAACGGCCCAGAGCACGCTGAAAAAGTTGACGGGCATCCACACCCCATTGATCCGCGTTCCGTACGGGAGCGTGCCCTATATGACGCCGGCCGAGCGCCAGGCGGAACAAAACGCGGGGTTTATCATGTGGGATTGGAATGTCGATAGCCATGACTGGGATTATCGCGACGTTCGCTTCGTCCGCGCGACGGAAAAACAATTGGAAACCATGCGCAGAAAAGGGTCAAGGAGTTCCCCGGTCATTCTCCTTCACGATCGCCCGGAGACGGCCAAAGCCCTCCCGGCCTTGCTTGAGTACTTGAAAGCCCACGGCTACCGCACGAAGGTGATCGATCCGTCCTTGAAGCCGGTGCAATTTCCGATGAAACCGATCGCCCGATAAATGTCGTCCCGGATGGCGGCTTGACGGGAAAGCGCATGGATAAACCTTTTCATAAAGTTTAAGCCGCGGCATTATTTGCGGGTTTTAATCCACGTGGAATCTCCCCCTGTACCCGGGGAGATGGCTTTCTTTGTGGCTTGTACAGGTTTCGACTGCAAGAAAAACGAAAGGGCCGGATCGGAAAAACCCTTACGGCGTTTCCGGTCCTTGGCCCCGTTTGATTGATAGGCGGTTATTGGGCGACGTTGACGGACAATACGTTTTGAATCCTTTCAATCGCCCAGTCCAACTCTTCTTTTTTAATGATGAGCGGCGGAGCGAAACGGATGACGTTTTCGTGCGTTTCCTTGCAAAGCACGCCCTGTTCCTTCAACGCTTCGCAATACGGGCGGGCCGATTCGTGCAGTTCGACGCCGATGAACAAGCCCTTGCCGCGAATTTCTTTGATGATCGGATTTTGAATGGCTTTCAATTGTTCCATGAAATAAGCGCCGAGTTCGAGCGACCGCTCCGGCAGTTTTTCCTCTTCAATGACCTCGAGCGCGGCGATCGACACGGCGCAGGCGAGCGGGTTGCCGCCGAAAGTAGAACCGTGCGAACCCGGTTCGAAGACGCCGAGGATTTCTTCGTTGGCGGCCACGCACGAAATCGGCATGACTCCGCCGCCAAGCGCCTTGCCGAGGATGTAGACGTCTGGTTCGACCTCTTCCCAGTCGCAGGCGAACATTTTGCCGGTGCGCCCGAGGCCGGTTTGAATCTCGTCGGCGAGGAAGAGAACGTTTTCTTTTTTGCACAACTCATAAGCTTTTCGCAAGTAGCCTTCCGGCGGGATGAGGATGCCGCCTTCGCCTTGGATCGGTTCGACGAGAAAGGCGGCGGTGTTCGGCGTGATCGCCGCTTCCAAGGCCTCGAGATCGCCGTACGGCACGAGCTTGATGCCGGGAAGCATCGGGCCGAAGCCACGTTTATACTCGGGTTCGGAGGATAGCGACACTGCGGTCATCGTTCGCCCGTGAAAATTGCCGATGCAGGCGATGATTTCCGCTTGATCGTCGGGGATGCCTTTGACGTCGTAGCCCCAGCGCCGCGCCGCTTTGACAGCGGTTTCAACGGCTTCCGCACCAGTGTTCATCGGGAGGATCAAGTCTTTCTTTGTCAGTTTGGCGACTTTTTCATACCACGGGCCGAGCTGGTCGTTGTGAAAGGCGCGCGACGTGAGCGTGACGCGTTCGGCTTGCCTTTTTAAAGCCGCGATGATCTTCGGATGGCGATGGCCTTGGTTGACCGCGGAGTACGCGGACAACATGTCCATGTATCGGCGGCCTTCGGGATCTTCCACCCAGACGCCTTCCGCTTTGGAAACGACGACGGGAAGCGGATGATAATTCCGTGCCCCGTATTTTTCGGTTTGACGGATGATCGATTCGGATCGGTTCATGTTAGCACCCCTTTTGATGGTTTCTGCATTCATTATACCGCGGAACGAACCATTCGAAAAATCGGTGATTTCCGCCAGTAGTTATCAATCCTCACTTCAAATTGACAGCCTACGAAATGTTCGATAAAATAAAATATAATTTAAAATTTAATAAATATTAGGATGGCAGCGGCTTCAAGGGTTAATAATGAGCGCGATCATGTTTCATTCGCGTATTAAGGCCCCGATTGAAAGGGTGTCTATTGGTCCTTGATCCGCAAAAAGGCATTTTAACTCAAAAGGAGCTTACGGATGAACTGAGGGAAATAAAAGAGATGATTCAAGACTTCAAGGCCGACAAACAAATGGTGATCTTATTTCAACACGTGGATTCGGACGAGCTCTGCCCGGATAGCCCGCTCGCGGAAGGGTCCGAAGGGTGTGAACGCCATCCCGGGTTTATAGATTGTGCCGTTTACATCATTCAGAAATCAACGCCGAGCGGATTTACCAAAACGAATTTGCATGAAATTTTGCAGAGCGCAAACGTCGATCACCTCTTTATCGTCGGGTTCAGCATCGAATGCTGCTGTTTGTTCACGGCCATCACAGGGGTTCACAGAGGTTATCAAGTCACTTTTATTGAAGATGCAACCGGAACGGTGAATGATGAAAAGACCTATGAGATGCCGGGGCTGGACATTAGAAACATGTTCGGTTCCATTTTAAATTGGTCGAATCAAATTGAAGTTCAGTATTATGACGGGGACGTTGAAAAGTATAGAAGAAAGCGATTGCCGAGTTAATGGCTTTCATCCGCTTCGAATATCAATAGCGGTCAGGGGTTTCCCGATACCGTGCGAGAAGGTCGGCGGCCCTCGGATTTTTTTGATAATATAAAGTGGAAGCATCCATGGTGGCAAAGGAGGAAAAGCAGATGTGGCTGCATGCGCACGTCGGACTGTGGTCGTTGGCGTTAATTCTTTTTGTCATAGGTTACATAGGTTTGAAAGCCGGATGGACGACCTTTCTGAAAGTCGTCCAAATGGTGCTCCGGCTCGTCTTCGTTCTTGTGTTTATCACGGGGGCGCGCTTGGTTTTCATCTGGTATCAGGCCGGCAATTACGGTTGGCCGACCGTTAAGGGATTATTCGGCCTTCTCGTGATCGCGATGATGGAAATGATATTAACCAAGGAACGGAAAAACGAAAAGACCGGCGTGTTTTGGGCACTGCTTCTCGTCGGAATGATCGCCGTTTTTTACATCGGTTACGGCGTATTGGGATAAGGTGTGGAGATCGCGGCGGGCGATCTCTTTTTTTTTCTTTTTGGACTAAAAACGATGGGGAAAGCTGTCGATATATAATATGGGGAATAGTCACTTTTACGCATTCGCCCATTTTTTATACATGGACTTATTATAACATTAGAAACTTTCCGTGGATTTGGAGGTCAAATGGATGAACACGTTCCAGCATTTGTACACGAATTTTGACGCCTTTAAAAGATTTTTGGCCGAACACGGCATCGGACGCGACAACTGGCTCTTCATTCAGTTGCTCCGCCATCCGGAGCTTTCCCAAACGATCATTGACCTCCAAAGGGAAATCGACGCCTACCTCCCTCACGCCCATGTGTTTGAAGGGGTCGGCGCGTCATGGTTCGGCAGCCCGCTTGATAAAAATGAAATTCGGATGCTCGTGACGGTTGTCGACGATGCGGCGGTATCCAAGCTTTTAAACCAAGTGAAGACGGCGCGGCGCGAGCACGAACTGGCCGCGCGCTACGAGGCGGTGTTTAACGGCAGCCCGAATTGCTCTTTTTCATTGGACGAAAGCGGCAGGCTGTTAAGCGTCAACCCCGCCGTGACCGAACAGCTCGATTACAAAGAAAAGGAGTTGGTGGGCCGTCCCGGCACCTGTTTTGTCGAGGACGCCAGGCGCGCCGCCTGTCATCGCCACTTTCTCAGGGCGCTGGACGGCCAAACGCGGACGTTTGACTTGAATCTCGTGCATAAAAACGGCGCTTCCTTGCCCTTTAAGGTCACGTTGATCCCCATTCGCTTGGACGGGCGCATCATCGGCGTGCACGGCATCGCCGTCAATCGCACCGAGCAAAAACAAGCCGAAAGCATGATCGAGCGCCTCGCTTACCACGACGCGATGACCGGCCTGCCGAACCGCGCGCTTTTCGAAAAATCGCTGAACTACTTGGTCGGCCATGCGGAGCGGAACGGCGAGCGGCTCGCCGTCATCTTTGTCGACATCGATCGCTTTAAAAACATCAACGATACGGTCGGCCATTTCGTCGGCGACCAGATTTTAAAACTTGCCGTCGAGCGCATCCAGAGCCGCTTGCTGGCCTCGCAGCTCCTCGCCCGCTTTGAAGGGGACAAGTTTTCCATCATCGTTCCGCACATTAAATCGAAGCGGTCGGTCGTTCATTTGGTTGAAAGGTTGCAACGCGCGTTTGACGATCCGATCGTCTATAACGGCGCCGAATATTTTCTGACGGTCTGCATGGGCATCAGCTTTTTCCCGACCGACGGCAAAAATGAAGAGACGTTGATGAAAAATGCCGATATCGCGCTTTATGTGGCGAAGATGCAAGGCGACAACACCTTCCGTTATTACGAGGAAGGCATGAAAGAAAAATTTTCCGGTCGCATCGAGTTAGAGGGGCATTTGCGCCGGGCGCTGGCAAAAGATGAATTCGTGCTTTACTACCAGCCGCAGGTTGATATTCGCACCGAAACCGTCGTCGGCTGTGAGGCGTTGATCCGTTGGCGCCATCCGAAACTTGGCATCGTACCGCCCGATCAATTCATCCCGATCGCCGAAGAAATCGGACTGATTGAAGACATCGGCTTGTGGGTGCTGCGATCCGCCTGCCGGCAAATCAAGAGATGGCAAGAGAAAGGGTTCAAGCCGATCCCGGTTTCCGTCAACGTTTCGATGAACCAATTTATAAAGAAGGATTTTGTCAAACAAGTTCGGCGCATCATCCAGCAGGAAGGCGTCGATCCGAAATACATTCACATGGAAATCACGGAAAGCACGACGCTGCACGACATCCAATACAGCAATGCGCTCGTCAATGAATTAAAACGGATCGGTGTCCGGGTGTCGCTGGACGATTTCGGAACGGGATATTCCGCCCTGAGTTATCTCAAGGATTTTTCCATCGACACGTTAAAGATCGATCGATCGTTCATCCGCAACTTGACGGCGGACAGCCGGGACAGCGCCATCGTCCAGGCGATCATTACGATGTGTCAAGGGCTGTCGCTCAAAACGGTCGCCGAGGGCGTGGAAACCGCGGAGCAGCTCCACCTTCTTCGCGACTACGGATGTCACGTCGCCCAAGGTTTTTATTACAGCAGACCCGTCCCGGTTGAAGACTTCGAATCCTTCATTAAGAAAAACAAAGTTTCCTGAACCTTTCATGGGCCAGGCTTTGAGAAAAGCGGGGGAAGTTCGCTTATTTAAACGGTGTCCAAACCGGTTTTTGCGGTCAGTCGTTCGTTTCCAATACGGCTGACGTTTTTATTGGGAGAGACGGGCACAAGCCGTTTGGAGCCGCAAAGGCCGCCGGTCCTAAAATGGCGGTTGTCGGATGTTCGAGGACGGCGTGAGCGCCGGGTTGAAAGCTGTCGGCTGAACAATGAACAGTGCCCGGAGATCGGAAGCCGGCGAGACGTGAGCGGATCACACCAAGTGGTCATAACGTCATATCGTTGTCCGGAGGCGCGCAGGGGGCTCTCCGGTCTCTTTTTTTATTCGCCAAACGCCGGCGATGAGGCGCGGGCTGGCGGCGGCCAACGGTGACCCAGGCGCCAAATGCCGCGCCAGTCACACCTTCACCGCGGCCGCATACATTAACCACGGGTAGCATTGGGCCATCGCCCGCACTCGTTAAGAAAGGATGAGGTGAATGTGCGGTATAACGGGTTGGATTGACTGGCGAAGGGATTTGCGAAAAGAAAGGCCGACAATCGTCCGCATGGCGGAAAGCCTGCATCATCGCGGGCCGGATGAACAAAACATTTGGCTGACGCCGAATGCCGCCTTCGGACATGCCCGGCTCATCGTCGTCGACCCCGAAGGCGGCCGCCAGCCGATGCAAAAAACGCTGAACCACGCCGTGTACACCCTGGTATATAACGGCGAATTGTATAACACAGAGGAATTGCGCAAAGAACTTCTGGCGAAAGGTTATAAGTTTCGCGGCCATTCCGATACGGAAGTGCTGCTTGCGTCATATATGGAATGGAAAGAAGCGTGTCTTGAGCGCTTGAACGGCATTTACGCCTTTGCCGTCTGGGACGAAAGCGAAAGAAAATTGTTTGCCGCCCGCGACCGCCTGGGCGTTAAACCGTTCTTTTATCACGTCGGCAACGGGTATTTTTTATTCGGTTCAGAGATCAAAGCGTTGCTCGTACATCCCGAAGTGAAGCCGGTTATCGGCCGCGAAGGCCTGGCGGAAATCTTTGGGCTCGGCCCGTCGAAAACCCCGGGGCACGGCGTCTATAAGGGCATTTCCGAGCTGCGCCCGGGCCACGCGTTGACTTATACGGAAGCCGGCGTGAACGTGTTTCGCTATTGGAACGTAAAAAGCGAGGTGCATGCGGATTCCGTCGGCGATACGGTCGCGCGCGTGAAAGCCTTGGTCACGGATGCCGTTCGCCGCCAATTGTACGCCGATGTCCCCGTCGCCACCTTTCTTTCCGGCGGCGTAGATTCCAGCGCGATCTCGGCGATTGCGGCCGAATACTACCGAGAAAACGGCAAAGGCCCTCTGCACACGTATTCCATCGATTATGAAGGGAATGACCAATACTTTACAGCGAGCGTGTTTCAGCCGAATGCGGATCGCGATTACGTCGATTTGATGTCCCGCTTCATCGGATCGGTGCACCACAGCGAAGTCATTGCGAACGAAGCGCTCGTCGCTGCGTTGAAACGGGCCGTCCAACTGCGCGACATGCCCGGCTATGCCGATGTCGACGCCTCGCTTTTGTGGTTTTGCGAAAGGATCAAAGAAGAAGCGACGGTGGCCTTGTCCGGCGAATGCGCCGATGAAATTTTTGGCGGCTACCCTTGGTTCCACAAGCCGGAAACGTCGGCGCGCGAAGGATTCCCGTGGATGCGGTCGCTCGATCAACGCCAAGCGCTGTTGAACGACGTCTGGCGCCGGCGTTTAAGGTTAAAGGACTACGCCTATGACCGCTATCTGGAATCTGCAGAAGAAACGCCGCTATTGGACGGGGAAGAAGAGCGCGATGCCGAGCGCCGCAAACTATTTTATTTAAACATGAATTGGTTCATGACCGCACTTTTGGACCGCAAAGACCGCATGTCGATGGGGGCGAGCCTGGAAGTGCGCGTGCCTTACGCCGACCACCGCTTGGTCGAGTACGTCTGGAATATTCCTTGGGAAATAAAAATGCTGAACGGCCGCGAAAAAGGGGTATTGCGGGCGGCGCTCGCAGATGTGCTGCCAGAGGTTGTGTTGAATCGCCAAAAAAGCCCATATCCGAAAACGCACCATCCGGCTTACACGAAAGCGGTGAGCGCATGGCTCAAGGATGTGATCGCTCGGCCGTCGGCGCCGCTCCTGAACTTAATCGATAAGGGCAAAGTTGAAGACATTTTGGAAAGCGAAGGGCGGTCTTTTAAAGTGCCGTGGTTCGGACAACTGATGACCGGCCCGCAGCTTATCGCCCATCTCGCGCAAATCAACTACTGGCTGGAAACGTACGGCGTCGACATCGACGACCGTTAGCCGTGCGCCGGCGGTTATCACAGTGCGGGCTTTTTGGGTCATTTTGCGACCAGCCGGGTTTTCCAATTTTGCCGCAAGAGCCAGGCGTGCAGCAAATATTCCATAATGGTGATCAGCAAGCTGATCATCAAGGCGCCGACGGTGCTTATGATGGCGTCGTTATAGGCCATCGTGCCGAAAAAGACGATCGACATCGTCACGACGAAGTCCAAAATCGTTGTCACCCACAACGTGCCTCTGGTCAGCATCAGCCATTCAATCGCAAAATTGACCACAGCGATGAAAAGGCCGACCACGAGCGCTTCATAGACGGAGCCGTAGTTGATTTGATAAGGGCTGAACAGGTCGCACAAAATCACGATGATCGGGGATAGCACCAATTTTAACACCAGATTGACAATCATACGGAAGCCCCTTTCTGCTGTTGATGTTTAAGCGTGTCGATGATTTGGCGAAACGGTTGGGAAGCTTTCGCCTCAAAGAATGAAGAGAACGGGCAGCCGTTCGCGGCCAAGCGCTTCGGTATTTGATCGAGCGGAAATTGTTCCGGGCGCAGCCCGGGCGTCACTTCTTCCCAATACAGCGGGGTGGCGACGAGCGCATCGGCGTTGCCGCGGACGGCATATGGGGCGATGATCGTTTTGCCTTCGGCATGCTGGACGATATCGATGTACAGCCTTCGTCCACGGTTCTTTTTCAAGCGCTCGGTCGTAAACAGGCCGGGTTCGCTTTCGGTCAAATAGCGAGCGAGAAAAGCGGTGAACGCTCGCGTTTCTTCATACGTAAAAACATCGTCGGGCAACGGGATGTAAACCTGCAGGCCTTTATTGCCCGATGTTTTGACAAAGCTCGCGAGGCGAAAGCGGTCGAGAATCGCTTTAATCATGAGCGCGGCGCGCACCGCCAAGGCAAATTCGGCCCGCGACGGGGGATCGAGATCCAAAACGATCTCGCTCGGGCGGGTAAGGTCGGCCGTTTGAAACGGGACGTGGATTTCGAACGCCAGCTGATTGGCCAACCACATGAGCGTCGGCAGGCCGTCGCCGACGATATAATTGATATCGCCGATTCTCACGGTTTTGATAAATTCCGGCGCATAATCCGGACAGTTTTTTTGATAAAAGGCTTCTCCGTCCGCGCCGTCGGGGTAGCGCAACAAAGTCAAGGCGCGCCCGCGAAGAAACGGCAACATATATGCCGAGACCTCATAGACGTATTTCAAGTAATCCGCCTTGCGGAGCCCTTTTTTCGGCCACAAAACCTTGGACAAATGCGTGAACCGCAATTCATTGCCGTCGATCGAAACGGTTTGCCCGTCGCTCGTCCCCACCCGCGATCCTTCCTTTCGTAAATCATCCGCATTCTTTTTGCCGTTCATATTTCGCCACAAGATTGACAGAGCCTGAGCCGAAGCGAAAAATCTGTTTGCGGCCGGGATGTTTGCTTTGCCGCAAGAGGCCATGCAATACCCCATTTTGCCGTTAAATCAACGCCAGCGTTAGGTGCCTTGCAAAAGCGTTTCCGCTTTCCTTCCGTCGTTTTTTGCCGCGAGCGGACTTCTTATTTATATAATCTGCGGCAAACGGCGCGAAATATGCGAATGGGCGGGTTATAGAAAAGCAGGTTGTCCGCCATAATGTTTAGCGGATGCCATCATGGGGTTGCCCGGGCTCTTCACGGGGAACGGATGGGAGGAAAAGGCGATGAAATGGCAGCCGGTCGTGCCGATGGAGCCGGTTTCCGGAGAACGAATACCAGAGGGCGGCGAATGGATTGCCCAGATCAAGTGGGACGGCGTCCGGGTGTTGACGTATTTTGACGGGAGAACGGTCAAACTGTTCAACCGGAAGCGGCGGGAAAGGACCGCGCATTATCCGGAATTGGCGGAAATCAAGGCCTATTGCCGCGCCGCTTCCGTTATATTGGACGGGGAAGTGATCGCGCTGGCCGAAGACGGGAAACCGTCCTTTCACGAGGTGATGAAGCGCGACGGTCTCAGGCGGTTGGATCGGATTGGCCAAGTGGCCGGCCGCGTGCCGATCGTTTATATGGTTTTTGATGTTTTGCTGGCGGATGATGTCTGGCTCTGCCGCCGGCCGTTGCAGGAGCGTTTGGATATTTTGAAGGACATCATCGTGCCGGATTCGCGCGTGCAAATCGTCGCCTCGCACCCAGACGGCGACCGGCTTTTTCAAGCGGTCAAGGCGCACGACATGGAGGGCGTCGTCATGAAGCGCTTGACCTCTCCTTATTTTTTAGGCGAAAAGAAGGAATGGATCAAAATAAAAAATTACAAGGACGTGCTGGCCGTCATCGGCGGGGTGGCGATGAAGGACGGCGCGCCGAACGCCGTGTTGCTTGGCTTGTATGATGACCAAGGCCGCTTGTTTTACATCGGGCATGCGGGCGCCGGCAAATTAACGCACGAGGAATGGCGGAAGTTGACCGATCGCCTCATGCGCATGAAGATACATGAACGGCCGTTTAATAATAAGCCGGCAAGCGATCGCGCCGTCGTCTGGGTGAAACCGGCCATCGCCGTCAAGGTGCGTTTTGCGGAATGGCTAAAGGGACAAACGCTTCGCCAGCCTGTGATTCAAGCGGTCGTGGACGCCTCTCCGGAAACCTGCGTGTTTGAGGAAAGATTGATGCGCGATCCGGACGCCTAGCGCATGCCGCGTCACCTTGTCTAAAAACACGAACGCGGTTCGGATCAGTCAAGAAAGTTTCGCCGAATACAATTGGCGGGCACCGTCGGGCTTTGTAGCGTTCGTCAAAAGGCCAGGCGGCTTATGCCCGCCCGTTCCCTTTCCGACGGCTGTCCGCCCGCGCTGGTCTTTTCACGCTTTCTTTTTCTTTTGCGCGGTGAGCGGTTTCTTTTTAGCCGGACGGGTGCCGGCGGCCGGCCGTTTGGCCGGTGTTTCCGCGAGGCTCGCTTCCAGCGCGGACAAAAGATCGACGATGTTCGCCGGCTTCGCGGTTTGCGGCGGCGCCACCGTTTTATGGCCGGCGATTTTGTCCGCGATTAAGCGCTCAAGCGCTTCGCGATCGTCATTCTTGTATTTTTTCGGATCGAACGGCGCGGTGAGCTGATTGATGAGCTGCTTGGCGGTTTCCAGTTCCCGTTCGTTCACGTCGGTCGTCTTGTCCAGCCCCGGAACGCGTTCGACTGGGCGAATCTCATCCGGATAAAACAAGGTTTCCAACAATAAGCCGTTTTGATAAACGCGGACGGCCGCCAAATGCCTTTTGGAATGAAACGTGAAGCGCGCAAGGCCGATCTTCCCGGTGTCGGTCATCGCTTGCCGCAGCAGGGCGTAGGCCTTTTCGCCGTTTTCGCTCGGGCCGACAAAATAGGATTTGTTGTAGTAAATCGGGTCGATTTCTTCGAGGCGGATGAAGTCGAGAATTTCCACCGTGCGGGCGTTTTTCCCCCTGATCTCCTCGATTTCTTCTTCGGTGACCGGGACGAATTCCCCGGGCTGATGCTCGTAGCCCTTGACGATTTCTTCGTTTTCCACGGTTTTTTCACAGACCGGACAATATTTTCGGTAACGGATCGGGGTATGGCAAGCCGCGTGGAGCGAGCGGAAATGAATGTCTTTGGACTCCGTTGCGGCGTAAAGCTTGATCGGAATATGGACGAGGCCGAATCCGATCGACCCTTTCCACATCGTGTGCATCGTCTTCACTCCTCTGGTGTTTTCCGTTAGCTTTCCACCGAACGCGCAAACGAACGATAACAGCTTTTACCATAAGATCACCGTGCCGCCGGGTACCGGGGACTGCGTCTTATAGGAGCGGCGCCGAAGGGCCGCGGGGCACGCAGAAAGATGCGACAAAAGGGGAGAACACTTCTTTTCGGCGGCGTCCGGACCGGAAAACGCGCGTAATCCGCAAGGTTCCGCCGGATTCGTTCGCCCGATTTTTCCGAAAACGGCGTTTTGCCTCTTGGTGAAGCCTCGGGCCTTTTCATTATGATGGGGATACCCGGGAAATGCGGGACAGCGCTGCCCAATGGGAGGCTTTCGTGTTGTTTGGAGGTGGGCAAGAGTTTGACCGCCTCGTCCGTCAATATGACCTTTTGATCCGAAAATGGATCGCACAGGTCCGCGGGCTGCGGGAACCGGATGAATGCCGGCAGATCGCCCTCATTGCGCTTTGGGAAGCCGCGCGTCGTTATCAACCCGAAAAAGGTCCGTTTCCCGCTTATGCCCAGGCGGTCGTGCGCGGCCGGCTGCTTTCGGAACTGAGGAGACGCAGAAGACGCGAGGCGCGCTTTGTGTCGACGGATCCCGCGCTCCTCGAAACCGCGGCGCCCGCTCACGTCGTACAGGATGGATTATGGCTCGATGAGACCATGCGGACCTTGTCCAAAAGGGAGAAACAATGGGTTCAAGCGGCTTTAGTCCATGACCTTCCGACCGCCGCGATCGCTGAACTGTACGGCGTCAGCCAAGATACCGTCCGGTCGTGGAAAAAAAGCGCCATCAAAAAGTTGCGGGCGAAGCGGGAAAATATCCGCCCCGATGCTTGACTGGCGCCTTTTTCAATCGGCTCCATGTCACCGTTGCGTGGCAACGGCTGGTCGTGCGTCTGATTTTCCTTTCGGGAGAAGCCGGAAGGACGGGGTTCCGGCGGCGGCCGACCGGTGCGTGTGATTTTTTGGCAAAAGGGCACACTTTTTTACAGAGGCCATTTGGGAAGAAGGTTGCGGCTATTGTGGAATGAAATCAAAGTCACGTGCATCGTGATCGCGTGCGCCGTTTTGAACGCCTTCGCTTTGAACGCGTTTCTCATCCCCGCCCACATATTATCAAGCGGCTTTACTGGGGCGGCGCAATTGCTCGCGGCGCTGGCGCATCAATACACGCCGCTTTCTTTGAATACCGGCGTCGTCCTCTTTCTTTTGAACATTCCGGTTACCGTACTCGCCTGGCTCCGCGTCGGTCGCCGCTTTACTCTATACAGCATGTTGAGCGTCTTGGTCACCACGTTCGCCTTAACGCTCATTCCCGTCCAGGCGCTTTCGGGAAACGCGTTGTTGAACGCCGTGTTCGGGGGCGTCATTGGGGCGATCGGCGTCGGCTTGACCCTCAAGTACGGGGCATCCACCGGCGGCATGGACATCATTGCCATGATTTTGTCCAAGACCCAGGATCGCCCGATTGGGATTTATTACTTCATCTTGAACGGCCTAATCGTCCTGTCCGCCGGTTTCTTCTTCGGGTGGGAGCGGGCGCTGTACACCATGGTGACTTTATACGTCACTTCCAGGGTGATCGATGCCATCCATACGCGTTATGTCAAATTGACGGCGATGATCGTCACCGAAAAAGGGGAGGAGCTCACCCAGGCGATCTACCATCGCCTTGTCCGCGGGATCACCAAGGTGGCTGCCAAGGGGGGCTATACCGGCAAGGATAAGGATTTGCTGTTGATCGTCTTGACGCGTTATGAATTGTATACGCTCGAGCGCATCATTCAGGAAACGGATCCCCGCGCGTTTACGAACATTATGGAGACGACGGAAATCGTCGGTTTTTTCCGGAAGGAGGATTGAAAAAAGGGATGCGGCCGTCTCCAGCCGCGTTTCCGTCGGTCGGCCGATAGAGTGGCGATGCCGTGAAAAGCATGGGGAGACCCTTTTTCGGCCATAAAAAAAGACGGACTGATTTGGCAACAAATAACTGCGATTGCCTGTTCAGCCGTCGAGGATGTCTGCGTTTAGATCGAAGTGGTTTCGAACACTTTCTCAATTTCGGGGAGCAAGTCGTTCCAGTCGGCATCAAAGGTTTTGTTTACGGTGACAAAATGTTCGTAGCCGAAAATGTTGTCAACCCCGTTCAATTCCAGCAATTTTTGCGCCAACGGATGATCGACGTTGTCGCCTTTTTTGGCGATCAATCTTCCGTTAAACAATTGTCTGGCGGCGGTAAATTTCATCGCGTTCGGGTTGGGTGTCCGCTCCGGTCTCACATCAATGGCCATGGCGTCTTCCTCCTTATTTAAATGCTTGCAAGGTTTGCTTGGATGAAGGCGATACCGTCTCGCATATCTCTTGATTCATTTTACAATAACCGCCGGCGGCGTGACAATGAGTCCGGTCACTTCCGCAACGGCCATAGGGATCCCGTGGTTGCGCGCCCGTTTCGATCGCCGCCTGAAGGATGAGTTTGGCGTCATGAGCGGCGCTCGTCCGCTTTCCGGTTCGAAAAACGTTAAAAAGAAAATCCGTAGCGCTTGGAGACGATCTCATAGAATCCGAGGGATTGATAGATGTGTTTCGTGATGGAATTGTTTACGCCGGTTTCAAGCTCGATGGTTTTGATATTTTCCCTTTCCGCCATGTGGATGACATATAAGAGCAATTTCCTGCCGATCCCTTTGTTGCGGTATTGATTGTGCACGTAGAGTTCGTTCAGCCAGAGATAATGGCCGCCGGTGCGGAGGCTCACGCCGACATTAAGAAAGGCGAAGCGAGAATTTCATTGCCGTCCTCGGCAATGACGATCCGCGCCGGAGAATGGTCTTCCAAAGATAAACGGATGCCTTGTACGGCAAGCTTGAACGTTTTTTCATTTTTTCCGACTGAAATCTGCTGCATGTATAATTCGGCGAGGTTGTTGATGATGTCGTCCTTCGCATCTTTTGTCAATTCATAGACGTGCATTCGCGTCACCCCATTCTGCAAAAAACAACCCATTATAAACTTAGGATTTGTGCTTCGCCTTTGTCAACAATTTATAAAGGTTCTATTGGGAAGCGCGAGCAAACGCGGGGAGCCGGGTGGAACGCTTTTCTGAAGCCGCAGCGCGGCGAGGGGCGTTCAAAACCGCGGCGATCACAGAAGGCGTTCCAAATAGGCGGCAATGCCGTCTTCGTCGTTGGTCAGCGTGACGTCGTCTGCGGCTTGCTTGATGCGTTCGGCGGCATTTCCCATCGCAATGCCTCGGCCGGCGTAAGCCAGCATTTCCAAATCGTTGTCTTCGTCGCCAAAGGCGATGATCCGCTCGCGCGGGATATGATAATATTCAGCCACCCGTTTGATCCCGACTGCTTTGTTTACGCCATTGCGGATGATTTCAATCATGTTGGACGGATTTCCCCATGAGCGTTGATGCACGGCATCAGTATATTGGGTATCGAGCGCTTTCAGCAGCCGTTCCGTTTCGCTGTTTTCCGTCTGGATGAGCACGCACGTCGGATCGGTTTTAAGGTTTTCGAAAATCGGTCCGATTTGCAGTTGGCCGACATTGACCTTGAAGGATTCCGTCAACTCCGCATCGTAGTTTTTGATATAAACGTCATCCATATGCTCGACGATGATGTTTTGCAAGTGGAACGCTTCGCACGTCCGCAAAATGTTTTCAACGACGGGGAGCGGAATCGGGGTGTGGTAGACGCCCCAGCCGGGATCATCGGGATGATGCACGTATGCGCCGTTGAAATTGACGATGGGCGTTTCGAGGCGCAATTGCCGGTAATATTCCTTGCTCACGCGATAGGGGCGGCCGGTCGCGATCATGATGAGATGGCCTTTTTCTTTTAATGCTTGGATGACCGCTTCCGTTCGCTTGCTGATCGTTTTATCCGTCCTAAGAAGTGTGCCGTCCAAATCGAGACAAATTAAATGCGGTTCCATGGTTTTCTCCTTTCTCTGTTTTAAAAGGCGAAGGCTGAGGGGCATGCGCGCCTTATTTCAAATCATACCCTTCCTTCCGGAGTTTTTCCATCCTTCGTTTATGCCGGGATTGGCCGGCGGCTTCGGCGTGCGGTCGGCACGGATCCGGCAAGAGCTGTCCCGGTTTGTTCTGGGGCGGGCGCCGACGCATCCGCCCATGCATCAAAGCGGTTGAGCGCTCGACGGTTTAAGCCGGGCGCCAAACGCCGCTTGGAGATATCCCGTCCGCGAAGGCGTCCGGTTGTCCGGGGCGCTCGCTTTTTTTTTCAGTCCATCTCACCGAAATGCGGATGAGCCGGCGATTTATTAAGTGAAGAAGGGGGTGAGAGGATGGCGACCGCCAATCTCATGGATTCAAGCCTGATCCTTACGCTTGATGCGGGCGTGGACGAAAAAGGCAATCCGATCGTCAAGCGCAAAACCTTTAACAATTTGAAAACATCGGCGACGAACGATCAATTGTTTGCGATCGGTCAAGCGCTGGCGTCGGTGCAACAACATCCGCTTGTGGCGATCGAACGGAGCGACCGCTCGTCCATCAGCGCGTAGGAGGATGCCATGCCTGTCCCACGCGGCATGAGTCATCCGTGCGCAGAAGCGGAAGGAACGGGCCAGAATGGAATCATGAAAAGCGGAAGGGGGGAAAGACGTGGCGAAGACGATTGAACTTTTGTTTGAAAACGCCGCCGGCAAGACTGTCCGCTATGCCTTGGACAACCCCGTTGAGCCGGTCAACGCGCAAGCGGTGAATCAAGCGATGGATGTCATCTTGGCGCAAAACGCCTTGACGTCTTCCGGCGGCGATTTGGTAAAGAAGGTCGCCGCGCGCATCGTCGAACGCAATGTCACTGAAATTCCGTTGACGTGACGGTAGGGAGGGCCGGATGGACGGCCCTCTTTTTTCAAACAACGGGGCAATGTCCCAGCAAAAGGCTTTGGCAACCATTTATGCAAGGTGCGTCGTCCTGCTGCTCCGCAAACATCGGGCCGCGATGTTGGCGCACCGTGACAAAAGACGCCGCATGACGCGTTTGCTGGCCGATGACATCAGAAATCAGGAGGTCTTTGGAAAGGGGGAGACGGATGGCGGAATGGCTCGGGATGGTCAAGGATGTCGGATTTCCGATCGTCGTGACGCTCTATTTGCTCCATCGAATAGAGAATAAACTGGACGAACTCAATGCGTCGATCCTCGCTTTGCCCGGACGCCTGATCGACACGTCCGGACAGCAAAAACAAGATGCCGGTTGACCCGTTTGCGAACCGTGCGGTCCTTCCCTTCTTGCCGATCCACCGCGCCGAATGATTGGGGCATGCCGCCTTTCAGGGCTGTCGTTTTTGACAATCACAGTCGGCGAAAAAACGGTCAAGAATCTTCAGGCGGCAAAACCGAACAAGGCGGAAAACCGCGAAGGCGCGTGCCGCATCGATGGTCTTTGACGGCCGTTCAGCGGCCAACGGCAGAGGGGCACGGTCGTTCAGCACTTGGCTAAACGTGCGCACCGGCCGCGAGGATAGGCCAATTCGTTTTATTTAAAACCTAAAGGGGTTATATTATAATAATAAAGAAAAAGAAGGGGAGGGTAATCGTGGCCGAAATCAACGAAAAAGCATTGCGCGAAGAGATCATGGAAGCGCTTGAACAAGTCATCGACCCCGAGCTGGGGATCGATATTATAAACTTGGGCCTCGTCTACGGCGTCGACGTCGATGAGAACGGCGATGTTCTCGTCACGATGACCCTTACCGCGATGGGCTGTCCGCTGGCCGCGACCATTCAACAGGACGTCAGGGCCGCCCTGATGCCGATCGAAGGCGTCAACAATGTAGACGTCAATATCGTTTGGGATCCGCCGTGGACGAAAGACCGCTTATCGCGCTATGCCAAAATCGCATTGGGCATTTCTTGATGTTTCAGGCATTCCCCGCTTCGGGGAATGTTTTTTTTATCCTTTCCGCGCTTCGCTGAGCTTGTTTTCATCCGCACGGCTGCCCGCCGGACGTCCGCACGCGTCGTTTCGGCTAAAAACGCATGATTTCGTGAATCCAACATATTTTTATGGTGAAAGGGGTGGTCCAATTGGACGCCGAACGCGAGGAATGGTTGGCGCTTTTGAATCAAGATCCCCGCAATTTGACGGAGAAGGGAAGCGCGCGGCTTTCAGAACTGGAGTCCAAATTTAAGGCGGAAAGCCGGAGCGAAAAAACGGAAGTGCGCGGGGCGCCCGATCCGCCTGCGCGGGGGAAAGAGGCATGAGCCGGGTCGTGATTTATGGAGGCTTGAGCCGTTTTGGGGTCCGGATCACGGAATATTTATTGGACCAAGAAATGGTCGTCGCGTCGGTGTACAGCGGTTCTTCAGAGCGGGCGGCCGAAGAAGACCGCGCGATGTTTTTCGGCCGCCATGCCTTTTTTCAAACCGTGGACGACAACGATTGGGAGGCCGTCGCCGAACGCCCCGACGCGGCTGTTTGCTTGGACAGCCATGTCGATTTTCGCGCCTCCCGTTCGCCGTTGACGAAAGAAGAGCTCGCCCTCCGCCTGGAGACACTGCTTACGCTTTCGCCGGATTTGCAGCGGATCATTCTCCTTTCTCACACGGACATTTATGGGAAGCCGTCGGGCGTTGTTCATGAAAGGCACCGGGTTGCCCCGGTCAGCGCGGCGGGACGTCAAGCCGATGCGGCCGAACGGACGGCGATTGAAACGCTATTGGCGAAAAGAGAAACAGCCCCTGAGCTGCGGGTGGTCGTCTGCCGGATGCCGTCCGTTTATGAAGAAGGGCAGAAGCGTTCGAAGCGGACGGAGCATTTGCATGTCCTCGATGCGGCGTCGGGCGTTTATCGGGCGTTGACGGCCGCGCTCTCGCCGGGGCTTCATGTTTTTCAATTCGGAAACGGTTTATCGCGGTTTTCTTTTGAAAAGGCCGCCGAACAGCTTGGGTTCTACCCGGCGATGACGCTCAAAGACCATCGCGGTTAGCCGATCCGATCTGCCGGATGGGTTATTTTTTAAACATATTGAAGAGCGGGGCGAGCGATTTGAGCATCGGTTGGGTTTGATTCATAAATTTAATAAATTTGTCGGCGCCGTCCAACATTTTATTGATGTCAAAATTGTCGTTCGCATTCATAGCGCCTGGAAAAGGGCCGGGCGGAGCGCCGGTTGGGTACGGGTCCGATTGCCCCGGTGGCATCATGGGCCGAGGCCCGGGCGGCCCCCACATGAATGGAGTAAAGGGATCGACGGGAGGCATGTACTGCCGGTTTTGATTTTGATTGGAATCTGCCATTTACACCCCTCCTAACCGTTTGCGTGTGGCATTCATATTATATGAGTTGTCTGCGCCGAGGTGTAATAGCGGGGCGGGAAGGGAGCCCGCCCTTGAGAAAAATGGACGCCTGCACGGGCTGGCTTCTCGAAATCCAGCTGGCGGGAGATGCGAAAAACCCCAGCTCGCCGACATGCGGCTCGCTGGGGGCAATCGTTTGTCTATATCCATGCGTTTCCGCTCATAAACGGGAGTTGTTCTTTGTGCGTCCGTCCGCTACGGATCGTCAGCCGGTCAGCCGGCGCGTCGGGCCATGTTGACCGGAGGGCACTGAACTCAGGCTTTCCAATTTCTTTTGCACCTTTTGCCGGAGTCTGGGGCTGAGGGTTTTCATGATCCATTCCCAAAACAGCTCGCGCTTTTCTTCATCGGTGAGATAATAACGCGCTTTTGCCGTTTCACGGGCCCGCTTCGTGATTTCTTGCAAAGCGAGCGCCGCCGCCACGGAGATATTGAAGCTTTGCACAAAGCCGTACATGGGAATGTAAAATTTTCCGTCGGCTAATTCAGCCGCTTCTTCGGAAATGCCTTGGTGTTCATTACCGAACAGGAGAACGAGCGGTTGGGACAGATCGATCTCTCCGATCGGCACCGCGCCGTCCCCAAGGTATGTGGCGTAGATTTGATAGCCTTTCTTCTTCAAATCTCGAACCGCCGTTTGCACGTCCGGCTTTTTGCTGATCGTCAGCCATTTATGGGCGCCTTGGGTGACGTTTTTGTTCGGCTCAAACGGTTTGCCCCCGGTGATGATGGAGACATCCTGAATGCCAAAGGCGTCTGCCGTCCGGAGGACCGCCGCCTGATTGTGCCCGTCATCGACGGCTTCAAGCAAAATGGAGATATAACGCGTCCGCTGATTCAACACTTGATAAAACCGCAGCAAGCGCTCGGGCCGAATCATCTCCCATATCCAGCGTTCCTCTTCCCGCAACAACCCCGTCTCCAACAGCTTTTGGATCCGTTCATCTTGTGATCCGGGTGCAAGCTGTTCCATCGTGGATGCTTGCAACTTCTACCCCTCCTTTTCCGCATCATGTTGCACGGATCGGCTCGGATCAGGCCAGATAGAAGCTTGATACACTGCCACTTTACAATAATTCCTTTATGCGCGCAAACAAGCCGCCAACCATAATAAGCCGCGCTGCGACCCATGAAAAAATCGCCAGCGGTTGGCCCATGTCGCGAAATGCTTGGCATATTAAGTTTTTGAACGATTTTCTAGACAAAAAAATGAATATCCGCTAAAATTAGTACCAAGTCATAATATTAACTAATAAAATGAGTGGGGGACCCAATATGAGCGTCGGAATTTTAGGGATTGGCCGTTATGTTCCAGACCGGGTGCTGACCAACTTCGATCTTGAAAAAATGATGGATACATCGGACGAATGGATCCGCACCCGGACGGGTATAGAAGAAAGAAGAATCGCCGATGATAACACGGACACGTCCGATATGGCGTACCATGCGTCGGTGGAAGCGCTGGAAGACGCCGGGCTGTCCGCTGAGGATATCGACTTGATCATCGTGGCGACGGTGACGCCGGACATGGCGTTCCCATCGGTCGCCTGTCTCATCCAAGACCGCCTCGGCGCTAAACGTGCGGCCGCGATGGATCTCGGCGCCGCTTGCGCCGGGTTTATGTATGGGATGATCGTGGCGCAACAGTTTATTGAAAATAAGGTATACAAAAATATACTTGTCGTGGGCTCTGAGAAGTTGTCGAAGATTACCAACTGGGAGGACCGCAGCACCGCTGTGCTCTTTGGCGATGGCGCCGGGGCCGTGGTCATGGGGCCGGTGTCGGAAGGCAAAGGCATCCTGTCCTTTGAGCTTGGTGCGGACGGAAGCGGTGCAAAAGATTTGTACCAAGACGGCCCCTACATCGCCATGAACGGCCGGGAAGTGTTCAAATTCGCCGTGCGCCAGATGGGCGAATCGGCGGTCAACGTCATCAACAAAGCGGGTCTGACGAAGGACGATATCGATTTGCTCATCCCGCACCAAGCGAACATCCGGATTATGGAAGCTTCCCGCGAACGGCTGGGGCTTGAGGAAGACAAGCTCTATAAAACCGTCCACAAATACGGCAACACGTCCTCTTCCTCCATACCTCTCGCATTGTATGACGCGAGAAAAGAAGGTAAAATGAAGGACGGAGACGTCGTTGTATTGGTCGGTTTCGGCGGCGGATTGACCTGGGGCGCCGTCGCTTTGCGCTGGGGAAAATAACAGCGCGGATGCCGGCGGCGCGCGTCCGCGCGGGCATGGCTCCTGCCGAGACGAAGCTTGTAGGACTGTTTTTTATACATTCGATCCAAATTATGCGATGATGAATATATCCCAATGTGGGTCTTTGAGTGATTCGCAACCGTAACGGAAAGGAGAATAAGGAATGAAACGTCGAGTCGTCGTGACGGGGCTGGGTGCCCTCACGCCTCTCGGCAATGACGTGGAAACCAGCTGGAAAAACGTCGTCGCCGGGAAAAACGGGATCGCGCCGGTCACCCGCGTCAATCCCGATGACTTTCCGGCAAAAGTCGCCGGTGAATTGAAGGATTTTGATCCGAGCCCTTATATTGATAAAAAAGATTTGCGCAAGATGGATCGCTTCACGCAATATGCGGTCGTTGCCGCAAAAATGGCCGTAAAAGACGCCGATCTGACCATCACGGAGGACATCGCGCCGCGCGTCGGCGTTTGGATCGGTTCGGGCATCGGCGGCATGGAAACGTTTGAAGAACAGTTCCGCATCGCCATGGAGAAAGGCTATCGTCGGGTCAGTCCGTTTTTTGTCCCGATGATGATCCCGGATATGGCTTCGGGGCAAGTGTCGATTCAGCTCGGGGCCAAGGGCATCAACTCGTGTACGGTGACCGCGTGCGCGACGGGGACGAACTCGATCGGCGACGCTTTCAAAGCGATTCAGCGCGGCGACAACGATATCATCATCACCGGCGGAACGGAAGCGCCGCTCGTCCCGCTCGCTTTTGCCGGATTCAGCTCCGCCAAGGCCCTGTCCTTCAATCCGGATCCGGAGACGGCCTGCCGTCCTTTTGACAAAAACCGCGACGGTTTTGTCATGGGCGAAGGCGCGGGCGTCATCGTATTGGAAAGCCTGGAATCCGCCAAAAAACGCGGCGCCCGCATCTACGCGGAAGTCGTGGGATACGGCGCGACGGGCGATGCTTACCATCTCACGGCGATGGCTCCCGACGGCAACGGCGCCGTCCGTTCCATGCGGCAAGCGCTCGATGATGCTGGCATCACGCCCGACCAAATCGACTATATCAATGCCCACGGCACGAGCACGCCGATCAACGATTCGACCGAAACCCTTGCCGTGAAAACCGTTTTCGGGGAACATGCGTATAAACTCGCCATGAGTTCGACTAAATCGTCGACCGGCCATTTGCTCGGCGCGTCCGGTGGCGTGGAAGCGATCTTTACCATCCTGTCGATCGTGAACAGCGTGGCGCCGCCGACGATTCATTTGCATGAAAAAGACGAAGCGTGCGATCTCGATTACGTGCCGAACGAAGCGCGTCCGATGAACATTGAATACGCGATGTCCAATTCCTTCGGCTTCGGCGGTCACAACGCCACGCTCGTTTTCAAAAAATATACCGAATGATTTTCACGCGGAACCGCCCTTTAAGGGCGGTTCTTTTTTGCCATCTAGACATGGACACATCAGGCGATGAGAGACTGTGAAACCCGCAAACGCCGAAGGAGCGGGATGGCCATCTATCATAATCGGCGACGGACGCGCATAGTCTGGTTAAGGGGGGGACAGGCCTCCGGTCATTCTCGCTGAGAAGGGGTGGGCGATGCGTGTGATTTTGCGCATTTTCTTTTTGTTCGTCGGCTTCGGCTTCGCGGTGGCCGGCGGTGTGACGCTCATCGTTTTTTTGAATTTGCTCGCGACCGGACATGACTTCGGCGGTTATTTAAGCTTTCTCACCGGCCGATTTGAAACCTATTTGTTCCTCGGCGGCCTTTTCATTATGTGGCTGAGCATTTATTTTCCAAGCCGTCAATGAATTTGCCAGGCCATCCAAAAACACAATGATGAGGGAATAAATCCATGACGTCCTGCCCATACTGAAAGCTAAACAAGGATCAAAGTGAGGGACGCACGATGGAACTCATTGGCGACGTATGGGTCAACTGGTTTGAGGGGGAAGAGAACGGTTATAACGTGTGCGAATTCCATGAATGGCGCAAACACGATTTCATCGAATTGCTCGACCAAGTGCCGCTCGTGAAAATCGAAACCGATCTCTTCTTATACATAGAAAACGGTTTGAACGACTTGCCGTCAAGATTGTTGGAAGACGTCCGCAATAAAAGCTATATACGGAAAAACAACCAAAGGGAAGTCATCGAATATTGCTTTATTGCCACGGATGAAAAGCGCCACCTTGTCGTGGATACGCTCGGCTACACCGTGCCCATCCGCAAAAGCCGGCTGATTCCCCGCCAGGAAAAGACGGTTTTGGAAAAGGCGAGAAGCATGGAAACGAGGATATATGAATGGAACCGCGCAGCCGGAAACCGGGAATATCATATTCTATCTCCGCATCCCGATTGGATGCGCGGTTTGACGAGAAAGGAAAGGCAATTGAAGCAGATTCTTTTAATGGCGCTCGATCAGCTCAAATCGGTCGGCAACTTGGAAGAGATGCGCTATTGGTATACCGAATGGTTTCCGAAACACTATGCTGAAAGCCGGAGGTTATCGTTCGGCGAGGCTTGGGAGCGGTTGTTTAACGCCGTCAAGGCTGGATGGTCGGACAAGCATTATGACCTTTGCGAGCGAATCATCAAAGGCCAGCCTTATTTTGAAAAAATATGGGAGCTGGAAAACGGCGCCAAAGTGAATTGATGAGCCGTCCGACGGAATACGGCATGGGGCGTCGCCCAACCGGTCCCATCAAAAGCCGGCTCCCGGTTTGACCATGGCGCCTGCTGCCATCCGCGTCATGAACGGGAACAGATCCATTCTCCATTGAAAAGTGCGTAGGCGTTCGTTTTTCCGTCCGCCGTTTGCCTCAAATCCTTTGGCCGTTGAATGGAACGGCATTTTCTTTTAATAAAGAACATAAGCCAGCGTCATCGAGAAGATGAAATAAATGGCGGCATTGATGAGAAAAGCCCATGTGCGCGGGGGCTGTTTGTTTTTATGGCGCGCCGGAATCTCCGGATCTTCGCGCTTTTGGATATTGAGGATTTCATCTTGGCTTTTTGACAGCTCTTGGGCGTAAATGTCGCCTTTGGATCTGAAAAAGTTGCGGAAACTGAAAGCGATGCCGCGAAAAAAGCCGCCGTAGTAAACGAACATAAATCCGCCGATCACAAAGTATGCCAAGCTGACCAAAAACGCCGAATTAATGATGCCGAGCCATCCCTTGCCCTGATGGCCGAACAGATAAAAGAGACACGTGAACAGGATGCCGATGACAAATAGGACGGCGGCGAGTTTGATCCAGCGTGTATTCATTGGCCATCCCTCCGTTACGGTTTATCATATCATAAAAACGCCATCCCTCTTACAAATTTTTTGCCCGCATGACCTTGTTTTTTCGGAATCCGTTTCGGATGCAATGGCTGTCTCGCCTGCCGAATGCAAGCATCGGCCGATGTCGTTTCACGCGCCGCTGAACCCCGTTGCTATGTCCCATTACGGCCGTTTTTTATGGCCATGGATTGAAGCCGGGGCGTACCGTCAGAAGCATCATTTTTTGCAAACGGATCGAAAAAAACGATTCATATTTGCAACCGGCCGGAATGCCGATTCATGCCCCACTCTATTCCCCGAGCCTCCTTCATCCGTTATGGCTTCTTTTATCATCTTCATTTCGTTTTTACTAACATTTGTAGTCCGCTATATCAGATGAAAGATTGAACAATCTAAAATAAAACAAAAGTAGTACTTAAAAGATTTATTAACTTTAATGCATTTCCTTAGAAAAGTGTGGTGAAAAAGAAAAAAATTGTTGGTATAATGTCATCATAGTCGTACTTTAGTATTAGACTATATAGTCTGAATATACTAAAGTAAGACTGTATAAAGAAATCAACCGAGGGAGGTCACAGCATGAGAGGCAAAGCGAAAGGGTTGATCTTTGTTTCGCTCCTGCTCGTCGTGAGCCTATTCTTAGCCGCGTGCGGCGGGGGAGGAAATGAAAAGAGCTCAAGCGGCAGCAAAGGCAACGGCAAGCTTGCGGATAAGCAAGTGCTCTATTTGTATCAAACGGCCGACATCCCGACGCTGGACTATGCGAAAGCGACGGATTCGACTTCGGGCGATATGCTGAGCATGCTCCAAGGCGGCCTGATGATGGTCGACAACAATAAAGTGGTTCCGGACATGGCCGCCGCACAGCCGAAAGTGAGCGCGGACGGCAAGGTTTATACCTTTAAAATCCGGGGCAATGCCAAATGGTCCGACGGCAGCCCGGTGACGGCGCAAGATTTTGTCTACGCTTGGCACCGTGAACTGGATCCGAAGACTGGGGCGCCTTACGCCTACATTTACGCGTCCGCCAACATTAAAAACGCGGCGAAAATTTTGGACAAAAACAGCGACTTGTACGGCAAAGTCGATCAACTCGGCGTCAAAGCCCTCGACGACAAAACGCTGCAAGTCACGCTGGAAAAACCGACCCCGTACTTCGTCAGCCTGATGTCGTTCTATCCGTTCCTGCCCGTGAAGAAGGACTTCGTCGAAAAACAAGGCGACAAGTACGCGAAGGAACCGGAAAACATGCTCTACAACGGACCGTACGTCCTCGCGAAGTGGGACCACGGCCAAGGCTGGACGTTTAAGAAAAACCCGAACTATTGGGATGCGAAAAACATCACCATTGATGAAGTCAACTATCAAGTCGTAAAAGATTCGACGACGTCGCTGAACCTTTACAAAACGGATAAAGTTTTCGTGAAATACCTGTCATCGGAATTCGTCGATGAATATAAAAACAGCAGTGAATTCAAATATGTGCCCGGCAATTGCATGTTCTACTTAAAACTCAACGTCGCGAAAGTTCCGGCTTTCAAAAATACGAAAGTGCGTCAAGCGATTTCCATGGCGATTGATCGCGACGGCTTGACGAAAGTGCTCTTGAACAACGGCTCGATTCCGGCTCATTATTTCGTGCCGAAGAACTTTACCAAAGGTCCGGACGGCAAGGATTTCCGCGCCGCGGCCCCGAACGGTTATCTCCTCGGCGGCAAGGATGAAGCGAAAAAACTTTGGAATGAAGCCAAGAAAGAGTTGGGCATCACCACGCTCAAACTTGAATATTTGACGACCGACAGCGATACCGCTTCGAAATTTGCGGAATACGACGCCAATCAAATTGAAAAAACGCTGGACGGCGTCAAAATCACGATCGACAAACAACCGTGGAACGAATATCTGAAGCGGGATGATCAAGGCGATTACGACATCGGCGGCGGTGCGGCTTGGTGCCCGGACTATCAAGACCCGATGACGTTCCTCGACATGTGGACGACCGGCAGCCAAAACAATACCGGGAAATGGTCGAACAAACAATACGACCAATTGATCCAAGACGCGGTCAATCTCGGCAACAAGCCCGCCGAACGCTGGGCCAAACTGCAAGAAGCTGAAAAACTTTTGATCACGGAAGCGCCGATCGTGCCCGAATATCAAACCGGCCAAGCGGTCCTCGTCAAGCCGTACGTGAAAGGTTTGGTCTTCCAAAACTACGGCGCGAGCATTGATTACCGCCACGCCAAAATTTTGCAACACTGATGTTCGGCGCCGAAAAGCGGCGAGCCGTATATAAACATAAACAGCTCCTGCCGTTCAGGCGGGAGCTGTTAATTTAGGCAAAGCCATCGGGCGTGCATTTTTTCCATATTTTAGAAGTCAATATTTATTAAAGCGCATACATAATTTTAAATTTAAAATCTTTAATAAAAAGGTAGTGACATATCAAGAAAAGTCTGTATAATACCAGATAAGGCTATATGGTCAGAATAGCCGGACTATAGAAACGGCAAGCCAAGGAGGGTCATACGGGATGAAGAGAAAGAAGAAACTGTCAATGCTGCTGACGCTTTTGCTGATCTTCGGTTTGTTCCTCACGGCATGCGGCGGCGGCGGAAAAACCGATAAAACGAGCAGCTCGAAAGGAGGCAGTTCCGAACTCGCCAAGGATCAAGTCCTCTATTTTGCGTCAACCGCGGACATCCCGTCGCTCGACATCGCCCAAGCGACGGATACCACGTCTTTTGACGTGCTCTATATGATCCAAAGCGGCCTCATGACCGTCTATAACAGTAAAACCGTGCCAGATTTGGCCGAGGGCATGCCGCAAGTCAGCGCGGACGGCAAAGTGTACACCTTTAAATTGCGCGACGGCATCAAATGGTCCGACGGCAGCCCGGTGACGGCGCAAGACTTCGTCTACGCTTGGCAGCGCGAACTGGATCCGAAGACCGCGGCGCCTTATGCTTACATTTATGAAGCGGCCAATATTAAAAACGCTTCCAAAATCTTGGATAAAAACAGCGATTTATATGGAAAAGTCGATCAGCTCGGCGTGAAAGCGCTTGACGACAAAACCTTGCAAGTCACCTTGGAAACGGCGACGCCGTATTTCTTGAGCTTGATGGCGTTCCCGCCGTTCTTCCCGCTCAAGAAAGATTTTGTTGAAAAACAAGGCGATAAATACGCAAAAGAGCCGGCAAACATGCTCTTCAACGGCGCCTACAAACTCAAAGAATGGCAACACGGCGAAGGCTGGACCTTGGTGAAAAACCCCGATTATTGGGATGCCAAACACATCACCATCGATGAGGTCAACTATAAAGTCGTCAAAGACCAAACGACCCGTTTGAATCTTTACAATACCGATAAAATCTACGACGTCGGACTGTCCGAAGAATACGTCGACAAATACAAAGACAGCCCTGAATTTAAAGCCATTCCGGGCAACTGCGTCTTTTACATGAAGCTGAACATCGCGAAGATCCCGGCGTTCAAAAATCTTAAAGTCCGGCAAGCGATGTTCATGGCCGTCGACCGGGAAGGCCTGGTTAATACCTTGCTGAACGACGGCTCGATTCCGGCGCGCTTCTTCGTTCCGAAAAACTTTACGTTCGGACCGGACGGCAAAGACTTCCGCGACGTCGCTCCGGAGGGGTATTTGAAAGACGATAAAGCGGAAGCGAAGAAACTGTGGGAAGAAGCGAAAAAAGAACTGGGAATCAAAACGCTGAAGCTGGAATATTTGACGACCGATACGCCGCAGGCGGAAAAATTCGCGGAATACAACGCGAATCAAATCGAAAAGACTTTGCCGGGCATCGAATTTAAAATCAACAAACAGCCTTGGGCCAATTATTTGGAACGCTCAAAGAGCACGAACTTCGACGTGAGCGCCGGCAGCTCCTGGTGCCCGGACTATCAAGACCCGACGACGTTCCTCGATCTGTGGACCACCGGCAACATGATCAACTCCGGCAAATGGAACGACAAGCATTATGACCAACTGATGGCCGAAGCGAAGGCGCTCGGCACCAAACCGGCCGAACGTTGGAAAAAACTCCAAGAGGCGGAGAAATATTTGATCGAACAAGCGCCGATGATTCCGATTTACCAAAGCGGCGACGCGATCCTGACGAAGCCTTAC
Source organism: Caenibacillus caldisaponilyticus (assembly GCF_002003465.1). Lineage (GTDB taxonomy): Bacteria > Bacillota > Bacilli > Bacillales > Sporolactobacillaceae > Caenibacillus > Caenibacillus caldisaponilyticus. Next base: position 56,780 of record NZ_BDDQ01000013.1, on the reverse strand, counting down.
GTCAAGGGGCTCGTTTATGAAAGCTACGGACCGAGCACCGATTTCCGCCACGCGAAGCTGCTCAAACACTGAGTGCGGCGGTCGGCAGGAAAACAGAACCCGGAGCGCTGATTCCGGGTTCTTTTCCATATTTTGCTCGTTTCTGCAAATCCGTTTCCGTAAGCGCTTATCTTTAAAGCGTCTGACATTCACGGCCATTCGAATCAATGACATAAATGGCAGAAAATAGTAAGAAAACAAGTACGCCGAAAGTAGTATTTTTGTAATGAAATCGTTATCATTTCGCCATGATTGAAAAAAAACAAAAATAACTGATGCAAAGTTAAAGGAAAACTTGTATAATACCGATATGGGCGATATGACAGTATAATTAGAATAATTCATATTGCCCGTTGTATACAAAATATTAGGGAGGTCATACTTGAGATGAGAGGCAAAGCGAAATGGTCGATTTTTGTTTCGATCATGCTCGTCTTGAGCTTGTTCCTCGCGGCCTGCGGCGGCTCCAGCCAAAGCAGCGGCGACGGCGGGGGCAAAAAGAAGAGCGAAAATCAGCTCGCCGACAAACAAGTCTTGTACTTTGCATCAGGATCTGACATTCCGTCGCTTGATTTTAGCGTAGCGACCGATACGACATCCTTTGGCGTGTTGACGAACATTTTTAGCGGTCTCATGACGATGCGCAAGGATAAGCCCGTTCCGGATCTCGCGGCCGGTCAACCGGAAGTGAGCGCGGACGGCAAAGTATATACATTTAAGTTGCGCGACGGCATCAAATGGTCGGACGGCTCGCCGATCACGGCCCAAGATTTCGTCTATGCTTGGCAACGTTTTGTCAATCCGAAGACCGCCGCGGCTTACGGGTACATTTACGCTTCCGCGAATATCAAAAATGCGGCGAAAATCATGGACAAAAACAGCGACCTGTTCGGAAAAGTCGACCAGCTCGGCGTGAAGGCGCTCGATGATAAAACGCTGCAAGTCACGCTGGAAAAACCGACGCCGTATTTCTTGAGCTTGATGGCGTTCCCGCCGTTCTTCCCGCTCAAGAAAGATTTTGTTGAAAAGCAAGGCGACAAATACGCGAAAGAACCGGAAAACATGATTTACAGCGGCGCGTATAAGCTGGCCAAATGGGATCACGGCAAAGGCTGGACGCTCGTGAAAAACCCGGATTATTGGGATGCGAAAAACATCACGATCGACGAAGTCAATTACAACGTCGTGAAAGACGACGTCACAGCGCTTAACCTTTATAAGACCGACAAAATCTATATGGACACCTTGACTGCTGATTACATCGATCAATACAAGGACAGCCCGGAATTCCATACGCAAGCCGGCAACTGCGTCTTCTTCCTGAAATTGAACGTTTCGAAAAACAAAATTTTGGCCAACAAAAAAGCCCGCCAAGCGATCGCGATGGCCCTTGACCGCGAAGGCTTGACGAAAACGCTGTTGAATGACGGCTCGATTCCGGCCCATTACCTTGTGCCGAAAGATTTCACCTTCGGACCGGACGGCAAGGATTTCCGCGCCGCGGCCCCGAAAGGTTATCTCCTCGGCGGCAAGGATGAAGCGAAAAAGCTTTGGGATGAAGCGAAGAAAGAACTCGGCATTAAGACGGCCAAGCTTGAATTCATGACGACGGACACGACGGTCGCCGGCAAGCTCGCCGAATATAATGCCAACCAGATCGAAAAAACGCTCGACGGCCTGAAAATCACGATCAACAAACAACCGTGGGGCGAATATTTGAAACGCGACGATGCGGGCAACTATGACATCGGCGGCGGCAGCGGCTGGTGCCCGGACTATCAAGACCCGATGACGTTCCTCGACATGTTCACGACCGGCAATGCTGAAAACACCGGCAAATGGTCGAACAAAACATATGACCAATTGATCAACGAAGCCCAAAACCTCGGCAACAAGCCCGAAGAACGTTGGAAAAAACTTCAAGAAGCCGAAAAAGTGCTGCTTGAAGAAGCGCCGGTCATCCCGACGTATCAAGATGGTTCCGCGTTCCTCGTGAAGCCGTACGTCAAAGGCCTCGAATTCCAAAACAGCAGCCCGAGGACTGACTTCCGTCACGCCAAAGTCTATAAACACTGATCGCGTTTCACCGCGGCGGTTCTCAGGAGAGCATGCGTCATCGCGGCGCATGCTCTTCTTTTCATGCCTATCAATAATTGCGAAAAATGGAATTAATCCTTGACTTTAGTCCTATTATCCCGGAAAATAGACACATAGAATTCACAGGGGGTGACTGCAGCATTGGGACGTTATATCGTACAGCGCATCATCTACATGATCGTGACAATGTTCGTGATTGTCGCGCTCACGTTTTTTTCTATGAAATTATTGCCTGGTACGCCCTATAAAAACCAGGAGAAACTCTCACCCGAAATGATCGAACTTTTGAACCATAAATACGGGCTCGACAAACCGCTTCCCGTGCAGTTCGTCAAATATGTCGGAGACTTGCTGAAAGGCGATCTGGGGGTTTCTTTCCAATTTGACGGACGCCCCGTCACGGAAATCATCGGCGAACGCCTGCCGGTATCGGCCGATCTCGGCTTCGAGGCTATGGTCATCGGGCTCGTCTTCGGCCTTCTGCTCGGCATCATCGCCGGCTTGCGGCGAAACACCGTTTGGGATTACGGCTCGATGATCGTCGCCGTCATCGGCGTGTCGGTGCCGTCGTTCGTTCTCGCCCAGTTGATGCAATATTATTTCGCCGTTAAGCACCATTGGCTGCCCGTCGCTTATTGGGAAGGGCCGGCGTATCACATCTTGCCGGACATCGCTTTGGGTTTCGGGCCGGTCGCAACCATTGCCCGGTACATGAGAACGGCGATGGTCGACACCCTCAACCAAGATTACATCGAAATGGCGCGGGCCAAAGGGCTGTCCCGGCCGGCGGTGACGTTTAAACACGCCGTGCGCAACTCGCTCATACCGATCGTGACGATCGTCGGTCCGATGGCCGTCAACCTGATGACCGGGGTGCTCGTCATTGAAAACATTTTCGCCATTCCCGGCATCGGAGACCAGTTCGTCACGTCCGTTTATACAAACGACTATCCGATGATCATGGGGACGACGATCATGTATTCGGTCGCTTTCATCGTCGTTGTGTTCATCGTCGATCTTTTGTACGGGGTCATAGACCCGAGAATTCGGCTGGCTGGAGGCGAATCATGATGGCTGTGTCAAAAAAAGAAATCACCCAAGACATGTTCCAGCCGGCGGTCATCGATAAAAGCCTGCAAGAACAAGTTTCGGGACCGAGCATCGGCTTTTGGAGCGACGGTTTCCGGCGCCTGCGCAAAAATAAAGCGGCGATGGTGAGCGCGTTCATTATCCTGCTCATCGTCATCATGGCGCTCGTCGGGCCGCACATGAGCAAATACGGCATCGATGACCAAGACTTGAAACGCTCGAACTTGCCGCCGCGCATTTCCGCATTGGCTAACATTCATTGGCTGCCTTTTGACGGCAAAAACGAACAAGGCGTCGACGTTTACAAAGAGCGCGGCATCAAACAAGATTTGTGGTTTGGCGCGGACAAACTCGGCCGCGACCTGTGGACACGGGTTTGGAAAGGCACGCAAATTTCCCTCTTCATCGCCGTCGTCGCCGCTGCGGCCGACCTGATTATCGGCGTCGCTTACGGGGGGATTTCCGCCTATTTCGGCGGCCAGGTCGACAACATCATGCAGAGGATACTCGAAGTGCTCAATGGCATTCCCAACCTGGTGATCATCATATTGTTGATCATCGTCATGCAACCGGGCATACCCGCGATCATCCTGGCGATCGCCATGACCGGTTGGATCGGAATGGCGCGGATCATACGCGGAGAAGTTTTAAAACTTAAAAATTTGGAATTCGTCCTCGCCGCCCGCACCCTCGGCGCGAGCGATAGTCGGATCATCTCGAAGCACATGGTGCCGAACACGATGAGCATGATCATCATCCACACGATGTTTTCGGTTCCCGGCGCGATTTTCTTCGAAGCGTTTTTGAGCTTCATCGGTCTCGGTCTCCAGCCGCCGAAGGCATCTCTAGGGGTGTTGATCAACGAAGGCTACAAAATGTTGTCGCTTCATCCGTATCAGGCGCTGTTCCCAGGCGTCATCATCAGCCTTCTGCTCATCTGCTTCAACATCTTCGGCGACGGCTTGCGCGACGCATTTGATCCGAAGTTAAGACAATAGGGGGTGACACGATTGGAGAACATCCTAGAGATCAAAGACTTGCACGTTTCATTTGATACGTATGGGGGCGAGGTCCAAGCCGTCCGCGGCGTCAATCTCGAACTGAAAAAAGGCGAAACCTTGGCCATCGTCGGCGAGTCCGGTTCCGGCAAATCCGTCACGTCGAAAACGATCATGCGGCTCTTGCCGAAGCCGGCGGCCCGCATCAAATCCGGGGAAATCTGGTTTAACGGCAAAGATTTGACGAAGCTCTCCGAAAAGGAGATGCAAAAGATACGGGGTTCGGAAATCTCGATGATTTTCCAAGACCCGATGACGTCGCTCAACCCGACCATGAGCATCGGCAAACAAATCATGGAAGGCTTGCGCAAACACCAGAAGTTGGGCAAGCAAGAAGCGTTGCAACGGGCGATTGAGCTGCTCGATCTCGTCGGCATTCCGAATCCGGAGGCGCGGGTCAAACAATATCCGCACCAATTTTCCGGCGGGATGCGGCAACGGGTCGTCATCGCGATCGCGCTCGCCTGCAACCCGAAGGTTCTCATCGCCGACGAACCGACCACCGCGCTCGACGTGACGATCCAAGCGCAGATTCTGGACTTGATGAAGGATCTGCAAAATAAAATGCAGACGTCGATCATCCTCATCACCCATGACCTCGGCGTGGTCGCCAACATGGCGCAGCGCGTTGCCGTCATGTATGGCGGAAAGATCGTGGAAACGGGAACGGTTGATGAAATCTTTTACCGGCCGAAACATCCGTACACATGGGGTTTGTTGTCGTCCATGCCGCGTCTGCATTCGAAGACGGACGAACTGTTGGCGATTCCCGGCACCCCTCCGGATCTCTCCAATCCGCCGAAGGGCTGCCCGTTCGCGCCGCGTTGCCCGCATGCGATGAAAGTCTGTGTGGAATATATGCCGGATTATACGACGTTGTCGGAAACGCAGAAAACCGCATGCTGGCTGCTCGATGAACGGGCCCCGAAAGTCGAACCGCCTGAAATCATCGCAGTCGGAGGTGCCGGAAAATGACCGAAACCGCGGAACGGGAGAAATTAATCGAAGTAAAGAACCTGAAGAAATATTTTAAAGTCGGCAAAAAGGCGATCTTAAAAGCCGTCGACGACGTATCTTTCCATATATATAGAGGGGAAACGTTCGGCCTCGTCGGAGAATCCGGCTGCGGCAAGTCGACGACCGGGCGCACGATTATCCGCCTGTATGAAGCGACGGACGGAGAAGTCCTCTTTGAGGGGAAAAACGTCCACGCCAAAATGTCGCGCAAAGAGTTAAAAGAATTCAACAAGAAAATGCAAATGATCTTCCAAGATCCGTATGCCTCGCTCAATCCGCGCATGACGGTCAAGGATATCATCGCCGAGGGCATCGATATTCACGGCTTGGCAAAGAGCAAAAAAGAGCGCGACGAAAAAGTTTATGAATTGCTCGAAACCGTAGGATTGAACAAGGAGCACGCCAACCGCTTTCCCCATGAGTTCAGCGGCGGGCAAAGGCAGCGGATCGGCATCGCCCGCGCCTTGGCGGTCGACCCGGATTTCATCATTGCCGACGAACCGATCTCGGCGCTCGACGTTTCCATTCAGGCGCAAGTTGTCAATCTTCTGCAGAAACTGCAAAAAGAACGCGGCCTGACCTATTTGTTCATCGCGCACGATTTGTCGATGGTTAAACACATCAGCGATCGCGTCGGCGTCATGTATCTCGGCAACATGGTGGAAGTCGCCGAAAGCGACGAGCTTTACGACAATCCGCTTCACCCGTACACCGAAGCGCTCTTGTCGGCGATCCCGGTTCCCGATCCGAACTATGAACGCAGCCGCGAACGCATCATTTTAAAAGGCGACGTCCCGAGCCCGGTGAACCCGCCGAGCGGCTGCCGTTTCCGGACGCGCTGCCCATTGGCGACGGATATTTGCGCGCAAGTCGCGCCGAAGTTGCGGGAAGCGCGGGAAGGTCACTGGGTGGCCTGCCATCTTTATGACGACGAATATAAGCACGCGTTCAATAAATGAGAAAAGGTGTTCCGTTTGTTGCGGAACACCTTTTCATGTTTACCGATTCTTTAATTGATCGTTTTCCCGGTCGGTTTCGATGGCGGGCGGTTGCGGCCGGCGCTCGAACCCGCTCATGTTTTTTTGCGATGTTTAAGCGCCAAATGGAGGATAAACAAAAGAGCCGTTATCCATAAGACGATTTGCAAGAGTAACGCGGGCAAGGCATTCGTGAAATATTGGACGAGGATAAGGACAATAAGGATCACGGCAGCAACGGAGACCGCCTTCATCAACACAACCATCACCTATTTCTTTTATTCTGCGCTGTTTAAATATTAGGCAGGAGGAGCGTCGGCGATAGCCTGCCTTTTCTCATGTTGGCAGCCATCGCGTACAACGGGCAGATAAGCTCGCCTGTTTTGTCCACATTAAAAAGTGACTTAATGATGAGCGAACGTTTCTCGGTATCCTGTTTCTTCCTATGTAAATATCTATTTTTAAATATATCACGTCATGGAGGCGGTTGCACGGGCTTGTGCCAGTTGCCGTGGCATTCAGATTCGCAGGATCAGGCGAAGAAAGGAGAAAAAAGATGAATCTTATAAAATAGATCAAGACCTAAATAAATTTGAGTGGGTGAGGGCAAAGGAGCCCATCCATGTTTCATACATTTTAGCGATTGAAAAAAAAGAAAAATGGAAAACGAAACGATTGCTTTCTTTTTTGAAGAAAAAGGCTCTGATTCTCCATAAATGCCGGAATCAGAACCCATTCAATAAAAAAGTTTCCTTTTGGTCATGATTACTTGGTATTCTTTAGCAGCTGTTCGGCAGCGTAAATCGCCTTTTTGTCTTGATAAATATCACCGGGCTTGTTTCCTTTTCCGAGTACATATCCCGCAAACGAAATCCCCATAAAATCAAAGATAAATTGGAATTGCTGGATCATGGGCAGCCCTTTTATATAGGGATTGTCTCCCCCGACTGCAATAACATAGGCTTGTTTGGCAGACATTTTCTTTTTAAAATCAGGAAATTTGGGATCCCTTAATGTCTGTGACCATCGATCAATGAAATTCTTCATGGTTCCTGACATGCTGTACCAATAAATAGGTGTTGAAAAAATCAGAATGTCATGCTTTAAAACACGTTCAATCACAGAGTTGTAATCATCATTGATCTCCTGAAATCCTTCTTCTGTATGGCGTTGATCGGTGATCGGTTGAATATGATAATCCTTTAAATATATTTTTTCTACGTCAAGCCCCTCTATGGCCATTTCGGTTAGAATCTCTGTATTGCCTTTTGGCCGTGTCCCTCCATAAATGACCGCGATTGTCACTTAAATCCCGCTCCTTTATTTTCTATACTTTGTCCCTCGAAAAATGGGAATTGTTAACAAACGGTAACCTTCAAGATGAATCCAATGCCTTCATTATAATACAAAAGGAGCTGAACATCAGCTAACCACTCCATTTGTTCTTAATAAGACCTACCCGTTTATCAGGATGCGATCCGTTAAGCCGAAGTCTTGACAAAAGAGAGGCTTCAGGAGGAGAATATAAGTTAGAAGCGTCGACGCTGCGTGGTACGACGTCGTACGAACGGCACGGTGCTTGAATCTTTAACCCATGGGAGGCGTTGAAGATGAAGCCGAAAGCGCAAGCAAAACGAAGACGTCGTGACGTTTTAAAGAAATGGCTGAAAGAACGGCTGGGAAGCTGGCAGCCGAAGCAACAGCAAAGCCCTGCGCCGCAAGTGAAAATACCCGCATGAGAGAACCGAACGCGCATGGTTCTCTCTTTTTGATTACAATTGAGAATACACCCGTCCGTGAACAAGAATGGATTTAATGTTTCTCAATTTTGGGGTCTAGCCAAATTAGAAACATTATAATATAATAATGAGAGGATGAAACTGAGCTCGTTGAACCACAGTCCATTAAGGAGGGTGAAGCCGCGTGGTTACACTATATACGTCTCCCAGTTGCACGTCATGCCGGAAAGCGAAAGCTTGGCTTGAAGAACATAACATTCCGTACAGAGAGAGGAACATCTTTGCGGAGCCGCTCTCGATTGAAGAAATCAAAGAAATTTTGCGGATGACGGAAGAAGGCACGGATGAAATCATTTCGACGCGTTCCAAGGCGTTTCAAGAGCTGAATGTCCAATTGGACAACATGCCGCTTCAAGATTTGTATGAGCTGATTCAAAACAATCCCGGTTTGCTGCGCCGCCCGATTCTCATCGATGAAAAACGATTGCAAGTCGGTTATAACGATGATGAAATCCGCCGTTTCTTGCCGCGAAAAGTACGGACATACCAATTAAGAGAAGCGCAACGCATGGTCAATTAATCACCATTTAAAAAAGCTGGCTCATAAGGTCATGGCCGATGGCCTTAGGAAGCCAGCTTTTTGATTATCCGGATTCGTCATCGGAATGGCGTGTTTCACCGAACGGCATGCGGTCGGCTGGAAAAGCGCAGCGCCTCGAGATTTTACGGGCGCGTTTACCGACAGATGATTCATTCGGCGGCATCCGGACCGACCGAGAAGCCGCATCAGTAGACCCGCGATGATTCGCCATGATTATGAATCCAGCCCCCGAGCAACACGCCGACGATGATGAGTACGGTTACGGTCGATTTGAGGGCGGGATAGGCGGCGAAAAAGGCGCGGAACTTTGGTTCGCTGATGATCATTTGAGCGGCGGTGTACGCGAGGATCGCGCCGCCGAGGTAGATCAATCCCGGTATGTGGTCGAGGGCGGTGAGGATCAGCTTGCTTCCCCAAATGATGATCGGCACTGAAATGCATAAGCCGAAGACGACAAGGGTGAGATTGCCGTGGGCAGCCCCCGCGATGCCGAGAATGTTGTCAAGGCCCATGATGAGGTCGGCGAACACGATCGTCCGGACGGCGCCGAAGAATGTCGTGCCGGCCTGGACGTTGAGATCGTTCGCTTTGTCGATGATCAACCGGTAGGCGATTCCCACGAGCAAGAGTCCGCCGACGATTAATAGGTAGGGGATTTGCAAGAGCGATAAGACGATCGCCGTCAGCAACACGCGGAGGATAACGGCGAGTCCGGTGCCGACGATGATCGCTTTACTGCGCCGTTTGGGCGGCAGCTTTCGGCAGGCCATGGCGATTAAGACGGCGTTATCGCCGCCGAGCATAAGATCAATGAAGATGATGTTGATCACCGGGATGATGGCTTCGCCGGACCATGTCATCATTTAACCGCCCCTTTCCTTCTCTACATCCATCATATGCGGACTTGTCCTAAAAATATGACGGACGGTCGGGATGAACGGCGACGGCTGAATGAAGGGATTTTTTTCGGCGGTTGCGGGGGATAATCGTTGATTGTTCTGATGATTGTTGTTTTTTATTTCTTTTATTCGCGAGATGTCATACAATAGAGGTGAGACCGTTGAAAGATCATCTGAAGACAAGCCTGAGCGGTTTGTCCCGATATCCGGTCTCAAAGGAGAGAGGTCTCCCGACTTTACGACTTTACAGGAAGGGAGAGGTTCCTATGGATATCGAACGGGTAAACGAGCACACGATAAAGTTTTTTATCAGCTATCGGGACATCGAAGATCGCGGCTTTGATCGTGAAGAAATATGGTTTAATCGGGAACGCGGCGAAGAATTGTTCTGGGATATGATGGATGAAGTTCATCATATCGAATCGTTTCCAATCGAAGGACCGCTTTGGATTCAAGTCCAGGCGTTGGAAAAAGGGCTCGAAATCATCGTGACGCGAGCACAGTTGTCGAAAGACGGCAAAAAACTGGAATTGCCGATTTCCGAAGATAAGCGCATTGACATTCCGATATCGCCCGATTTTCAGGAACCGGACAGCGAGGATCCTTCGTCCTTTGAAGACGAAGCGGGCGATGAAGAATTATCCTTTATCATGCGCTTCGATGACTTTGAAGATCTCATCGACTTGAGCCGGCGCACGGTGGAATCGACCGTCGACACGGCGATCTATCTCTATGACGATCATTACTATCTTTATGCGCTATTTGATGAAAATGCCACGGAATACGAATGGGAAAACGATCTCAGCAAAATGTTGGAGTTCGGCGAAGAGACCGGAATCACGATTCATGTTTTGCAAGAATACGGAAAAGCGATCATTGAACACGATGCCTTGAACGTCATTCGCCGCCATTTCCTATAATAGTGTATAATAATAGCCGGCTTCCGGAATGGGAGCCGGTTCACTTTATAGCCGTTCCTCACGGAAAAGCGAAGCGGTCTTATGGAAGTCTTCTTGAAGGATATTCTGGTGCGCCGCCGCTTCCGTATGGCCGGGGGTTTCTTGACAAAAGGGAATGTATGTTCTAACTTGAAAGTAAGCTTTTTTATTTTCCTCAACCATTCCCGTGTTGAAGCCCGCCCCTTTCGGCAAAGTCTGGCCTGAGTCCAGACGAATTTTCCTTTCAAAATGCTTGCATTTCATGTAAAATTATAAAAATAGGTATCCCTCCACACGCTTTGAGCGAAAAAAATGGATCGAATGGTTGACCGGTTACCGGAAAACCGTATCATCCCAATGCATCATAGACACTTCCGTTCACAACCGATCCGGCATTTTTATCGAACTTTCCTGGAGCATTTGCGGTAGTTCGGGTGAACGAAGGAGAAGGCAACCGATCATGAAAAAAAATGCGCAATTATTGTTTTTGATCATCATCGTCGTTCTTATTCTTTTCTTATTGCAAAATTGGCAGCGGTGGATGCTCGACACGCTGAACATTGGGTTGTCCTTGACCGTTGTCTTTATCGGCATCATCATTTTTTTGGAAAACCGCAACCCGTCGCGCACGATCACCTGGTTGATTGTGCTCGCGGTATTTCCCGTTGTCGGCTTCATTTTTTACATCCTTTTCGGGCAAAGCTATCGCAAAAAGCGATTGTTTCGCAAACGGGCTTATTTAGATGAATTGTCTTTTGAAGAGTCGACGGCGTCGCGCATCCTTGACCGCGAAAAAATGGACATCGTCGGGGAACACCAACAATCCACCCTTCGGCTGGCGCAGCGGCTCGGCCAATATCCCGTTTCCTTTGCGACGGAGACGAAAGTCCTGACGAACGGCGAGGCGACCTTTGCGGCGATCTTCGAGGCGATCGCGAACGCGAAACGACACATCCATTTGGAGTACTACATCGTCCGCAACGATCATTTGGGCAACCAATTGAAGGAGTTGCTCATTCAAAAGGTCAAGGAGGGCGTCGAGGTCCGCTTTCTTTACGATGCGGTCGGCAGCTGGCGGCTTTCCAAAAAGTACATTGCCGAGCTGCGGGCGGCCGGCGTCGAAATCGTGCCGTTTTTCCCCGTCCGTTTGCCGTTTTTTAACCATAAAATCAATTTTCGCAATCACCGGAAGATCGCCGTCATCGATGGTGAAATCGGCTTTGTCGGCGGTTTGAACATCGGCGACGAATATTTGGGGAAACATCCTGCCTTCGGTTTTTGGCGCGACACGCATCTGGAAGTGCGCGGCGAGGCCGTCAAAAGCCTGCAGGCCATCTTTCTTCAGGACTGGTACTACATGACGGGGGAATTTATTTCCGATCATGACTACTTTCTGGCCGAGCCGGTCATCAAGCCCGGAAACGGCGCCGTGCAAATGATTTCCTCTTCGCCGGATGACGAGTGGGAAGTGATTAAGCATTTGTTCTTTTCCATGATCGTCTCGGCGAAGCGCTCGATATGGATCGCTTCGCCGTACATCATTCCGGATGAAGACATTTTGAGCGCGTTAAAGGTCGCGGCGTTGAGCGGCATCGACGTGAAATTGCTCTTTCCGAACCGCCCCGACAAGCGCATCGTTTTTTATGCCTCGCACTCATATTTCCCGGAATTGCTGCAGGCGGGCGTCCAGATTTATGAATATCAATTGGGATTCATGCACAGCAAAGTCATCATCGTCGACCATGAATTGGCTTCCATCGGAACGGCAAACATGGACATGCGCAGTTTTCATTTGAATTTTGAAGTAAACGCGTTTTTGTACAAGACCGAGAGCACGGTCCAACTCGTTCGCGATTTCATCGAGGACTTGGCCAATGCGAAGAAGATCGAATGGGAGGCGTTCAAAAAGCGCCCGATCATCCGCCGCGTCGTGGAATCCACTTCAAGGCTTCTGTCCCCGTTGTTATAGTCGAAAGGTCGGTTGGCTCATGGCATGGCGCCGCGTTTTATCGTCTGGTCCGCCGAAAACATTGTTCTTTCACGACGCGGGGTCCCTTTTTGAACGAAATCCCCATGCCGCTGACCGTTCGCTTGCCTCATGCCGTTTAAAAAGCGGAGGTTTCCGATGGCCTGTTTGTTTCCCAGGTGAGGTGACGCTCCGCGCCCCATACTCTCTTCGATTCCCATCCCCTTAAGCTGTCCTTGAAGGTTGCTCCCATCCTTTTCCCGATTTCGAGACAAGGAGATGATCAAAGCATGCTCACCGCGCTTTCATCGGACGGTGAACGCCTTTCTCTCACGGACGACCGCCGCCTTGACGAATGGAGACGGCTTCGCGAACAGACCCGCTTTTATTGTGAGGCTTGTGGCGCCCGGGTTCATCTTAAATTGGGTGAAAAGGTGTCATGGCATTTTGCCCATCATCCGAAGCAAACCTGCCCGGCTGAACATGAGCCGGAATCGTTCCGCCACCGGTTGGGCAAAACGAAAATTTACCATTGGCTCAAAAAACAATACGACCAACCGACGCTGGAACAATACTTTCCCGCGTTGCGGCAGCGGGCCGATCTTTGTTTGCATGACGGCCTTTCCCCGTTCATCGTCGAATATCAATGTTCTAGCCTATCGCCGCAACGATTTCGCGCGAGAGACGGCGGGTATCGGGCGCTCGGCTATCAAACGCTGTGGATATTGGGCGCCAACCGCTTGAAACGCCTTGGTCCGTCGCTTTACAAATGGACGGAAACCGATGTCATGACCATCCGCCGCACGCCTTCCTCCGAAGTCTCCCCCTCGTTTTTCAGCCTTCTCTATTTCGACCCATTGACGGACAAAATGACCGTTTTACACCATATTTGGCCGGTAGGACCGGCGACCATCATCGCCCAGGCACACAGCCAAGCGTTGGGCCGTTTGACGTTTACCGACTTGCTTCGACCGTCGGTTGAGGCAAGCGGGCTCGACCGTAATCTCACGGCATGGCTTGAACAAAAAATGCGTTGGCGAAGTTCCGCGATTCCCAGAACCCACCGCGCGTTTCGCTACGTGCAAGTCAGCGCCGCCGGGCACGGGCTTTCGCTGTCCCATGTGCCGGCTTGCGTCGGTTTGCCCGTAGACAGCCAAATACGGCTGGCGACGGAGCCGTTTTTGTGGCAAGCGTGGTTGATCCTCTGCTTTTTATACGGCAAGAAGCCGGGAACCATGGTTTTCTTGCAGGCGATGGAAAAGCGGTTCATGAATCTTTGCGAAAAAGGGGTTTTTAAGATTCGGACCCTGCCCGATCAGGCGCGGCCGCCGTCCCGGCCGATCGCCGATTATCTCGCGGCTCTCGCCCGTCTTGGCTTTTTAAAAAGGATCGGTGCGGACCGTTATGTGCTCATAAAGCCGATCGAATGGCGCCCGAAAGGATGGAATGAATGGATGGCGGAAGACCGGGCATTGCTCCGGCGTTGGAAAGCCTTCTCGTTTGAGTCGCTTTCGCGTTAAGAGGCCATCCTATTCCGGACGGCATCCATGGAACCGGAAGCGCTGGCCCGCCATTCTTCTTCAAAAAACTGTTGAAAAATCCCAAAAAAACGGTTAATGTGGGACCATAAGCGGAGAATGGCACATGAAGTTGATGGACACCGGTCAGACGGAATAAAATAAAGGGGAGAATGGGTAAAAAAGTGGAAAAACTTCTAACAGCACCCGTTTTCCCTTTATTTTACCGCATGGACGGCAACGCGTGAGGCCTTGGCGGCTTCAAAACTTCGCCGGTCGTCTGGGCGTTTTGGCAACTTTCCCAACGGTTTAACGAAAGAGAGGGTGCCGCCGCCGGGAATTCCCGATGAGAAAACCATTGAACGAAATCATGGAGGTGTCGATATGTCCAAAGAAGCTCTGAGAGAACTGCCGACCAGAGACAAAGTCCCGGAGAGTGAAAAATGGAATTTGGAAGCGATCTATGAAAATGTAGAAGCCTGGGAGAAAGATTTTGCGAAGGTGAAGGAGCTGATTCCTGAAGTCGTCGCCTTTAAAGGCAAGCTCGGTGAATCGAGCGAAACGCTCTATCGCGCCCTGCAAAAACAAGACGAGCTCACGATGACGCTCAACAAATTGTACGCCTACGCCCACATGAAAGCCGATGAGGATACGGCCAACGCCACCTTTCAAGCGTTGTACGACCGCGTTCGCGGGCTCGGCGCTCTCGTCGGCAGCAAGCTTTCGTTTATCGTGCCGGAAATCCTCGCCATCGATGAAGAGAAGCTTAAAGGATTTATTGAAGAAAACGACGATTTGAAGTTGTACCGCCATGCGCTTGAAGAAATCACGCGGCAGCGGCCGCACGTCCTCGACGAGGAAAAAGAAGCGCTTTTGGCGGAAGCGAGCGAAGTGCTGAACGCCCCGGCCAACACGTTTGGCATGCTGAACAACGCCGATATGGAATTTCCGAAGATTAAGGATGAAAATGGCGACGAGGTCGTCGTCTCGCACGGCCGTTATCTCACCTTGATCAAAAGCGGCGACCGCAACGTCCGAGAGGCCGCTTTCAAGGCGATGTTCGGCACGTATGAACGATATAAAAACACTTTTGCAAGCACGCTCGGAAGCGCCATCAAACGCGACAATTTCTATGCGCGCATCCGCAATTATCCGTCGGCCCGCCATGCGGCGCTTGACGCCAACAACATTCCGGTCGAAGTGTACGATAACCTCGTGAAAACGGTGAATGAGCATCTTCCGCTCCTGCACCGCTACGTCCAACTGCGCCGCCGCGTTCTCGGGCTGGATGATCTGCATATGTACGACTTGTACGTGCCGCTCGTTAAAGATGTGGACATGCGCGTGAGCTACGAGGAAGCGAAAGAGATCGTCTTGAAAGGGCTCGCGCCGCTCGGAGAAGAATACTTGAACATCGTTCGCGAAGGCTTCGATAACCGTTGGATTGATGTGCGCGAGACGAAAAACAAACGGAGCGGGGCCTATTCATCGGGGACTTACGGCACCATGCCGTACATATTGCTGAACTGGTCCGATGACATCAACGACGTATTTACGCTGGCGCATGAACTCGGGCATTCGTTGCACAGCTATTATACGCGGGCCAATCAGCCGTATCCGTACGCCGACTATTCCATCTTTGTCGCCGAAGTGGCGTCGACGTGCAACGAGGCATTGTTGAACGAATATCTTTTGCGGGAAACAAACGATAAGCGGCGAAAATTGTATTTGCTGAACAACCAATTGGAAGGCTTCCGCGGCACGGTGTTCCGGCAAACGATGTTTGCGGAATTCGAGCAGATCGCTCATGAAAAAGCGGCGGAAGGCGTGGCGTTGACCGCCGAAACCTTGTCTTCGATCTATTATGACTTAAACAAAAAATATTTCGGCGACGGGATGACGATCGATCCGGAGATTGCGATCGAATGGGCGCGCATTCCCCATTTCTACAACAATTTCTACGTCTACCAATACGCGACCGGGTACAGCGCGGCAGCCGCATTGTCGCAGCAAATCTTGAACGAAGGCGCTCCGGCGGTCGAGCGTTACAAATCCTTCCTCTCCGCCGGCAGCTCCGATTATCCGATCGAAGTCTTGAAACGCGCCGGCGTCGATATGACGTCCCCTGAACCGATCCGGCAAGCGTTCAAAGTCTTCGAGAACGTCTTAAACGAAATGGAAGCCTTGATTTTTGAATGACCCGCGCCATTCCATGAAGGGCTTCCCATCGAATGATGCGCGACGAAAGCGAAGAGAGGGGGACCCGCCGCTTGTGCCAGGCGGCGGCCCGCATTCAGATGTTTTGTAAAGAAGCGGACCGGCTACAAGGATCATCCTTGCGGCCGGTCCATTTAACGTTTTAAGGATCGCAGGTTAGAGAGACGGGGTTTGGGCGTGCCGGGCTTTTATATCGTCGTTTTCTTTCTTTGCGTCAGCAGCCGTACGGTCACGAGGAGGGACAGGAAGAACACCAGGCCGGAAAGGGCGAGCGGTTTCAGGTGCATCAAACCGAGCATGTAAAAGAAAAACGCGATCATCGTCACGGCGATGGAAAACAAGACGACGAGCGCCCGCATGGCACACGTACACTTCCTCTCGTTTTTGTTAAACATGTTATGCGCCCGAACCGCGTTTCATGTTATGGATCAGCAAAACGTCATTCGCCGATATAGTGCCAATACGTCTTCGACTTGGCGACGACCGCGTCGACCAGCTGCTTGAGCTTGAGTTTTTTCATTTCCCGAATGACATCCGGCTCATCCATGTTATAAACGATGGCGAGTTCTTCCGTCGTGACGAATTCGAACCGCTTCATAAAATCGAGCAGAGAAGGGGGCGCTTCAGGCGTCGGCGTTTCGCCGAGCGCCTCTGTTAAAATCTCTACATAAACGCTATAGGGATAATTGCCGCTGATTTTGATGCCTTCTTTGTCGTCGCGAATGTTGAAAAAGACGAGCGTCGGAAATTCATGGACATCCATTTCCGCCATTAAACGGCGGTCGCATTGCAATGCTTTGATCGGTCCGTGCGAAGCGATGTCCTTTTGAAACTCTCCGATGTCCAATTTCGCCGAGCGCGCGCATTCCAAAAGCACGTCCGGGGAATCGACGTTGATATCTTCAAGAAAAAGCCTTCTCCGTAAGGATTGCAGAAAACGGCGTCCATAAGTTTTTCCTTGCAGTTCGGCCGCTTTGATGGCGATGGCCGCTTTGTAGGACGGAAAGGGATGGGGTTCCTCGCGCCGCATATCGGAGCCGCGCAGCTTTTTTCCTTGAATCGGCTGAATCGGCCGTTCAGTGACGATGATCTGGCGCATCGTCAAATATCGCCCGTACTCCACCGTCAATTTTTTCATGACCGCTTCCAACTGCCAGCAATTGGGACACAGCGGATCAATATAAACGAAGACTTCAATCGGTTTCGGCTTTTTTTGGCGCTCGTTGAAGACCGTACAGTGGTTATCCGACGGCCCTTCACACAGCGAACGGTAATCCGACCGAGTCATGTTATCCGCCTCCCACACCATGATCATCCTCCGTAAGGACCGCGTCCTGCGCTGTCATGCCGTGCCTTGACGTGCTCTTTCGTCATGGCGCCTTCGTTTTGCCGTTCAGCATCGTTCGCACAAGACCCGCCTGGATTGCGCCGCCGCGAAGCACTGCCTAAACCTTTGAATGGCCAGCCCTTCCACGAATTCAAGAAGTTTCCGTGTCGAGGGAGAAACCGGTTTTAGCAGACAGAATCCGTCCGTTCAAACATTCGGAAAGAACGGGGCCGAATCGCAAACTGCCGGTGACGCTTTAAAAACCGTGCCGTTTTTCCCTGCGGCTTTGTCTGTGCCGCCGGTTTTCGCGTACAGACGGTTTCTCCAATGGCCGATCGAATTTTCGTCTATGGAATGGAATAAGTGCGCATCCGGCCACATCGGTTCGGCGCATCGGGTTTTAAGATATTCCTATTGTAACAAGGGGATTGATTTTTCGGCAAATGTTCGACATGCTAACCGCTCATCGGCCGCCCGTAAACCAAGATGTGAAACGAAAAAAATCTATAGGCGGGCGGCTGTCGGGGAATTGGAGTCGGCAAGCTCCCCTGTGTTTTGAATGGGCAGCGGCATCCAAAGAAAAACGGCGGAGCGCAACGCTTCGCCGTCGTTCTCAATCAGCCGTAGTAAGATTGGAGCACCCTTCTGACGTAGGCCTCGGTTTCCTTGAAAGGCGGGATGCCGTGGTATTTTCTCACGTTTGCGGGCCCGGCATTGTAGGCGGCCAGTGCCAACGCCTCATTGCCGCCAAATTCGTCCAACAGGCGTCTCAAATATTTGGTGCCGCCGAAGATGTTCTGCTTCGGATCAAACGGATCATTGACCCCGAGGTTTTTGGCCGTTTGCGGCATCAGCTGCATCAAGCCGATCGCGCCGGCCGGGCTCACGCTGTCGGGATTGAAATTCGATTCGTGCTGGATGACCGCGCGGATAAGCTTCGGATCGACGCCGTAAAGCTTAGCGGCCTCTTCGATGTAGGGCTCAAACGCTAAAGCGTCGGAGCGGGTTTGATGGGATGTCCCGACCGATTCAGTGTCCCGCGTTGCGGCCGGTCGGATTTGCCTCAAAACGCCTTGCAGCGAAGCTTCGCCGGATAGAGCGGATAAAAGATTGGCGGAATCATCCGCCGTTGTCCCCAGAACTCCGCCGGCATTCCATGCCGCGCGCCCGATCGTGCCTTGGCTCGCCAACGCCTCAAGCAGATAGGTTTCGGCGTCCGCAGACCATCCCGAAATCAGGCTGTCATCGTTTTCAAAGGATGACGACGGATCAGCCCCGACGGAAAAGAGGGGATCAACGCCGGATGATGCGGAATCCGTGCCCAAAAAAGCGGCGAGCACATCGGAAAACATGTCGGCGTTGCCGTCCGCAGTCGGTTTTCCCAATGATGAAGACGGTTGCATCGTTCGGAATGCCTGAAGTTGGAGGAGTGCCTCAATCATTTGCGGATTGGTCGCCATGAGCGGATGCCTCCTCTGGATCTATGGATTTCATCATGCGGCGGATTTTATTTTCGGCCGGGCGCCGCGGGATCCCATGTTGACGCAAAATCGCATGGAACGCCGTCCAGCCCGCAGCGGCGTCGGCCGCTTCGAATTCCAATTCGAAATCTTCCCGTGCGCCATACATGCTGTGATCGAGCACGAGCACTCCTTCCTTTAATGCCACTTCCGCGCGTTTCGTCGATAAACGCCCGAAATGGCGGAGAGCGGAAGGCCGGACGCCCATGTGAGAAAGCCGGGCGATCACTTCGCCGTCCCGCGGCGCCTCACCTAAAAGCATTTGGCGCGTCTCGCGTTCCGTTAACCGTTGATGGGTTTCCAGCAATCCGACGGCGTTCGGCTCCTTTAAAGTCAAGACGAACTCATTTTCTTTTTCGCGGATGCGCAGCGCCGCCCCCCGTTTTTTCAATTGAAAATCCACCGTGTCAAAGTAATCATTATGTTGGAGGACAAAGTCTTCGGGGGTGAGGCCATACGCCTTGCTCAGCCGCTCAAACTCGGCGCGGGTTAAAAGATTTTTATATTCGATCTCTATTTCTTGGGTCATTGCGCCACATCCGATGATATTTGGTAAGGTCACTAAAATTATGACATAATGTTACTTGGGAGACAACCCAACACGTTCATTTAAAGGGTGGTGTTGGTCATGGATTGGGAGCTCTTTTTAACCCCTTACAAGCAAGCCGTGGATGAACTGAAAATCAAATTGAGGGGTTATCGCGAGCAATATGAAAAAACGGCACAACATTCACCGATCGAGTTCGTGACCGGACGGGTCAAACCCGTTCCAAGCATCCTTGATAAAGCGAGAAGAAAGAATATTCCATTAAGCGAACTGGATACGAAAATGCAGGATTTGGCGGGCATCCGCGTCATGTGCCAATTTGTCGACGACATTAAAACCGTCATCGACCTCATCAGGAACCGCACCGATTTGGAAGTGGTGGAGGAACGCGATTACATCACCCAAAAGAAAGAGAGCGGTTACCGTTCCTATCACATGGTCGTCCGTTATCCGGTGCAGACGATCGTCGGCGAGCGCAAAATCCTTGTGGAAATCCAAATCCGCACGCTGGCGATGAATTTCTGGGCGACGATCGAACATTCGCTCAACTATAAATACGAAGGCCGCATTCCGAAAGCGATCAAAGACCGGCTGCAACGCGCGAGCGAAGCCGCGTTTCTCCTCGATGAAGAGATGTCCAAAATTCGCGAAGAAATTCAAGAAGCCCAGAAACATTTTACATATAAAAAGGTCGAAGATCTCGATATCGACCCTTTCCAAAGGTGATCATATGAAATTTGCCGTGCAATCCAAAGGTGATCCGACTTCCAACAAAATCAAGGAGCAAATCACCCGATATTTGACAGGCTTTGATTTAATCTACGATGAAGAGGAACCCGACATCGTCATTTCGGTCGGCGGCGACGGCACCTTGCTGCACGCGTTTCACCGCTATGTCCACCGCTTGGCCGATACGGCGTTTGTCGGCGTCCATACCGGACACCTCGGCTTTTATGCGGACTGGACGCCGGACGAAGTCGAAAAGCTCGTCATTCATTTGGCGAAAACGCCGTTTCAGGTCGTCGAGTATCCGCTTCTGGAAGTCGTCATCCGTTTTAACAACAACCAGAGCGAAAAAAGGTATTTGGCCCTTAATGAATGCACGGTGAAAGCGACGGAAGGTTCGCTCGTCATCGACGTCATCATCAAAGGCGACAAATTCGAAACGTTCCGCGGCGATGGATTGTGCATCTCGACGCCGACGGGCAGCACGGCTTACAATAAAGCGCTTTTCGGCGCGATCCTTCACCCGTCGTTGTCCGCCATCCAACTGACGGAAATGGCTTCGATCAACAATCGCGTCTATCGAACGATCGGTTCCCCGCTCGTGCTGCCGGAACATCACACGTGCATATTAAAACCGGTGAACGACGTCAATTTCAACATTACGATCGACCATCTTTTTCTCGTCCATAAAGACGTGCATTCGCTGCAATACCGCGTCGCCGAGGAGCGCATCCGGTTTGCGCGCTTTCGGCCGTTCCCGTTTTGGCGCCGCGTGAAAGAATCGTTTGTGGGCGATTGAGAAGCGAATGCTGCGCGGCTGGCGAAGACTATCCAAAGAGGACCGTACTGCCTATTTGGATAGCCCGCTGAAACCATCCAACATGACCTTTTCAGCACGGAAGGAATTCGAAAAGGGTATCAGGGATTTCATGGACAGGAGTGGCTGCAGCGTGACGGATCAATGCGGGGATCAATGGCTGTACAGCGGGAAATCGCGGCCTGAAGTCAAAGTGGATGTCGTCGATGGCAAGCTGGCGCTCTCCTTTGCGATTGGTACGAAGGCTGAGGGCATGTTATTGCGCGATTATCTAAGGAAGCAGATCGGGTTGTCGCGCCGCCTTCTCACGGCGGTTAAGCATCGCGGCGGGGGGATCTACGTCAACGGTCAGCCCGATTCCGTGCGCCGTTTATTGGCGGCGGGCGATCGGCTGACCCTTATTTTTCCGCCGGAAGAGCCGGGGGACGGGCTCATTCCCGAACCCGTCCCCCTCGAAGTGGTTTATGAAGATACCGCTGTGCTCATCATCAACAAGCCGGCGGGCATGGCGACCGTCCCGGGATTTCAACATCGGCGCGGCACGCTTGCCGGCGGCGTGCTTTGGCATTTGCGGAAAAACGGCCTGCGTTCGACCGCTCATATCGCGACGCGTTTGGATCGGCAAACCTCGGGGCTCGTTCTCGCCGCCAAACATGGATTTTTTCATGAAGCTGTCGCGCGGCAAAAAAAGACACACGCTTTGGAGCGGCGTTACATCGCGATCGTTCACGGCCGCCTGGCCCGCGATGAAGGCGTCATCGATGCCCCGATCGCCCGAAAAGAGGGGAGCATCATTGAACGCATCGTAAGCGATGACGGCCAGCGGGCGGTGACGCATTATCGCGTGCTTCGGCGGCTGGACGAGGCAACGGTCGTCGACATCGCTTTGGAAACGGGGCGCACCCACCAAATCCGCGTCCATTTCGCTCACATCGGTCACCCGTTATTGGGAGATGATCTCTACGGCGGCCGAACAGACCGGATCGGCCGCCAAGCGCTTCATTGCTACCGCCTATGCTTCGTTCATCCCGTGTCGCACAAACTGCTCTCCTTTGCGAGCGAGTTGCCGGAGGATATGCGGCGGGTTTTGGCGTCCGCCGGATGCCCTCAAGGGTTGGACTCGAACGCATGAAATTTTTCAGGGAAAAACGGTTGGCGCGACGGGACGGAGACGGTCTCCTTTTCCGGCCAGCGGAAGGCGGTCAAATGCCCGCCAAACACGCATCCGGTATCGATATTGACCGTTTTCCCGTACCATCTCGGCTTGCGGACCGGTGTATGTCCATACACGATCCATGCGTGGCCTTCATAATGCTTCGCCCAGTCGCGGCGAATCGGGAAGCCTTTTTCATCGGTCTCGCCGGTCGTGTCACCGTACAGCACGAACGATTTGACGCGCCGGTTCATCTGGCCGATATCGGACGCCCGGATGCCGGCGTGGGCGACGACGAGTTCGCCTTCGGCCAACATCAAATAAAGCGGCGCTTGTTCGTAGATGTGCAAAAATGCGGACGTGATGCGCTGCCTTTCGTCACGAGCGAGCGCCGAAAGTTCCGCAACCGTCGTCTCCAGGCCATTTTTGATTTGAACGGGGCGGCCGATCAAGTACCGATACAGTTTATCGCAGTGATTTCCCGGGACATAATGCGCCAACGCCCGCTCGACCAGCCCGGTGACGAGCCGGATCATCGCGACCGAATCGGGTCCGCGGTCCGTGATATCGCCCAGAAATACCGGCACGCGTCCGTCCGCATGAACGGGCCAACCCGCCTTTTGCACATAGCCGAGCTTGCGCAAAAGCGCCAGGCACTCTTCATGACAGCCGTGCACATCGCCAATGATGTCGTACGCCATGTTTTCACCTCGTCGGAATCCTTTCAGCGTTTTCCGCTTCTTTGTCTCATCCATCAACGCCGCAAATCATTCCACAACCTCTAAAAGAACCGCAACCCCTAGGCTCTCCCGCCGTCAAGCGATCCATACTCACTGCACGAAAAAAGAGTCCATGAAAGGGACTCTTTCCGAAATTCACTCATGTCTTTTTGTGCAGGGCGTGGCGAAATGGCCGTCAATCAAACATATATTTTCTCGAGCGCGCCTGAATCGACAGCACGAGACCGATGGACATCATATTCGTCAACAAGGAGCTGCCGCCGTAGCTGATGAACGGCAGCGGAATGCCGGTGATCGGCATGACTTGGATGGTCATGCCGATATTTTCAAAAATCGTAAACATCAACATGCCAATAATCCCTGTGCAGATATAAGTGCCGAAAGGATCGTGCGTTTTTAACGCGGCATGGATGATTCTGTAAATGAGCAAAAAGAAGAGTGCGATGAGGGCGCTCGCTCCAAAAAAGCCGAAGGCGTTTCCGACGACCGAGAAAATGAAGTCGTTGTAGCTTTCGGGCAACACCATCGTTTGATTGCCGAACCCCGTCCCGTAAAGCTGGCCGGAACCGATCGCGTTCAAGGAATTGATCAATTGGAAGCCTTCTTGGTTGGAATATTTGTAAGGCGCAAGCCAACCGTAAAATCGGTCCAATTGGTGCTGTTGAAGCACGAGGCTGATGACCGCCGGAAAAGTGAAATAACATACGACGAGCGCGGCGATGCCCAGGATGATCGCGAGCAAAATCGCCAAGATCAGACGCCAGCGGACGCCCGAGACGAGGATCATGCTCAGGACCGTCGCGGCCATGACGAGCACCGTGCCCAAGTCCGGCTGTATGAGCACGAAGGCGAGCGGCGGCAAAGACGCGAGTGCCATTTTCCCCAACAAACGGACGTCATCGCGCAGGCTTCGATTGGGGGTTTCTTCGTTGTGCTCGACGATCAGGCGGCTGAGCACAAGGATTAAAGCGATTTTCATGAATTCGGACGGCTGCACGGAGCCGATGCCGGGCAAGGCGTACCAGCTGTAGGCGCCGTGCGATTCGTGAGCGAAAGGAACCGGAAGCCCGCCCTTGGCCAGAAACAAACCGACGAGGAGGGCGAGGCAAATGCCGTACAGCACCCAGCCGATCTGTCTGAATCGGTCATAATCGATCAAGAAGACGCCAACGGCGAACATCGCGCCGATGATGTACCAGATCAACTGATGAAGAACGAAATAACTGTTGTCCAGTTTGGACGGCAGCGGGGCGCAATAAATGGCGGTCAAACTCACGCAAAATAATAAAAAAACGATAAAGATCAATGTATAGTCAAGTTTTGCGAACAACGAGTCCTTATTCATTCCAACCTATCCTTTTCGCATCCGGAAAGCTGCCGCCCCGTCGGCCTCTCAACGGTGGCGGGGCAGCGGATGCCGGTGCATATTCTTATGTGATCCAACATATAGAATAGCGCAAAGCGCCGTGAATGAAAACCGCCAGCTTGGCGTTTATATGAAATTTTAACGATCTTCGGAGCGGCCGGGCTTCCGCCGCAGGAGCATTTGAATGAGGGCGCAGAGTACGCCGCCATATATATTCCTTGAAGAAGTGAGGCGGATCGGTTAGTCTAAAGAAAATATGGACTGACGGGGAGGATTCTCCCGCTTTCAGGAGGTATTCATGCACGCATCCTTAGTATCGCTCGTTGTCGTCATCATTGCCGCGTTCTTGACACCGATCGTCCTGAACCGCTTGCGCTTAAAATCGGTGCCGGTGGTCGTCGCTGAAATGATTGCCGGCTTGATCATCGGAAAAAGCGGGTTCAATTGGGTGGAACACGGGCCCTGGATCGAAATTTTATCGTCGCTCGGCTTGATCTTCTTGATGTTTCTGAGCGGCGTTGAAATCGACTTTTCCATGTTTCTCAATTCTAGGAAAAAAAGATCAGGGCGGGAGCCGAACGGCCTTGCCGCTGCAAGCCTTGTCTTCCTCGCCATTTTTGTTGTTTCTTTTTTATTGGCTTTATTTTTCAAATGGGCGGGTTTCGCGGAAAACGCCTTTTTCATGACGCTCGTCATTTCGACGATTTCGCTCGGGGTCGTCATGCCGACTTTAAAAGAAAATCATTTGATGAAGACCGGCATCGGGCAAATCCTTTTGCTCATCACCGTCATCGCCGACCTCGTCACGATGATCCTCTTGGCGGTGTTCGTTTCCTTATATGACCCGAACGGCGGCGATATTTGGCTGCTCTTCGTTTTGTTTGCCGCCGGTTTTGTCTTGTATTTTGTCGGCAAGGTCTTTAAGCACATGACGTTTTTGGAAACGATGTCGAAGGGCACGTTTCAGATCGGCACGCGCGCCGTCTTCGCCTTGATCATCGTCCTCGTCGGATTATCGGAGACCGTCGGCGCCGAAAACATCCTCGGCGCGTTCATCGCCGGCGTGCTCGTGTCGCTTTTGTCGCCGAATAAAGAGATGGTGCAGAAGCTCGATTCGTTCGGCTATGGATTCCTCATCCCGATTTTTTTCGTCATGGTCGGCGTCGATCTCAATATTTGGGAACTGTTCAAAGATCCGAAAGTCGTGTGGTTGATCCCGCTGTTGTTCATCGCGCTGCTCATTTCCAAAATGGTGCCCGTGCTGATTTTAAAAAAGTGGTATGATTTTCGAACGGTCGTCGGCTCGGGGCTATTGTTGACATCGACGCTTTCCTTGGTCGTGGCCGCCGCGAAGGTCGGCGAGCGCATCCGCGTGATCGATGATCGCATGGCTTCGGCGCTCATTTTGCTCGCCATCGTGACGTGTTTGATCACTCCGGTGCTGTTTCGCAAAGTTTTTCCGAAAACGCGCGAAGAAAAAAAGCGCATCGTTTTGATCGGCGCCAATCAATTAACGTTGCCGTTGTCGGTCGAATTGGACGGCGCCCGCTATCAAACGGTGCTCTACCATACGGTGATGGAAAAACTGGAAGCGGATGATACGGCCGGATTCGAAGTGACGGAACTTCCGAATTACGATGCGGAGACGCTCGAGCGGGCGGCCGCGTTTGACGCGGATATTCTCGTCACCGCCACGGGGAGTGACGAAACGAATGTGGCGATTGCCAAGGCGGCTGCGCAGTACGGCGTGCCGCGCGTCATCGCGCGCGTCGAAAATCCCGCGTTGTTTGAGACGTTGAAGAATGAGGGCATCGCGGTATTCTCCTCACTCTTTTCCACAAAAGCGATCTTGAAGGCGATGATTTTGTTGCCGGGGATGATCGATTTGCTGACGACCGCGGAGAATGGATTATATCAAATCGCCATAGAAAATCCCGCTTTTCACGGCATGGCTTTAAGGCGTTTCCCGTTTCTCGGCGATACGATCATCATTCGCCTCTATCGGGACGGGGAAGCCATCGTCCCGAACGGCGATACGGTTTTGCAGCTCGGCGATCAGCTGATCGTCACGGGCGGAAAAGCCCACGTCGACCGGCTGGCGGAAACGCTGGCCGGTGCGAGATAACGCCACCGCGGCGAGTTTAAAACATATTGGAAGATCAAACGGGACCCCCGATCGATCAAAGGCGGGGGTTGCCGCCCTTTCAACCGCCGGCCGTTTCGGATATTGGTTTCTTGCTTTTCATATTTTTTGTCGCCGCCATTCAAAGGTGGATCGCCGGCAAGCGCATCTCTTTTGGTGTGACGAGCCAACGGAAAGCGGTTCATGTTATAATAATGGCATTGGACTTGCCGTGAAACATGAGGAGGTTATGATATGGTCAATCTTTCGTTGGAAGGCAAAAACATCGTGATCATGGGCGTCGCGAACAAGCGCAGCATCGCGTGGGGAATCGCGCAAGCCGTCCATCAGGCGGGAGCGCGCATCATCTTTACATATGCGGGAGAACGCTTCAAAAATGAAGTGCAAAAACTCGTGGACACGCTCGAAAGCGATGCCCACCTTCTCCTGCCTTGTGATGTGACGAACGATGAAGAGATTGAAGCGACTTTCCGGACGATTAAGGAGAAGGTCGGCGTGATCCATGGGATCGCCCATTGCATCGCCTTCGCCAATAAAGAGGAATTGTCCGGAGAATATTTAAATACGACGCGCGAAGGTTTCCTGCTCGCCCACAACATCAGCTCGTATTCGCTGACGGCTGTGGCGAAAGCGGCGCGGCCGCTGATGACGGAAGGCGGCGCGATCATCACGTTGACCTATCTCGGCGGCGAGCGCGTCGTGCAAAATTACAACGTGATGGGCGTCGCCAAAGCGTCGTTGGATGCCAGCGTGAAATATTTGGCCAACGACTTAGGTAAGGACGGCATCCGCGTCAACGCCATTTCGGCCGGTCCGATCCGCACGTTGTCAGCCAAAGGCATTTCCGACTTTAATTCCGTCCTCAAGATGATCGAAGAGCGTGCGCCGATGCGGCGGTCGGTGACGCCTGAGGATGTCGGCAACGCGGCTCTGTTCCTGTTGAGCGATTTAGCGACGGCGATCACGGGCGAAACGTTGCACGTCGACAGCGGCTTTAACATCATCGCCATTTGATTTCCACATAGAAGACAAAAGGGCTCCGCGCCGGTTGATACCGGGCGGGCCTTTTTTTGTCTTTTTGGCAGACCGCCATATAAGCTGAAAAGTGTATACACGTTCATTTCCGTCGTGACATAGAATATTCTCTTTGAACCGTCCTGACTTAAATACTTGAAGGCATCCGCCGCAAAGGACGGGCGCTGACGTTTTCCGACATGGGCTTTTTTACTTCGGTTTCCACGTCACTTTTCCGCATGTCCGGCAATTCCCGCGTGTTTTGAGAGGCGCATCGAACAGATCATCTTTCCTTCGCTTTCCCGTCAGCCGGCGCCGCTTGGCTTCATAAAAAAGCTTTCTGACGTCTTCTTTTTTCAAAGGGATTCACCTCTTTTCTTATAGATGAGTATATTCGCGCGCCGCTTAGGGCGTGTTAGCTTCATGAGGGGCACGGATGCAAGCCATGGCTAAATCGGTGGAAGGCGGGGGGGGGGTATGCGATAGAGATGGCGGCCTGTCCAACGGTTCTCGCGACGCAACCGCCTTGGTTGCACAGGCGTGACGACGCTTTCCCGGCGTTCGCGGAAAAATGGGCGAACAATGCGGTGCCAATATCTTGGTCACTTCCATACGATGTAATGAATCAATCAACAAGTTTTTGTTGAGTGGAAAGGAAGGTATGAATGGGCAGCAAGCATAAACCGAGGAAGGTACTCACGGCCGCAAACAGTTTGCAAGATGAGTGCATCCGCGTCCCCAAGGTATATGACTGGGTAACGGATACCCTCACGGTCTCCAACACCATCCGCTTCGATGAAGAACAACTCGAAGAAATTGAAGAAGCGATGGAAGACCCGAGCCGTCGCCCGTTAAGAATCGTTTGCAAAAACCCGAAAACGCCGCCGCTTTTCCCGTTGGATCAAAGCGATCCGCACCTCTACGACGACAATGGCTTTTTCTGTGAACAAGTCGGGGAAAAACGGAGTGTCACGGTACCGGTCGGCGGCGAATTCGTCGAAGCACAACTCATCGATCTCTTATTCAGCTCCGAAGTGAAGATTCTTGTCGTCGATCGCAACGGGGATGTCGTCACCGAAATGATCGTTGACGTCGCGGCCATGGAATCGTTCGTTCTCTGCTTCCCAGACGGCACCGACTTGTTGTGCAGGATTTCCAAAATCATCTCACGCATAACGACCGGATCGCTTCTTCTTAACTATCCGTGTCCGGAAACCTTTAAACTGGAAGTCACTTTCTGCGTCGATGTCCAAGTCGAAGCCGAGGTCAAACTGGAAGTGTTGGCGAGATTTTGCACGCCGAGGGAAAACAATATCGTCGTGAATGAAGAGGATGTCAGCAACAACCAATGCCCGCCGATCGAGTTTCCGGCCCAATGCCCGAGCATTTTCCCGATGAAAAGCTGCGACTGCCAGGCGCGGGGCGAAGCGAGCGGGAAGACAGCCGAAGACGCCACCGAGCAGGGCGAAGCGGGGATTCTCGTGGATATTTGCCCGGACTGCAGCTTAACCAACAGCATATTTGAATTTACCTTCGATGACCGGGAACGGAGCGACGGATTAAAAAACATCAAGTTTTATGCAACGGGTTTCGATCCGGAAACGCTCAGCTGCAAAAGCCACAATGGCGGGCTCAAGTTGATCATCAGTGGCGATGGCCGCACGGCCGAAGGCCGGCGGTTCGATTTTAACTTGGCGCTTGTCAACAACGCGCTGTGCGACCAGTTTCAAGTTCAGCTCATCGACGAGCGGTCCGGACGCATCGCCTTCGATACCGGGATCGTGGATGTCGAAAAAGGCAAGATCCAGATCGCCGATTGCGTGGATTTCAGCGATCTGAAAGTTAAAGCGGATTGATCCGATAAGAGTGAGAATCCGTTCTCACTCTTTTTCTTTTGCGCGCATCGCGCGCCTCGGGGCTCGGGAAGCCAGCCGACCGATGACGGCGGTGACTCGGATGATTTTTCAACATCGCCCGTGCCGCTTGATCGAAGCCTCTTTTTTCCGATGAGGCGCGGTTTATCCAAGCAAAAACGGCTCCTTTGCATGGGTTTTAACAGACGTCGGGGCGGAGCAATCGAGGCGGTTCTTGCGCCGAAGCGTGCGCTGGTGCGGCCGTCTTTTCTCCGGGACAAGCAACCGTGCCGCTTTGCGATCATATGATAAAAAATGACCAATGCCAACATCGGGGGGCGAGGGCTTGGAAGAGCGAAAACAAAGCTTAAACATCGCGCGCCTCATCGACCGCGAAAAATACTATAAGAAGAAAGCCTTGAATCTGGAGAAACAATATATCTTTGCCAGCGAACAGATCGCGGCTTTGGAAGAACAAATCGAAGCGGTGAAACAAGAAAATCAACATTATATAGAGAAAGCGGAAAAAACGGCCGAAGAGCGTGAGAAAATCCGCGCCATGTATGAGGAACTGCGGCAAACCTATGAGGAAGCCCGAAAAAACCACGAGCAACTCGTCCGGGATTTAAACCAGGAAATCGCCGAGCTGAAAAAAAATCAACGAAGCGATCAAGAAGGCGATGCCGAGGCTTTCCGGAAACGCATAAAAAGCTATGAACGGCTTCTCGGGGAGATCCAAACGGAAATCAACGAAAAGGACAAGGCGATCGCGGTTTATAAACGCCGCCTCGCCGTGCTGGAGAAGCGTTTAAACTGGAGCGGGGCGGGAGGGATGGCGGCAAAGCCTGACCTCAATCAGCCCGCGGAGAGCAAAAAGCCTCACTATCATGCGGTGGGCGTCGTCGATTATGCGTTGATCCTCGGCCCGAACCGCGCCTTGATTCGCGGCGACCTCATCATCGAAAACGTCGGAGAAAAGCCCCTGGATACGCCCTATGTTTGTTTTCGCTTTACACCGGGCGATGTGGCGAGTTTGAAAGGAAAAATCGTTTCGTTGGCCGAGACGGGCGGTGAGGAAGCGGATGCGGAGCATTGGCAATGGGCTTTTGTGGACAACGATTGGGCGCAAGAGGCCAAAGAACGGGGGGAAATTTGGCTTTGTCCGACGGCGGCGATCACCCTTTCCCCGGGAGAACGCATCACCTTAAACGATTGGCAAGCGCCGCTTGAGCAAAAATATAGCGACCGCATCACCATCGAAATTTTCCTCTATTTTCAAAGCGCCGATTACCGGACAAAAGCCGAGAATAAAATATTGATCAATTTTTAATCACCGGTGCCGCTTGGAAATGGGCCATCATCGCCCCGCTTTATCCGACGAGGATAGGCCCGTGACCATACAAAAACCGGGAAATTCGCATATAGTGTCACGAAACCATTTCAGGAGGGATTCCAATGGCTGAAGATAAAAAGAAAGCGTCAAAACCGAAAACGTTACATGTCGATACGCTGCATATACATGCTAAAGAAATCGTTCTGCATCAAGATGCGCAAGGTCCGGCGCCCGATCCCCGCGCTTTGCCCAGGGATTTCTGGGGTTTCCCGATTCGTCAAGTCCAAAACGAATCAAACGAAAATGACAATAAAGGCGAAGAAAATCAAAACAGGGATGGAAATCCTCAAGGTCCGCCCCCCGGCTGGATTTAATGATGAGAGCAACCAAGCGGTTGCTCCTATTTTTTTGGGAAAGAAAGGATGCTAACTGTGGTATTGCCGGAAATCCCCGGTTCTGCCGCCAATCACCGAATGCCGTCCGCGCGCATCCCGCATGAAGGCGAAATCATACGCCCCCGTTAATGGATCGGGACGAAACTTCACGGCATCGCTCTCTTCCTTTCAGGTTTGCTGACCGCGGGGCGACCGGAGTCATAAAATTACGGGCCGTTATAGATCGTCTGTACATAGAGCCCGTCTTCTTCGCGCCATTCGGCGAGCATGACGTCACGAAGGTTTTCGATGCCGCGCTTTTTCAGTTCACTCTTGAGCCATGCCACGTCGCGCCCGATCAGCACAAAGTTGTCTTTGATGATCATGCCGTCGCTCACAAGCGTGACCGGAAGGCTGACCGATGTGGTCGGCAAGTCGAGATCGATGCGGCGTACCGTTTCAAAAATCGGCTTTTTAATGACGGAGATTTTGCCATTTGGTTCGAGGAGGGCGAAAGCGACTTCGCGTATGGAAAAGACATCCTTGTCGCGCAACAAGGTTTGTAAGCGGTTCATGTCGATTTTGTTCCGCTTCATTTCCGAGCGGACGATGACGCCGTCGTTGATTAGAATGGCGGGACTGCTTTCAAACAGGCCGCGCATGCGATTGACTTTCAGTGTGAGAAAATCGATGCCGCCGATCAAAACACCCCATAAAGCGATGACGTAAAGGATTTTCCAGATGTCGACCTTTGGATCATAAATGGCGCCGCCGACAAATTCGCCGAGCACCAAAGCGGCGACAAAATCAAACGGAGTGGCTTCAGAAATGGACGAGCGTCCGGTGAACTTTGTAAAGATAAGCAGAGCGAAAAAACCGACGATCAATTCAACGGTCGTTTCCATGTATCCGCCCATGCCGATCCCTCCTTCGCCTTATTTTTCCGGGCATTGCCGCCATTTATGCGCACACGGGCGAAGGAGGGGCGTGGGCGCTGCAGTGAGGTGGCTGCCATGCGGATCATGAATCAGCGAGCCGTTTACAAGATGGTCTCCGCTGACCATGGGCAGAAGCGATCGGCGATTTACAAATCGTTGCGGAATGGACAAGCCGTGTCCGTTTATGGGGGGCGATGGGCGGATGGAGGTTTCGGACAAAAAATGATATAATCATTTTATATATTTAGAAAAGGAGGACAGGGGATGAGGTATGGCGTCGCATTGTTTCCTTCCAAGTCTTTTCAAGAGAAAATCAATTCTTACCGAAAGCGCTATGATACGCATTACGCTTGGATTCCGCCGCATGTGACGCTCAAGGAGGCGTTTGAGCTGAAAGACGATGAAGTGGAAGCGGCTGTCCGGAACATCCGCGAGCTGTCTTCCGATCTTCGCCCCATCCGCCTCGTCGTCACGAAAGTCGGGTCGTTCTATCCAGTGAACAATGTTATTTATCTTCGCGTCGAAGACGATCCGACGCTGCTGGAACTCCATGAACGCTTGAACAGCGCCCGTTTCATTCAAGCCAAATCGAAGTACCGCTTTGTGCCGCACATTACGATCGCCCAAGATCTTTCCGACATTGAACATGCCGACGTTTTGGATCGCCTGAAAATGCTGGAGTTCCGCCACGAGGAAATCGTGGACCGCTTCCATTTGCTTTATCAAACGAAAAATCGGACATGGAAAATCCGTGAAACCTTTTACCTGGGAGGAGAGTAATCGGACATGGAAGTCATCGTCGCAGAAAACGACGCACAATACCGCGATGCCTTGAAGGTACGGGAGACGGTTTTTATCCATGAACAAAAGGTGCCGCCCGAGCTCGAAATCGATGAATATGAAAAGGAGGCGGTTCATTTTGTCGTTTACGATGACGGAACGCCCGTCGGCGCCGGCCGCCTCCGCAATAAAAATGGATTCGGCAAGGTGGAAAGGATTTGCGTCTTACCATCCCATCGCCATAAAAAAATCGGCAGCCTCATCATGGAAGCGATCGAACGCAAGGCGAAAGCGCTCGGTTATCAAACGCTTCTTTTAAACGCCCAGACCCACGCGATTCCTTTTTACGAAAAATTGGGGTATCAAATTACGTCGGAGGAGTTCGAGGAAGCGGGGATTCCGCATGTCGAAATGCGTAAGGTGCTGAGTGACGCGCGTTGACACGAACCCGGAGGTTTTGCAGCGGGTTTGGCATGGCATGCGGCCCGATGGTCCCGCGCAAAAAAGGAAACGGCCGCAGCGCCCGCTTTCCAGCCTGAGCCTGCCTTTTTCTCATCCGCCATACCGAATCGCTTGCCTCCTATTGCCCTATGCCCGGACCCGTCTCTTCCCTCGTTATTTCAACATCAGCGACAGCGCCTTTTCCAAATCGGTTTGCCAATGGCCCCACGTGTGCTGGCCGCCGTTTTCTTCATAATAGTAATCGGCTAATCCTTTTGCCGACATAACATCCTTCAGCCGGCGGTTAAGCGAGAGGAAGTCGGCTTTGCCGCCGAACGTCGTCGGGACGGCCGTTTCATGAATCCCTATGGAATGGTAGATGGACAGCTGTGCGGCATGCGGGAAGCGGCTGATGGTGTCAATGATCGCTTCCGACACGAACGGCGATTGCATGATGACCTTGCCGAAGGTGTGCGGATAACGGCAGGCGGCGGCGAGCGAAACCGTCCCGGCGAGCGAATCGCCGATGAGCGTCCGGTCGGAGGCGCAGGCTTCGATGGCATAACGCCTTGAAAGTTCCGGTAAAAGTTCGTGCGCGATAAAGCGGATGTAAGCGTCATGGCGATCGCCTGCAGGATGGTACCGGTGCCAGCGCTCCTTGACGCTGGGATAAGGCACGAGCGCGAAAATCGTTCGCCGCATGCTTTTTTCAGCGATCAGCCGGTCCGCCAAGCTGATGAGTCGCCCGAGCCGGAGGTAATCCAGGCCGTCCTGGACAATCGCGAGAGGATAAGTGTAAAGCGGCGAGTAATTGGCCGGCAGATAGACGATGACGTTCACGTCGTCGTTCAGGTGGCGGCTCGTCAGGCGCCATTCTTCAATCGTCCTCTTCATGATGATCTCCCCGTTCTTTTCGTTCCCCCTGATTTTATCACAAAAGCTATCGGACACCGTTTATGATGATCCGCACAACCCCAAGTGATATAATGAACGTGTGTCGTTTGCGCGGCGGTTGCGGGGGAACACCCGGCCGACACGACTTTTTTAAAGGGGGTCGAAAACCATGGGAAAACGCGTGCACAGTCAAGAAGTCAGAAATGCCGCACTCCGCTTGTTGAAAGAGCGGGGCGTCGACATAAAGGATATCGCGGAAATCGTGTATGAAATGCAGTCGCCTTATGCACCCGATTTGAAGCTCGATGCGTGCATCGAGAGCGTTCTCGCGGTGTTGGAGAAACGGGAAATGCAGCACGCCATTCTCGTCGGCGTTGAATTGGATAAATTGGCCGAAGCCGGCCGTTTGTCGGAACCGTTGCAGTCCATCATCGAACAGGATGAAGGACTGTTCGGCATCGATGAAACGATCGCGATCGGCGCGGTGTTCACTTATGGAAGCATTGCCGTCACGACGTACGGTCATCTCGATAAAGCCAAAACCGGTATCATTAAAAAATTGGATACGAAAACCGGTAAGGGCGTCCACACCTTTCTCGACGATTTGGTTGCGGCCATCGCCGCCAACGCGTCGAGCCGCCTGGCGCATCACCTCCGTGATGAGGAAGAGGGCCGATTGGATAACGGCCGGCATCAAGAGGAACAAGACGCGGGTTAAGGCGGGGAAAACGATGATTTCGGTCGGCCTCGGGCCGGCCGTTTTTATCAGCCGAAAAGAACCGCAGTCTGCTTTAATCGCCAACCAACGAAAATATATTACGCAGGGGGAAGCGGGCCGAAATCGCATGTCTGGTTTCACAGCCGTCCTTGCCGTCCGCTCTTCGTCTCGTTTTTTTGACAGGTCAGAACAATAAATTATTCATAGAACCCCTTGACGTCCACACAGGGAGCGTGTATATTAGTAAATGTCTTTCGGAAAATGAACTTAATCACGACTCGTTAGCTCAGTTGGGAGAGCGCTACCTTGACAGGGTAGAGGTCACTGGTTCGAGCCCAGTACGAGTCACCATACATACTGTTTGACCAATGCGGTTTCTCGTTTTAAATGAGGAACCGCGTTTTTGTTTGTCTGTTTATACGAAATACGCGCTTCTCATTGGGCAGCTGATTCGTTGCCTTCATAAAAATATAAAAAGGCCTCCCTTTTTCTCTTTTTTGATCCCCTAAAAAGGAGAAAACATGGAGCATGGTCACATGAGAACCTCATTTTTTCAGAGTGAGGTTCTCTTTTTTTTAGCGCTTCCCCTTACCGCGTGACAGACAAGTTCCTTCCATACGGAGAGGATTGTAATAAACGGTATTCCTTTTATGACGGGCTCCGGGAAGGCCGGCTGAATCTTATAAAAAACGTTGTCCAATGGAATTGTTGGTTAGAAATATATATTATTATTAAAAAGATATGAAAAATATTTTGATGAAAAATAAAGTGAGCGTTCTTGTTTAAAAGCAAACAATAGATGTTTTTTGCTGCCCTTTTTGTCAATCTATTCGTTAAATGGAGGCCACAAAATAGAATTTCCCGTTCTTGAAACCGAGCGTTTAAATCTTGTTCAAATCGGCATGGAATACAGCCGGAGAATTTATGAAATATTTTCTTTGGATGAGGTGACCCGCTATTATGGTATGGATTCCTTCCAATCCTTTGAATCGGCTGTTAAAATGATCGAATCATTCGGGAGAAATTTTGCAGACGGCAAAGCGATTCGCTGGGGAATGGTGCTCAAAACGAACGGGATTTTAATCGGTACAGTCGGATTAAACAATATTCAGCTTTGAAACAAAAGGGCGGAAATTGGATTTGAAACCCATCCGATTATTGGAGAATGGGATATAGGTCAGGAGCCATAAAGGAAGTTTTAAAATGATAGTTTTTAAAAACTGGACTTATATCGTATTGGGGCGGTGACTTTTCCGGAAAACAAGGCTTCTAATCAGTTATTGGAAAAGTTGGGTTTTCAAAGAGAAGGATTGCTCCGTGGATATATCTATCAGAAAAGTAGGGGAAAATCTACTGATGCGTTATGTATTCTTATCTCAGGGATGGTCGGACGATCGAGTAGTTGAACGCTTCAGACTCATCCGTATCGATTGCACAATGCCAAAAAGAAGCCGGCGCCGTTCTCAATTCGTCATCAGAAGTGGCCACGCGCGCGTGTCAAGACGACCTTAAAGAAGGCAAAGTCCAAACGGCGCGTACGGGAAATGATGGAATTTTTGAAAGCCCATGGACTTGAAGGCGAAGATCATAGCAGTTTGGTAAAATTTTATGAAAAACTGGCCGATACGGAAGTCAGACGTTAATTTGCGCATTGTTTAACAAACAGCTGGAGCATATGGTGAAATATAAGAGGGGAAGGCGGTTTGCGGTTCCCCTCTTTTAAAGAAAAAGATCGAATCTCATTCAGAAGGACAGATCTTATGAAATTTGTTTTGGCACCCGATTCTTTTAAAGAAAGCATGACGGCAAAAGAAGCCGCCGCAGCGATGGAAGCGGGGATCAGAAAAGTATTCCCGGAGGCGGAATGCGTCCTCGTTCCGATGGCCGACGGCGGAGAAGGAACCGTGGCATCGTTGGTCGAAGCCACCAACGGGCGGATCATCCGAACGGAAGTGACCGGTCCGTTGGGCAAAAAGGTGACGACGGAGTACGGACTCCTTGGTGACGGCGAAACCGCTGTCCTAGAGGTCGCGAGCGCAAGCGGCATTCATCTTCTGCGCAAAGAGGAGCGGGATCCCCTTCATACGACCTCTTATGGCACCGGTGAGTTAATCAAAGAGGCGCTCGGTTTGAACGTGAAAAGAATTTTAATCGGCCTCGGGGGCAGCGTCACGAACGACGGCGGTGTCGGACTCTTGCAAGCGCTTGGCGTCTCTTTTAAAGATGTGCAGGGCAAGGAACTGCCTTTCGGCGGCGGAGCGCTCGACCGGCTCGCAACCATTGATGCCGATGGGCTCGATCCGCGCATCCGATCGGTTCACATCGAAGCAATTTGCGATGTCACCAATCCGCTCATTGGAAAAAATGGGGCTTCCTATGTTTTTGGGCCGCAAAAAGGCGCAACGGAAGAGCAGGTTAAACTTTTGGATGAGAATTTGACGCACTACGCCAAAATCGTTTATGAGACGACGGGGAAGGATGTCGCTCATGCGCCCGGCGCCGGGGCGGCCGGCGGGATCGGTGCCGCTTTGATCGCTTTTTTGAACGCCGAGTTCAAACAAGGCGTGGATACCGTCATTGAATACACGCATTTGACGGAAAAGATGAAAGGCGCGGATTTCATTTTTACCGGGGAAGGCAGCATCGACGGGCAAACGCTATACGGAAAAACGCCGTACGGCATTGCCGTGCGCGCCAAAGCATTAAATATTCCGGTTATTGCTTTTGCCGGCCGAATCGGCAAGGATGCGTGGAAATTATATGAACACGGTTTTACCGCGATGATCGGCATCCTGAAAGAAGCCTCCCCATTGGATCAAGCGCTAAAAGATGGAAAACAGAATTTGGCGGAAGCTGTGGAAAATATTTGCAGAATTATTCAATTAACCTATAAAACCCCGTGACATTCTCATGTGCCGAGCCCCATTTACCCCGCTCGCAAATAGGCCATCAACCATACCCCTTTAAAAATTGGACACATATACTATGTTGTATTAAAAAAGGGAGGGGTATGGGAATGGATAAAGATACGGATCGGCAATATCATGGTCAGCCGGAACATGGGGCACATCACGACCACGGGGGCTATCATCCGGGTCATGGGACTCATCCTGGCCACGACGGTTATCATCCGGGCCATGGTTACCATCCCGGCCATGGGGGGTATCATCCGGGCCATGGCTATCATCCTGGTCACGGCGGTTACTATCCGGGCCATGGTTACCATCCCGGCCATGGCGGGCTATTATCCGGGCCATGGCTATCATCATGGCCACGGCGGTTACTATCCGGGCCATGGCTATCATCCCGGCAATGACGGCTCCAATCGTGCCGGCAATTGATCCGCGAAGGTTTCATCGTCGACGCCTCAAAGAGAAGAGCGATGGAGAGCAGGCCATCGCTCTTTTCTTTGTGCGGGCATCGGATGTCGTGGGCGATAAAACGAAAAAATCCGGACCTCTATCCATGAAGGGTCCGGATGATGGATTGGCTTAAAGGCCTTAAACCGTTGGCATTAAGCGGCTTTCGAAACTTGGGTTTCCTTGATGGGATTGCCGACGGGAAGGACGGTTTTTCCGGCCGTCGCGTTGATGACAACGGCGGCGGAAGTATAAAGGGCGAGGAGACCGCAAAGTTCGCCGACCCAACCGCCGATTTTGGTGAAGCCGGAGGCGCCGAAGTCTCCGATGGCGAGCAAAAGGAACGTAATCCACAAGGTGAGAAAAACAAAGAACAACGCTTTATTCAAATAGAAACTGCCGATCCACAGATAGAAAGTGAGAATGCCGAAGAATAAGAGATACCAGGCGACGCCGGCCGTCGGTTCCGCTTTAATGATAAAATAGAACGAAATCCAGAAAGCGCCGTAGGACGAAAAGGCCGTCGCGCCGAAGGTATTGCCTTTCCGGAATTCCCACATGCCGGCCAAGAGCTGGGCGCCTCCGCCATAGGCCAAGGCCAAACCCAAAACGACGCCCATGGCGCCGGCTTCCAAAACTCCGGCGTTGATCAAGCTTAAGATGCAAGTGGTAATGCCGAATCCGGCGAGGCCGAGCGGGCCCGGATCGGCAATCTTGATTTCTTGAGCCATTCAAAACACCCCTTTAATGAAATTGAGAACCGTTCCATTTCATCACGCGTTGATCTGTCTTTCGATCGACAAGGATCGATCATGAGGCATAATGGCTGAGTTTCTTCAATTCCTCGATGACGCTCGGATCGGCAAGGGTCGTCGTGTCGCCCAACACCCGGCCTTCGGCGATATCGCGAAGCAAACGGCGCATGATTTTGCCGCTGCGCGTTTTCGGAAGTTCAGCCGTGAAAATGATTTCTTCCGGGCGGGCGATTTTGCCGATTTCTTCCACCACGGTTTGCTTTAGTTCCGCAACGAGTTCATCGGAGCCTTCGTATCCTTCTTTCAATGTGACAAAGGCGGTAATCGCTTGCCCTTTGATCTCATCCGACCGGCCGATGACGGCGGCTTCCGCGACGGCCGGATGGCTGACCAAGGCGCTTTCCACTTCCGATGTACCGATTCGGTGTCCGGAGACATTGATGACGTCGTCGAGGCGGCCGAGGATCCACATATAACCGTCTTCGTCTTTGTGTGCTCCGTCACCCGGCACATACCAATTGGGGAATTGGCCGAAGTAAGTTTTGCGGAAGCGCTCGTCGTCGCCCCATATTGTCCTTAACATGGACGGCCAGGGGTGTTTGATGACGAGGATACCGCCGCCCCCCGGTGGGACCGATTGGCCATTTTCATCGACGACGTCGGCGATGATGCCGGGGAGGGGTTTCGTCACGGAACCCGGTTTGGTCGTCGTAATGCCCGGAAGCGGTGAAATCAAAATGCAACCCGTTTCGGTTTGCCACCACGTGTCGACGATCGGCGCCTTTTCGCCGCCGATATATTTGTGGTACCACATCCAAGCCTCCGGGTTGATCGGTTCGCCGACTGACCCGAGCAAGCGTAGGGAACTCAAATCGTGCTTTTGAACGTGTTCCGGCCCCCATTTCATGAAGGTGCGAATGGAGGTGGGCGCCGTATAAAAGATGGTAACGCCGTATTTTTCGATGATTTCCCAAAAGCGGTCGCGGTCCGGATAATCCGGTGCACCTTCATACATGACGACCGTGGCGCCGGTCGAAAGCGGCCCGTAAACGACGTACGTATGGCCGGTCACCCATCCGATATCGGCGGTGCACCAGAACACATCGCTGTCCTTTATGTCAAAAACGCTGCGCAACGACGTGTTCACGCCGACCATATAGCCGCCGGTCGTGTGCACGATCCCTTTGGGTTTGCCGGTCGTGCCGGACGTATATAACACATAGAGAATGTCTTCGGCATCCATTTTCTCAGGCGCAAAAGGCGTGGTGGGGGATTTCCCCATTTCATCTTCCCAATACAAATCCCGGCCGGCGGTCATGGAATAATCCGCCGAATCGCCGACGACTCTTACGACGAGGACTTGTTCGACGGTGGTGCCGTCCACCGCTTCATCGGCATAGGCCTTCAACGGAACTTGGCTGCCCCGCCTCCAGCTGGCATCGGCGGTGACGAGCAGCTTGGCTTGGGCATCTTCAATCCGGTCGCGTAAGGATTTGGCCGAGAAGCCGGCGAAGACAACCGTATGAATGGCGCCGATTTTGGCGCAGGCGAGCATGGTGATCGGGAGTTCCGGCACCATCGGCAAATAAATGGCCACCCGGTCGCCTTTTTTGACCCCGAGCCTTTTCAACATATGGGCCGCTTTGTCGACTTCCCGGCCCAACATGTCATAGGTGTAAACCTTGCTGCCGCCGTTTTCGCCTTCCCAAATGATCGCCGCTTTGTTTTTCCGCGCCCCTTCGCGATGGCGATCGACACAGTTATAAGCCGCGTTCAATTTTCCGCCGATAAACCACTTCGCATGGGGCGGCTCCCATTGGAGCACCTCCTGATACGGCTCGAACCATGAAATATGCTCCGCTTGCTTCGCCCAAAAAGCGACCGGATCTTTGGCCGCTTCTTCATAGATCGCCGGATCGTTGAAATTGGCTTGCGCCTTAAAGGCTTCAGGGGGACTGAACCGGCGATTTTCCTTCAATAACGTGTCAAGGTGTTGGTCATCAACAGTCATTTTCCCACCCCTTTCCGAGAGATAAAAACGGATGATGAAAGCGCTTCCTAAATATAAATATATAAAGGATTAACCTCATGTGAATAACCCGGGCTTCAATTGTTCAGAATCGTGCCTAAAATGCAGAAAAATCATCGCGAACGGCGTGAAAACTTGCAAAAAACAAAAATATCCTCCGCGCAAACGCGAGGAAGAAGGGCGGAATGTCAGACGTTTTGCAGGCGCTCAAACAATTTCTTGGCGGCCGCCCGGCTCACCGGAATTTTCACTTCCTTTTTTCCTTTGAGTATCAAATTGTAAGCCCCATTAAACCACGGCACGATTTCCTGAATATAATCGAGGTTGACCAAATAGCTGCGATGCGTGCGCAAAAAGGGGTAGCCGGACAGTTTTTTTTCCAATTTCTGCAACGTCATTTTCGTTTGGATGCGTTCATTTTTTGTATAAATTTCAATCCAGCGGTCGATCTTTGCGGCATAGTAAATCTCTCCGGGGTGCAAAACGACCATTTTTTCCCCGTCTTCGATCAATAGTTTCGCGCCGTGCATAGGTTGCGGTGGTTCATTGAGCCGGCTCCGAATCCGGCCCAACGTCTCCCGCAATCGCTCGACGCCGTAAGGTTTCAGTAAATAATCGACGGCTTCGATCCCGAAGGCTTCCACCGCATATTCCTCGTAGGCGGTAATAAAGACAAAGAGCGGCTTGGGCTTGTTTGTTTTCCGACGTTGCTCGACGATTTTTCTGGCCGCTTCGATGCCGGACAGGACGGGCATTTCGACGTCCAGAAAAATGACGTCCGGTTCATATTTTTCGTTCCATTCCAAAAGCTGTCTACCATTTTCCGCGGAAGGACACAGGATGATATCTTTTTCCCGCTGAAGCTGATAGGCCAATTCTTCACGGGCGAGCCGTTCGTCTTCCGCGATTAACGCCTTGAATTTCATTTTCCTCTTCCCCCTTTTTCACCGCCTTTGGCAATCGGAAAGAAACGCGGCATCCGCCTGCTTCGAGATTGGTGAAGGAAAGCCGTGCGCCTTCGCCCAACACCGTGATCAATCTTTGGTTGACATTATAAAGCCCGGTCCCGTTCCCGTTTTCGCCGGCCAGCGGTTCCTTGCCGAGCCGGTCCAAATGCTCCCGGGGAAGCCCCTGGCCGTTATCCGTTACATTGACGAGAAAGCCGTTCGCTTGTTCCGCAATATCGACATCAATCCTGCCGCCGTTTTCCACGTTTTTCAAGCCGTGGACGAGGCTGTTTTCGACAAGCGGTTGAATCGTAAAAGGCGGGATCACGGCTTCATCCACTTTTTCCGGAACGCGAATCTGAATGTCCAGCCGATCGGGAAAACGCGCTTGAACGATTTCCGCGTAAGCTTTGACGTGTTCGATCTCCTTTTTTAAAGGAATGAGCGGCAAGGCCGTCAGTTTCAAATTAAAGCGCATAAAGGTGCTGAGTTGAACGATCAAGTGTCTCGCTTTGTCCGGATCGATCCTTACGAGCGTATCGATGGAATGCAAAGTGTTAAACAGAAAATGCGGGTTGATTTGCGCCTGCAAATTTCGAAGCTCCGCCTCATGAATCAGGTGTTTCATTTTTTCGACAGCCAACACGTCTAATTGGTTGGAAAGCAGCCGGCCGAGCCCTTTAGCCAAAGCCAGTTCCACCTTTCGGATGTGTTGGGCCCGTTTAAAATATATTTTTATAAGTCCGCGAACTTCAGCGGATTGGAGGAGCGGGACAATGATGGCCGCTTGCAGCGGGCAGCGCGCATCCCGGCAACGGATGTCTTCGCGTTGATACGCCACCTGCATCTCGCCCGATTCAATGGCTTTCTTTGAAAGGACGGCCTGGATCGGTTGCCCCGGCATGTGGTGATCGGAACCGTCCCCCACATGGGCGAGCACTTCATGGCGATCTGTCAGCGCGACGGCGGCGACATCCAATTCCTTCAACAAAAGTTCGGCAAGGCTTGCGGCCGACTTCGGGTGGAAGGCCTGCTTGAGAAACGGCAGCGCCGCATCCACGATCTTTAGTGCCCGCGCCGTCGCCCATGCGGCTTCTTGTTCTTTTTCCCTTAAAACCAAATGGATCACCGCGGTAAACACGGCGATGGCGATGCTGTCCACAATCACCGACGGAATCCCGATCGTGTTCACCAGTTGAATGGTATGTTCCGGCCGACGGGTGAACATCAATAAAAGGCACATGTTCAAAATCGGGGTAAACATGCCGATGAATAACGCTTTTTCCGGCGCAATCACCCGTTCCTTTGAAAAAAAGCGGGCGGTGGAACCGACGATCAACCCGGCGATGGGGTGGACGACGGCGTTGGCCAAGGCGCCATCCCCGCCTAGGGAAAAGGTATAAACCATCACGATCAGTCCGGAGCCGACGCCAACCTTCGGGCCGCCGAACAGTCCCGCGATGGCCGTGGCGACGAGGTTTGCACTGACAAGCATCGCCCCATCCGGCACGGAAGACGTCCATAAATGCGTCTGGATTTCTCCGTTTGATAAAATCACGCCCGCCTGCGTCGCCGCGATCCCGAATCCCCCGAAAAAAGCGGAATGATAAAAAAACTTTTTTCCTTTGATGTCTCGCTCGACGACATTTTTAAAGGCCGGAATTCTTGTAATGGCCAGCGCCAACAACAGAAGCAAACCGATTCTTTCGAACAAGATGAGGGTCAGTTTTTCCATGCCTCGCCTCACGTCCTACCGATCTTAAAAATCTTTTGGTTCCAAGCGGATTCCGGTATGGCTTTGGAATCGGAGCAAGCGAAAGCGAGCGTCATCCGAATGGGGCTTGGAAAGCCACGCGCCCGCTGCGGCGGCGAGAAAAGCCGCCGGTATCGAAAGGATGCCGGGATATTCCAAAGGCACGATCGCTGGGTGGGGGATGAGGCCGTGATCGGGATCCATCACCGCGGGCCCCAACAGAACG
Organism: Caenibacillus caldisaponilyticus; assembly: GCF_002003465.1. Classification (GTDB taxonomy): domain Bacteria; phylum Bacillota; class Bacilli; order Bacillales; family Sporolactobacillaceae; genus Caenibacillus; species Caenibacillus caldisaponilyticus. Next base: position 12,873 of record NZ_BDDQ01000013.1, on the reverse strand, counting down.
CAAATGAAGGACGCGGCGAAACCGGCGATCATCCCCGAGACCGCCCCAGTGCTATTAAAGCGTTTCCAATAAAGGGTCAAGATGAGAAGCGGCAAGTGCATGGCGGCAGCGACGGAAAACGTTAAAGACACCAAGAACGTGGCGTTCATATTTTGCATGCATAAAGACAATCCGATCGCGAAAGTGCCGATGATGAGCGCGGCCATTTTCGCCGCCTTCAATTGCTGCGGTTCCGTCGCTTTTCCCTTTTTCAGAAAGTGATTGTAAATGTCGTGGGCAAACGAAGTGGTCGCGGTCACGACCAGTCCGGTGACAACGGCCAAGACGGTGGCGAAGGCGACGGCGGATATGAAGGCCGCGAAGAAGTCTCCGCCGAGCGCATCGGCCAACAGCGGCGCGGCGAGATTTCCGCTCGGATCCATGGCGACGAGCGGGCTGGTACCGACGAGCAAGACGACGCCGAAGCCCAAAATGAGCGTCATGAGATAAAAAAGCCCGATCAGCCAGATCGAAGCGAGGACGGATTGCCGCACGGCCAGCCGATCCTTGACGGTGTAAAACCGGACGAGGATATGCGGCAAAGCGGCGGTGCCCGCGATCAAACTCAAATGAAGCGATAGGGCGTCGACCGGGTGAGCGAATAATTGTCCGGGCCGAAAGAAGCGGTCGGACAAAGGGCTTTTTTCGGGAATTTGCTCAACAATGGCCAAGACGTTCCAATGAAAGCGGGAAAGGAGGATCAGCACCATGAGAAAGGCACCGGATAAGAGCAGGATGGTTTTGACGATTTGAATCCAAGACGTCGCCATCATGCCGCCGAAGACGACATAAATCACCATCAGCGTCCCGATGATGAGGACGCTCAAATGGTATGGCACGTGGAGCAAGAACCGGATGACGAGGCCGGCCGCGACGAGTTGCGGAATCATGTATAACATCGAAACAAGCATGGTGCTCATCGATGTCAACAGGCGGATGCGGGCCTCCGGAAATCGGAAGTAGATCACGTCGCCGATGGTGTACTGGCCGAGATTCCGAACCGGTTCCGCGATCAGAAAGAACAGCGGCAAAAAGGAACCGAGGAAGCCGAGGGCGTAGATGAATCCGTCGAACCCGTTTAAAGCGATGGAACCGGTGACGCCCAAAAAGGACGCCGCGCTGATGAAGTCGCCGGCGATCGCCAACCCGTTTTGCATTCCCGTCAGGCCGCTCGACATCACGTAAAATTGCCGGGTGGTTTTTTCCCGTTGCGAAGCCCAATAGGTAATGATTAAAGTGCCGAACAAAATAGCTAAAAAGAACAAAAAGTAGGTCAGGTTCACGTTTTCCGCCTCCAAGGCGCGGCTTTTTCCATCCGTTGATCGAAGCGTTTGGCCTTAAAATAATAGAGACTCCCCAATCCCCAAATCACGACGAATTGAAAAAAGGCCATGGCCCAAGCGACCGTAGAATGATGAAAGACTTCTAAGGCCATCCCGTTCGGAAAAAAGAGGATGCCAAGAGGTAAGGCGAAATAAACACCAAGAAAACCAAGCGTGATTCGGACGAGAAATCGGTTTTTCTTTTTGATGAGTTCTTCCATCGGCTCCGGCCATTCTTCGGATTCCTCCAACGCTTCTCTCATTCTTTCCCGGCTTTGATCCATACCACGCCCCCCTTTTTCGTCTTTTTAAAACAATTTTACCAATAGTCAATAAAATAGCGAAGCAAAGCGCACTAAAATGGTCTATTCACCCTTGTCGGCGCTGTACAAACAGCATTCCATTCATCGGTGCCATACGCTTCCGTTCATGCAAAAACCTGATGACGCGCTGGTTGAAAAATGTGGCAAGAAATAAAATCAGCTCTCCCATGGTCGGATTTTGACCAATGACATCCGTGAAGGAACTTTTGATATGGTTTGGATATCAAGAATCAGATGGCTCCGATATGGAGACGGTAAAGTTTCTGATGGAGAAAGTTGTTGAGGGGGACGGTGACAAAGCCCAAAAGGGGATTAAAATATTAGACGTTGGATTTGACGACATACGCTCCAAATAGCTGAGACGGTGCAAAACAATATATCAGGGGGAATAAAATCCTACTAAGTTTATCGCAGCATAATTAATGATGTAAAGGGATTAGGATTTATCATAAAAAGAATCCAAAATACCCTTTACAAAAATTTCGTTATATGATATATTAAAAACACAGAAATGATCACCCATAAGTTACTTTAGTAAGAAGTTATGTCTATAAGGATAATCCTTGTGACAATGGGATTATTGCTTAAGAATGGTTCTTTTTGGCTTTAAAACCAAAAGGTATTAAAAATACTTTATTTAAAAATTGGGAGGTAAATCGATGAGTCGTGACAAAGCGTTGTTATTTATTCAAGAGTTAGAAAATCAATTTGGTAAAAAAGAAATTGAAGCGGAAAAAGGATTAACAGTAGAGTTATTAAAGCTGCATACTCTGTTTTTTGCCATGGAGAATGAAAAATATGGTGAGAATCTCACAAACATCATAACAAGGGAAGAACTTAAAAATCGACGTGGAAATGTAAAAGAAACCCTCCAATCTTTATATCGTATGCTTGAAAGTATAGAGCCTTCACTCTCTGGCGTGTTTCTTAACGATACATTTAAGAAAATTGAGGAAACCACTCTTTATAAATTAGTGGTCCTGCTTGAACGCTATGGATTAACGAAAACGGAATATCAAAATAACGAGGCTGCGGCAGTTTTTTTTGAAGCATTAATAAAAGAGCTGCTTGCACCTTCAAAGGGTTATGACTTCACACCGGATGGCCTTTCACAGCTTATGATTCAAGCATTAAAGCCAACCACGGGATCCGTATATGACGGATCCGCTGGAATTGCAAATTTACTGGTTGATGCTTACCGATACGCCAAAAGCAAAGGAAAAGATATTACTGTTTATGGTCAAGAGATTAACGAAGAGTTATTTGTTATTGGCAAGCTGAATTTGTTTGTCAATCACATCTTGCCCGAACGGGGAGATATAAAATTAGGGGATACCATACGTGACCCGAAATGGCTTGAAAATGGTCGTTTGATGCAATTTGACTTTATTATGATGAATTTCCCATTCGGTTTAAGAGATTGGGGATATGAGTTTGCCGTCAATGACCCTTATCATCGATTTGAACTATATGATCTTCCATCAAAATCGCAAGGAGATTATTCCTTTATATTACATGCATTGGCTTCTTTAAATCGGGAAGGAAAAGCGGCATTAATCGTTCCCTTTGGAACACTGGTCAGAGGTGCGGCAGAAAGAAAAATCCGCTCCATCTTATTAAAAGACGATGTCATCGAAAGCATTGTGTCCCTTCCAAGCAATTTATTTAGCGGAACAGGTATTCAGGTGGCGCTTCTTTTATTGAATAAACATAAACCAAGCCACAAAAAAGGCAAAGTGCAATTCATTAATGCCGAAGGGGGTTATGAGCGAACGAGAACACAAAACTACTTGACCGCAAAACATGTCCAGAAAATCATTGAAACGCTCGAGGTATATGAAAATGAAGAAAAATACTCACGGATTGTTACTATAGATGAAATTGCCGAAAACAATTGGGACTTAAACCCATCTCTCTACTTAATTCATGTGGAACTGGAAACAGAATTCGGCAAGATTGTTTTTAATAGGAAGAAATACGAAGTTGAAGCGGAAAACCTTGTGCAGATCGGGGACATTGCGGAGGTCATCCGCGGTGTGAATCTTCCAACCCGTAGACAAGTCGAAAGTGCAGACGGGGAGTTATTCCCGGTTATTCAAATACGGGATATCGAAAACGGAGAAATACGATTTGAAACCATTGATCAATTCATGATTCAAACAAGAGATGTACAGCGCGTTGCCGCACAGCCGGGGGACATTTTAGTCTCAAGCAGGGGTACCCAACAGAAGATTGCCATTGTTCCGGAATACGACGGTACGATTTTAGTTTCGAATATGTTTATTATCATTCGCCTCCATTCGAAGGAAGAAGTTGATCCAGCCTATGTCAAACGTTTCTTAGAAAGTCCGATTGGACAATACTATTTTGAAGCTCATCAAAGCGGATCCATTGCAACAGTTTTAACTCCAAATGATATTCGTTCCATTGAGTTACCTTTGCTTCCTATTGAGCAGCAACAGGATATGATTAGACAATTGGAAGAAGCAGATGAATTAATTCGCAAAGCTTATGAAGAGAGAAAGAAAAAATACTTTGATGCTTATCAAAAATTTGGCGTCGGGGATTATATCCGACCAATGACAAATCGGGGGGAATGAGCGTTGAAAAAGTAACTTCTTCTTGAATTAAGAAATGGTTTAAGAAGATGAGGACTTTGGGTGAACGTAGTAGATGAGGGATTAGTTTAGGATCTATGGTATTCAAAAAACGATTTCATGGAGAGTGTTCGTTTGGTGTCAGCATGGCAAACAAGGGATTTGGCTAAAGCCGAGTACCCTTGTTTCGAATGTAAACTATTTCCAGCCAATAGATTTTTTTCAGCGGCAAGGATGGAATTTGTTTTCTGTTTCAAGACTGTAAGAAGTCCATTGTTGATGAAACCTTAATCTGGACAAAGACCTCCCTATATTGGAATTAGATAGCGGATTTGCTAACCATATATTTGCGTTAAATTAGAATGTATACTGGTAAGAGTTGTTATAATGTGAGTTTCTAAGGCGTATTGAAACACTATATAATTAGAGTTGGAATACTTTAGAGCCCAAAGTCCATACTATTTTTCAACAAACCTAGCATGAAAAAGTAGCAGGAGGAAAAAGTATGACTGTAAAAGCAGACATCGATTTTCAGAAGGATTTGTTTGAGGCGGCCAATAAAATGCGCGGGAGTGTGGCTCCCGCTGATTATAAACATTATGTTCTTCCGTTAATCTTTTTGCGTTACCTTTCTAACAAGTACGAAAAGCGCCGAAAAGAATTAGAGCAAATCGTGAAAGATCCAAGCAGCGATTGGTATACGGAAGACGATGATATGCGGCAAGTCATCATCACCGATCCGGATCAATATAAGGCGGAAAACGTCTTTGTCGTGCCAGAAGAAGCCAGTTGGTCCTATATTATGAAAAACGCCAAGCAGCCGAATATCAAAGAGATTCTCGATAATGCGATGAAGCGCCTTGAAGAGGAGAACCCGGAACTTGAGGGCATTTTGCCGCGTATTTATCAAGGTTCGAACTTGCCGCCTGAAAACGTGGCAGGTTTAATTGAAATCTTTTCCCGAGATGTATTTAGCGCCAATACGGATGACAGTGTGGATATATTGGGCCGTACCTATGAGTATTTCATCAGTTCTTTTGCCGCTTCCGAAGGCAACAGGGGCGGAGAATTCTTTACGCCATCGAGCATTGTAAAACTGCTTGTGGCCATGCTGGAGCCGAAAAGCGGGATCGTGTTTGATCCGGCGTGTGGCAGCGGTGGGATGTTTATCCAAAGTGAAGAATATACGCCAAACAAACACGCGCTTTCGTTTTACGGGCAAGAAAATGTGGTAACGACCGTGCGCCTTGGAAAAATGAACGTCTTATTGCATGGCATCAACGCGGAAATTCGCTTGGGTGATTCGCTGTTAAATGATCAGTTCCCAGACTTGAAGGCCGACTACGTGATTGCCAATCCGCCGTTTAACCAAAAAGACTGGGGAGCAGACCGTTTATCGAAAAATGACCCGCGCTTAATCGGGCCGGTCACAAACAGCAATGCGAACTATATGTGGATGCAGCACTTTCTATACCATTTAAACGATGCAGGCACCGCAGGATTTGTCATGGCAAACGGAGCGATGACGACGAATGTGAAAGAGGAGAAAGCGGTTCGTCAAAAATTAGTGGATGAAGGATATATTGACTGCATTGTTCAATTACCTGAGAAACTGTTTTTTACAACAGGCATTCCATGCTGCTTATTCTTTTTAAGCAAAAACCGTGATGGCAAAAAAGGCTATCGGGCGCGAAAAAATGAAATTTTGTTTATCGATGCCCGTAAAATGGGAAGGCTCGTCAGCCGCAAGCAAAAAGCGCTGTCTAAAGAGGAAATTGATAAAATCGCAGCCGTTTATCGTGCCTACAAATACGAAGGGGCAGAAGGATACGAAGATGTTGTTGGAATCTGTAAAGTTGCAACAATTGATGAAGTACGAGCCAATGACTATAAATTAACACCGGGGATTTATGTTGGGACGGAAGTACCTGATGAAGACGATGTACCGTTTGAAGAAAAAATGGCTGAATTGACACAGCGTCTCTTGGAACAATTTGAAGAATCGAACCGCCTTCAAGAGATGATTAGGAAAGACTTGGAGGAATTGATGTGACAAAATGGATTGAAGGGAAATTAAGGGACTTAGTCGAGGTAAACCCTACCGTAAAACTTATAAAGGGTGAAAGATATCCGTTTGTAAGTATGGATGTTATTCAACCATTTTATAAACCAGTAGAAGCAAAGGAAGAAAGAGAATTTAGGTCTGGCGGAGCAAAATTTGAAAATGGTGATATACTTTTCGCGCGAATAACACCTTGCCTTGAGAATGGCAAAATTGCACAGGTGAAAAACCTTAAAAATGGGAAAGGTTTTGGTTCAACGGAGTTTATCGTACTACGCGGTAAAGAGGGTGTCACAGATACAGACTTTGTGTATTATCTTGCGACTAACAAGGCATTCCGTGAAAATGCTGAAAGGTTGATGGTAGGTACATCGGGGCGACAGAGGGTAGATAAACAACAATTTGAGGACCAAATAATTTCGATACCTGACCTTGAAACGCAAAAAAGAATTTCATCCATTCTAGGCAGTATTGATAAGAAAATTGAACTCAATGTAGAGATGAACAAAACCCTCGAAGAAACGGCCATGACGCTTTACAAGCACTGGTTTGTTGATTTTGGACCGTTTCAAGACGGAGAGTTTGTGGAGTCGGAATTAGGGATGATACCTGAAGGGTGGGAGTGTATTGAAATTGGTGAGGCTGTATCTGTATTAGGAGGAGGTACACCAAAGACTAGTGTAAAGGAATATTGGGAGAATGGAGATATTAATTGGTTCTCTCCCACTGATTTAACTACTCAAAAATCTTTATTTATCTCAAAATCGTCAAAGAAAATTACTAAACTTGGTCTTGAAAAAAGTTCGGCTAAACTATTTCCACCTTATTGCGTAATGATGACAAGTCGAGCGACGATAGGAGAAATTTCTATTAATAAAGAAGAAGCATGTACTAATCAAGGATTTATTACTTTAATTCCAAATGAAACATTTACAATGTACCAATTATATTTTTGGTTAAAAACTAATATTGATTTAATATTGTCCATTGCAAACGGCAGTACTTTTAAAGAAGTAAGTAAAACAAACTTTAAAAAGTTAAAAATTTTAAAACCTAAAAATATAGAAGAGTTCACCCGAAAATGTGAGATGCTATTCAAATTAATCGAAAGTAATTTAATTGAAATAGAGGAATTAACAAATATTAGAGACTACCTCCTACCCCGCCTTTTGTCTGGTGAAATTGATGTATCTCAAGCGCAAAAACAAGTGGAGGTTGTACTTTAAACAAAGTGATTCGACTGGAGGTGCAAGCAGCATGGCAACGAGACCTCTAGGTGAAACGGAATTTGAAGAAACGACGATTGAACGTTTAAAGCGGTTAGGTTATGACTATCTTCATGCGCAGGAATTGTTTCAGCGCGGAGAGCGTGACAGTCTTCATGAAGTAGTTCTTTATGGTCGGTTGGAAGCCTTCTTAAAGAAGGTTTATCCGGCCATACCGGAACAAGAAATCAAAAGGCTTGCCCAAGTCTTTACGGCGCCAGATGGTGTAAAATTGATTAACCGAAATATGCATTTTCACCAAATGCTGACGAAAGGACTTGAGTTTTCTTATGAGGTAAACGATGAAACGTACACACCTCATGTCTTCCCGATCGATTGGGAACATCCGGAGAACAATGACTTTTTAGTGGTTAATCAATTGCCGATCGAAGGGCGCATGTCCCGTAGACCAGATATCGTTATATATATTAATGGTTTACCGCTAATTGTATTTGAGTTAAAAAATCCAAACAACGAGCAAGCGACTGTTTATGATGCATATACCCAAATTCAAAACTATACGTATGATATCTCGCAATTATTTAACTACAACGCTTTTGTTGTTATTTCCGATAACGTGGAAACTAAGCATGGGATGCCGTTTGCCGATTACGATTTCTTTGCCTCATGGAAATCGATTGATGGGCGAAATATCGACAACAACCGCGCCAATACGATGCGCACACTGATTGAAGGATTATTCCCGAAAGATCGTCTACTAAACTATATTCGTAATTTCATTGTCTTTTTGGAGGAAGGTAGTAAAATTACAAAAGTTGGCGCGAAATATCACCAGTTTTTCGGCGTGAACTTCGCTGTCAATGAAGCGATACGTGCGACACGGCCTGACGGAGACAGGAAAATCGGGGTTATGTATCATACAACGGGTTCGGGCAAATCGCTAAGCATGTTATTTTTCGCAGGAATTTTGTCTCGCCATCCTGAAATGGAAAACCCATCTATTGTCATTCAAGTGGATCGTAATGACTTAGACGAACAGTTGCATGATACATTTGTGCAAGGAAAATCATACATCGGCCATGTGCATCACGCGGAAAATACCGAACAATTGCGAACATTACTGAGTGGGGAAGCGGGGCAAATTATTTTCTCCACCATTGAAAAGTTCCGTAAAAAAGAAGGAGAAACTCAGCATCCGGTTTTATCGGAAAGACGAAACATTATTGTGATTGCTGATGAAGCACACCGCACCCAAGCCGGTTTTGCGGGCGGATTTGCCGCTCAGTTGCGTTATGCTTTGCCAAACGCTTCCTATATTGGATTTACAGGAACTCCGGTCGATTTTGTTGATAACAATACGGAAGAAATTTTCGGACATATTATCCACCGCTACGATATGGCTCAGGCGGTCGAGGACAATGCGACATTGCCAATCTACTATGAGAGCCGCCTCATTCCGCTTGATTTATCCGCCGGGGATATTGATGAAAAATACAAGGAAATTATCATAGAGGCTGGAGGAGACGATGAAGAGTCAGAGAACTATAAAAGAAAATGGGCTGCTCTGGAAAAAGTCGTCGGTACTCCCAAACGTCTCCGTCGTTTAGCAAACGATATCGTATCACATTTTAACCAAGCCGCCAATCCGTTTCAAAAAGCGATGATCGTCTGCATGAGCCGGCGCATTGCGGTGGAATTGTATGATCATCTAAGGAAAATTCCGGAATGCCCTCCTGTTGAAGTGATCATGACAGGGGATGTATCAAAGGATCCTAAAGAGTGGCGCGAAGTTCAGCCGGGAAGCAAATATGCGCATATTAAATCGAAAAAAGAGCAGGAAGAAGTGAAGGCCAAACTTCGTGATCCGGAAGATCCATTGAAATTTGTCATTGTCGTCGATATGTGGCTGACAGGAATGGACGCTAAACCGCTTTCCTATCTTTACGTCGACAAACCCATGAAGGGCCATAACCTGATGCAGGCCATTGCCCGTGTAAACCGTGTGTTTCCGGGAAAAGAAGGCGGTGTGGTCGTTGATTATATTGGCATTGCCACTTCCCTGAAAGAAGCAACTCATAAATATACGCAAAGCGGCGGCACGGGAAGTCCTACTTATGATATTTCAGAGGCCGTTAACATCTTCATGGATCATTTGAAGACAGTAAGAGGATTTATTCCAAGCGAGATCGATGTGCAAAACTGGCGGATGAAACCAAAAATAGAGCGCGAGGACTTCATCGCCGACCTTGTTAACGCTCTTTTAAATCAAGACCCCGAGGAATATATCCAGGCAGCCTCCAAACTGGAAAAATCGTATCAGTTGGTGAAACATCTGCCGAAAGCACTTGAACTTGCCGACGAAGTCATGCTCTATTTAATGATGAAAGCGCAACTTCGCAAACATTTGCGGCCACCAATTGAAAAACCGAGTGAAAATCAAACATTAGAAGAGCGATTATCAGAACTCATTGATAACAGTCTGTTAGCAAAAGAAACCGTTGACATTTTCCAAATAGCAGGAATTGAACGCCCAGATATCAGCATTTTGGACGATGCCTTCTTGGCGGATTTAACAAAAAAAGAGCATGAAGACTTGCGATTGAAGTTGCTGAAAAAACTTGTCGAGGATCAAATTAAGGTAACATTTCGCCAAGGAAGCCCACAGTCAAAGGCGCTTAGCGAACTTCTAGAGAAAACGTTAAGGGATTATCATAATCGTGTTATTCAGGCTGCCGATGTGGTCAGGGTTATGATTAACATGCGCAAAGAAATGAAAGAAGAAATTCACAAGCGACACGACTTGGGATTGTCAGAAGAAGAAATTGAATTTTACAAAGCGATCACTGCTATGGAGCAGGAAGTGTTTTCAAACGAGTTTCTAGCGGATTTAATCCATAAGGTGGTCAAAGCCTTAAAGAAACAATTAGCCGTCGACTGGATAAGTCCTCATCGCCGGGATGTCTACTCTAAAGTGAAATTAGCCGTCAAGCAAGTGTTAATGAAGGAAAAAATTACGGGCCAACAATTGCAATTCTTGACGAACAAATTCATGGAACAAGCCGAACGGCAGTATAAAGACTGGCCGATGAATGCGTAACAATGAGAAGGGCTGACCCATAGGTAACAATAAAGTATGGTCAGCCCTTTTTAATCATCGATTGGGTATTCTTACCACTATGTTGTTGAGGAGTTTATCATTTTTATGTGATTATAGGCCGTATTGATGAGCCGCATTTTTATGTGGACCTTTTTTAGCCTACGCAAAACAAAGTGACGAAATCCCCAATTTTTTTATATGTCAATCCGCTAACTGCCAAGTAAAGTCTCAATTCTAAACATCACTTAAAATGGACGAAGGGATTGCTCAAGATATTGAGGATAAGCTTGGATGGACTTGGTCACCAGAATCAATAGTTGAACGTCTAAAGGATGAAATGCCATCATTAAAAACAATTATCGTTGGTTGCGTGCGGGCAAAATATTAAAAGCGAATTTACCCTTCTCCGAAAAAATGGAAGTACCAACATCCAAGAAGGTAGTGTCCCGTCAAGTGGTTTAAATTTATCAAGTGCATCTACTCAGTGACAAGATTCATTTTTGAAGGATGGATGTTGGGTCCAAAAAGTTCTGTCCGCCAGTGAGTTTTGCCATAGACTCCTTTTTAAAGTAAGGCCGTCCCACCGTCCATTCCTCATGCTGCTCTTGCAAATGACGCCCACTAGACGAATGAACGAGTCACGGTTAGTGAATATACCAACCAATTCGATTCGGCGGCTAATCTCCCGGTTCAGGCGTTCCAACGGGTTTGTCGAACAGATTTGTTTCCAATGCTCACGAGGAAACGCCATATAAGCTAAGACGTCTTCTTCGGCCTGTTTCAGTACCTCCATCGCTTTGGGAAACCGTTCTTCCAGCTGGCGAACCACAAGGGGACAGTTGTTGTTTCGCGGCGGCTTGCGTCGGCTGTGCAAAAATGGTGCGTACAATCGCAGACACCATCATCTGCGAAGACGGAAAGCAATGCTTTTTCAGCCCGTCGCCGCGGTTCAAGAGGGCTGGGGAGATCACTGCCTTTTTGCATTTGGGGATCTTAAGGCCAATCGTTCCGACCCATGTGTCCCATTCCCTGTTCCGATATCCGTTTCGATCATTCTTGCGGTTTTCGCAGCGTTCAAAACGTTCGACACCAATGTGCTGACTCACCTCTGCATCCATCAACGCTTCTGCCAGTACTTTCAGGCCTTCCCGTAAGAAATCGACATCCCCCTCCATGCCCACTTTTCGAATCAAGTCCAACAAGGTAACTTATCAATGGAAGCCATCGAGTTGCACCTCCTACTAATGGTTTGGATTGTCACTTTTAGTAGATTGCACTCGATGGCTTTTTTGTCAATCAAGGGATTTAAAATTTACACTACTACTTAAGACTGTAACCATATAATCATAAACTTTAATTATTACCACTTTTGAGTCATCCCTTAAATACTGAATCCACAATATTTAAATGAATATATCAAATTTGTCAAGAGTAAATTCTAATAGTCTTTGAAATGTTAATATTTAAAATAGACATGTTATAATTAAATATATTACTTTATGAGGTATAGGAGCGACTACCATGACAAATGTTAATACGATTAAATGTGCATATATTATATATCAACTAATAAATTCTACGAATCCACATATAAAAGGTGTAGGATTCCATTTCCCGTTATTGGGTCTTCACGAACTGACTCGACAATACTTTTCACTACCAAACGAGATTAAGTTGGTCAAGTCCATTTTATTGTGTAAATTTTCCTTTGATAGAAACATGGACCTGATGACTTGACGTATGGTAGGTAAGACCGGAAAGTCTCCCTGCCGGTCGCCTTCCCGGACAAATGATCATGTTGTCAAGGAACAGGCGAGTCAAGGAGCTTTCGCGGCATATCCTCGCTTCGCTCCGGTATTCCACGTTCACCTTGACACGACAAAGTCATTATCCCACTTTCTTGATCGCCGAAACTTCCTGGTTCATCGTTTGAACGCCTAACTCTTTCGTTTTTCGCCACTGCCAATAGTCGGACATATCCAGGTATTTGCGTGCCGATATCCATTTTTCGTCCATTTCGATCAACACGGCGCCTACGAGACGATACACCGATTCCCGGTTCGGAAAAATGCGGATCACCCGTTCTCTGCGGCGGATTTCCTCATTGAGCCGTTCGATGCCATTGGTTGTGCGCAGGCGCCGCCGGTAACGGTCCGGATAGTCCAATACGGCGGTGGCGTCTTCGAATCCCTCTTCGAGGATTTGCA
>NZ_BDDQ01000012.1 GCF_002003465.1 Caenibacillus caldisaponilyticus | reverse complement strand
TAAAGCTGTAGAAAAAAGAATGGATGTTACTGGAACCATTCTTCATAGTGACCGAGGATTCCAGTACACATCCTATGAATATCATCACTTGCTGAATCAATTCGGCATTCGTCCCAGCATGTCTCGAAAAGGCAACTGCTTGGACAATGCCGCCATGGAAAGCTTCTTTTCCCACTTAAAAACAGAAGCTCTCTATCCCTATGATATACAACATTGTAACCAAGCACAAAACTTAATTCACAACTATATTTTCTTTTACAATGAGGAGCGGATTCAATTGAAGTTAAATAGATTGACGCCTGTTGAATACAGGCGTCAGAAAACAGCTTAACAAGGGTGTTTTTTACGTGTCTACTTTTTTGGGTCTTGACCATTTAAGAAAAGGTTCCTTATATTTTTTTTGTCTTGTCACTCCACCGATAGGTTACATCATCGTTATTTCAATCTAAAGAAGTTTGAATACGAGGATAGGTTGAAGTATCTTGCCATTGTCACCATTATGGCATCTATATGGGTTTTGAAATTTCTTCCCAAAAAATTAAATTTATATATTTGGAGCGGCATTTTAGCGGTCATCATAGCGTCGACGGTTATAAATTTTATCGACAAGATGAAAAATAGATAGAAAGAAGGGGTGTTATTTAAACACTCCCTTTTTTATTTTAAAGGGTATTGAATACTTTATGTTGAAAAAGATCTCACTGAGAGATTGACTGGCATATTACAGCTTGGCGACGGTCTGGTCTTTTAAAACCGGTTGATGTATGCGTTTATAACCAAGATTTGATTACAAGCAAACACCTTTATGCGTGTCCTTCATATTTTAAATACCTCTCCACTAAAAGAATTCAACTGGATTTAAGTCAATATTTTGGACACCAATAAGTGAAATTTAATTTTGATCTCATGCCATATTTTTCATGACATCGCTGGTCGCTTGACATGGAGCCTCTGCGGGCGTGGTGTTATGCGAAGGGCGAAAGGGGCAATGATTTCTTTCGCATGGCAAACAAGCCTGCCACACCCGCCACTCCATGTAAAGCGGATGCTTGTAAAATTGTGAAGAGCACTACGCTGCCCCTTTGATACTGTCTTCTGTTTCTTGTGGCGTCATATAGCCCAAGCAGCTATGAATCCGTTTCCGATTGTACCAGCCTTCTATAAATTCGAATAAGGCTCTTCTGGCAGCTTGAAAGTTCAAATAGTTGACTCTGTAGATCTCTTCCTTTTTCAGAATTGCATGGAAAGACTCAATGCAGGCGTTATCGTATGGGCAACCTTTTTTACTGAAGGAGTGTTTGAACTGCTTCTTTTCCATGTATTCTGCAAATTTCTCGCTTGTATACTGGGATCCCAAATCAGAATGCAAGATCAATCCCGGACCTGGACGTTGTGCCTGATAAGCGTTTTCTACTGCCTTTAAAGCCAGTTCAGTCGTCATGTGGCGGTCAAAAGCGTAACCGACAATCTTTCTGGAATGTAAATCCATTACGGAAGCCAGGTAGCACCAACCGTCTCTCAAAGTATGAATGTACGTAATATCCGTAACCCATTTCTCGTTGATGGTTGTCGTTGAGAAGTCCTGGTTCAGCAGGTTATCGTGTTCTTCCATCTTGCCCTTATTGGAATGGGGACGGTACTTTTTTCTGATAATGGAATAAATGCCTGCAGCCTTCATCAAACGCTGAACCCGTTTCAGGCTGACTTTGAGCCCTTCTTTTTCAAGCATATGGCGGATCTTCGGCGCTCCGTACCTCTGCTTGCTTTCCGTATGGATTTTTCGTATTCTGTCTGTCAACTCCCGGTTTTCCCGTTTTGTTTTTGACTCTTTTTTTTGTTTGGATTGATAGTAGGTACTTCTCGGCACGCCAAGGACCGTACACATGGTTTTAAGGTCATAATGGTGTTTGGCTCTTATCTCGTCAATCATGGATATAACAGTGGTTTGATCTACTTCTTTGCGAATATGGCCATAGCTTTTTTTAAGATTTCGTTTTCCTCTTTCAGCCGGTGCAATTCTTTTTGCAGGTTCAGAAATTCTTCTGGGGTAAAAGAGCTCCCGTCATCCAGCTTAACCGGTTTTTGTTTTCTGATCCATTTGTAGATTGTCGTTTCAGACAGGCCATATTCGCTGCAGATCTGTTTTACTGGTGTTCCAGTTTGATAAAGCTCAACCACCATTTCTTTAAATTCAGCATTATAACTTTTACGTTTTTCGCTTGTGTTACCCATATCAGGACACATCCCTTCGTTAATATTATATTTCACTAAAGGGTGTCCATGAAACTATACTAGCATCAGAATTGAAACTCCTTTCAAAGAGAAAACAGCCAATCAAAAATATCCTGTTTATATCTTACCTATGAGGAATTGAAACTGGTATTTATTACGCGCATCAGCCGCTAACTGCATGGTTTATATCTTACCTATGAGGAATTGAAACAAAGCAGATGCGGCAAACGTCTATACGAAGTCGCAAAGTTTATATCTTACCTATGAGGAATTGAAACCGAATGTAATTGAATTTTCCAGAAAAGATGATGAAAAGTTTATATCTTACCTATGAGGAATTGAAACTTTCCAATTTCGAGCTTCAATTGACAAATATCTATAGGTTTATATCTTACCTATGAGGAATTGAAACTGGCCATCGTTGCCACAGGTCAAATTACCGTCGTTGAGTTTATATCTTACCTATGAGGAATTGAAACTTTTTCGATACCCATCCGTCACCTCCCCGCAATCCAACGTTTATATCTTACCTATGAGGAATTGAAACCATTCTGTACTTTCACGATTTCGATTTCTGCTTTCGTGGGTTTATATCTTACCTATGAGGAATTGAAACTCATTGGTCAGACATATACTGTATCGCTTTACATTAGGTTTATATCTTACCTATGAGGAATTGAAACTTTTTTCTCTTGCATTCTGTATGCTATTTTGGTACATTGTTTATATCTTACCTATGAGGAATTGAAACTGAGCGCCCCAATCCTCGGCTCTTGGTCATTCGACCGTTTATATCTTACCTATGAGGAATTGAAACGCGCTTTAAACAATCCTATAGTGTATTTGTCCAGCTTCAGTTTATATCTTACCTATGAGGAATTGAAACTGCGTCTACCTTCTTGATTTGGAGTTTATATCTTACCTATGAGGAATTGAAACAGCAACCTTTGAATATTGTCATTCTCCCGTTCGCGCCGTTTATATCTTACCTATGAGGAATTGAAACTTCCTCGACCGCCATAATCCTTGTATTGGGGATATTGTTTATATCTTACCTATGAGGAATTGAAACACGCGACGAATGCCCGCATCGACAATTTGGTTGCAAGTTTATATCTTACCTATGAGGAATTGAAACACAGAAGACGACTTTCGCGGCGTTATAGAGGAATATGTTTATATCTTACCTATGAGGAATTGAAACCACAACGTCAAATCGGCGTGTGCCGGAAAATTGACGTTTATATCTTACCTATGAGGAATTGAAACTAGTCGCCGGGGAATCTCAGACGGTCGATGAGACCGTGTTTATATCTTACCTATGAGGAATTGAAACAATGCCGTTTGGATTTACGATGGTGTGAAATTGCCGGTTTATATCTTACCTATGAGGAATTGAAACTTGATTCGCAGATACCCGCTTGTTAGTTCTGCTACAGTTTATATCTTACCTATGAGGAATTGAAACAGAACCGGACGTCACATTCAATGTCGGCTTCCCACGTTTATATCTTACCTATGAGGAATTGAAACTCGGTAAAATCAATCTGCTCGCTTCCCCAAACAACCGTTTATATCTTACCTATGAGGAATTGAAACTTAGTAACTCCGCGGCAAATATTGAGCAATTAAACGGTTTATATCTTACCTATGAGGAATTGAAACTATTTATGGGTGATCGAATAATCACCCACGTCTACGTTTATATCTTACCTATGAGGAATTGAAACTTTTATAATCATCTATCTGATCGATAACATCGAAAAGTTTATATCTTACCTATGAGGAATTGAAACTCGAATCCGCGCAACATTCCCGTTGTTTTCATTGCTGTTTATATCTTACCTATGAGGAATTGAAACTATTTTTCATTTGCGGCTTTAATAGCACCATCTCTTGGTTTATATCTTACCTATGAGGAATTGAAACTCAAACAACAACCATGTATATGCATCGAGGATTGTCGTGTTTATATCTTACCTATGAGGAATTGAAACTCGTCAATGCCTTTTTCCATGTCAAATTTATCTTTCGTGTTTATATCTTACCTATGAGGAATTGAAACCCGAGAACCTTACCGGAGTTCTTGAAATCGCCGAGCGTTTATATCTTACCTATGAGGAATTGAAACTTTCTAACAGCACTAGCAATGGAACAGTCACAATACAGTTTATATCTTACCTATGAGGAATTGAAACTCACTAAGTCAACTTTTTCAACAACCGTCTTCCCATGTTTATATCTTACCTATGAGGAATTGAAACTACTAGGAAAGAACGTATAACAAGGGTCTCCCCAAAGCGTTTATATCTTACCTATGAGGAATTGAAACCGATTTGCCTGCAAGTTCAGTCAGACGAGACATTCACGTTTATATCTTACCTATGAGGAATTGAAACATTTTTTAAAAGCAAATAAAAAAGCCCTCAAACGAGTTTATATCTTACCTATGAGGAATTGAAACAAAGGACATCAATGTCCACAAATCCCGAATAATCATGCTCGTTTATATCTTACCTATGAGGAATTGAAACAGATTCCCCTTTCTATGAGGAATTGAAACTGCTTCTTCATAATCATACTGAAGCGCGTTCCGCCAGTTTATATCTTACCTATGAGGAATTGAAACTTCGTGCCGTCAAAAAACGCGAACGGCGACTTTATCCGTTTATATCTTACCTATGAGGAATTGAAACGCCGTTGAAACCATCTCAAAAGATCACCACCTTTCAAGGTTTATATCTTACCTATGAGGAATTGAAACAATTAATCATAACTGTCATTATTTTTCAGCCGCCTTGTTTATATCTTACCTATGAGGAATTGAAACTACGGATTTTCCCTAACCACTTTTACGGTTTCTGACCGTTTAGATCTTACCTATAATGAGTTAAAACTCATTTATCTGCGCGTCCTTTTTGGGGCGCTTTTTCGTTTTGTTCTTGCCTGAAATCAGAGCTTCAGCTTATATATTCGTCTGGCTATTGACCGTCCAAATTTTCCCTATCAGGATGGAAAGCTCCATTGCGTTTCCTCCTTCGCTCGGTACTGCGCTTTTTGATGTGAACCATATTAGCTCTCCGGATGATAGAAACGTTCAGCGCTTCCTCTAAATCCCTTTTATGGAAATCAATCGTCAGATAAAGAACTGTCCAAATCTTTTCGAGAAAATAATGCAGATGTGATATATGTCACTGCGTGATCAGCAGTAAATTTTGTATTTTCATATTAGAAACATGAGTAAGTGTCCACATCATCTTCGAGGGATGTGAAAAACCTCTTACTGGGCCACATGAATGATCTCTAAGACATATGTTTGGTCGACAGAAAACAAAAAAGCCCGTTCTTTTTGAGACGTTTGACTCGCCGTTCTTCATCTTTTATTAATCTGGATTAATGAAAATATTGGAAGGAGAATCTTCATGAAAGCCGCACGGTGGTATAACGCCAGAGACATTCGCGTCGAAGAAGTGGAAGAGCCTAAAGTAGAGAAGGGGAAAGTAAAAATAAAAGTTGAATGGGCTGGCATCTGCGGGAGCGATTTGCATGAGTACGCCGCCGGGCCCATTTTTGTGCCGGTCAAAGCGCCTCACCCGATCAGCAAGGACATTGCTCCGATTATTATGGGCCACGAATTTTGCGGACGAGTCGTCGAGGTCGGCGAGGGCGTCACCAAGGTTAAAGTTGGAGACCCGGTCGTTATTGAGCCGATTCTGCGCTGCGGAACATGCCCGGCTTGTAAAAAAGGCAAATACAATCTCTGCGAGAATTTAGGTTTCCACGGGTTATCCGGCGGAGGCGGCGGATTCTCGGAATATACCGTCGTTGATGAATATATGGTTCACAAAATGCCGGAAGGCCTTTCCTTTGAACAAGGCGCACTTGTGGAGCCGGCGGCTGTGGCTTTGCATGCGGTGCGATTGAGCAAAATCAAACCCGGTGATAAGGCCGCCGTTTTTGGCACGGGTCCTATCGGCCTGCTTGTGATTGAGGCATTAAAAGCTGCGGGCGCGGCGGAAATTTATGCGGTTGAAGTCTCCGAAGAACGTTTGCAAAAAGCCAAAGAACTTGGCGCTACCGCGACCATCAATCCG
Source organism: Caenibacillus caldisaponilyticus (assembly GCF_002003465.1). Classification (GTDB taxonomy): domain Bacteria; phylum Bacillota; class Bacilli; order Bacillales; family Sporolactobacillaceae; genus Caenibacillus; species Caenibacillus caldisaponilyticus. The sequence continues at coordinate 17,938 of NZ_BDDQ01000012.1, read as the reverse complement.
AAAGAAGAAGATCCGGTCCAAAAGCTGATTGAACTGACCGATGGCGGCGTCGATGTCGCGTTTGAAGTGACGGGAGTGCCGGCGGTATTACAACAAGCAATCGACAGCACCACTATCGAAGGGGAAACGGTAATCGTCAGCATTTGGGAAAAAGAAGCCGGCATTCAACCGAATAATCTCGTGTTGAAAGAAAGAACTGTGAAAGGCATCATCGCGTACCGCGACATTTTCCCCGCCGTCATGGAATTGATGAAACGAGGCTATTTCCAAGCGGAAAAACTCGTCACCAAACGGATTCAGCTGGATGATATCGTCACAGAAGGATTTGAAACGCTGATGAAAGAAAAAGACCAAGTGAAAATTTTGGTCAAACCTGAATAAAAGTGGAAAGCAGCGGCTGAAGGGATGATCCATCTTGGATTCATCCCTTTTTCAATGATTACAGCCTATAACTCGTTTTTGTCGCTTTATTTCTTTCATAAACCAGAAAAAGAAACAGAATCGGCAGAATGAGGATCGCTCCGATGAGGCTCCAGAAAATTTCGGTTCCGCTAATAATGTGCTCTCTCAGCAGTCGATAGTAGGCATAAAAAGAATAAGGAAACACCAGAATGATGGCGGTGAGCACGCCGGGCGGATATTCACTTGTGCTACGATTTCGCTGATTTTGGAACGATCAAATCCTTTTGCCCTAAACAATGCTTCGGTCGTTTGGAGCAACCGTCGTCTACTTTCTTCACCATTGGTTCTGGGTGACGGTCATCCTCTTTTTATATAACTAACTAAATAATTAGTTAAACTTTAACAGAAATTTGTTGGCTGTAAACAGACACTTTTCGCTTTTCGAACAAGGCGGTTTTGATTGAAGGCACGTGAGGAAAAGAAGAGCATAAAGCGCGCGTTCAGACAACCGTGGTCCACTTTTACAATGAGGCGAATACGCTTAGAGAGCGCCTAGTTATTCTTCTGGCCATTGTTCCTCAACCACTCACAAATATCGTCATTTTGTTTACACGAAAAAATCGAATTGACTCTCAAATTCTTTAATTTAACAAAAAGCATCATCGGCTATCCACATGGCCGAGTTTGATAGAGTTTTGGTTAATCGATGGTTAAAGAGTGCTTTTTAAAAAATATTCAATTGTTAACCTACTTTTGGTATTGAAGGAATATTATTGATTGCAGTAAAATAGTTTTGACAGTTCTGCAAAAAGGATAGTAAGGAGTAGGAATATGTATCATACCGTCGTCATGACTTGCGGGGTTTCTCTTTTTACCGGAAAATCAAACGTTTTTTCGACATATAATGAAAAAATACCTAAGTTTCCGGTTTCTTTGCAAGAAAAACGTTTAACCAAAGAAGTGGTTACCGCTATTGAAAATTGGGTGAAAGAAGCCAAACGTATGGCATATAAAACACAGGAAATGCCTAATCGTGTCTCTGCGGAATATTCGACAGTATATACTCTAAGGAAGAGAAATAAGCTTTCGAAAAACCCGACCTTCATTTTAATTTTTACGGAAACCGCGGGTGGGTTGGCTGCGGAAAAATTATTGACCGATGTTTTTGAAAGGGATTTCAAAGCGAATGTAAAGGTTTTATATGTCGACATTAATGTTCGTGATCCGCATGCCCTGAATGCCTCAATAGGGGATTATATGTACAGGCTCAGTGAAGCGTTGCAGCAGGGCGAACCGAATTCTACCTGTTTCGCTCCGCTAGGCGGATATAAAGTGATGACATCTTTCGGCTATATTGTGGGTTCCTTTTTGAATTATCCGACCGCCTACCTGCACGAAGATCATCAAGTGCTACACGAAATCCCCCCGATCCCTTTGGATATAAACGAACAATTTGTCCATGAACACGCCGGACTTCTTCGAAAGTGTCAAAAAGATTATATCGATTTCAATGGTTTGACTGCTGTTGAACGGCGTTTAATTGATCGTTATCCTTCGCTGTTTCATCGGGAAGAAGGTTTTGTTTCTTTGAGCCCGTTTGGCCAGTTTTTATTTGAACGTACAAAATATGAACATATATTCAATACTAAATATTTTGCGTCGAGGCAGGTTCGGGAGTTTATCAAACAAAACCGGCACCAATCGCTCTTTATCGGCCAACAGATGCGCGAATTAGTCAAGAAATTGAAACATGACGAAGCATATAATGATGATTTGTTCCACGAAAGACAATTTTCCTCGATCGATTCACAAAGAGTCCAATTCCATTTATATAAGGGGGCGAGCGGAGGGCAAACGGCCTTTCGGCTTGCCTATCGCTACGATGACAGGGAGGATACCCTCTACGCCAATTACTTGTGGTTGAATCATGATCGCTATGAGCGTGAAGCGGCAATGGGTCAAGGGATTTATACCGAACAACCGGACGTACTGGATATTACCGAACAATTAATGAGTGTTGCGGAGTGAGGCGCATGTCGCGAAAAATTTTGCTGTCCTTTTTGGGCTTGACTGAATACGAAGCATGTTACTATGTGTGGCAAGGCAAAAGGTCCTCCTACACCCGCTTTGTGCAAACCGCGCTCTATGAATTTTTAAATAGCACGGAACCTTTGGAAGTCCTTCTGCTCGTCACCGAACAAGCCAAACGGAAAAATTGGTGTGACTCCATCAGCAAAGATGGCAAACCGTTGGAGGGACTAAAATCCGCATTTAAACGCATCGCTCCAGACGCATCCATCAAGTTGGTGGATATTGCTGACTCATTGGATGAATCATCCAACTGGCTCTTATTTGATAAAGTCATGTCAGAAATCCAGGATGGAGATGAAATCTACTTTGACATCACCCATAGCTTCCGTTCGATACCGTTTATGGCTTTGATTATTTTAAATTATGCAAGATTGGTAAAAAAAGCCAAGATCGGAAAGGTGATGTATGGGTGGTTTGAAAAACTGGGCAGGCCTGATGAGATTAATAATAAATCCGCTGAAGAACGGCTCGCACCGATCGTTGACATGACCAACATGGTGGCGTTGTTCGATTGGACAAATGGCGTTGATCAATTTATCCGTACGGGTGATGCCTCGTTGATCAAAGAATTAACAGAACGAGAAGCAGCGGCTTTCCATAGAGATGATTCAATTGGAAAAGACGAAAAAGCACAGGTGACGGAGTGGCGGCGGCTTGCTAAAAGTTTGGATAAGGTCGGCAAGGCCTTCCAAACATCCCGAAGTTTACAAATCATAGGCGAAATCCGGGCATTACGCGATCAATTGCAAAAAGTGCAGAAGCTGGAAGCGTCCCCGATCAAGCCATTTTCCCCGCTTTTTGATGAAATCCATAGGAAATATGAAAGATTTTTTAATGACAAATCCAAAAATTTTTTGAACATGGCTAAGTGGTGTGAAGAAAACGGACTGATTCAGCCGGGGTTGACGCTACTTCAAGAGAATTGCATTACGGCACTTTGTTACGTTTTGGATATTGATTGGAGTAATACCGATAAACGAAGGGATGTAGCATCAGCGATAACCATCCTTTTAAAAGATATTCCAAGAGAAAAATGGCGTGTTCGGGATGTTCAGTTTGTTGAGAAAGTCATAGAACAAATAAAACCTTTTCGGGATTTACTTAAACCGTTTAGCGAACTCACAGAATATCGAAATGATATCAACCATGCGGGAACAGGTAAAAACGTCTTTTCGTCCCAACGATTGTATCAAAAATTAAAAGATAATATTGAAAAACTGGAGCCCTTCTTCCGGAAAATGGACGAAATCATTAAATCAAAAACAGGAGAAAGGAGACCGGAGGATGGAACATCAAGGCATTGAAAAGCCTTCGGCGGTCGTACGCCAACATTATTCATTGGATCTGGTGACGTCGATGGCCATGCACGGGGCGTCGCCGAGAAAAGTGGCGGAGTTTCGTATCCCCTCATTGAAGGGTCTTTTAAGATATTGGTGGCGAACATTACAAGACGAACCGCAACCGAGCGAACTTCTAAAAAAAGAAGAAGATATGTTTGGTGGAACGTTGAATCCAAGAAAGTCACCCGTCACCTTTTTCATAATGGAGAGGTATGAGGAAACTGCTAAAGTAAATATTTTGCCCCATAAGCCTCGTTCCGAAAAGGTTCCTCTTGTGCCGGCTATCAGCAAGGGTAATCATATTTCGCTAATTATGCAAACCTTACGAACGAACGCGGATCAGCTGAAAGCCTACGACTCCTATTTTCAATATATGTTACATCTAACAGGCATGGGGCAACGGGCAAGGCGGGGATTTGGTGCTTGTCAATTAGCGGAACATGAATGGACGGAAGTTTCGTCGTTTGCGCAATCGCTCAAAAATATTTTAGAAAAATTAAAGGTAGCGGAGCGGTTCGAGTTTATGCCCGATAAGTTCTGTATTTTGAAAAGAAAGCATCCCCCTGCCTCCAAACATCCCGTCATTCATTCGGTTTGGATTGGTAAAGGAATGGACACAGCGGATGAGGTGGTACAGGCATTTGGGAAAGCCTCCCACCATGCCAATCGCAACGGCCATTTAGGATCAGCAGGTATGGGAAACCAGAAGCGTTTCGCTTCCCCCCTTTGGTGCACCGTGAGAAGAATCGGCAATCTCTATTATCCGATTGTCACCGAAGTCGCCGCGGCGGATGAAAGGTATCAGGGTCCTTCTTATGAGCACGATCGTACAATGTTTTTAAAATCGGTCGGGGTGAGTGTATGATGCAAAAGTATCTTGTCATTTTTACGGTGGGGCCGGTACAATCCTTTATCGCCGCTGCGAGAAAAACCGAAGATTTTTGGAGCGGAAGCTACATATTGTCACATATGGTTGCAAAGGCAATGGAATATTTACAAACTCTTGATCCGGATTGTGAGTTTGTCTACCCCAAACGCATTAAGGAAACCGGCAATGGATACCGGCACGTGGCCTCGCTTCCGAACCGCTTTACCGCCGTTGTTCACAAAAACGGCCAAGACATCGGGGAGGTCATGCAAAAAACGGAGCAGCATACAAGAGAGGCGTTTTTCCATTTATGCCAATATGCCGTGGACCGCGTGTTTGATTCACTCTCCCAAAACGACCGTGATGTTTTGAAAAAAAAGGCGATTCGACAGGCGGAAAACTATCTCGAAATATATTGGGTAGCCGAACCTTACGGTGACTCCGAATCATTTACTGTCATACGTAATCGGGCCGAAGAACGCTTGGGTGCGATGAAAAATGACAAACGTTTTTCAGGAACGGTTCATTTTGGGTTGACGTGCAGCGTATGCAAAGAACACGAGGCGCTTTGCCTTAGTGAAATGGACAAGAATGACCGTTATGGCGACTTGAAAAGAAAAATGAACGAAACATGGAACCGGCGTTCGTCACATTATAAATCAAAGAATGATGAAGATGAAACTTACAATAAAAGCGGCCGCATTAAAGACAATGAATTTTTATGCGGCATATGTCTGGCCAAAAGAACCGCGTGGGATTATTTTACGGAGCAAAATAAAAGCGTCGCGTTTTTCCCGCGATTTAAATCCGTAGTGGAGATCGGGAATCGTTCCTATTATGCCATCCTTCTTATGGATGGCGACCGTATGGGTGAGCGGTTTTCACGGGGAACTAAAGAAGTATACGGGCAAATCAGTGAGAGGTTAGCTCATTTTTCTCGTGAAGAGGTCCCTGAGATTGTTGAAAGCGTCCGTGACGCGCGTCTCGTATATGCAGGCGGCGACGATGTACTTGCTTTCTTGCCTGTGGATGCCGCATTGTCCATTGCCCATAAGCTCCGGTTTACATTCAGCGACCCCAAGAAAGGATTGGATGAAAAAGCGACCGCATGCGTCGGCCTGATCATCGGCCATAAGAAAACTCCGTTACAAGGGTTGCTGAGAGCGGTTCGTCACTTGGAAAACCTGGCAAAAGCGTACAAAAATCCTGTCACGGGTATGGAAAAAAATGCTTTGGCCCTAGCTGTTCACACACGATCCGGTGAAATCTCGCAAACGGTGTTGCCCTGGGAAATTGAATCGTCGGATACGATTTCGTTAATGCTTGATTTTATTGGGCTACTTAATGAAAAACTATCAAATAATTTCATTTTTAACTTTATGGAAGCTTTTCGACCCCTCTTGCACCAAGACAATGAAAAATATCAAAAATTGCGGGACCGGGACATGCTTAAAATTGAATTGCGCCGATTGTTGCAACGCTCCGTCAAAGAGGGCAAGAAGATTGAAGGGCTCGATAACCATGTGGAGGGATTGCTAAAACTGCACGATGCCATGCGGGCCAGCCAGGACTTCTTGCATCTTTTAAAAATATTAACGTTCTTTACACGATCGGAGGGGGAATAACATGAAGATATTGACTTTAAAACCGATCGATACGTTTTTCTTCAAAAACCATCAAGTGACAGAATCCGGAAATGATACAGAAATGGAAGGCCTTTTCCCTCCGAGACCGAATACCATTTACGGTGCATTGCGATCAGCATACATTCATGAACATAGCCGGTTTTCCGATTTCATGGAGCAAAAGGATGAAGTAGTAAAAAGGTGGATGGGAACGCCGAATGAACACGGAGATTTTCATATTTCGTTTTGCGGGCTGAAGCATAACGGGTCTTTGTTACTTCCCGTCCCGGCAGATTATCAGGTCGTAGAAGAATCCGGTGTGGTCGTCGCAAGACCGCTTCAACTTAGAAAGGATAGTCATCCTTCATCTCACCCAACAGAATGGCGACTGTTCGCAACAACCCAAGCAAAATCAAAAGGGATATCGGACAAATATGTGGCTGCGGAACATTGGCGAAAAGCTGTATTCAATCGCCAACCTATGACGGAGTTGTTGACACCCGCCGATTTTTTGGCGGGCGAGGCAAAAGCGGGCATTGCGCTGGATTATCGGGCACGTACTACGCGAGAACACTATCTCTACCGCATGGTAAAATGGCGGTTTAAAGGTGAAGGGGCTTTTGTCGTTTACACGCCATCCGCACCGGATTTTTCTTCAATAAAGTTTGCTCGTTTAGGCGGAGAAAACCGCCCGTGGATCGTAGAACAATCTGAGGAAAAATTTTCATTTTGGACGGATGCTGAAGTTGGCAAATTGGCTGAAACCATCCGGCGCACGCGAATCGCCAAAATAATATTATTAAGCCCAGCCATTTGGTCGCAAGGATCTCGGCCGGGCAGTTATGACGGTAAAGACTTGATGATCGGTGGTAAGCTAAAAGTCAGACTTTTAACCGCGGCCATTGGGCGACCGAGCTGGTACGGAGGTTGGGATATTGTTTATGGTCGGCCGAAACCGCGCAGGCCGATGGTTCCGGCCGGTTCCGTGCTTTATATTGAGGTGGCCAAAGAGCAAATCGATGATGTGATTGCGCTTGCCAATGGTTTTCAATTAACCGATGTAGGGGAAAAGGAAGGCTTTGGTTTTGCAGTCATTGCAGGCGCAGAAAAAGAGGAGGAATAAATATGTTCAAAACGGTTCGACCCTTTTTACTTCATGCCATTACGTCTGTACATGCGGGAAGCGGAAGTGAAATTGGTCTTGTAGATTTACCGATTCAGCGAGAAAAGCATACCGGTTTTCCGAAAATCGAAAGTTCATCCCTGAAGGGTGCGATTCGTTATGACAACGAGGTTAAAAGAAAGAAAGAAAACAAACCGGATGAAGTGAAAAAATTTGAGCTTGTTTTTGGCTCAAAGCCAAAGAACGAAAATGATAACAAGACGAACGAGACCCAATCGAGTGCCATCGCATTGAGTGATGCGCGGATTTTACTTTTTCCGGTTAAATCGATGCGTGGCGTCTTTGCATGGGTTACATGTCCGTTTGTTTTAAAGCGTTTTAATGATGAAATGGCTTATTATGACAAAGAGATTGTGCTCCCGGTCCCAGAGTCAAACACGGTTTCATCTGAGCGATTATATGTGTCAAATGGTCAAATCGTCCTTGAGGAATATACGTTTCCAGTGAGTAAACAGTCTCAAACTGAAGAATTAGCGGATAAATTGGCGCTTTTGTTTAAAGATAAGCTTTCCATCAATATAACGGAACGCCTAGTCGTGTTAGATGATGATGATTTTGCTGATTTCGTTAAACTTTCAACTGAAGTGAATGCGCGTATCAAAATAAATACAGAAACAGGAACTGTTAGTGATGGTGCGCTTTGGTATGAAGAGAATGTTCCGCCGGAAACCATATTTTATAGTTTGCTTTTTATCGGTGACGTACGTGGCGACGGTATTGAAAGCATGAAGACTTTCAAAGATGTTGAACGTTATTTGATAGAAGAGGGAAATTTCCCAGAGGTCTTTCAATTGGGCGGTAACGGCACACTTGGACGCGGAATGTTTAGAAGAATTTGGATGTAAGGAGGGCCTGGATATGGCGGAACAACGGGTTGGCATCGAAAACGGCCGCGCTGCATTTGCTTTTAAGAGTGTAAAGGATGTTTACAATCACCATGGCGATGTATTTGATAACTATCAGTCCTATGTGAAAAAAATGCCGTCTCTCATTCAAGTAAACGGTTTCGGTCAAGCTTTGGCTTTTTGTTATCAAAAAGGTAAAGAATATCGGTATATCTATGATCAGCTTGCAGAATGGTTGAAGTTGAAATATCCGTCTTATTTTGTTGATCGCGACGCGGAATTTGTTGAAACGGTCGTGAGCTTAAGAAGCACGGAATATCGTTTGCTCACCGTAGAGGCTCTTGCGCTATTAAACTGGATGCGGAAATTTGTTGATGGGATGAGGAAAGAGGATTAAAGGGAGAGGATGGCATGCAGCTTCATCCGAGTGACACGAGAGAGGCCTTTAAACGTGCAAAAAAAGATGACATTGCCCATCTGTGGTATCATGTGCATTACAATCAAATGTTCAGAGCAAAAGTCAATAGTAAAAAAACATACAATTATAAACTCAAGAATTTGGAATTTCCTATTGTTCTAAATCGCGATTTACAAAAGATCGCTGAACACGTCGAATCGCAAAGGCGACGCGCTTTTGCGGATTTATCCAGGCGTTATCATGTCAGACTTTTAAAGGGTAAGCCGATAGGGCGTTTGATTCATGGGTTGGGAGGCAGCCATGTTCGAGAAACATCCTTGACGCTTCATCCGGTTTACGGGATCCCGTATATTCCGGCCTCCAGTTTGAAGGGGACAGTGCGCCATTGGTTTATTCAAGCGTTCTGTAATGGCGATGAAAGTCGATTGGAGCAGCATCAAACGGGAAGACTCATTTTTGGTACTCAATCAAGACGAGGTGTCGTCCAATTTCATGATATCTTTCTTTTTAATGGGTTATCCTTGGAACCTGATATACTGACCGTGCACTTTAAAGAATATTATGGCAAGTCAAATCCGAACCCGGCGACAGATGATCAAGCGCCCAATCCCGTTATGTTTTGGACCATTCAAGCAGCATCGGCCGATATTTTCCTGACAGCGCATAAAGACGAATGCCATTCAAACGGACATTCGGCGGAAGAGCTAATTGATTTATGTGCTGAATGGACAAAATTTGCTCTAGCAGAAATCGGCATCGGTTCAAAAACGGCGGCGGGTTACGGTTATTTTAAGGAGATCGAAGATGTGACTTCCACGGAGTTCTTGGGTTATTTGCGCCAATTAGAACGGGATAGAGAAGAGCAAATTTTAAGGGAAAAGCGAGAGCAGGAAAAAAAGCTGGAAGAAGCACGACGGATAGAAGAGGAAAAACGCCTGGCAAACTTACCGCCTGAAGAGAGATTGATCGCAGAAATTCAACGATTAACAGATCATCCAGAGGACAGGGAAAAGAGCAAAACCATATTGTTTGCGGAAGTGAAAAAACAGCAAAATCAAAAAGCTGCCGAAGCGCTTAAAGTTTACTGGCAAAAAACAGGCGATTGGGACGTTAAAAAGAAACAGAAAAAGCAATATGAAAAGGTTCAATACATAAAAGATTTGTTGAGTAAATAAATCCATTTGTGTCGTCGATCTCCAGTAGCGTCAAAACCCCTGGGGATCGACGACATTTTGTGTTAATAAATATCCTTGGTGTGTTGGGCTTTTTACAACAGGAAAAATTTTTTGTTTAAAAAGAAGGATTTAGGACCCCGCTGGAGAATACTGATATATCAGCAGTTTTTGGGTTTAGATCTTACCTATGAGGAATTGAAACTTTTTTCTATTGCATCCTTTTGTATATCGTGGTATAGGTTTAGATCTTACCTATGAGGAATTGAAACTTCCAGCGCTTACACGCTGGACGGCGACCACTGCCGAGTTTAGATCTTACCTATGAGGAATTGAAACTGCTATGTTTGTAGTTGACGACAGGGACAAACTCCCGTTTAGATCTTACCTATGAGGAATTGAAACTGCTATGTTTGTAGTTGACGACAGGGACAAACTCCCTGGTTTAGATCTTACCTATGAGGAATTGAAACTCTGAGAGCCGAGTATAGCCCGGAACTGTAAAGAGGTTTAGATCTTACCTATGAGGAATTGAAACAGCAACATGCTGAAAGCTATTGAAAAGCGGAAAGGTTTAGATCTTACCTATGAGGAATTGAAACACAGCTTCAACATCGGACATGTATGCTCCGTCCCAGGTTTAGATCTTACCTATGAGGAATTGAAACAACGCGTTTGGTCTCAAAGCGAACGAATCGTCAAGAGGTTTAGATCTTACCTATGAGGAATTGAAACTTTTCTAATTTCTTTTCGAGCTCCTGGATTCGATGGGTTTAGATCTTACCTATGAGGAATTGAAACTACCTTACCGAGCGCTTTCGCCTCGGTTTAGCGGCGCCTAGGTTTAGATCTTACCTATGAGGAATTGAAACTCCTTTCAAAGAGAAAACAGCCAATCAAAAATATCGTTTAGATCTTACCTATGAGGAATTGAAACTGGCTGCATCCTCGATTTTTGCCGTCGTAATAGCACCGTTTAGATCTTACCTATGAGGAATTGAAACTCTACCGGATCCCCGTTGGAGACTTTCCATTCCACGGTTTAGATCTTACCTATGAGGAATTGAAACTCTTTCTTGTTTGTGTTCATTTGCTGTTCATTTGCTGGTTTAGATCTTACCTATGAGGAATTGAAACATTGAAACACAAGTTAGGTCCGTCCGTCTCGACAAGTGTTTAGATCTTACCTATGAGGAATTGAAACTTTTTTGGTTATATTTTTGGTTAGTATTGTCGGGACAGTTTAGATCTTACCTATGAGGAATTGAAACTGCTAATCTCATTCAATTTTTGTTTGACCTCTATTTCGTTTAGATCTTACCTATGAGGAATTGAAACCTAGCTTGTACAATGGCACATGATGTTCGTGTGCGATTGTTTAGATCTTACCTATGAGGAATTGAAACTCGCGTCCAGCGCGTCCCGCATCCCCGATGTATCTGCGGTTTAGATCTTACCTATGAGGAATTGAAACAGCGTTGGAATCATAAGCCAGCCATTTGTTCCGCTTTCGTTTAGATCTTACCTATGAGGAATTGAAACAATCGGCGACTGAGGTCTATGATACGACCACGGCGATGTTTAGATCTTACCTATGAGGAATTGAAACTCCAACCGATAGAATGCACCGCTAGATTAGTAACCAGTTTAGATCTTACCTATGAGGAATTGAAACACAAACCCTATAAAGAAACCGAACCAGGTGTACTCTGTTTAGATCTTACCTATGAGGAATTGAAACCCAAGAACTTGTTCAGGTTGGGCGGTGTACAGCGTGTTTAGATCTTACCTATGAGGAATTGAAACTCGGCAATTTCTTCTTGTGTCAGGTTCTTCATTTTGCGTTTAGATCTTACCTATGAGGAATTGAAACTATACCACTTGAACAGGTTTAAAAAATGCTAGCAAAGTTTAGATCTTACCTATGAGGAATTGAAACTTCGTTTTGGCTCCGAGATCCTTGTTCACAATGGCGTTTAGATCTTACCTATGAGGAATTGAAACTTTCTTCCTTCCTCGTCATCGCGCCGATATTCGATGGTTTAGATCTTACCTATGAGGAATTGAAACCGGAAATAAACAAACTCATCACTTCAATGGATGAAAGTTTAGATCTTACCTATGAGGAATTGAAACTTGCATCCCGCATAGCGGCATGGGTGCAATGGTTTAGTTTAGATCTTACCTATGAGGAATTGAAACTTCTTTTGTTGCTGCTTGCCCACCGCTGCTCACCCCCGTTTAGATCTTACCTATGAGGAATTGAAACCGGTACGCTCAATTCCGCTGTAAACGGTTCGATCGATGTTTAGATCTTACCTATGAGGAATTGAAACTTCAGCGAAAAATACGGATCGTCCAGCAATGAAGCGAGTTTAGATCTTACCTATGAGGAATTGAAACTATTTCCTCATTCCATTTTTCAGATTCGGGCCAACGCCCGTTTAGATCTTACCTATGAGGAATTGAAACCCGTTTTTTAATCGGCTTAGATATTCTTTGGAAATGGTTTAGATCTTACCTATGAGGAATTGAAACTTCTTTTGTTGCTGCTTGCCCACCGCTGCTCACCCCCGTTTAGATCTTACCTATGAGGAATTGAAACTCCTGCACTTTCCGCTTGGGGAATCGTACGAAGGAAGTTTAGATCTTACCTATGAGGAATTGAAACATATTTTCCACGTCTATTGCGTCCAATTGCGCAAACTCGTTTAGATCTTACCTATGAGGAATTGAAACTTGCAAGCAGTTCGTGGAAGCGTTTTTCCATCTTTGCGTTTAGATCTTACCTATGAGGAATTGAAACAAGAGGGTGAATGAAAATGAATCTTCAACGGCTCTTTGGTTTAGATCTTACCTATGAGGAATTGAAACTCTGTTGAGTGGCGGGAAGCTGGTGGAAATAGCAGGTTTAGATCTTACCTATGAGGAATTGAAACCTTCTCCGCGCTCATTAAACGTAAATCCATTTCGCGTTTAGATCTTACCTATGAGGAATTGAAACTTGGCGTTAGCGCATCGCCAATATTGATTTTCATCGTTTAGATCTTACCTATGAGGAATTGAAACACACGATCTTGTGCGCGCCGAACGTGTCGCGGCAAAGTTTAGATCTTACCTATGAGGAATTGAAACTCGAAAGCGGGAAGGATCAGGAGATCCTCTATCAGCGTTTAGATCTTACCTATGAGGAATTGAAACTCGAAAGCGGGAAGGATCAGGAGATCCTCTATCAGGTTTAGATCTTACCTATGAGGAATTGAAACCATCCTCAAATTCGGCCACATCTTCGCGCGTGATCAGTTTAGATCTTACCTATGAGGAATTGAAACGAGACTCTAGAAAAAAATGGTTATATACGGGTCACGCGTTTAGATCTTACCTATGAGGAATTGAAACTATCAAGGATGGTCATATTGAATTTTCCGGAACCATGTTTAGATCTTACCTATGAGGAATTGAAACATAGTTCGGGATTTTCATAGATGTTGCCGATGACTTCGTTTAGATCTTACCTATGAGGAATTGAAACTTTTTCGATACCCATCCGTCACCTCCCCGCAATCCAGTTTAGATCTTACCTATGAGGAATTGAAACCTTTTTTGGGGGGTGGTCGTCGTTGCTGTCTATCTTGTTTAGATCTTACCTATGAGGAATTGAAACTTTGAATCAAAATGGCATTCCAACAAAAATGGGGAAAGTTTAGATCTTACCTATGAGGAATTGAAACTCCCTCTGCGCCAACTCATTCATAAGCTCTTTCGTCGTTTAGATCTTACCTATGAGGAATTGAAACAATCTGTGTTCAGCAGCATTTTCAAGGGCATGTACAAGTTTAGATCTTACCTATGAGGAATTGAAACTCGTCTTGTTTCGCTTGGTCCTTGTGGCTCGATGTAGTTTAGATCTTACCTATGAGGAATTGAAACATATCGGCTATCAGGACGGGCAAATCTCGAAAGTTCAGTTTAGATCTTACCTATGAGGAATTGAAACTCAACGCGGAAGGCTTGATCTTTTGCTTTTGAGAAATCGTTTAGATCTTACCTATGAGGAATTGAAACCGATCTGCGGTTGTGGATAGCGATGTGAAATTGTGGGTTTAGATCTTACCTATGAGGAATTGAAACTTTGAATCAAAATGGCATTCCAACAAAAATGGGGAAGTTTAGATCTTACCTATGAGGAATTGAAACTTCCCGTGATGTATTCACGGTTATGTTTGAGGAAATGGTTTAGATCTTACCTATGAGGAATTGAAACCCACCATCCCAGATAATCCCTTCGCTTCCGCCCGGGTTTAGATCTTACCTATGAGGAATTGAAACTCCACTGTCGACTGATTCGCTTTGAGCGCGATTTGGTGTTTAGATCTTACCTATGAGGAATTGAAACACGTTTTCCAGTCGCTGAAATCGCCCTCTGACGCATCGTTTAGATCTTACCTATGAGGAATTGAAACTCGAATTGAAACGATCTATACACTGCTCCAACCGCTGTTTAGATCTTACCTATGAGGAATTGAAACTATATTTACGGCCACTATAATTCTGTGGAAGGTACGTTTAGATCTTACCTATGAGGAATTGAAACAATCATTTGCCGAGTTCGTTGAATGGATGGATGACGAGTTTAGATCTTACCTATGAGGAATTGAAACTCGACCCGCCGGCCTTCATCCGTAAACTCGTCTTCGGTTTAGATCTTACCTATGAGGAATTGAAACTTCAGACCGATGTGCCCGGCCGCCCAGGCTCATATAGTTTAGATCTTACCTATGAGGAATTGAAACTCCCGAATATGGGACAGATCCGTGAGATCCGTCAATGTTTAGATCTTACCTATGAGGAATTGAAACAATCTCAGAAATGAAATAATCTCTAACATAATTTTTGTTTAGATCTTACCTATGAGGAATTGAAACCTGACTATAAAAATCAAGCAAGTCTTTTGAGAAACCGTTTAGATCTTACCTATGAGGAATTGAAACGCAATGTCCTTGCCAAAAACTTGTCTTCTAAATTTTGTTTAGATCTTACCTATGAGGAATTGAAACAAGGAGGTGGCAAAATGAAACCGTTAGACTGCAAAGTTTAGATCTTACCTATGAGGAATTGAAACATCGGCGCCCGTAAAGCCTTCCTGATCGTCACGGGCGTTTAGATCTTACCTATGAGGAATTGAAACAACGCAAGTCATCATAGAACTTGCAACCTTTCCCAGTTTAGATCTTACCTATGAGGAATTGAAACTGTGGAGGGAGTATTAGGATCATGGCCTGCGGTTCCAGTTTAGATCTTACCTATGAGGAATTGAAACGTCCACCTTTTGAAAACTCTTTGATATGGTGAATATGGTTTAGATCTTACCTATGAGGAATTGAAACACGCTCGAATAAGGTCATTAAGCTGTTTGTCGTTTAGGTTTAGATCTTACCTATGAGGAATTGAAACCGGCTTCCGCCGACCATTGGGGCGGTAGCCCCTAGGTGTTTAGATCTTACCTATGAGGAATTGAAACACGCTCGAATAAGGTCATTAAGCTGTTTGTCGTTTAGGTTTAGATCTTACCTATGAGGAATTGAAACTTTTGGGAATGTGTGTTCTATCCATAAAAGGCGAACAGTTTAGATCTTACCTATGAGGAATTGAAACTAAGCTCCCTCATCGGCGATAAGTTCGCCTATGCAAAGTTTAGATCTTACCTATGAGGAATTGAAACTATTGGAAAAATTAGATGGAATCATCGCAATGTAGAGTTTAGATCTTACCTATGAGGAATTGAAACTTACTTCGGCCGTTTCTTTCCTCGCGCAATATTTGCCGTTTAGATCTTACCTATGAGGAATTGAAACGCGGACAAGAAGCGATGATCTATGACTATCTTTGCGTTTAGATCTTACCTATGAGGAATTGAAACACGGTTTTCGTAGAAAAGCGTGACCGTCCATCCTTTGTTTAGATCTTACCTATGAGGAATTGAAACACGCTTGGCCCGGCGATGGACGACGTCAAGGAACGGGTTTAGATCTTACCTATGAGGAATTGAAACAAAATCATCGCCTCCCGTCCGGCGATTAGAAATAGGAGTTTAGATCTTACCTATGAGGAATTGAAACATACGCCACCGGCGCCGGGTATCATCCCGGAACGCGTGTTTAGATCTTACCTATGAGGAATTGAAACTGAAGCAAGTCCCGCGTCACATTATTTCCGTAATAGTGTTTAGATCTTACCTATGAGGAATTGAAACAATTTCAGACAAGGAGGGTGAAAATAGAACGGTGAAGTTTAGATCTTACCTATGAGGAATTGAAACTGAGTGCCCACATTGCGGGCGATATGTTCCGCCCATGTTTAGATCTTACCTATGAGGAATTGAAACTTTATACATAATTTTTATAAATTCAAGGAGGTTATGTTTAGATCTTACCTATGAGGAATTGAAACCGCCTATGGTGACGAGACGACCGTCCCTCTTGAACGTTTAGATCTTACCTATGAGGAATTGAAACTCCTTATCCTTGCCTTCAACGACGTTGGTAGATTGCTGTTTAGATCTTACCTATGAGGAATTGAAACTGTGAAGGAAGACGATGCCAAATGAAAAACACTTGCTGTTTAGATCTTACCTATGAGGAATTGAAACTTCCCAAACGATAAATAATCCGAATGGTTCAGATATGTTTAGATCTTACCTATGAGGAATTGAAACAGTGCCAAGGTCTTTTGTGGCGCCGCTATATTCAAGTTTAGATCTTACCTATGAGGAATTGAAACTAATCCTGTAACTTTAAAGGTGACTTTTGATATTCGGTTTAGATCTTACCTATGAGGAATTGAAACTCACGGATGAAAGCGACCCGACCAAAATCATCGGGTGGGGTTTAGATCTTACCTATGAGGAATTGAAACTTGTTTTCTGGCTGGACGGATCGATATCGTCCAGGATTGTTTAGATCTTACCTATGAGGAATTGAAACACCATAAACGTAAGCCGTCGCCATTTTCAAGCTCCTGTTTAGATCTTACCTATGAGGAATTGAAACTTCTACCCATTGGGTATGCTCGTCAATCCATTTGAGAAGTTTAGATCTTACCTATGAGGAATTGAAACGAGAACAAAATCAAGGGGTGATAGCGATGGGCTATATGTTTAGATCTTACCTATGAGGAATTGAAACATCTGATCCTCGGAAAACCCTTCTTTTTTAAGATTATCGTTTAGATCTTAATCTATGGGGATTAAAACCAAAAATAGTTATGGCCGCAGGAATCGCGGCCTTTTATTTTGCTCTACCCTTTGGGAAATTGAAACGTCCTCGCTGTCGTCTTTTTGTCGTAATGTGTTATAACTGAAATAATCAGTAAAAATTGAATAGATTTGAAATCCGGGGGGAGAGCAAATGTCGACGTTGATGAAAGATAAAAACATCGTCGTGATGGGAGTGGCTAATAATCGGAGTTTGGCATGGGGGGTTGCCAAATCACTGCATGCAGCCGGAGCCAATTTAATTTTTACAACAAGAAAAGAAAGGTCTTACCAAAAGTTATTAAAATTGCTTGACGAGGAAAATATAAAATCGCTTTTGAACGTTCATGTCAAGGCCGATTATTTTTTCCCCAAAATCGCCGGTTTAAAATTCCCCAGAAGGACCTTATTGATCCTTCTGTTTTTCTTGTTGGATCCTCTTTTCCCGTAATCGATAGCTTTCCCCCTTTAGGTTGAAAATGATGGAATGATGCAGTAATCGATCTAACATCGCGGTCGCCAATACCGAGTCTCCCACAACTTCTCCCCATTCCCCAAAGCTTTTGTTGGAGGTGAGGATAATCGGGGCATGTTCATACCGACGGGCGATGACCTGAAATAAGTAATGGGCGCTGTTTGGGTCCAGTTTTAAGTACCCCATTTCATCAATAATGAGAACGGTTGGCTTCACAAACATGCGAAGCTTTTTTTCCAGCTTTCCTTCCTGGTCGGCTCTTCTTAA
>NZ_BDDQ01000011.1 GCF_002003465.1 Caenibacillus caldisaponilyticus | reverse complement strand
TCATTCGGGGAACAGAAAATCATATGACGATCCGAATAGATGCACATGGGAATGCCATACTGCTCGATCATTTGCCGGATCAGAAGGAAATAGCCCTCGGTATCTTCCTGGCGGCGGAAGACCGCGGCCAAGATTTTTCCCGTGGCATCGTCAATGGCCGCCAAAAGAGCCATGGGTTCCGCACGGTCTTCCAACCAACGATGGGAACTTCCGTCAATCTGGACCAACATGCCGGTTTGCGGTTTCCGATCTCTCGGGCGGTGAACCTTTGCCGGGCGCCGTTTCCGTTTGGGCGGGATGTTGGCTTGGCATCGGATTCGACGGACCGTAGAAGGGCTGACCCGGATTCCCTCCTGTTTGGCCAATAATTCGGAGAAATGGACATCATTGCAGTGCCGATATTTTTCACTTTGGCGGAGATTCAGGATTTTTTGCCGGATGTCTTCGGATAAGGCATGTGCAGGTTTTCGCCCCCGGTTTTTGTGAATGACTCCGTTTTCATCCTCCTCAAGGACTCGTTTTTTGAGGCGATAAACCTGACGAAGACTTAGCGATAACAATTCGGCAGCTTGTTTTCCCGTGATATACCCTTCGATCCATTGACGAATGACTTTGTAACGCTTCAATTCTTTTTTGCTCAATGGAATTCGCTCCTGTCTCATACTGACATTTTCACTGAAGCGTTACAATATGACAATATCACAGACGAACAACATTCACCGCGAAAACCGGCGCCATTTTTCTTTAAATATGATAAAATACAAGGGATTGCATTCGATCAAATTCGCTAGGACACCAGACGGACTGACAAGGGTCGAGGCGCTTCGATCCGGTCAGGCTTTTAGGAGAAGTGACCCTACATGTCGGAATCTCGGATGATCAGAGGGACGATTATCCTGTCCATCGCGACATTTTTGTCTAAATTTCTAGGCATGTTGTTCGTCATCCCGTTCAACGCCATCGTTGGAGATAAAGGCGGTTATTTATATTCCTACAGCTATACGCCCTATACGATTATCTTAAGCCTGTCGACGGTCGGCGTCCCGCTGGCCGTCTCCAAATTCGTATCCAAATATAATGCGATCGGCGACTACCGGACGGGACGGGTGTTGTTTCGCTCCGGGATGCTGATCATGACCATCACCGGCGCTATCGGTTTTCTCGTCATGTATTACGGCGC
Organism: Caenibacillus caldisaponilyticus; assembly: GCF_002003465.1. Taxonomy (GTDB): domain Bacteria; phylum Bacillota; class Bacilli; order Bacillales; family Sporolactobacillaceae; genus Caenibacillus; species Caenibacillus caldisaponilyticus. The sequence continues at coordinate 25,574 of NZ_BDDQ01000011.1, read as the reverse complement.
GCCTGCGTTGGCGTCGCTCACTCTCGGCAGTGAGGGAAAGGATGCGGATTATCAAAGCCTCGTCTTTACGATGCGCGTGCTGAGCTTCGCGCTGCTGTTCGTTCCGCCGATGAGCCTCATGCGCGGTTATTTCCAAGGCTTTCAGTCGATGGGTCCGACGGCGGCGTCGCAGACGATCGAACAGATCGTCCGCATCGCATTCGGATTGATCGGCGCCTACGTCGTCGTCGATATTTTGAACTTCCCGGAACGCGTCGCTGTCCGCGATGCCGTTGCGCTCGTAAACTTTGGCGCGTTCGTCGGGGCGTTGGCGGGGTTGGTCAATTTAATCCATTACTGGTTCAAGCGCAAGCGCTATATGGATGAAAAAGTGGCCGCGAGCCCGCCCGTCCCGGCCATGAAGCTCGGGGCGATGTACAGGGAATTGATCGGTTACGCCATTCCGTTCGTGTGCGTTGGGCTGGCGAACCAGCTTTATCTTTTGATCGATCAATTCACCCTCAACCATTTCTTGAAGCTATTTTATGACTACAGCACCAATCGCCTGCACGCCATCGTTTCGAACTTGATGATGTACGACCAAAAGTTGATCATGATTCCCGTCTCGCTGGCGACGGCGCTCGCCGTCAGCGTCGTCCCGGCGATTACGGCGTCTTTCGTCAAAGGTGACCATCACGAAATGCGGCTCGAAATCACGAAGGCGCTGCAATTCGTCATTTTCTTTACCCTGCCGGCGGCCGTCGGGCTTTCCATATTGGCTTATGAGGTCTACGCCCTTTTGTACGGTTTTGACGAAGGCATCCGCATCGGCGGGGAAATCTTGCGCTGGTACGCGCCGTCGGCGATCCTGTTCGCCGGTTTTTCGGTGACGGCGGCGATCTTACAGGGCATCAACATCCAAAAAGTGACGATTCTCAGCCTGTCGGTCGGCATTTTAATCAAAATGATCTTTAATCCGGTATTTATCAAGTGGTGGAACATGACTGGACCGATTTTGGCGACGGACTTGGGGTATGTCGTCTCCATCATCATCAATCTCCTCGCCATACGCGAAATCACCGGATACCGCTTTGGGTTTATCGGGAAACGCTTTTTGTTGATTTCGATCTTTACGGCGCTCATGGGCGTGGCGATTTTTGTCCCCTCATGGGTATTTGGCGGTTTGATTCCCGCCACGCGCTGGGAATCGCTCGTCATGTCCGTCTTCGGCATGGTGCTCGGCGCGGCGGTTTATCTCTTGTTGGCGCTGCGCTCCGGTTTGGCCAGACAAGTGCTCGGCAGAAACGTGCCGGTTTTAAAACGGTTCATGTGAAATGAACGGAGAATCGTTCATTGTGAAAACGATGAGGGGCTGATCCCAAAGGCCACCGTCCGGTGGTTTTTGGGATCAGCCCCTTGTCATTATTTCCCGGGTAAGAATGAATGAAGATGAATTATGAGTCCTCTTTCAAACGTTCGCTGTACCATTTCATTTGTTGCCCGATCCCATACCCTTTTAACGGGACTTCGAAACGGAAGCCCTTGGCGGCGAGGGCCGGTTCAAGGTGGCGACGGTAGACGAGCCCCCCGTGAAGGTAGAGATCGATATGGGCGGGCGATTCATAAAAGGCGAGGGCATCGACGACGCGTTCCGCCCACGCTTCCCGCTCTTTGCGGGTGAACGACCGGATGGACACATCGTAGGGATACATGATCGTGTCCGGCAAGAGCAAACCGTCCTTCGCGTTGTAAAAATAAAAGCGGTCATATGTCCGCCGGGCGTAGGCCACGGCTTTCTTGAAGAGCGGGCTTTGGTAAAAGTCGACGACTCTGGCCGGATGCGGCGCTTTTTTCCGCGCGGTGGCAAGCAATCCCACTTTATCTCGCAAAAAAACACCTCCAACTCCAGTCTAACGTTATCATAGCAAAGATGCTCCGGCGCGGGGACAAGAAAAAATAGGCAAATAAAAAGGGCGGGGATTTGAAAGGGAATGAAAGAAGGGTCCGTCCGGAAAAAATGAAACTCTTCCGGACGGACCCGCCGATCTTTTCAGGAGACGCGGACCTTTTTGTCGGTAACGGTCCACTTGCCCCTGCTCGTGCTCTTGACGAGGTTATTGTACATTAAAATGTTCAGATCTCTTTGTATCGTTCGTTGCGTCATATCAAAAGCTTCGACGAGTTCCTGCGTTGTCACTGTTCCGTGTTCCCTGATGAACAAATAAACGTCCTTCACCCGATTGAGCATCCGATCCGTCGAAGGATTCAAAGAACCACTCCTTAATCCGTGATCTCGCGCGCTTTCGCGGCTAAGTGAAGGGACGGAACATTTTCTTTCAAAGCGTGCATGACTGGAACCTCGCGGTGATATGACGAATACGGGAACGAAAGAAAATGTGATCCGTCATGAACCTTTGATATAATGGTACAATATTTTAAATAATTGTCAAATCGAAATCTGCCTTGTCTGAGATTTTATGGCAATTGCAGTGAAAACGACAGGGGTGTCCAACAAGATGGCGCGTTCAGCGGGCATTTAAGGCGATGTTGTCCGGCGATGGAGCCGCGCCTATCTTTTTTGTTAAATATTGTCAATCCGGCATTGCCGTAAATTCAATAAAAAGGGTTGGGAATGATTAAAAACATAACCATGGCGCCGTTGTTGCCGATGGCTATGAATATAAAAATCGGAGCATCCGGAATGGCTGTTTTCCGGATGCTCCGAACCGTCGGGGGACCTCAGTCCTCGTAGTAGAACAAGTCGCCCGACAAATACCGCTCGCCGGTGTCGTTGGTCATGCAGATGATGAGATCTTCGGGAGTAAACCGCTTGGCCACTTTTAAGGCGACATGGACGGAAGCGCCCGAAGACGGGCCGACGAGAATGCCTTCTTCGCGGGCGAGCCGCCGCGTCGTTTCGTAAGCTTCCTCGTCCGTGACGAGATGGATTTCATCGATGACGTCGCGGTTCAATATCGGCGGGATGAAGCCGGGGCTCGTTCCGACCAGTTTATGTTTGCCCGGTTTGCCGCCGGACAGCACCGGGGAGCCCGCGGGTTCGGCGACGTGAACGGTGATGTCGGGAAAAGCTTCTTTCAACGTTTCGCCGGTTCCGGTCACCGTGCCCCCGGTTCCGGAGGTGGCGACGAATGCGCGAAGCGGCTTGCCGATTTGTTTGACGGCTTCAATGATTTCCAGACCGGTCGTTTTCCTGTGCGCGTCGGGGTTGGCCGGATTCTCGAACTGCATCGGCATGAAGCTGTTCGGGATGCTGTCGGCGAGTTCTTTGGCCTTGGCGATCGCGCCGGGCATTTTTTCATCGCCAGGGGTGAGGATGACTTCCGCACCATAGGCTTTAAGTAAATTGATGCGCTCTTGCGTCATGGTGTCCGGCATGACGATGATGGTTCGATATCCGCGCAGCGATGCCGCCATCGCGAGCCCGATTCCGGTGTTTCCCGAGGTCGGTTCGATGATCGTCGAGCCTTCTTTTAAGTAACCTTTTTTTTCCGCCTCGAGGATCATGTTATAGGCGGCGCGGTCTTTGACGCTCCGGCTCGGGTTGAACGACTCAAGTTTCGCATAAACGGTCGCTCCTTTCGGGTCCGCGAGGCGGTTCAAGCGAACGAGCGGCGTATCGCCGATCAACTCCAGGATATTGTTTGCGACTTTGACCACGGACAACATCCCCTTTCTTTGAAATGAACCGTAAAATCGAGGATAATTATTGAAGATCTGCCGCCCGATGACGATTTAAAAAGTGACGGCGGTGCGATCCATCGTCCTCCGCCGGATGGCCAAGTTCCGCCGGCAACGTGTTTATTCTTCCAACATTATACCAAATCGCGCCGAGCGTTCGAGCCAAAAACATTTTTATGGGCGGAACGGTCCGGCGGAAAAACAGGAGGAAGAACGGTGTCCCATTACTTTTTGGCTTATCCGATTCCGGATGACATAAAGGCATGGCTCGCCCATCGCGCCGATGGCGTCAAGGCATATTTGCCCTACCGCTATTGGACGGACCGGGATGATTATCATATCACGTTGATTTTCCTCGGCGCCGCTTCGACCGACCAGCTGGCTTGCTTGATCGAGAGCGTTCATGCCAGAGTCAAAGCGTTTGAGCCGATTTCAATGGGCGTCGGGAAATGGGGAGTGTTCGGGCGGCCCGAGATGCCGAGGGTGATTTGGCGGGGCGTAACAGCCGGCCGCGGTCTTTTCGATCAACAAAGCCTGGTCAAAGCGTGTGCGGCGGCATGCGGATTTGCGGTTGACCACCGCCCTTACCGGCCGCACATCACCATCGCGAAAAAATGGGCCGGAACCGCTCCCGTCGTCTGGGAGGAATTGAATAAACGGCTGCCGGCCGACGGTGCGAGGTCCTGGACTGCGCGGGAGATCGTCCTTTATGAGGTGCATCCGGAGAGGACGCCGCGCTACCGGGCGGTTGAAATCTTCAAATTCGGCCGCGCGAACGGAGGAGACCAAAAAAATGGCGCAGTTGATTAAGCTTCATAATTATGCATCGCGCTACGAAGTCGACATCTATCGGTATGCCGTGCGTTATTTTGAGTTAAAACGGCGGCGCTATGAGGACTTTAAAAAACGCTATGCGCACGCGCGATCGGCGGATGAATGGAAAACGCGTTTTTTTGAAACATGGATGAAAAAACAGCTCGTCTGGGCATCTTCCACCCCTGAGCGCAAGTCACGGATGGCCGAAGACTACCGGAGCAACCCATGGCTCCGCGTCCTTTTGGAAAAATTGGACGATACGGTTTTCATTCTGTTCGATCCGGTTTTTCTCGTTGATGACGTCATGATCCATGGCGATATTGTGCTCGTCACCCCGCTTTCCATCCAGTGCGTGAAGGTGATCGCGGGAGAGAAAGACAGCGTTTTTCAAAATCATGACCGGCGTCGCTGGAAAGAAATTACGTCGGACGGCCTCCGCCTCGTCGACAATCCCATCCCGTCCTTGCTGCGGACAAAGAAGATCGTCGCCCGGATTCTCGAGGAAATGGACCGCGAGGACGAGGTCGAAGCCTGCCTGCTCGCTCCCGAGAGTTATTTGGAAATCGCTCCGCTCTTCGGGATCCAGACGGTCGACCGGACGGGGATGAAGCGTTGGCTGGATGAGATGCGGCATTATCGCATGCCCGTCAAGCACGCCCAACTCCAAGCGGCGGAAGCGTTGCTGAAGCATACGCAAACGGAAGCTTTGCCACGCGAAGAAGCCGCGTTTGACGTTTAGTGTAAGATGTCATAAGGTATACATAGGCCATCGGACGAACATAGGGCAAGGGAGAACGTGTGATGAATTGGTTGAACGAAGATTGGGTCATCGCTCCGGCCGGCGGCGTCACCGGCCAAGCGTTTGTCGCCCAATCGCGCGGAGAAAAGATTTTTATAAAGCGAAATTCCTCTCCGTTTCTAGCGGTGTTGTCCGCTGAAGGCATCGTCCCGAAATTGCTGTGGACAAAGCGTTTGGAAAACGGGGATGTCATCACCGCCCAAAAGTGGCTGAACGGCCGGAATTTAAAGGCGGAAGAAATGAAATCCGAACGCGTCGCGAAGTTGTTGAAACGGATCCACAGCTCCGAACCGCTCGTTTCCATGCTTGCCCGGCTCGGGAAAAAACCGCTGACGCCGAAAACGATCGTCGATGGTCTCGCCGCTGAGGCGGAGCCGTGGGTTTGGACCGAAGACATCCGGGCAGCGCTCCGCTTTTTGGAGCGGACGCACGCTGCGGTCGACGGAACGGAAAAGGCCGTCTGTCACACGGACATGAATCATAATAATTGGCTGCTCGGCGAGGACGGGGAACTGTATCTCGTCGACTGGGACCATGCGGTCATCGCCGACCCCGCGCTCGACTTGGGCATGGTGCTCCACTGGTATGTGGAGGAAAGCCTTTGGGAAGAATGGCTCTCCGATTATGGCTGGCCGCTTTCCGATTCCGTGCGCTTGCGCATGTACTGGTACGCGCTGGCGCGAACGCTTTCTTTTCTTCTTTGGAATCGCGTCCGCGAACGGCATGACGAAGCGCGATTTTATGAAAAAGAATTGGCCCGATTGATGCGGTACGGGGAAAGCCGTTTTAAACGAATGCATCCAGACGGTTGATCCACGTTTCCAGATTGGACTTATTTTCCGATAAATGTTCATCGTATGCGGACAACGGTATCGCTTTGGCGCTGTAGTCGTGGATCGCTTGCAGCGTGGCGGCATCCGCTTGACCCGCCCTGTGGCCGTCCAACAGTCGTTTCGTCGTTCGATATAATTGTTCATATTCCGATTGGCTCGCCGCTCCGTCGAGGTGGTGAGCTTTTAAAATGTCGCGAATCAAACCGATATGGTCCCGATCTGAAAGACCCATGCGATCACATCCTTTTTTTCATAGCGTGCCCGCCCCGCGATTTTTTATTTTAACCGGCCACCCCGCCGGAAAGCGAGAAGGGTTGAGCCCATCGTGCGCGGATTTCATGGCCGGGGATGGCGACGACTCATTCGGGATCGCCGCAACCCGCGCATTGCGGGGCTTTGTTTTGTACACCGAGAACGAGGAGGAATCCATATGCGTATCCGCCATAAGCCGTGGGCAAAAGACATGATCGCCCAACATCCGGAAATCATCATCCCCGCTCCTGAAGAAAATAAGGGCCGTTGGCGAAATCTCTTCGGAAAGGAAGCGCCGCTCGAGATCGAAATCGGAACGGGGAAAGGGCAATTTATTACAGCGATGGCCGAGCGCCATCCCGATCGGCTTTTTATCGGCATCGAGCGGGAAGAGAGCGTCATCGTCAGCGCTTTGAAAAAGTTGCTGGAACGCCCTTTGGCCAACGCGCGCTTGCTTTACGTCAACGCCAAAGATCTCACCGATTATTTCGCCGAGGGCGAGGTCGATGCGATCTATTTGAATTTCTCGGATCCGTGGCCGAAAAAACGGCATGAAAAGCGGCGCCTTACCTACCACACGTTTCTGGAGAACTACAAGAAGGTGCTCAAGCCCGGGGGCCGCATCGAACTGCGCACCGACAATCAAGGGTTTTTTGAGTATTCGATTGCGAGCATGTCCCGTTTCGGCATGGTCATTGATAAGGTATCGCTGGATTGGCATGCCTCGGCCGATTTTGACGGCATTACGACCGAATACGAGGATAAATTTTCCGAAAAAGGGCAAAAGATTTATCGCTTGGAAGCGTCCTTTCGCTAAAGCGGCGATGGAGGGCGCCATTGCCAACGAAAAGGCATTATGAGGACAAAGCGCGCCGGCCATTCCGTCAGAGCGCTCCGCATCATGACGGGGGCCGGCCCTTGAATAAGCGGTTTGAAGATTCCGTCGGAAAGCGCTCCCACCGAACGCCAACTTATGGTAAACTGAACGCAGACGGACGACGGAGGTGGAATCCGATGGAACAGATGAAAGTCGGTCAATACGTGCTCACATGGCTTGACGGCGGGGTGACGCATCTGGACGGCGGCGCCATGTTCGGCGTCGTTCCCAAGCCCCTTTGGTCAAAAAAATATCCGTGCAACGATCTCAATCAGATCGAATTGCGCACGGATCCGATTCTCATTCAAGGCGCCGGGAAAAACATTCTCATCGAGGCGGGGATCGGCAACGCGAAACTGACGGATAAACAGAAGCGCAATTTCGGGGTGACCGCCGAGGCGCATTTGGAAGAAAGCTTGGCTGAACTCGGGCTGACTTTGGAAGAGATCGATCTCATCCTCATGACGCATCTTCATTTTGATCATGCGACAGGGCTGACCCGTTGGCGCGACGGGGAACTTGTGCCGACTTTTGAAAACGCCGCCATTTGGACGACCGAGACCGAATGGGCGGAAATGCGGCATCCGAACATTCGCTCGCGCAACACGTATTGGGAACAAAATTGGCGGCCGATTGAAGACCGCGTCCGGACGTTTAAAGAAACGGTTGAAATCGCGGAGGGCATCGTCCTGCATCACACGGGCGGACACAGTGACGGACATGCCATCGTTACGATCGAAAGCGATGGCGAATGCGCGGTTCACATGGCCGACCTGATGCCGACGCACGCCCACCATAACGTCCTTTGGGTGCTCGCCTACGACGACTATCCGATGGACTCGATCCAACAAAAGCTTAAATGGCTGCCGTACGGCGTCAATCGCGGCGCGTGGTTTACGTTTTATCACGACGCCTTTTATCGGGCGATCAAAATGGACGAAAAGGGCACCATTTTGGAAGCCGTGGAACGCCGGACATGAATCGCCGGGAGTGGACCGCTGCGCGGCGTGCTCGGCAGGACTGCCGGTATCGGTAGAGGCCCTTGCCGGGACTCCGGGATATATAAAAAGGCGAATAGGATCTTAAAAGCGCATCCATATTATTTATTGCCAGAGCTTTCTGAAGGCCCACGGACACGGCAACGCTTGGTTCCGCACGGTCGGTCGGGCGCGGGGAGGCCTCGCGAAATTCGCAGCGTTTCTTAAAAAAATTAAATGTTTGAATGTTGTCTTTATGAGGAATATGGTATGATATAGGATGACGGGAGGGAACCGAATGATCAAGAAGATCGCCACAGCTTTAGCGTTGATGGCCGCGGCTTTCTTATTCGCCTTCAACTTCTCGCTCGCCAAGACCGCGACGGACGGAAAGATGTACGACGCTTTCGATAAAAAATATAATCAGGAGTACTATGATTATAAAAAAGGCTCGCTCAAATTTGAGCACGCCCAAACCATTGAACTGAGTACGCCGATTAAGGTGAAAAAGGGCGACAAGGAATATCAAATCACAAAAGTCCAAGCGGCGGTCGCGAGCTTTAAAACGGTCAGGGATTACATATTTTTAAAAGATTGGCGGGAGTATGCGTATTACGCTCCCGAAATCGATCAAATTTTGACGGAAGCCGATGTCATGAACATCCAAGCCATTAAGGATTTTGAACATAAGTATTCGACCAATGTATCGCTCGAATTGGGCCCGATCGTCGGCATGCTCATTCTCATCTTCATCGTGCCGCTCATCTTCGGATTCATCTGGTTGAAATTCAAGTACAATACGCTCGATTTTAAACTGAAAAACGGCCTATTGGAAGGCGACAGTCCCCAATAATGACTGGCCATGGGCAAGCCCTTGCCAAGCGGCAAGGGCTGTTTTCATCACGATTGCCGTTCGAGGCGGAGCACGGCGCCTGTGCGGGCATCGGCGATGAAATCGTAATGAACGGCTTCGCCGTCGACGGATTCCGTCAATCCCCCGCGGTAAACCCATTGCCGCAGCGGACCGTTCATCCAATTTTCGGGTTGGAGGTGGATCCACGCCCCGTCGATGCGGAGATCCCGCTTGACGTGCGCTTTGACGGCGGCAAGCACCCGTTCCGGGGACGGCGTGCGGAGGTCCAAGCCTTTTTTTAGTAAATAGCCTCCGATGACACCGATGCCGAAGGCGGTGATGAGCGTTTGTTTTCTGTTCACGGCGATCACCCTTGTCATTTCTCTAGGTTAAATTAAAGTATACCGAAATTTCTTTCGCATCACAAAACGAGGGTGAACATCACGCAGGCGGCGGCTGTTCCCAATTCGCTTCATGCGGAACGATGGGCTCCGCTGACGGGCTGCGCACAGAGAGCGCGAAGGAAAAAATGGCGGGCCCATCACGGGCATGAACGTCGAAATGGAAAAAGATAAGAACTTTCGCTAATATAAGAACGTACATAATCCAGTCGGAAGGAAGTTTCGCGATGAACGAGGAAACGCTGGCTTTGTTTAAAACATTGACCGAGTTGCCCGGCCCCTCCGGTTTCGAAGGGCCGGTCCGCGCGTTTATGAAGGAGCAACTGGCGAAGTATGCGGACGACATCATCCAGGATCGGCTCGGCAGCGTATTCGGCGTGAAAAAAGGGCCGGAGGACGGGCCGCGCGTGATGGTCGCCGGCCATATGGATGAAGTCGGGTTTATGGTCACGCACATCACGGAAAACGGAATGATCCGCTTTGTTCCGCTCGGCGGTTGGTGGAACCAAGTGCTCCTGGCCCAACGGGTCGAAATCATCACCGACAACGGGCCGGTGCCGGGGGTCATCGCTTCGATCCCGCCCCATTTGTTGGACGAAAAGCAACGGAAAAAGCCGATGGAAATCAAAAACATGCTCATCGACATCGGCGCTGATGACCGCGCCGACGCGGAAAACCTCGGAATCAAGCCGGGGCAACCGATCGTTCCGGTTTGCCCGTTCACGCCCCTCGCCAACAAGAAGAAAATCATGGCGAAAGCTTGGGACAATCGTTACGGCTGCGGGCTCGCCATCGAACTGTTGAAAGAATTGCACGGCGAAACCTTGCCGAACACGCTTTATTCGGGCGCGACCGTCCAGGAAGAAGTCGGGGCGCGCGGCGCACAAACGGCCGCCAACATGATCCAACCGGACATTTTCTATGCGCTCGACGCCTCGCCGGCCAATGACATGTCCGGCGACAAAAACGCCTTCGGACAGCTCGGCAAAGGCACGCTCCTGCGAATTTTTGACCGCACCATGGTCACGCACAGAGGCATGCGCGAGTTTGTCCTCGACATCGCGGAGACCCATCGCATCCCATATCAATATTTCGTGGCGATGGGCGGTACCGATGCGGGCAGCGTGCATCTGAGCCACAACGGGGTGCCCTCCGCCGTCATCGGCATTTGCTCGCGCTACATCCATACGTCGGCGGCGATCATCCACGTCGACGACTATGCGGCCGCGAAAGCCTTGCTGACGGCATTGGTGCGGGCGACCGACAAAACGGCCGTGGAAACGATTCGAAGCAACAGTTGAATTTTGCGATGGATCGGACGGTGGCAAGCAAAGTGAAAATCGTTGGCGTCGGTTCAAAAAATCCGGCGAAGATCAAGGCGGTCGAGCGGCTGTGCGCGCCGCTCGGCTGGCGGGTCATCGCGGTCGATGCGCCGTCGGGCGTTTCCGCCATGCCGATGACGGATGAAGAAACGAAAAAAGGCGCGGTCCACCGCGCACGAAAAGTCATCGAGCTCTCCGCTGCCGACATCGGCATCGGTTTGGAAGGCGGCGTGATGGACATGGAAGACGCGCTTTACTTGTGCAACTGGGGGGCGCTTTGCGATCGCCGCGGCTTTCTCGCGACGGCGGCCGGAGCCCGTCTTCCCTTGCCCGAAGCGCTGGCGCGCGGCATCCGCGCCGGGCAGGAACTCGGAGAACTCATCGATGCCTACGCCGCCGGTAAGGATGTGCGCAAGGGCGCAGGGACGGTCGGCGTGTTGACCCATGGCCGCGTGACGCGCGACGCGATGTTTTACCATGTCGCATTGCTTCTCTTCGGACAATATGAATATGCGCAGCGGTGAACCGTCTCGCTCAAGCGGTTTGTCGCCACAGAAAAACAGAAAAGCGGACCTCTCCGGGAATCGAAGGGGTCCGCTTTTGTGATATTCAGGGCGTTTTTATTCTTTATTTGCCCGGGCATCTCCCGGCGCTTCTCCGGGGAGGTCGCCAGTGTTTTCCGCTTTATCGGAAGCCTCGACCGTCTCTGCGGCGTCCGCTTCTTCCCCGCGCTTCTCCTCATCTCCGGCAACCGGCTTCTCTTCACCTTCACCGGCCGGTTTCTCGGCCTCGGCCGTTTCGCCGTTTAGGGCGTCGGCCTGCTCAACGGCCGCTGCGGCGGATGCCTGGCCTTCATCCGGATGGGAAGGATCGTTTTCGTCCTCGGCGGGTTGCCCCGCGTCGGCCGCCTTGTCCGCCGGCTCGCCGGCGAGTCCGTCGGGCCCGTTTCCTTCCGGGCGCTCGGCGCTCGTTTTGGCGATTTCGAACTTCGCCACTTCTTTTTCCAAGGAAACCGCGATTTCTTGAAGTTTTATCGCCGCCTCGTTCACGGATTCGATCGCGGCGGTTTGGCTTTCGCTCGATGCCGACACTTGTTCCGTGCTCGCGGCGGTTTCTTCGGCGATCGCGCTGATTTCTTCGAGCTTCGTCGACAGGTCGGCATTCGCTTGCTTCACGTTGGCGATCGCTTCTTTAATGCCCGCGATTTTGTCGCTGATGGCGCTCACGTTCTCGTTGATGTCTTTGAACGCCGCTTTCGTCTGTTTGACGTTGCGGTCTTGTTCGTTGCAGTATTCATTCAACTTGTTGGCTTCTTCAGCAATATCGTTCAAGCGGCCGATGATGACGCCGATGACGTCTTGAATGTTTTTCGTTTCCTTTTTCGAACGTTCCGCGAGTTTGCGGATTTCGTGGGAGACGACGGCGAAGCCCCGGCCGGCTTCCCCGGCTCTGGCCGACTCGATGGCGGCGTTGAGCGCGAGCAGATCGGTATTGCTCGAAATGTCGCGGATGATTTTGACGATGCTCGTGATTTTCTTCGATTGGTCGGCGACTTCCTGGATGTTGGTGATCAGCTGTTTGGCGATATCCAGGAAGCGCGCCGAGCTTTCTTCCAACACCTTGACGACCCGGACGCCTTCCGCGTTGACCCGCTGCGCTTCTTGCGACTGCTCGTCGATCTCGTTGCTGTGCACCGACGTCTCGTCGATCGCGCGGGAGACGTTGGACAAAAGGGCCATGCTTTCTTCGAGGTGTTCGGCTTGGTTCTGGGCGCCGACCGCCACTTGTTGGACGGCTTCGTTCACTTCAAGCGCTTGCGCGTTGGTTTCCTGTGCGACCGCCGCCAAGTTTTGCGAAGAAGACGACAGGCTGTCGGCGGCTTCCGTTACTTTATTGAGGGTGACTTCCATGGTTTCGGCCATTTGGTTAAAGGCTTTGGCGAGCTCCGTCAATTCGTCGTTGCCGATGAGCGGCACGCGGTGCTTCAAATCGCCTTTTTCCAAATGGCGGGCGCCGTTTTTCAAGACGCGAATCGATTCGTTCAAGCCGCTGATGAGCTTCCGGCCGAACCAATACAGCCCCGCGATGACGGCGATGATCAACACGATGGTGACAATAAAGAGCGTGATTTGGACGACGCTCTGCGTTTTAAAGAGACCGTTCTTTTGCTTATCCAACTTTTCGGCGGCTTTATTGACGTCGCCGGATACCGCCTGGGCGTTTTTATTGAAGTCGGATTCGATCTGGGCGGCGAGCTGCTCCGATCGGTTGATCGTATCCATGGAGCTCTTCAGCTTTAACATGGCGTGTCCGAAATCGTCGGCGTCATTGCCGGAAAACTTGCTGGAACCGAGATCATCTAAATGATCAAGCGCGCCGGTTACCGCGTTGTAATAAGTTTCCTTCGGTTCATGGGTAAAATCGTTGATCGCCACATGGACTTTTTGCATTTCGGCGATCAACTCGCCGTCTTTGGTGGAGCGGATGAGGTCGGTCAAGCTTTTCTCGGATTCGGCCACCGATTGCAGCAGGCCGTCGCCGCCGGAATAGCCGATTTGTTCTCTTATGGCTTGCAGGTTTTTAAAATTCGCTTCATATTGATCGACCGCTTTTTGGATCGATTTGATCTCCGTTCCGATCGCGACATCGGCTTGTTTTAAACGGGTGATTTCCTTATGGATGTTCGCGATGTCGCTTCGGACCCGCCCGGCGCCTTGAGCGCTCGGATGATTGATATAACTTTGATCGTCCTTGCGCGCGCCTTCCATCAAAGCATGGATGTTTTGAACGATGGAGGCGGCGTCGGCGATCTCATTGACGCGATGGTTCAGCGATCGCTGATAAAAAGTTGTACCCCCCAAGAATAAACCAATGATGACCATTCCGATTAAACTGGACAAAAGGATGAATTGCACTTTTTTTCGGATCGTCCAATTCATTGGAATCCCCCTTTACGCACGATGCCAATGGATGTGCGGCATGCCGGCGGGCCAAACCCCACCGCCCCCTGTGTTGTAAAAACATGACTCTATATAATATTATTTCGGGCGTTAACGTTAAAAGTTTAATAAATGATAGAAAAAATTTGAAGTGATTTTATCGGCAAGTTCCCGTTTGGACGATGCGGACCCGCGTGTTACAATGGATGACAGAACATGTGGGGTGAGCGCGGACATGAATGAGAGACAGATGGCCGAGCTATTAAGAAAAAGGCTGGAAAGTTCGGACCGAAAAATCATCTACGATCGGAAAAACGAAAAACTGCGCGTCGAGGATGCCGCTACGGGAAAGGGCGTGACCATCACGCTCGGCGGCATCGTTGCGCGTTACGATCGTGAAAAAGATCGGGCGATTGAAGAGGTCCTCCACTATATCAACAATGCCCTTGAAGCCATGAACACCTCGATGGGTTTAAAAGGGCATGAAGATCGGATTTTTCCCGTCATCCGTTCGACGAGTTTTCCGACGACGGCGGACGACGGAAAAAAACACCTCATCTTTAAGGAACACACGGCGGAAACCCGCATTTTTTACGCTTTGGACATGGGAGAGTCCTACCGGCTCATCGACCGTTCCTTTTTGGAGGAAGAAGGCGTTTCTGAAGAGGCGATCGATGAAATCGCCCGCTTCAACATCCGCTCGCTTCCCGCTGTGCCGAAAAAAGATGAGGTCGCGGGCAATGTGTTTTATTTTATTAATTATAATGACGGCTACGATGCCAGCCGCCTGCTCAACCAGGCGCTCATCGACCGGATGGCGGGCGAGGCGAAAGGGGATTTGGCCGTCGCCGTCCCGCATCAAGACGTTTTGATTCTGGCCGATTTGCGCAACAAAAAAGGCTATGACATCCTCCAGCAGATGACGATGAGCTTCTTTACATCGGGCAACATCCCGATCACGATGCTCCCGTTTCTTGTGGAAGACGGCAAATTAAGGCCGATTTTTATCATGGCCAAAAACCGGCCGACAGAGGAATAATTGGAAAGGAGTACCGGACATGAACTATTACTATAATCAAAACGGGATCGGCGACACGCTGCTCATCGATTTGTTAAAGACGCCCGCGGGCGACCTTCGCGCGGAAAGACATGGCGACGTCGCTGTGATTACCGACGAAAACGGCGAAGTCACCGGCTACAATCTTTTTCACGCGTCAAAGTACATAGAGATTGAGGGCCACGGCAAACTGCGGGTCGATCAAGCGTTCGTCGACCGCTTGACTGAAGTCTTTAAGGAAAACGGAGTCGAAGCCGAGCTCGTCCATGATCCGCTTCCCGATTTTATCATCGGGCTCGTCGTGGAAAAGAAAAAGCACCCTGACGCCGATAAGCTGAGCGTCTGTCAAGTCGATATCGGCTTTGAGACGTTGACGATCGTTTGCGGCGCCCCCAACGTGGAAAGGGGACAAAAGGTCGTCGTCGCGAGGGTCGGCGCCCTGATGCCGAACGGCCTAGTCATTAAGGACGCCGAATTGCGCGGCGTGCCTTCGCACGGCATGATCTGTTCCGCGCGCGAGCTTCAACTGCCGAATGCGCCCAAGGAAAAAGGCATTCTCGTCTTGGATGACGACGCGCCGATCGGTGAAGATTTTTGGGCGTACAGGGAACGGCGCTGAACACGGGTACATCCTTTACCGTGATGGCACGGCGTGGAACAACCGATTCAGGATTATTGAAGGGAAGCGGGTGATGGTATGTCGAGCTGGTGGCGACGTTTTTTTTGGACTCGACGATGACGACTGGGACGAAGATCGCCAAGAAGACCGGGAGCGCTTTGCCGATCGGTCATGGTCCCCGGCGCGGGGGCGCTTTGCCGATCCGGCGAGGAATGTGCAAGTGCGGATGAAGCGGCAATACCCTTTCTCCGCGGGCCAGCGCCGAAACATAAACATGGACCACGCCTCCCAAACGATGAAAGATCACCGCGCGAATCAAAGGTTTCCGGATCTCGATGAGCCCGCCTATCTGCGGTTTGGGCATCCCGCCGCATCTGAACGCACGGCGCGGAGGAAAGAGTATTCCCGGCCGCTTGATGAAAGAGCCAAAGCCTTCCCCGAACGGAGAAAGACCGATGACAACGACGCGAAAACGAACGTGAAGCCTCGCGAGCCGTTCCGCCCAACCGCCGTGGCCTCTCCTATTTACGGCTATCGGCCCCGGCGAATGGAGCGGCGCCCGCTCCGAGCCGAGCCTTCCGTCGACACTCCCGCGCGCGCCGCGAAGCCAAGCGCGCCGGCTTCGGCATACGTTCGGCGTAGCGAAGAAAAAGAGGAGCCCGGCCGTGCGTCCAATATTCACAACGGAATAAACGGCGGGGGGCGCGCGCACGATCAAAAAGCTGAAAAGGAAACGGCCCCACTGTTCAGCGCTGCATATTCCGGGGAGCAGCCCCCAAGCGAACCGTTCAATCCATCCGGCCCGATCGTCCCGACAGACAAGGAGCCGCGTAGCGGCGCCCGATCATTGGAGGCTCCGTTTCCGGAATCTCAGGCGGAAGAGACGGCCGCCGCGCGTGCGGACGATGTGCAGCCGCCCGCGGCGTCCGTTCCGGATCAGCGCGCCGGCAATGGAAAGGTAAGCGGGGCGTTCGCCATCGAAGATGAACAAGGCGGCGCATTATCCATCCCGACGCCGGCCGCGGAGCCGACCGGCGATGGTCGTCCCGTTCCTCCCGGGCTTGAAGGTGAACCGAGCGGTGATGAGGCGGATGAGGTGGAAACGGCCGAAGACGATGCGAAGGCGTCGGACAAACCTCTATATCCGGAAACCGCGGCCAATCCGGGCGGTGCGAATCCGTCGGCAGAAATCGGCCATCCGGAAAACGGGAACACGCATCCTGCGGCGGATCAGAGTTCCCCGGAACCGGATCGCATCATCCCGACGGCGGAAGACGTCCAACCGACATCCGGACGCACGCCTTCGGTCGGTGCGGGGAGCGGCGGAGCGCTTTCTCCCGCGGCGGCCAACACCGACACCGAGCGTGCGGTCTTTCAATCCGAACCCCAAGCCCAAAAACCGGCGCGTTTAGAGGAGGTTCGCGAAAATCCGGACGGGAAGGAGACTCACGCGCAGACCGACCGGCCTAAGCGAACGGTCATCCCGTACAACGTGCTCATGTTCGGTTCGGATCGGCTCGCGCTGAAGAAGAAGGGCGAGTCAAGGCACCCTGCCGCTTCGGCCCAATCGAAAAGCCGCTATGCGCTTCCGCTTACGCTGTTGAAAGATCCGGAGGCAAGCGTTGAGGAAGATGCGGCGTGGATCGCGCAAAAGCGCGAAGCGCTGAAACAAGCACTGAAAAATTTCCACGTGGCCGCCGACATCGTTGCGCACGTGCAAGGCCCGTCGGTGACGCGCTTTGAAATCCATCTGCATCCCGGCGTCAAGGTCAACAAAGTCGTCAATTTAACGGAAGACATCAAACTGCATTTGGCTGCCCACCAGATCCGCATCGCGCCGGTGGCGGGGAAAAATACCGTCGGCATCGAAATTCCGAATGATCGCCGCAAACCGGTTTTCCTGAAACAATTGCTGGCTTCGGACGCTTTCCAAAAAAACCGGTCGCCGCTTTCGGTGGCGCTCGGCATTGACATCAGCGGGCGGCATATCGTGACGGACGTGACGAAAATGCCGCACGGTTTGATCGCCGGCGCGACCGGATCGGGAAAAAGCGTTTGCATTCATTCGTTTATTCTAAGCCTGATCTATAAAGCCAGCCCCGAGGAGTTGCGCCTGATCCTCATCGATCCGAAGGTCGTCGAACTCGCGGCTTACCGCGGGCTTCCCCATCTCGCCGCCCCGGTCATTAACGAACCCAAAGAGGCGGCGCTCGCCCTCAGGTGGGCGGTCGAGGAAATGGAACGGCGTTACCGGGCGCTCGCTGAAGCCGGGGTGCGCGACATTACCCGTTATAATGCGCAAGCGGACGACGGGGAGAAGTGGCCGTATATCGTCATCATCATTGATGAGCTCGCCGACCTTATGATGGCGAGTCCCCAAGATGTCGAAGAATCGATTTGTCGCATCGCCCAAAAAGCGCGGGCAGCCGGCATCCATTTGTTGCTTGCGACGCAAAGGCCGTCTGTTGACGTCATCACCGGCCTCATCAAGGCGAACATCCCGACGCGCATTGCCTTCAGCGTTTCGTCTCAAGCCGATTCTCGGACGATTCTCGATACGGCCGGTGCGGAACGCCTTCTCGGCCGCGGCGACATGCTTTTTGCCGAAAACGGCTCGGGAGACGTCATCCGCCTTCAAGGCGCGTTTGTGACGGATGAGGAGATCGATCGCATCACGGAGGCCCTCGCCGATTATCCGGCGCCGCCCCACTTGTTTGATCCGAGCGAACTGCGCGAACGGCAGCGCGATGATGACGGTGATGACGATGAGCTCTTTGAAGAAGCCGCCCGGTTTGTCATCGAGCAAGGCCAGGCTTCCGTTTCGGCGCTCCAGCGCCGTTTCCGCATCGGCTATAATCGCGCCGCCCGGCTCATCGAACAGCTCGAAAGAAGCGAAGTCGTCTCGGAAGCGAACGGCAGCAAGCCGCGGCAAATCTTAATGAACATGGAAAGCTTCGAGCGGATTTTCGCCGGCGGAGCCAACGAGGTCCGCTGAAGCGGCGATTTCCGTACGCGGCAATAAACTTTTTTTACAAGATGAAAAAGAAACGGTAAAATAAATGGCGGTATGAATTTTCTTTAGAATACTTATATCGGATGGAGACGAGGGTTTATCCCATGAAGGAAATCGAGTTGAAGTTACAGGGAAAAATCAAAAGATTGACCAATAAGACCTTTAAGTTTGATGAACGCGTCGGCGAAGGCTGGTTTTCCGCGGTATATTTCCTTAAAGCTTGCGAGATTGCAAGAAAATACAAGCCCGACAATATCGTCACGATGCAATTTTTCCAAAAGCACCACGCCGTTCTGTGCGGGACGGACGAAGCGATCGCTTTGGTGAAGACCTTCGCCAAAGATCCGGATTCGCTCGAAATTTATTCCCTGCGCGACGGCGACAAAATCAGCCCGTATGAGACGGTCATGACGATCACCGGTCCTTATCAAAACTTTGGTTTTTTGGAGGGGCTCATCGACGGCATTTTGGCGAGACGGACGTCGGTGGCGACGAACGTCTATAACGTCGTGAAAGCGGCGCGGGCGTCGGGCATTCAAAAACCGATCATCTTCATGGGCGACCGCGACGATCATTTCACACAGCAAGCCGGAGACGGCTATGCCGCGTACATCGGCGGTTCAACGGCGCAGGCGACCCACGCGATGAATGAATGGTGGGGCAAAGAAGGCATGGGCACGATGCCGCACGCCTTGATCCAACTGTTTGAAGGCGACGTCGTCGCGGCGGCGCGCGCCTATCACGAGAGCTATCCGGAAGACGACCTCATCGCGCTTGTCGACTACAATAACGATGCGGTCGGCGACAGCTTGCGGCTCGCGCGCGCTTTTGGCGATAAATTGAAAGGTGTCCGCATCGACACGTCCAATAACATGGTCGACCGCTATTTCTTCGACCACGAGGATGAACTCGGAACCTTCGATCCGAGAGGCGTCAATCCCGAACTTATTTTTGCCGTGCGCCGCGCCTTGGACAGCGAAGGCTATCACCATGTGAAAATCGTGGCGAGCGGCGGCTTTACGATGGAAAAAATCCGCGAATTTGAAGAGCGCAAAGTGCCGGTCGACATGTACGGCGTCGGCAGCAGTTTGTTGAAAATTAACATCGGCTTTACCGGGGACAATGTGTTGTTGAATGGAAAGCCGGAAGCGAAAAAGGGGAGAAGATACCGCCCGAACCCGCGGTTGGAAAAGGTTGACTGAACCGAACCGAGGCACGGAGCGCGGCCTTTGAACTAAAAGGACGGACTCCGCGCCCCCACACGGGGGATGATATAGCAGGCCGCGCTTTTGGGCATAGAGTAGATTAAGGGGGAACCCATGAAAGGCTTTTGGAGGTCGTAATATGACGAAATACCACTTTGTGGGCATCAAAGGATCGGGAATGAGCTCGCTCGCCCAAATCCTCTACGACATGCATGAAGAGGTTCAAGGTTCCGACGTAGAAAAGCGGTTCTTCACACAGGAAGCTCTGGAAAAAAAGGGGATTCCGATCCTTCCGTTTGATGCGAACAACATTCGGGAAGACATGACCGTCATATGGGGAAACGCGTTTCCCGCTGATCACGAGGAAGTCGCCAAAGCCCGAGAGCTCGGCGTTCCCATCTATCGCTACCATGACTTCCTTGGGCGGTTCGCCAAGCGGTTCACGAGCGTGGCGGTCACGGGAACGCACGGCAAAACCGGGACGACGGGCATGCTGGCCCATGTTTTTTCCGCGTTTCGCCCGACCACTTATTTAATAGGCGACGGGACGGGCGTCGGTAAAGAAAACAGCGAGTATTTCATCTTCGAGGCATGCGAGTACCGCAGGAATTTTCTGGCATATGAACCGGATTACTGCCTGATGACAAACATCGATTACGATCATGCCGATTACTATAAAAACCTTGAAGACTACGTGTCCGCCTTTCAAGAACTGGCCAATCAGGTCAAAAAAGCCCTGATCGTTTGCGGCGATGACGCCCGTTTGCGCGACCTGAAGGCGGACGTTCCCGTCACATATTATGGCTTCGGCGAGGCGAACGATTTCACGGCGAAAAATATCCGAAGCACCGACCACGGCACCGTTTTTGACGTCTATCATGCCGGCGATTTTTACGGCCAGTACCGCATCCCGTTATACGGCAATCACAATGTCTTGAACGCGCTCGGCGTGATCGCCTTTTGCCACAGTCAAGGCATGCCGGCCGATTTATTAAAAGAGCGCCTCACGACGTTCAAAGGGGTGAATCGGCGTTTCAGCGAAAAGCGCCACGGTTCGCAGATTCTCATCGATGATTACGCGCATCATCCGACCGAGATCAAGGCGACGATCCAGGCCGCGCGGAGCAAATATCCGGATAAACAAATCGTCGCCATTTTCCAACCGCATACGTATTCGCGAACGCTCGCTTTTTTAGATCAATTTGCGGACAGCCTTCAACTAGCCGATGCCGTCTTTTTGTGCGATATTTTCGGGTCGGCGCGTGAGCACGAAGGAAAGCTCACCATCGACGATTTGTTGGTGAAAATCCCGGGCGCGCGCCGCATGGACGAAGCGAATGTCGGCGTCCTCAAAGATTATCCGGATAGTGTGCTTTTGTTCATGGGCGCCGGGGACATCCAAAAATATCAAACCGCTTATGAAAAACTGTGATCTGCAATTTCGGCATGGAGGTTGGCTCGGTCAACCTCTCTTTTTTACATAACGCATCCCGTGTGCCGGCGGCATGCGGAACGTCCGCGGCACCGGGATCAAACGGGTCCAGGGAAGTCGCTTCAACTCCAGCCGACGGCATCGCGTTCCTTGGCGACGAAGGCGCTTTTAATGCGAAACAACATTCTTCCAATCTGTCCGGGAATAGGGAAGGCAGAAATTATAAAAACTATATGGGTAAAGGTCACTAGGGAGGGATTGGCTGTTGGAAATCATATTGTACCTCAGTGTTGCGCTTCTGTCGGTCGCCTTTTGCGTTTTGGTTTATTATTTGGCGGGAACGCTGCGTGCCGTACAAAGGACGCTGGAGAGCGTCGCGGATACCCTTGACGACGTCGTCAAACAAATGGACGGCATCACCCGTGAGACGACGGCTTTGCTGCATAAAACGAACGAAATGGCGGAAGCCGTCCAAGAAAAAGCGAAAGCGCTTGATCCGGTCTTTGATTCCATCCAGGGAGTGGCGGATTCCATCAAAAATGTCAACGAATCGATCCAGCGCGTGACCGCGAGCGTTTCCCGAAGAAGCGAACGCCATTCCGATGAAGTGGCGCGTGCGCTCCAATGGGGCGAGGCGATCATCGATCTCTGGAACAAATGGAAGGGAAAAAGGGGAAGAGGCTTCATCACCAACAATAAGGGGGAGAACTGATCACATGGTGGAATCCAAGCAGCACAAAAAGGAATTTATCACCGGCGCGCTGCTCGGCGGTTTGATCGGAGCGGGATTGGCGTTGCTTTTTGCCCCGAAGCCGGGCAGCCAGTTGCGCAGCGATCTTCTTGAACAATCCGAAGCGTTAAGGCGAACGGGCGGAAAGGTGGCGCGTTCTGCGGGCAAAGGATCGCTGTCTCTCGTCAAAACGGTTTCCGACCGGTCGCTCCAGACGGTCAATAAGGTCAAGGAATGGCCGCGGATCGTCATCAAGGCGTCGGAATCCGATAAAGAAACGCGCTGAAGCTCACGGCTTTAAAATCCGGAAACCGGCAGCGGTTGGCAAGCTTTTATGCCGCACCTTTCGGCAGGCATCGCCATGCCGGCGGCGCCAACGTTTTGGCGCCTTCACTTTTTTGTGACGGATGCTTTGTCCCGCCGCTGAAAAGGCGTTTTATGCCTCATCCCATAATCGGCCGGCCGTCTATTTGACGGCGCCGCGTTGAAGTCGGGCTCCTCACGGGGGAGCTTTCTTCTTTTTTGGCATGACCGCGACGGCGGCACGCTCGCGGACGCGACCGCGAATCAACCGCTTTCGCTCAGCGGTTCCACCCCTTTCTTTGCGGCGGGCTCTCCCCCTCCTTGCCGGTCGCACGAAAGATCGCCAGCTCTTTTACTTTTATGATTAAAAGCGTTAAAGAAAATGCCGTGACAGGTGTTGAGGGATTGTATATAATAAACGAAAACGCGTAGAATGGCCGCCATGATTTTTCGGAGGATTTCCGGGGCGGCTCTATGAGCAACATGGAGGGTGGAGAGCATGAGCCGGAATGAGTTAGACGTGTTGAGAAAGAGAATTGACGAGCTGAATGACCGCTTGCTGGAGATCATCAATGAGCGCGCCGCCTTGGTCCAACGGATCGGGGAGCTGAAGAAAGCGCAGGGCGCTCAACCGTATGATCCCGTACGCGAGCGTGAGATATTGAACCGGATTAAGGAAAAAAACAATGGCCCGTTCAAAACGGAAACGCTGCAGCATCTTTTTAAAGAGATATTGAAAGCGAGCCTTGAGCTTCAGGAGGATGACCGTCGGGAGGCGCTTCTCGTCTCGCGCGAGCGGAAATCATCTGATACGACGATTGAAATCAACGGAGAGAAGATCGGCGACGGCAAGCAGCGCCTGATCGCCGGACCGTGCGCGGTGGAAAGCTATGAACAAACCCGCCAGGTGGCTGAACAGCTCAAAAAACACGGCATCAAAATCATGCGGGGCGGCGCGTTCAAGCCGAGAACGTCCCCCTATGACTTTCAAGGCCTCGGCGTGGAAGGCTTAAAAATTTTGCGCCGCGTCGCAGATGAATTCGGGCTGGCCGTGGTCAGCGAAATCGTTTCTCCCGCCGACATCGAATTGGCGGAAGAATACGTGGACGTCATCCAGATCGGTGCCCGCAACATGCAAAACTTCGAGCTATTGAAAGCGGCGGGCCGGTCTTCCAAGCCGGTTTTGCTGAAGCGGGGACTGGCGGCGACGATTGATGAGTACATGAAGGCGGCCGAGTATGTGTTTTCGGCGGGAAACGAAAACATCATCCTTTGCGAACGCGGCATTCGCACATTCGAACGGGCGACGCGCAACACGCTCGACATTTCGGCTGTTCCCGTTTTAAAACAAGAAACCCATTTGCCGGTGTTCGTCGATGTGACGCATGCGACCGGGCGCCGGGATTTGCTCATCCCCACGGCGAAGGCGGCCATGGCGGTCGGCGCCGACGGCGTGATGGTTGAAGTCCATCCCGACCCGTCCGTGGCTCTTTCCGACAGTGCGCAGCAGATGGATTTCGACCTGTTCGATCGCTTTGTTTCCGAACTGAAAGGGTGCGGCTTGCACACAACGGTTTGACCCGTCTTTGTCGCGCCTCCGCGTACGGCGGCCGCGTTTGCGGACGATTGGACTCTTTTTGCGGACGGAATCATCACATCCGCTTTCGCGTTTACCGATCTTGTCACAGACGGATCTGAAAGGCTGTCCAATGTGATGTTACAATAAAAGGGGCGGCTGTTTCGATGGCTCGTCGGGTTTTCGGCACGCGCTCTTTGCCATGACATTTGGCTTGTCTTTACTGGAAGGGCCCGCCCGTATCGCCCGGCGCCGCCGGCGTGCGGGCGGAACGTGTGAAAGCCATTGCATTGGGAAAAAATCAATAACGCGCGGCCAACAAACTTTAAAGCTAGAGCATTTATGATAGGTGAAAGAAAAAACGTATTGTGAGGTGGATCATTATGAGTGCAACCATTTATGATGTCGCGCGGGAAGCCGGGGTGTCGATGGCGACGGTTTCCCGCGTTGTCAACGGCAATCCGAACGTGAAACCGACGACGCGCAAAAAAGTTTTGGAAGCGATTGAACGCTTGGGTTATCGCCCGAACGCCGTCGCCCGCGGGCTGGCGAGCAAAAAGACGACCACGGTCGGGGTCATCATTCCCGACATTTCGAGCATCTTCTTTTCGGAACTCGCCCGCGGCATTGAAGACATCGCGACGATGTACAAATACAACATTATCTTGTGCGATTCCGATCAAGTGAAGGAAAAAGAATTGCACCTTTTGCAAACGTTGCTCGGCAAACAGGTCGACGGCATCGTCTTCATGGGCGGGAAGCTCAGCAACGAACATATCGAAGAGTTCAAAAAAGCGCCGGTTCCGATCGTGCTGGCGGCAACGGTCGATGAGGAAGGCGGCACGCCGTCGGTCAACATCGATTACCAACAGGCGACCGCGGATGCGGTGACCGATTTCGTGAAGCGCGGGCACAAAAGAATCGCGGCGGTATTGGGGCCGGAAACCGATCCGATCAACGGACAGCTGAAATTGGCCGGTTATAAAAAAGCGCTTGAAGCCGGCGGCATCGCTTTTGATCCGGAGCTTGTGGCGAACGGGGATTATACATACGATTCCGGAAAAGAGGCGATGGAAGCGTTCTTCGAATTGGATGAGCGCCCGACGGCGATTTTTGCGGCGACCGATGAAATGGCGCTCGGCGTCATCCACCAAATCCAGGACTCCGGCCTCGACGTGCCGAAGGATATCGAGGTCATCAGCTGTGAAAACACGCGGCTGGCGCGCATGATCCGTCCGACGCTGTCCTCCATCCTCGTGCCGATGTACGACATCGGTGCGGTCGCCATGCGCTTGTTGACAAAATATATGAACAACGAAAAGGTCGACGACCATCAGGTGATCTTGCCGCACCGGCTGGAAATCCGTCAGTCGACAAAGGCGTGATCGCGGTTTTCGGCAAACGGTCGAATGTTGAAGGCCGTTGGCTGAAGTCGAAAAGATAAAAGGCGGGCTCCGCTTTCGGAGCCCGCCTTTTATGTACGCCCGGCATGGGTGCGGTGCTATAGGGTGAAAGTCCTGAACGGGGGCTGGCGAGCGCCTACCGTTAGCTGAAGGCAAGGGTGTCCGCCGCGAGGCGGAATCTGAAGGAAGCCGGAGGCAAACACTCGACCTGAGGGACACGAACCCAATTTGAGGCTGTCACAGTCGGATGAGTCTGCATAACAAGATGAAGTCCTAAGCCGCCAAGGGCTGTGGCGGTATATTGGGCAGGTACATGAGTGGAAAGTCCGCACTCTTATCCGGGGAGGCCTGTACGATACGCCTTCTAAGGATGGCAACCAAAATCGAGAGGTTTTGCTGAACGTACAGGAGTCAGCAGAGGCCATAGTACCTGAGTAAGGGACGCCTGAAAAGGGAAGGGCTGAACGTCAATTCAGGGATGGATCAAAC
>NZ_BDDQ01000010.1 GCF_002003465.1 Caenibacillus caldisaponilyticus | reverse complement strand
TAGGCGAAAATGCGATGTCGAACCCGTTTTTGGACAAATCAAGTATAACCGAGGTTTCCATAGATTTTTATTAAGAGGCCTTTCCAAAACGACGGTGGAATGGGGTCTAATTTGTGTTGCCCATAACTTAACAAATGGGCAAACCAATTAAAACCGAAGGTTAAAAAAGAAGAAAACAATGATAAAAAGGTCGCATAAGAGGGGCCTTTTACCAGAAGGATACCCATAATTATCCATAAAATAAAATGATCAAGAGAAGAGCCGTCTCAAATCAGTCCCTCTTCAGGACTTTTGAGACGGCTTCTTCTTTTTTTGTTTGCGCAGGCGCGAATAAAGGATGCCGTTGTTTGGATATGCATTCGGATAAAACGGGGCGCGTGAAAGCGAATTTGGCGTGAATCGCTGACATCAGATGTTTTTCCGATTGTCGTCAGCGCTCTAAAACGGACAAAGGTGCCGGCGATGGCAAACGATTTCTTCTGCGTTGTCCGAAATATTGTTCTTAAGGCGAAGTTCTGGCCGTCGATTTTTTCACGGATTTAATGGTTGAAGCGCCGGACCTTCTCGACCAAAACGACAGCTGCCGGAGAAGGATTTTTTTTGAATGCAAAGAAATGAATAGTAAACAGAGGTCACTCAATAAAACGCGGTTGATAAAGAATGGTTGTGTCCGTCCGCATTTGTAGCCATGAAACATTGAACGGTTTTACCCGCAAGTTTTGGTCCAAACGTTTAGATTTTTGCCAGAGGATATTGCGATAAATGGATCATAGCGATAAAGGAGCATGGTTGTGAAAAGGCGGCACGTTTTCTTTAGAAATAGGATATATCGGCGGTTATGGATGGCGAGAACAGGAAGTAGCCTAGGAGATTGGTTTAATCAAGTCGCCTTGTCGACGACGGTTTTAGCCATTACGGATTCGCCGGCTGCGATGGGCTTCGTTTTATTATGTCTTGATCTGCCTCAAGCGGTCATTTCCCCTTTAGTCGGCCCTTTGATTGATAGGTTTTCGAAAAGAAAGATCATGATCGCCAGCGATTTGGTTCGAGCTGTCGTGATTTTGTCTTTTATCTTGGCCTCCGTTTTTAGACAAATGTGGGTCTTCTATTTGGGTGGGCCGATCCTAGGCTGTGCCAGTGCGTTTTTTTCTCCTGCTAAGAGCGCAACGATTCCTGTCGTCGTTGAAAAAAGCGATTTGACGGAAGCCAATGCCCTGGATTTGAGCACTTCCGGCGCGTTGGCCATCATAGGTGCTTTATTGGGCGGGATCGTATCCTCCTTTTTCCTTCCGGCAGTTTCATTTTTGATCAATTGTTTAAGTTATGTTTGGTCTGCCGTCATCATTTTAAATACACATTGGAACGAAGAGGCAGAGGCCGCGGCCGTCCCGAAGCAAGGCCAATCCATCGGGAACTATAAGAAGCAATTGTTGGATGGGTTTAAACTCATTTTTAAACATAGGATCATTTTGGCATTGTTCGTGACGACTTTTGCGTTCGCCCTATCCACAGGCCCTTATTTTATCATGGTGCCCGTTTTGGGCGATTCCCTCTATAAATACAGTGGGATGGGGATCGGATTGCTCTATGCTGCCGATGGTTTGGCGTTCATATTAACCGGTGTCCTGATCCAAAAAGCCGTCGGTAGAGAGATTGAAAAAGTGCGGCGATGGTATGGCTTCGGTTTTTTGATTAACGGCCTTTTCTTTGTCGCTTTTGCCTTTTCTTCGACGCTATGGTCCGGGATGTTGTTTTTGTTCTTGTCCCAATTGGGTTCCGGTATTATAATGTCTTTAAGCACCGCTCTTTTCCAAATATTCATACCGAAAGATTATCGGGGCCGGATATTCGCGATAGAAGGAACGGTTTATAAGAGCACCAGTCAATTGTCTTTGGCTGTATCTGGACCGGCCATACAGCTTTTTGGTTCGCCGCTGGTAGGCACGTTGATCGGTGTCTTGACCTCGTTTTCCGGTTTCGGATGGATGTGGATCAGCCGCCGTTTCGATCGCGTCGTACCGGGGGAAAATCAAAGCGGAACGTCAGAAATTTTATGATTACATAAAATGGGGGGCATGGACTTTGGGAAACTTTAAAGTAAAAAGGATCAGCAACATCGTCGTTCCCGTCAAATCGGTGAAGGCAGCGAGCGACTTTTATACCAAGGTGTTGGGGTTATACGAGGACTATAACGACGGCCACATGGCGGGGCTTCGTATCGGGGAGGCGGAACATCCTTATCATATTTTGTTGCATGTCATCGACGAACCGGAACCGGTCGAGAAAGGCGTCGTGCTGGAATTGGAAGTCGATGACGTGGAAAGCGCTGTGAAAGCGGTGGAAAATTCGGAGGGGAAAGTCATCCAGTATCCGGTGGAAAGAGAATGGGGAGTTAAAGAAGCGGTTATTGCCGATCTGGATGGCTATCGCATTTGGCTCGTTGAACCGATTTCTAAATAGCGATGAGTGAAGGGATTCTTTAAGGCGTTTGACAAAATCCCGAACCGTTCCTTCGATCAGGTGACATGTGGAAAGGCAAAGTCCACTCTCTTCGTGTTTTTTGGCAGGCAACCGGAGAGGGCTTTGTCTTATTTTTGTTCAACAACTTGCCAATCATTTCGTCCGGGTTTTCCACAATTTTGTTCATTGCGCGCCGCTTCAACCGGTGATAGGTATCCCGAAAAGGGTTCAGCAATTTTTGTTAAAATCAAATTAAATCGTGCCACGGTAGCGTCAAGGTTCGCAGAAAAGGGAAGATGAGCGATTTTGCGGGGGGTGAAGCGGACGAGCGTATGCGGAGATGAAGAGATACGTCATGGCGATGGGGGATATCGGTTTTCAATGAGCGCTGGCCGCTTGACAAAAATATTTCGCTTTGGCGAAGCGGCACCAAAGCAAGTTGCTTCATGCGGAAGACATTTCACAGCCCTTCATCTCGATCAAGTGGGAATACGGGTTTAAGGAGGAGAAACCGGATGGGATTCGGCTTCCGAAAAAGCATCAACCTCGGCGGAGGCGTGCGTCTTAATTTCAGCAAACGGGGCGTGGGCATGAGCGTCGGCGGCAAGGGATGGCGCGTCGGCGTCGGCCCTTCCGGAACGCGCATGCGGGCAACGGTTCCCGGAACGGGTGTATACTATGAAAAGCGGTTTTCCAGCAAAACGCCGCGGGCCGCCCGCACCCATTATGCCGAAATCAATCAGGCGGATCGGAACTTCGATCGAAGCGAAGCGCTCGAACGCAACCGCCTTGAAGTCGACGCATTCAATCGGTATGTGGCCATGCTCACGTCCGTTCATGAGGAAACGAGCGAATCCGTGGATTGGGAGGCGATCGCCGCGGAAGAACCGCCGTTCTCCGAAAACGAGATCGGACCAAACGAAAGGGCCGCCCGTGAAGCGCTTTATGCCTATCGGCCGGGGGTGTTCGACCGCTTGTTGCGCCGGACCGAAAAAATCAAATTGCGGCTGCAACAAGCGGTGGCGGATGCCAGAAAAGAAGACGAGCGGTTGTTGCAGTCTTGGAGGACGCGCGTCGAAACGGCCAAGCGCGTGCTTGCCGGGGACGTCCCAACTTATCAAACCGTCTTATCCAATGAAGGTCCGTTCGACGATATTGAAGCCTTAGGAAGCGGTGTCCAAGTTCATTTTCCCGACGGTCAAACGGTGATTGCCGATTTTGCGGTTCGCTCCGAAGCGGTCATTCCGGACAAGAGAAAAACGCTGACCGCCACCGGGCGCGTGTCCGAGCGGAAGATGTCCAAGACCGATTATTACGGATTGTATCAAGATTACGTGTGCAGCTGCTTGCTGCGGATCGGCAGGGAATTGTTTGCGTTATTACCCGTGGACATCGTCTTTGTGAATGCGCGGGCCAGCCTGCTGAATACGGCGACCGGCCACCTTGAAGAAGGCGTGATCGTCTCTGTCCGCTTCGATCGCGTCTCTTTTGAAAAGATTAAGTTTGACCGCATCGATTGTTCCGACGCTGTCGAGGCGTTTCCCAACCGACAACATTTCCGCAAAACAAAGGGATACGGTTTTGTCGAACCGTTAATCGAGATGTAACCTTCATTGTTGTGATTTTCAATAGATAGGATGCTCCCATCGCTTGTATCCGTGAAGGAAAAAAACGGCCGAGGCCGCAAAGGTTTCGGCCGTTTTTTTATGGGGCCGGGCGCCAAATGAGCTGAAAAAAGAATACGTTCAGGGGCCGTTGCGCGCGAAAAAGCGGAATGCGGTTTTTCGCGTGAAAGCGCCGGGGCCCAAGCCCTTTATAATTTTTTCCGCAAATCGGCCAGCTCTTCTTCGATGGCTTTCAAAAGCCTGGCGGTCGGGGCGACGTTGCGGCCCAATGACTCGAGCCTCTCCATATCCCCTTGCAGGCGGGCGTAATCGGCTTTAAGCTCCGCGATGCGCTCTTCGATTTCTTTTCGTGTCATAGGAATCCCCCCTCGTTATTTGTACTGTTGCAAGAGAAGAGTCACCAAATGTGGACACCAAAGGGTTTTCGGGAGTTGGGAGAAGAGGCGCGCATCATCAACAATCCGGATCCTGTTGACCGGAAGCCGACAGGCGCTTGTCCAGTCCGGCGGCGGATCGATTAATCGCCACTCCGTAAAAAGAAAGCGATGCTATAGCGCATGAACGGACGATAGCGGTTTTGAAATCATCGTTGCCGCTTGTGTCCGTCTTTCGAGGTTTCCATTTGTTTAGCCGGGCCGATTTTCACCGGCATGCCGGTTTTCATGAAGCAAACGGCGGCGTGCTCAGCGGTCATCGGCCGTCTTTTTCAGATCGAAAGCTTCCGCCAACAAACGATAGGACTTCAGTTTCATTTCGAAGTCGTGGGTGATGGTGACGATCATAAATTCTTCCGTGCGATAGGCTTCGCTCATTTCCAGTATCCGCGCTTTGACCTGCTCTTTGGTGCCGACAATCATGCGCTTGCGGTTTTCCAAAATTCGGTAGCGATCATACTCGGTGTACGGATAAGTCAACGCGGTTTCGATCGACGGCGTTCCGTTCGACGGTTCCCCTTTATCCAACCTCAGCAGAGAAAGGTCAAGACTCGTCGCCGCAAGCTCCGCTTCTTCTACCGTCTCCCCGCAGATGACAAAAATCGCGACGATGGAGCGCGGCCGGTCGTTGAAATGGGACGGTTGAAAATGCTTTTGGTACCAGCGCATGACGTCTTCGCCGCCTTCGCCGTTGATAAAATGGGCAAAGGCGTAGCCCGTGCCGCGCCGGGCCGCGATCGCGGCGCTTCCTCCGCTTGAACCGAGCAACCAGATCTCCGGCGCTGTCTCGACGATGGGCGTTGCCCGCAATCCCGGGAAGCGGTGGCGCTGATCGGCCAGATCATAGAGATAAGTGATTAAATCATCGACCTGCTGCGGGTAGATATCGCCTTGTTGGACGCGCCCTTCTTGAAGGGCCATGGACGCAAGCGGCATGCCGCCCGGCGCCCGGCCGACGCCGAGGTCGATGCGGCCGGGATAAAGCCCCTCCAACACGCGAAAGTTTTCCGCCACTTTATAAGCGCTGTAGTGCGGGAGCATGACCCCGCCGGAACCGACCCGGATCGAGTCGGTTTTGGCCGCAAGATGGCTGATCAACACTTCGGGGCTTGAGCCTGCCAAGTGGTTCGTAAAATGATGTTCCGCCACCCAAAAGCGGGTGTAACCGAGTTTTTCGGTTTCCTGGGCGAGCCGCGTCGTGTACTGGAAGGCCTCGGCGGCGGACTTTCCTTCCGGTATCGGCGACTGGTCCAAGACGCTCAATCGAATCATCCCGTTCACCTCAAAGCTATTTTACCACTAAATGAAGGGCAGTCCCCAAAATTAAGCGATGACGCGCTGCATCAGATTCTATTGAATGTTACTTTAACGATTTAAAGCGATGGGGGACTGTCCCTTTACAGATAACCAAAATTTGGGTCAGGTTTTAAGCTAAATTAGTAAAAGAAAGGAGTCGACAAAAAATACAAACGACGGGTCATTTGACTTCTTGCGGTGTCGATCCGTCAAAACACAAAAGATGCAAGGGCTGACACTCCGTCAGCGTGACGCCGAACGAGTGCGGACGAATTGAAGGAGGGCATTCATCAAAGACAGTTCACACGGGATAAGAGAAAAAGAATGATACGGCAAGAATTCTTTGCAGGGATGAACAAGGGGGATCATCATGGCGATCATTCATTTTTCCGATTATCGGGACAGACGCACGGGTTTGGCGTTGAAAAGACTGCGCGTGGATGATCACTACTATGAATATTGCTTTATCCCGGATTATGAACTGAAATTTCACTTTTTACATTGCGAGGCCGTCCAGCTCGCCGACGTTTTCGTCAACCTCATCGAGTTAAAGACGAAGCCGGTCATGGTCTCGCTTTTGTTTCCGAAACGGGAAAAACTTGAAGATATTCTCAATTGGCTCGAGACGTATCGCATCGCTTTTAATGAAAAAAAAACGCCGGCGGATATCGCCTGACGAATGCTGGAAGAATCGTCAAAGGGGTCCTCTATAAAGGCCTCCCGCTTGTTTTGTACACCAAAGGCCGCCGCGTCCTGACGTATGATCCGTCGTCGTTTGTCGAAGTGACGGAAGCTTATGGGCAGTATCGTGAAGTGGTGAATCTGTCCAAGCGCCATCCGCATGAGCCCAGAGAATTGTTGGCGAAGGTGCGCGTTTTTCTCAATGGTGAACGCTTGCATAAGTTTTCGCGGGTGTTTTTTGATATGTCGAAAGACACGTTAATCGTCAACGGCGCCTTTGTTGTTGCCGATTATATGGATACTTTTGATGATTCCATCGGTTTTTTCCGGGAAGATGATGTGCTCCCCGTTCTCTATTGCCATGATCGCAGCGATGTCTACATCACGATGCAGACGCAGCGCGACGGCAGCAAACTTTGCATCGTCCAGCAATGGTTCGACATTCGCCGCCTTTTGAAAAAAACCGGAAAAGATTAATGCCACGCCTATGCGGTTAATAAGTCACCGCCTTCTTGAAAAAAGAAGGGCCGATCATGGGGAACAACCGTTTCAGTGGATAAGAAACAAAAAGCCTTAACCGGTAAAGGTTGGCGTTCAACACCCGAGGCGCCTGATTCTAGCTCACCATGCGCGCGGACGGGAGAGCACATCCTTCCAAGCGGCGCTTTTGTGTCACGTTCACGGTAAATAAGCGTTTGTTCGCAGAGCCGCTTTCGCCGCGCCAAGCCTTATTGGTGAATTTGGAAAAAAGACCACCCAACGCCTGATGCGCGCGCACGCCGAATGGCGCTCCATTCGGTGTGCGCGTTCGCATGTTAATGGTAAATCCCCCGCGGCCTTTTGGTTTGCTAGTTTGCAATCATGCGCCCCTCTCCGGTCATCCTTCCATCTTCCTCTACTAAAACCACCCCATATCGGGACGATGGATCGCAGGCCTGCTCTTTTTAACAGCTCATCGGGACGCCGCTGAATTCTTGAAACCCGTCAAACCCGGCGCGCCGGCCGCGCGGAATGCTTCGATCGCTTGGCCTGGTGTTGTTCAGCCGCAGTTTCGGGGGTACTTCTGAAATCCTCGGCAACGGGCATAGTCCAATTTCTAGTGAAAATCCGCGGAATTGGCAGGCATATGTGCGTATTCTTTGCCGCGCTCGTGATCGAATCTTCTTTGATATAATAGGTTCATAGATGGCTGCCAATCTGAGATTCGATCATGTAACGACAATTCAACACGGGAGTCTGTTATGAAAAAATTATTCTTTTATATGGTTGTCTTCACTTTAATTCTGGTAACGACAGCTTGTGAGCATTCGGACACCGCTGCCGTTCCTAATAATACGGGCGAGAGCGCCCAAGCGGCCGGGACGGAGGAAGCGGCGCGGGCCAAAGACTGGCTGGCCGCTTCAAAAGCCGTCTTGGCGGCGATCGCGGAGAAAAACAAATATATTAAAGGACTCGTCGGTTCACATTTGGACGGCGAACCGAAGATCGTCCGGACGAACGGGATGTTTACGGTCAAAACGGCGGCCGCCCATGTGCGCACAGGGCCCGGGATACAATATGAGGATACGGCGATTTTAAAACAGGGCGCTCGCGTCAAAGCCTTTGAAAAAGCGAAAATCGAACGTTTGACGTGGTACCACGTCGTCTTTGGCGACGGCAACACCGGTTGGATGTCTTCTGCGGTTTTAAAGGCTTATTCGGCCAAACCGGCCAAAATCATCAACGACGCACCGATGATTAGCCAACTGCCCGAATTGCCGTACGGATGCGAAATCACGAGCCTGGCGATGCTCCTTCAGGATGCGGGTGTCAACGTCAGCAAAATGACTTTGGCTGAACAAATTCCGAAAGTGCCTTTTGAAAAGAACGGCATAAACGGTGATCCGAATGAAGGGTATGTCGGCAACATGTATCGCGGCGGCCCGGGGCTGGGCGTTTATCACGGACCGGTCACGGCGTTGGCGAAGCGCTATTTGGGCGCGCGGGTGGTCGACATGACGGGCAAAAGTTGGGAGGCCGTGGAAGACCAGCTCGCCAGCGGTCGGCCGGTGTGGATCATTATCAACACGCGCTATCACCGCCTGCCGCCATCCAGTTTTCGGACATGGCATACCAGAAACGGCGACATGAAGGTGACGTATGCCGAACATTCGGTGCTCGTCACCGGCTATGACCAAACCCACGTTTATTTTAATGACCCGCTCGCAGGCATCAAAAACCGGGCGGCGGCGAAAGCGGATTTTGTCGCGGCGTGGAAGCAAATGGGCAGCCAGGCGATTTCCTATCATTAATTGAAGAGCGGAAGAAGAGCGTCTTTTTAATTTAAGGTTTGCCAGAACAAAAAGCCGTTTTATATGCTCCTGCGCGGTTCATAGAAGCCTGTCGCTGGTCCTTGCGGCAGCGCAAGGTGCAAACTTTCGTTCACTCTCTTCCAACCGATCGCTTTTGGCATCAACCGATAGGGGCAGCCGTATTGTGGGAGTTCTTCTTTGATTAGTTTTCTTGTCTACAGCCCCTACTACCCCCAAAAAGTGAGGGCAAGCCGTCAAGGGCGTATGCGGGTGTGGCCACCCGAACCCTTGGCGGCTTGAGCCCTTTCTTTTTTATTGTGCGCGTTCCGTATGACATATTTCCCGCATTATGAATGGTTAACCGCGGTTTTGGCCCACCTTTCCAATAGGGTTCGACTCCATCGAAACCACACAAAGGCTTCATTGTCCTCATCCATGTCAGAGTAATGATCGGGAAAAGCCCGCCCTCATTCCCGCCCGCGGGCTGCAACGTCCGGTTTTTCACGGTTCCCTTTTTCCGAAACGGTGATGCTCTTGGCCGATTTCCTCGGATCCATGTCCTCATATTTGCTTTCCTGTAAAAAATTCCCCCACAACGTATTTGAACTTTTTGATTGGTGAATCATTCTTTTATAATGGATTTTTTGCAAACTTCCCCAATCTATGCTCGTTTTTAGAAGGCTACTTCCTAATTGATAGGGGAGACCTGATGGACGCTCAGCCGGATGGGGTTGTCCTGTCTTTAATAATCGGGGTTCATAGTTATTTAAAGCTCGGCTGATCTCGTTTGAGAGATCGAGAAGGGGAGACCATATGGAAACGTTTTTGCACTTGGTCAATCAATACGGCGCCGTCATTTTGTTTGTTTCATTAATGTTGGAATTGATCGCGTTGCCCATTCCCACGGAACCGATGATGAGTTATGTCGGTTATCTCGTTTACCAAGGGCAACAATCCTTCATTTTGTCCATTCTCGCGGCCGCGCTCGGCAGTTTTACCGGGATGAATGTCGCCTATTGGATCGGCAGAAAGCTCGGCTACCCTTTCTTTAAAAAGCATGGGGACAAGTTTCATTTGGGACCGGAACGGTTGGATAAGGTGGAAAACATCTTCCGTCGCCATGGCGCCAAATTTTTGCTCATTGTTTGCTTTATTCCAGGCCTTCGCCATCTCTCCGGCTATGTTTCCGGGATTTCAAGGCTTTCTTATCGCCGCTTTGCCATATTTTCCGCGCTGGGCGTCATCCTTTGGACGACGACCTTTATAGGACTTGGGGATCTCCTAGGACCGCAATGGATGCTGATTGAAAAATCGTTGAAAAAATACATCGTGCTGATTGGCGTCATCGCAATTGCAGCGGCGTTGCTCTTTTGGCTGGTGAGTTTTAATCTCGGACGGATAAAAGCTTGGATTTTATCCGTGGCGGAAAGGATAGAACAGGGGGATCGCGCCCGTTTTCGATTAAAACTGTTGATCACTTGTGTCGCGATCGTGTTTATCTTCTTTGTTTCCGTGACCGTCGGTTTGATTCAAGACTATTTCGGCCGTGATTTCGACGACTTTAACCGCGTCTTTTCTATCGTGTTTTGGCATCTCTTCCGGGCGACGGGATGGGGGCCGGTCATGCGTATGGTATGGATGTTTGCTTCCCCGTTATTTCTGTTTGTCGTCACTCTGTTGGCAGGGGTGTGGATCGTTTGGCGGAGCCGGGATAGTGCATTGGAAATTCAGAGTTTAGCGCTCTTAATCGTCGGGGGTTTTATGTATATGGAGGGCATCCGTCATCTTTTTCGCTGGCTGGCACAGTGGTTTCATTGGTCCTTCGTCGGCGTGCCGCCGTTTCCGGACGACCGCTTGATCTTGGCCACGCTCGTCTACGGGTTTTCGGCTTTTATCGTTTCGCGGCATGCGGTCAGCCATGGCGTGAAAATGTTCAACTTTCTGGCTGTGCTAATGATCCTCATTGCGACGGGCCTCGCCGGCGTTTATTTTGGCGTCCAGCCCCCGAGCGGCATTATCGCCGGTTATATGTTCGGCGGTGTTTGGCTGAGCTTTGTCATCTTAATTTTAGAAATCGCACGATTGCTTCGTCTATAATACTGAAAATCAAACGGTTTCATTGACAATGGCCTCAACAGGTTTATTATGTGGCGATTTAACTGTTTTTAAGGGTTATAAAATGAAGAAAGTACTATTTGTTAAAATAGTATTTATGTCCCATTTCAGATGAAAAAATATATGGTAAATTCTTCTTAAGAAAAAAATTCTATATTCATCATAACTTAATGAAAAAATATTGTTTTTATTTCATACCTATATTGAGTTTGTTTTAAAATTAAAATTCTTATCGCGTCGCGCTCAGGTCAAATACAGGAGCGAGGTGCGATCAGGAAACATAACGAATGAATATTTGATGTATTTGATGAAAAAAACTCTATAGGAACGATGAAGGAAACTTTAAGTTTTTTGTTTCATATTTGTTAATCAATTAGTATGCATGGCACCCTTCTTTAAAGCACCGGCAAACTGTCCTCATAGATTATTCATCGGAGATACATCCTCGAGTTCACCGTTCATATTTGTCATCATCCAGTTATAAAATTTACACGCGATGTTTAGTAAGGTTATTTATAATCTGCCATAAAGTTTATTACATTAATTTTTAATGAGAGGATGATGAATCTTGTTAAAAAAAGGTTTTGTACTTGTTGTTTTGTCCATTTTATGCTTATTTCCGAACACTGTTGTATTTGCAGAAGATTTGACAGAATCTCAAAAAGACGATATTCAAACAGCTAAAGAAAGAACAGAAAAAGCATTAAAAGAAATGGAAAAAATTAATACACCGATTTATTATGGCGATCCTAAGCTAAGTACAAACAGAATATCTGGTTTACAGTTCGAGGCATCGCTTGCCAGTACACCTTATTGGAAAAGAAAAGGTATGATTTATGTGACATTAAGTTCTTCGAGTTCCGGTTCAAGCGCATGGGCTGGCGGTCATGCAGGAATTTCATATAGCTCTAAATATACGATTGAATCTTTCGGCAATAAGGGTGACAAAAACGGTGTCAGAAAATGGAGTAATACATGGGAGAAAAGATATAAGCATTTTTATGCTCTCGGTGTAGGTACAACAACACTTGATGATGATAAAAAAGCGGCTGACAAGGCAAATAGCTACATCGGTAAACCGTATAATTATAATTTTTTTTATATTAATCAAAATAATTCTTTTTACTGCTCACAGTTGGTTTGGTATGTATTTAAACATTTACCGGAACATGCTGTTGATTTAAATGATGGTGGCGCGGTTTGGCCAATTGATTTAAAAGAATCGAAGCATACTTATGTTGCATATGAACAATGATGATAAAACGATAGGTGGACCACATGAGATTAAAAAAAATGCTGCTGTGCCTTACGATGTTGTTTTTTATAATGGCGTGTAATCATTCTACTTTCGACAAGCCGGTCGACTACAAATACGGCTTGGTGTATACGAGTTACTCCAAGCCCGAAAGCAAAATCGTCCTGCTGTCGGAGAAATTGAAGCCGGTCAAAACGATCGCCTTTAAAAAAGGCGGGTTGCAATCCGGCGTGATAAAAGGGGATCACTATTATAATCCGGCCGTCGGAACGAACTCTACCACCGGACACGACATCATTGATTTGGATCTTTCGACGTTGCGGCTCCGCTTTATTCATACGGACGATTTTCCGATGGATTTGGATGTCGATGACAAAAACCGCTATATGTACGCCGTGCATAACTCCGGATTTGACAGCGGCACTCTTACGAAAATCGATATCAAACGAAACAAGATCGTTGCGCGGAAAACTTTGAACGGAACGCTTCGTCAAGTTAAAGTTTACAAAGGCAAGGTGTATGTCGCCTCCGACCGTGTGGATGAACATTTCCAATCCGTTTATGTTTTGACGACGGATTTAAAATTAAAAAAACAGCTCATCAACCGGTATACGGGCGCGCCGAACGACCTCGCCGTCGCCGGAAAACAATTGTTCATCATCAACAACGCGAAAAGCGATATGGATCAAGCGACGAACGAACTGGTTTCTTTATCATTGGATGATGAAAAACTCCACCGCACCGCCCTCAAAGCCTACGATCCGTGGCAAATGTTGCAATACGGAAATGACCAGTATGTGACGCACTACAACAGCTCGGCCGATGAAGGAAATAAAGTGACGGTGAGAACGAAGCAGGGTGAGCGCATCGTCACTCTGCAAAACAACTTATGGATCAGCCGGATTGCCGACGGCCGGTTTTATTCCAGCGACGGCCTTGATTTGTACATCTATCACTTAAACGATTTTAAATTGATCAAAAAGAAAAGCGTCCGGTCGAGCCGATATGTGCTCTACGATTTTTTCATCAAACCATGAGGCGGCAACCGCATGAGGTTGTCGCAGAGCCGGGGAATTTAACGTTTTTGCTCGGTCATAAACCGGGCTCGTCAATTTTCCGCAATAACCATCGCGGATGGGACCTGCGTTTTCGCCCATCCATAAGACAAAACGCGTCTTTACCCGCGCTTCCGCTGTTTGGAAGCCGCGGGTTTTTATTTTAGGAAGACCGGATTCCGGCAAGGATTGAAAATTTTATACCCTGTGACGTTCTTCGTAGAAATATTTCCATGGGGCGCCCAAAAAGCGCGAAAATCCTATTGACGGAATCCCGTGAACATTTTACAATGAGAATGGTTATCAATGATAATGATTCTCATTATTATTTATTGAGGAGGCGCCTTATGATGAAGCGACTGGGCTTGGGCCTTCTGATCATCGGTTTGGCGGTCTTTCTTTTCCTGCCGTCCCCGGGGCGGGCTGCCGGGGATGCCGTCGAAACGGCGCCGGCGTTTCAAGCGCTCGGCAAACTGGATAAAGCGCTACAAACGGGGGACATGAACCGGGCCGACCGTGCCTTCGATGCTTATAAAGCATGGTGGTTGAAAAACAAAAATGAGATCAAAAAACAATCCTTGACCGCGTCCAGTCAAATCGAACAGCAAACCGCCAACATCTCCATCGCGCTCCTCAATGATCAAAAAGAAGACGTCGCGCAAGCGCTTAAAACATTGGAAGATTTGCTGACGCAATACAAAGAAGGGGCGTTTGCCGACACGAACCCCGGTGAAAAAGCGTCGTTATCTACATATATCAAGAAACTGGAGTCCACCAAAACGCTCATCAAAGAGAAAAAATGGCCGGAAGCCGAACAGCACATTCGCATGCTGCAACAAGAATGGCTGACCGTGGAAGGCGATGTCGTCAGCCAGTCGCAAACCGTCTACACCGAATCCGAAAAAAATCTCGTTTTGCTTTCCGCCTACATCGCTCAGCCGGATTCCCGTGAGAAAGCCTTGCCGCTGATCGAAGACATGATCAACGCGTTGAAGCCGCTGGCCGCGACCAAGTACGGCCTGATCGATGCGGCGATGATCCCCCTGCGGGAAGGCCTGGAAGCGCTGCTCGTCGTCGGCGCGTTGCTGAGCTTTGCGAAAAAAGCGGAATCTAAAAGAGCGAACCGTTGGATTTGGGGCGGGGCGCTGGCGGCTCTGGCCGTTTGCTTGGGCATCGGTTGCCTCGTATCCTTCGCGTTGTCTTCTCTCGCTTTCAGCCAAAACAACGCGCTGATCAACGGCTTGTCCGGCGTCTTGGCCAGCGTGATGCTTTTGTACGTCAGCTACTGGCTTCACCGCAACGCCGATATCAAACGGTGGAACGCTTTTATCCGAGCAAAGAGTGAAAAGGCGATCACCAACGGCCGCATGATGTCTTTTGCCGCGATCGCTTTCCTGGCGATCTTGCGCGAAGGCATCGAGACCGTCATCTTTTTGATCGGAATGGTCGGACGCATGTCGGCGGGGCAATTGATCGGCGGTATCGCGCTTGGATGCGCCGCCTTGGCCGCGATCGGCGTGCTCATGTTGAAAGTCGGCGTGAAATTGCCTTTGAAGCCTTTCTTTCTTGTGTCCAGTTTCATCGTGTTTTACCTTTGCTTTAAATTTATGGGTTCCGGCATCAACAGTTTGCAAATGGCGGGGATCCTCCCGTCCGCTGTGGAAAATTACTTGCCGTCCGTTCCTTTCCTCAGCATTTATCCGTCTTGGTACAGCACGGCGCCGCAAGCGTTGTTCCTGGCGGCTGCCCTTGTTACCGTGTTGAACAATCTGCGGCTTAAATGGAGCCATGCGTTAAAAACGAAGGAGGCCAGTTAAAGTGTTGAAGAAATCCACTCTGTCCGCTTTTATGGCTATGATTCTAGCCGTTTCCATGTTAGCGGCTTGCAATGGAGATAAGAACAGCGCCGGACAAACCAAACAAGAAAAAACCGAACAAAAGGCTTCGAGTGCGAATGACGAGATCAAAAAAGGCGCCAGCCAAATGCAGGCGATCAACAAACAGCTGCTGGACGCGCTGGAAGCCAAGGATACGGCGAAAATCAAGGCGCTCGGAAAATCGATCAACGATAAGTGGTTGTCTTTTGAAAACGCCGTCCGCGACCGCTTCCCCTTGCTCTATACAAAGGTCGAAAAATATGAGCAGCCGATTTTTGCCGAATCGACGATGGCCCATCCCGATTTGACCGGGATGCGCGAGAACGCCCGCAACCTGCAACAAGCGCTCGACGAGTTGAAAACGGCCAAAGCGACTGCACAAAAGGCATCCGAACTGTTGGACAAAGCGGTGAAAAATTATAAGGACTATGTGCTGGAGCAAGCGGATCATTTGGTCGAAGCGACCGCGAAATTCACGGCTGCCGTTAAAGCCGGCGACATCGAGAAAGCGAAGCAGCTTTATCCCGACGCCCGTGTCTATTATGAACGAATTGAACCGATCGCCGAAAGCTTCGGCGATCTTGATCCGAAGATCGACGCCCGAATCGATGATGTCGATGACCCGGCCAAATGGACCGGATTCCATCGGTTGGAAAAAGCCCTTTGGAAGGATCACTCGTTGAAAGGCCAGGCAAAATACGCCGATCAGCTTTTGTCGGATGTCAAAGATTTAAAAGCCAAAATTCAAACGTTGAAGTTGAAGCCTGAAGCGATGGTCGCGGGCGCCATGGAACTGTTGAACGAAGCGGCGATTTCCAAAGTGACGGGCGAGGAGGAACGTTATTCCCACATTGATTTGGTCGATTTGTCCGCCAATGTCGAGGGTTCACAAGCGGTCTATCAAGCGGTCATCCCCGCTTTGAATGAACACAACAAAGCGCTGCTTCAGGAATTGGACACCCGTTTTCGCAAAATGGAAGAAAAGATGCTAACTTACAAAAGCAATGGCCGATACATCGACTATACCAAATTAAGCAAAGACCAAGTGCGCGAATTGAGCCAAGCGCTCAGCGAACTTTCCAAGTCGATGAGCCAAACCGCGGAAATCTTGGGCTAACCGCGGAAAAATAACGGAACGTAGTAGGACATGGCTGTGTCTAAGTGCGATGACAAACGGCCGATCCATAGAATGATAGGCCGCTGACAGAGATTTAAATCCGATCGATCGGGAGAGTACAACGATGAGTGACGAGCCGAAAAAAGGGATCACTCGACGAGAAATGCTGAAATGGACGGCCGCCGCAGGAACCGGCCTCGTGATCGGCGCGAGCGGGCTGGCTCCGGTTTTCAACTGGATGGAGCAAAAGGGCGAAGCGCGGCGGACTCATGAAAATGCTGAATCCGAAACCGTCGCGTTTCACGGCGTCCATCAGGCGGGCATCGTCACGCCGCAACAAACCTTTGTTTATTTGGTCGCCTTTGATTTGAGCACGGACAGGCGAAGCGAGGTCATCGCCCTGTTGAAAAATTGGACGGTGCTCGCGGAAAAATTCGCGAAAGGCCGGTTAGAGAAAAATCCGGGCAATCAATGGCTGCCGCCGAAGGATACGGGCGAGTCGCTCGATCTCGGGCCGGCCCGATTGACCGTGACCTTCGGTTTCGGCCCCTCGTTTTTCATCAATGACGGCAAGGACCGATACGGGCTGGCCGCCAAAAAGCCGAAGCATTTGAAAGACATCCCGCGCATGCCGCGCGAGGCGATCGATGCGTCCAAATCGGGCGGCGATGTATGCGTGCAAGTGTGCGCCGATGACAAGCAAGTCGCCTTTCACGCCGTCCGCGGTTTGATCAACGAGGCGGTCGGCAAAGCGACCGTTCGCTGGATGCAGGAAGGGTTTCTCAGCGTGCCGGACGGGAAGACGCCCCGGAATTTGTTCGGATTCAAGGATGGAACGGCGAATCGAAGCCTGACGAGCCGAAGCGCTCAAGAAACCCACCTTTGGTGCGGAAGCGATGAACCCGGCTGGATGCGGGGCGGCACCTACATGGCTTATCGGAAAATCCAGATGTTCTTGGATGTTTGGGACCGCTCATCCATTAAGGATCAAGAAGACACTTTCGGAAGGAAGAAAGAATCCGGCGCTCCGTATGGGAAAAAACACGAACACGATCCGGTCGATCTTCAGCGCATGCCGGCCGACGCCCACGTGCGGCTGGCGCGGAGCACCGGCCAGCAAATGCTGCGCCGCGGCTATTCGTATACGGACGGCATCGATCCGAAAACGGGCGCGATCAATGCCGGGCTGTTGTTCATCAGTTTCCAGCGGAATCCGGATCAGCAGTTCATCCCGATGCTGCGTCTTTTGAGCGATAAGGATGCTTTGAACGAGTATACAAAACATATCGCCTCCGCCATGTTTGCCTGCCCGCGCGGCATCAAGAAAGGCGAATATATCGCCCAAGCCTTGTTTGAAGGCTGAGGTTTCGGCGGAAGGGCGCTTTTGAGCGCTTTTTGGCAAATGATGGACATCCGTTTTTAGGACCCTTTTGGCTGATAAGAAATTAAACCGTCCCGACCATTTCTAGTCGGGACGGTTTTTCCATTTTTTCCGTTTTTTTCGTTCCGGTTATCCGGAGCATAGAGATCGCTTTCGGCATGATTCAAAGCCAACATCATTCAAAGCCCATCGGCATTCTCGATTCATGCCGCTTCGTGTGGTTATTTCACCTTGACGTATTTATACGCGCTGCGGTTGCCGGCTTTGTCTTTGGCATAGATTTTGAGCGTCCGTCCTTTCTTTTGATGGGCGATCTTGACTTTAAAGG
Source organism: Caenibacillus caldisaponilyticus (assembly GCF_002003465.1). Classification (GTDB taxonomy): domain Bacteria; phylum Bacillota; class Bacilli; order Bacillales; family Sporolactobacillaceae; genus Caenibacillus; species Caenibacillus caldisaponilyticus. The sequence continues at coordinate 27,203 of NZ_BDDQ01000010.1, read as the reverse complement.
TGCCGTTGCGTTGGACGGTCGCCTTGCCGAGATAATGGCTGCCGTAATAGACATAAACGGTTGATCCGTACTCGCCTTTGCCGGTCACGTAAGTGGTTTTTGAAGTGATGGCGTTCACGGAAGGCGTCTTCGGCGGGGTTTTGTCGACGACTTTGGCGGTCGCCGAAGCGCTCTTGTTGCCCGCTTTGTCGACCGCATAGACGGTCAGGACCGTGCCGGCTTTCAGTTTCGATTTCAGCTTGAGCGAGAAGGTGCCTTTGCTTGATGCCGTTACTTTGCCTAAGGTTTTGCTTCCCGTTTTGATGTAAACGGTCGCGCCGGGCTCGGCTTTGCCGCTGATGGTCAGCTGGTTATCGCCCACCGTGGAGACGGTCGGTTTGGCGGGCGGGGTTTTGTCGGAGACGGTCACCGTCACCACATCGCTTTTGTCTCCTGATGCATCCGTCGTGTACACAGCCAGTTTCGTTCCGGCTTTTTGGCGAGGTATCGTCACAGAGAATTTGCCCGTATGATCAGCAACACCTTTAAATGTTTTTGCACCGATTTTGACATAAACAGTCGCGCTTGTTTCGGTCATTCCGGAAACCTTCGTATCTTTATCACTTGTCGGATAGACGACCAATCCAAGCGGAGAGATGGAATTGTCGGATAACACGGTGTAGGTGATATGGGCCCCTTTATTTTTTGGTACGGTGAACGAATCTGGTGTTGCAATGGATTTGACAATTGCCCCGCCACCGTAAAGATAGGTGTCCGAACCCTCATATAATCTCGGTTGGAGGGCGTTGAAAGCAGGATCTCCCTTAAAGCCGTACAATCCATGATTTTTCTTTAATAATAAAGCGGCTCTGAAATCGGTCATGAATTTTCCAAACGTCAAGTTAGATCCAATATATCTTTTTATGACATCTTCAACGGCTTTATAATTGTTGTTCGGATCATTGATGATTTCCTTAAAAATGCTGTCTCCCTGGTTCGCTTGCAGTTTGAGATATTCAATAAACAAATAAGATAAGGAATAGTTTGCTAGCGTGTCGCCGTAATAGTCCCAATTTAAAAGAGAGTGGCCTTCAGCGATCGATTCGGACTGATTATAGTAATCAATGCGGTCATCCAGAGCCTTGCCCTTATAGATTTGTTCGGCTGCCATAGACAGGCCTTCATCCAGCCACGTATCCATGGGGTATTTTTGTTCAATGAAGACATTTTCATTAAAATTAACCATGTGTTGAAATTCATGAGCGAGCGTTTCATAAGCTTGCGTGACGTCCTTCGTTGAACCGGTTCCCATTAAAGGATACGTATCGATATAAAAAATCTCGGAATGATTGGAATAATTTCCTGTAAAGAGATCATTCGGATCAAAATAACCGGCCACGTAGCCGCCCTCTCCATCAAAACCGTCTTGAATGTCGTAGCACAATATGTTGATTTTTCCGTCCCCGTTGACATCGGATTCCTTTCCGAAATATTGATGGATGAGCGGATAGATTCGTTCGTCAAATTCTTTTCCAAGCTTGGCCGCATCGTCTTGGGTAATTTGATTATTGAATACCCAGATGTATGAATGCGTTCCGCTGTACAAAAGTTTGGCGCTGATTTGGTAATATTCATCTGTTTCTAGATTGTTCACCCAAAAGGATTTGCTGTCGCCGACTTTATAAGCCGTTTTGACGGAGGAGAGGCTTTTCCGAATGGGTTGGCCATTCATTTTTTCTTTATTGACAGGCTTCACATAATCGATCGGATACTTTTCATTTTTTAAGTCTTGCGCGCCATTAATTTCAAGGGATCCCGTCGGTTCGAAATCATAGTCATCCACCGATTCATTGCTGATCAGGACATAATGTTTACCCGATTCTTGGCCTTGGGCAGGATTGGGTATTAAGGAGATTAAAAAAGCTGTTGTAAGACATAGAAGCGCGCCCAAACGCAAAAATCTTTTCAACTTCAAATCCTCCTAAAATGATGGTTTCGTCAATCTATCACTTTAGTGAATAAGAAATTATTTTATGTGTTGCACGAAATTTCCATGAAGATTGTATCCCATATCATTGAAGAGTGCTAGATTACATGGCTGATTTAAGCAAAAAATAGCATTATAGATAATTAATAATTGTTTATCGTACGCCCAAACCCAGCCTCTAAAAATCTGACAACCGGCCTTTCAGACAGAGGACGGGCGATTTAAGCTCGTTCTGGACTCCACAAGTCGGAATACCTTTCACCGCTGCGGGCGATTTCCCTTAGTCGGTTTATGATGTTTATTTCGACGTCGTCGTTTAAAGGAATGCTTTCTTTGGCGAATGGTGCTAGCGATTCATGATGACCGATCATAATTGAGTAGCCGGCATGTTTGAACATCGATATGTCGTTGGCATCATTTCCGAAAGCGACATATGACCCTTTATCGAACCCCAATACTTTAAGGGCGTTCCATTTATCAATGTTCTTCGGGCTTAAGTCAAGGGTTTCCTCGTTTTTATGCCTATGAATAACGATATCCGGAACGCTGAGCTTTCTTTCAAGCTCTTCCTTTTCAATGGCCGTCAAAATGAGCACTTTTACAACAGAAGATAGGGAAGCCATCGGTACCGCGTTGGCCAAATGATGGGTATCAAGGTTTCTTAAGATCGGATGATCTTCCGGACCGGTATAAGCATAATCCCATTCGCTGTCTATTAAATAAGTGGCCTGATGTTCCTCGATTAAACCTAAAATTTTCTGCACCTGCGCCTCCGTAAACGGTTGTGAATAAACCAAGCTCCCTTCTTTATATATCAATGCTCCGTTTCCGCCGATTAACGTGGAAGAATGGTAGCGTTGCGGGAGAACGGGCATCATATCCCGGATCGGTCTTGCCGAAGCAAACACGATTTCGTGGCCTTGCCGTTTCAATTCATCGAAGCATGTGAGGATCTTTTCCGAAACCGGTTCGCCATTGAAGCAAATCGTTCCGTCTAAATCAAAAACAAATTTCATTTCTGTGCGCTCCTTGATGTTTCTATTTTACCTAGGAACAGCGTTTAGAGTGGCCAAAACAACTAAAGATTTTATGTCTACAATTTACCATAAAACATTAATAGGATTAACTTGATAAAAAGAATGAAGGGTAAAAGTTTGATAGACGCGGCGGGAGATGAAAGAGAGGTTGTGTTTAATATTGTCGCATGGGATGATGTGGCCGAATGCCTTGCCTCATGTCCACGGGCACGGACGGCAGGCGAAACTACCGGATGTGCGATGTTTCAACCTTTAAGTGGTGTGGCCAGCCAAACGGTCAACATTTTTTTTCGGGGGCAAACGAAAGGGAGCGCAGGCCGGATGTTTTTGCTATATTTAAATTGATTTGTCGGCCATTTCAATCGGCATGGATGGAGGAATCCATGCAAGCGGATGATGGGATCCTAATATTAAGAAAGTCACATGTCGGGGATTTGAAGCCGATGATCGGCGTCCCCTTACCCCCTTTGGAAAGGAGTCATTCAAAATGCCTACTTTGCATCCGTACATTTTCAGCGAGGATGCCAGAAAACAAGCCGATTTCTATGCGAAGGCGCTCGGCGGCGAGATCGTCGACGTAAAAACTTTTGCGGAGATGCCGAACGCGCCGGAGGAAGATAAAGACAAGGTGATGCACCTCGTCCTGAAGGTCGGCGATTTGCAAATTTTCATGGCGGATTCATCGCCCGTCAGGCAAGGCAACGCGATCGATTTGACGCTCGTTTACGAGTCGGAAGAAGAAGCGCGTCAAGCCTTCGAAGGACTGGCCCAAGGCGGCAAGGTGCTCATGCCGTTTGAACGCATGTTTTGGGGGACGAGTTTCGGACGTGTCGTCGACCCGTTCGGCATCCGCTGGCAGATTTCCACCGAAAACTAAGAAACAGAAAGCTTCCGGTCCATTCCGGAAGCTTTCTGATTTTGAGATGAAGATCCATCCCGAGGGGGAATCCGCTTCTTTCCATTATCAACAGGTCTTCTTGGCTGTGTAGGGCTTCACGCTTTTTCGGGGCAGCTGCCGTAGCTCCTTGGCAAAGGCCAAAAATGTCGAGAAACCAGTCGGCAAAAAAAGGTTCGCTCATCAAACATCCGCTGCCGCTTCCGAATCTGATTGGAAGACAAAATGATGCATCTCAAAGCTAAACGCTGCGTGGAAGGAGTTTCCCTTAAAGGCCGTGCTCGCTAATCGTTACCGTTTGAATCTTGCAAATCCTTCCTTCATAGAATGGGAAGCGGCCATGCTGCGGATTAAAAGTGCTTACCGGTCTGCGGCGACCTGCACGGGATAGGTAATTACAAGGCCTTCATGGATCCGTTTTTTGAGTTCCGGAATCAATTGTTGGACGGTCTCAGCGTTTCCCACCGATTCAATAACAATGGGAACTTGGGAGGAAAGTGAAAAAACGGATTCCTTATGAATCACGTGATCTTTTCCAAATCCTTCGATTCCTCTGGTCACTGTCGACCAAATCAGGTGATGCCGCTGCAGCAATTGCAGGATTTCCTCATAAAGCGGCGTTTTGAATCAGCTGGAATTTTCTTTAATAAAAATTTTCATCATAAAGGTGTTGGACAAATCCAAGGGGAATTCCTCCTTAAATAACCGGATCACCGGAAATGAAAGAATCATTCCGTGGGGAATTTGCGAGCGAAGCCGCGGAGTGACCGCCTGAATTCGTGAGGCTTCATCGACGGCCTCGATGATGATCGGCAGATTGTTAAATGGGGTGTCCTCCACGATAAACGCCCGAAAATCATCCTTTTCACCAAGGCCTTCATAGGAACGCAACACCGTAGCGCCCTCAAGGCCCTGGCTCCACAATTCTTTTAAAATCGAGTGGTACAAGAGTTCCCAGCTATGTTTTCGCCCTTGAAACTCCCCCAAGACAATCCTTAAAAGTTCCGCCATGATTTCACCTCATTGTCGCGATCTTCGCGAGAGAGTACCCGGCAAAAGCCAATAAAATCCCCGCTGTGTAACTCATTCCCAAATATAAACCCATCTTGCCATACGCTTTGTTTGTCCACATGTTTACACTTTCCAATTTAAAAGTCGAAAACGTGGTGAACGCCCCCATAAATCCCGTTCCCCATAGGAGTAACCGGGACTCGGGCCATTCACCGCCGATCATCCATCCCAAAAGAAAAGAGCCCAAGAGATTGACCGTCAAAGTCCCGAATGGAAAGCGGCCATAAATCCTGGAGAGCCGTTGGCTGACGATGTAGCGGCAAATGGCGCCCAAAAAACCGCCGGCTCCGACAAGCAAAACCGCTATCATGTTGTTTCCACCGCCTTTTTCTCTTTTTGCAGGGCACCCATTCGCCATCCGAGCCAGGCAGATAGCCATCCTCCCCAGGCGCTTGCCAGAAGGTAAAAAAGGGCCGGCATCCAGAGATCGGCATGAAGCAGGCGAACGACCTCCACGCTGAAAGTGGAGAAAGTGGTAAATGAGCCGATCACGCCGGTTCCTAAACCGGTTCGGATCCATAGGGGGATTTGCGCATTGTGAATAATTCGGGCGGATAGCCATCCTAATGCACAACAGCCCATCATGTTGGTGATCCAGGTCGCCAACGGAAAATGGGCCACCGAAACAGCGGGAATGGCCAAACTCAACCCATAGCGCAGGAGGGCACCGATGATTCCGCCCAGCCCGATGCCAAAATAAATCAAACGCCTTCACCTCACATGAATAGAGTTCCCAAAAATAAATAGACTCCTACCAGCGATCAACAACTGGTAGGAGTCATTAGCCTTAAAGGCGGTTACGGCGAACTCCATCGCCTATGCGGTTTAATCCGACGTCCTTCATTATATCACATATGCGGAAAAAAAGAATCGTTTGCCTGCATTTCATGGAACGGACTCCAAAGGCAAACGCTTACAAATTGCAGTTCGGGCATTTCTCTCGCTTCTGTCATAGACTATGCGTCCATCCCGGTCCTCGTTGCCACACGCGCCATAGCCCACTTTCGGACATCTATGAAACCAAATCCCCAGAAAATCTCATTCCAAAAGCTCGTAACCGGGAATCGTGAGAAATTCTTCAAAATCATCGTTTTTCGTCAGTTGGTCGAACAGCTTTGCGGCTTCTTCGTATTTGCCGGCGGAAAAGGCTTCGTCACCGACCGACTGTTTGATTTTTTGCAGCTCCTCCGCCAACAGTTCTTCATACAGCGCCAGCGTCACTTTGCGCCCGTCATTCAGGACGCCTTTGGGATGTCGAATCCATTGCCATACTTGGGCGCGCGAAATTTCGGCCGTGGCGGCGTCCTCCATTAAATGGTTAATCGGGGCGGCGCCGCTGCCGCGCAACCATGAAGCAATGTATTGGATGCCGACGCTGATGTTGGTGCGCAAGCCCGCTTCGGTAATCTCACCTTCGGGCATGGCGAGCAAATCGGCGGCCGTGACGCGGACGTCCTCCCGTTTTTTGTGGATTTGATTGGGTTCAGGCATGTAGCGGTCGAATTGCTCCAGCGCGACCGGAACGAGCCCCGGATGCGCCACCCATGTGCCGTCATGGCCGTCTATGGCTTCGCGTTTTTTATCTTCGCGCACCTTTTCGAATGCCGCCTCATTCGCCGCCGGATCGTTTTTCACGGGAATGTTGGCGGCCATCCCGCCGATCGCCGGGGCGTTCCGCTTGTGGCAAGTCTGGATCGTCAGCAGGGTATAGGCGCGCATGAACGGCACCGTCATCGTCACCTGGGCGCGGTCGGGAAAAATGACGTCCGGGCGTTCGCGAAAGCGCTTAATAAAGTTGAAAATATAATCCCATCGCCCGCAGTTCAGTCCGGCGGAATGCTCGCGAAGTTCATAAAGGATTTCATCCATTTCAAACGCGGCGAGGATCGTTTCGATCAACACCGTGGCTTTGATCGTCCCGCGCGGAATGCCGAGCTCTTCTTCCGCGAACACGAAGACATCGTTCCAAAGCCGGGCTTCAAGATGGCTTTCCATCTTCGGCAAGTAAAAATACGGCCCCGATCCGTTTTCGATCAAGGTTTTGGCGTTGTGGAAAAAATACAGTCCGAAGTCGAACAGGCTGCCCGAGATCGGCCGGCCGTGGATCCGCACGTGCTTTTCCACCAGATGCCAACCGCGCGGGCGGACGAAGAGGGTCGCGACTTGATCGTTTAACCGGTAGGTTTTGCCGTTGGCCGGATTTTGGTATGTGATCGTCCGGTTCACGGCGTCGCGCAGGTTGATTTGGCCTTGGATGTTGTTTTTCCACGTGGGCGAATTGGCGTCTTCAAAATCGGCCATAAACACTTTGGCCCCGGAATTGAGCGCGTTGATGATCATCTTCCGGTCGACCGGTCCCGTGATTTCCACGCGCCGATCTTGCAAGTCCTTGGGCAACGGGGCAATCGTCCACGTACCGTTGCGAATGTGCGCCGTCTCCGCCAGAAAATCCGGTAATTTGCCTTGATTGATCTCCGCTTGCCGTTTCTGGCGGGCTTCTAAGAGTTCGATTCGGCGGTCGTCGAATCGGACATGCAGTTTTTTCACGAATTCCAACGCGTCCTTGGTCAAGATGTCCGAATAATCCGGTTGGATGTCCCCGTAGATTTCCACGCCGTCCGGCAAAGTCAAGACCGTTGCAGCCATTTCAACCACCCTTTTCATGAGTTGATGATTAAAACAAAGCACATGACTTTCCTAGGTTAAATTTTAAATGGGCGATTATTGATATTCAAGTATGAAAATTCGATAATATTCTACATTTGATTACGAGGCGGGAGGCGCGTCCGGATTCCTATAACTGTTGGCTTCACGGGAATGGGCCGGCGTCGTGGCGCCTGGGCCATCACACGATGCATTCGCGCTTTTTAACCGCGAAGAACGCACAGAGAAGAGGAGAAAGGCGTTGTTCCGAGGGGCACAGCGTGACTTGCGACCCAGCATCCATATCACAGAAAAAACCCGTATCATCCAAAAGCCGATGATACGGGGCGATAGGGTACGGGCCAGAGAAAACGCGATGGCACGGAGCTTCTCAATGGCCGCTCCGCGCGGGCTGTTCCGTTGTCGGAAAACGCTAATCGAGAGAAATGATGACTTTGAGCGCTTTTTCTTTGGAGGCGTGCGCAAAGACATCGTAAGCTTTCATGATGTCCGCAAAGTGGAAGCGGTGCGTAATGAGTTTTTCCGGCTGCAATTTTTTCGATTGAACCGTTTTGATTAACATCGGCGTGGAAGTCGTGTTGACGAGGCCGGTCGTCAAAGTGATGTTATGCGTCCATAACTTTTCAATATGAAGGTCGACGCTTTTGCCGTGAACCCCGATGTTGGCCAAGCGGCCGCCCGGTTTTAAAATTTCTTGGCAAATATCAAAGGTGGGCGGGATGCCGACCGCTTCCATCGCGACGTCCACGCCTTTTCCGCCGGTCAATTCCATGATTTTTTCAATCGCCTTGCCGTCGGAACTGTTGACCGTTTGCGTGGCGCCGAAGTTCTTCGCCGCTTCTAAACGATTGTCGTCCAAGTCAACCATAATGATTTCTGCGGGTGAATAAAATTGGGTGGTTAATAAAGCGGCCAAACCGACCGGACCGGCGCCGACGATGGCGACCGTGTCTCCGGGCTGGACTTTTCCATTTAACGCCCCGATTTCAAAACCGGTGGGCAGAATGTCGCTCAGCATGACGAGCGCTTCTTCATCAACGCCGTCCGGGATGCGGTAAAGGCTGTTGTCTGCATAAGGGATTCGGACGTACTCCGTTTGGGTTCCGTCGATCAAGTGGCCCAATATCCAGCCTCCGTCCACGCAATGCGCATACAAGCCTTTTTTGCAATTTTCGCATCTTCCGCATGAAGTGATGCACGAAATCAGCACGCGGTCTCCGACCTTGAAGTTGCTGACGCTCGAGCCGACTTCTTCCACGATGCCGACGCTTCATGCCCCAAAATTCGCCCTTCTTCGACCGTCGGGACGTCTCCGGAGAGATATGTAGGTCCGTTCCGCAAATGGTTGTTTTCGTTATTTTGACGATGGCATCCGTTTCTTTTTCAATTTTGGGTTTCGGCTTTTCCGTGACTTCTTTTTTTCCTTGTCCTAAATAGGTGACCGCTTTCATCGATATGCCCTCCATAAAATTTTTTGGTATTCGAATGGCCTGCTCATCATCCGGACGGCGGTATGGGCGCCGACGGGTCCATGCGCCACGGCGTTTTTAGGATGACGGGACCAACCGTTATTTTTATTTTCTCGTCTTTCCTATTGTTCCCTTTCCGATCGCTTTGATGCCTCCGAAGTGGGGGAGGCGTTCATCTGAACATTCTGGAACCTCGCGTCGCTGCCTGAGCGCTCGAGTTATTTTTTTATAATTAAAAATTTTATTGAAAATAATTTTAAGTTTGTTTATAATCGGGGTGCTTCATCCGACAAAAACGTGAAAGGGGAGGAAAGGAAATGGTGGTGTCGTACACGGGCAACGGACATTATTGTTACACGAACAGCCTTTATATGACCTTGGAAGGTTATGGGGCAGAGGCGTTGCCGGGGACTTACTTTATAGAATGTTTGACGACGATGCCCTTCGGTCATTTTTACCTCGCCCGTGAAAAGGATCCGCTCGTATTTTTCAGCGGCGCCAATATTGATCCGGATCGGGGGTTGTCCTTGGCGATTGAAACGCTCGGGTGGGAAGCGGAGGAGGCGTTCGGCCTTTCGCCGCATGAGGCCCTAGAGAATTTAAGAGAGGCGCTCCAAACGGGGCCTGTGTTGGCAGGGCCGGTCGATGCCGGGTATTTGACGTATCACCCAAACCACCGGAACTTGTCCGGAAGCGATCATTTCGTCGTCGTGCTCGATATCGTTGAAAAACAGGTGATCCTGCATGATCCGGCCGGCTTTCCGTTTGCGCCGCTTCCCATGGAAGACTTCTTGTCGGCGTGGAAAGCCGACCAAGTCGTTTATAAACGGGGCCCCTATACGTTCCGTTATCGTTTCAGGCCGGTCCGGAAGACAAGCCATCAAGAGATGATCCGGCAAACCTTGGAACGGATCGCGGTCAACTTGACGTTTAATCCCGATGGTCCAGTTGTTTACGGAGGGGTGAAAGCTTTGCGGCTTTTTTCCGAAGAACTGAAAAAGCCTCTGTCCCCGCAGCTTGAAGCGCATTTGCTTTGGTTTGCCTTCCCGCTGGCCGCGCGAAGAGCCCTGGATGCTGCCCGGTTTTTCAAAGACGCCGATCGGCCTGCGTGCGCCGAGATCCTGGTGGAAAAGGCGAAGCTCTTCGGCCAGGCTAATGGCTGTGCGGCCCGAAAAGAGTGGCAGGAAGTCCGCCGGATCTTAAACGCTTTGATCGATTTGGAAGAACGGTTGATCTCGGCTTTAAAATAACCCGCCGCCTCCGTTTGGAATTCCATTGAAAACGTCAAAAAGATATGGAATCGTCCCGCGGCTTAATCTTTTGGCAACGAAAACCGAAGATTGGAGCGGGATGACCGATGTCAATGATTTGATTTCAACCATACGCTTTGGGCAAAAAAGAGAGGAGCCCTCGGCGGCGCTTTGGAGCGCTGCCGGCCTCCTCGTTTTCAAGGCTTTTATGGCTGGCGGCATTCGGCAATTTGTTCGATGCCTTTTTAAAGCGGATTCGCACTGAAGGTTATTACCCAGGAAATGGGGAGCGTTTCGTTTGCTTTTTTCGGTCAAACGGGCGCTCGGTTTACGGTTCCTGGAGGCTACGGAATCAGCCCGTTGAACACATAAGCTTCCAAAACGGTGATCAAGCAAACGATAAACAGCAAGAACAGGCTATGTTTGAAGGTAAAGGCAAACAATTTGCCCTCGTTTCCGATGAGGCCCGTGGCGGCGGTGCCGACCGCGATCGACTGCGGGGAAATCATTTTGCCCATGACGCCGCCGCTTGAATTGGCCGCCGCGAGCAGCACCGGATCGACGCCGATTTGTTGGCCGGTAATTTTTTGCAAATTGCCGAACAAGGCGTTGGATGAGGTGTCCGAACCGGTAAGAAAGACGCCGATCCAGCCGAGGATCGGGGCAAAAAACGGGAACAACGCGCCCGTGTTCGCAAAGCCGAGCCCGAGCGTCGCGCTCATGCCGGAGTAATTTTCGATGTAGGCGAGACCGATCACCGCGCCGATCATCACGAGCGGCGCGCGCAACTCCTTCAACGTTGTCACAAAAATTCGTCCCCATTCCTTCCAGGAAATGCGCAAAATGAATTTGCTGATCAGCGCCGCGACAAAAATCGACGTGCCGGCCGCCCCCAGGATATCAAATTTGAAGATGGCGGGGTATTCGGTCGGCTCATTGACGATCGGTGACGTTTTAAAAATGTGGTGGTTCAATCCCGGCACCGGAATTTGGAAAGTGGCGTGGCCGAGGCGGGCTTTGACCCATTCCGAACCGCCCCAGAGCGTGACGGTGACGATCAGCACGAGAAACGGCGACCAAGCTTTCGCGATTTGCCCAAACGTATATTTGCGGTTCGGGCCGCCGGCGGACGTTTCGAGTGCCCCGTTCGCGCTCGCCGCTGCCTCTTCTTCTTTAAAGCGAAATACGGATTTCGGCTTCCACACTTTCAAGAAAAGCGCCAGGCAAACGAGGCTCATGATCGAGGAGAGGATGTCCGGCAACTGATAGCCGAGAAAGTTGGACGCGAAAAACTGGGCGACCGCGAAGGAGAGGCCGCAGACGAGGATCGCCGGCAACACTTCCTTCGTCCTCTTCCAGCCGCACATGATGAAGACGAGCCAAAACGGAACGATGAGCGATAAGACGGGGAGCTGCCGGCCGACCATGGCGGCGAGCGTGTCCGGCTCAAGCCCCGTGACCGCGGCCAGTCCGGCGATCGGAGCGCCGATGGCACCGAAGGCGACCGGAGCGGTGTTCGCCACCAGGCTCAATCCGGCTGCGTAAAATTTGTTGAATCCGAGGCCGGCCAGAATCGCCGCGCAAATCGCGACCGGTGCGCCAAACCCCGCGGCGCCTTCAATAAATGCGCCAAATGAGAAGGCGATCAGCAACACTTGCAAGCGGCGGTCTTCGGACAGCATGGCGATGGAATTGCGAAGGATTTCAAATTGTCCCGCTTTCACGGTCATGTTATAAAGAAAAACCGCGGCCACAATGATCCAGCCGATATGCCATAGCCCGTCGGCGACGCCGAGAAACGTCGCCTCTAATGAATAGGAGATCGGCATGCCGTAAACGAGGATCGCTTCCACAACGGCGATCAAGACGGTCAACAAGCCGGCCACGTGCCCCTTCATCTTTCTTATCGCAAGCGCCCAAAAGAAAAATAAAAGCGGAATTAATGCGGCGATAAAAGAACCGAGCATGTGGCCGAGCGGATTATAGACTTGCGTCCAACTCAACGGGACGCCTCCTTTCATGAATTCCTCTTTTTTTGGCATGGCGGACCGGCGGGTCAAGCGGTATATAATTCGTTTGCAAGGAAAACCGGGCAGAAACGGGTCTTTACGATGGACGGCCCGCCTAAGGGTATGACCCGGACACCCGGCCGCCAGGTTTTTCTAAACATCCGTGTGTTCATCGGTGGGACGACGGAACATGGAAAAGCAAGCGATGCGATGGATATTTTTGATTGTGAAGGCATTGCCTTCGGGTGAGCATGGCCCATGGTTTTGCCAATTGATGGCGCTTTCAAAAGGCCATAGCGCCATCCTTTGAGATGAAATCGATAGCGCTTGGCGCGATGCCGTTGCCTCCGGTGGTCATCGCGTGGATGAGACGGCATGAAAACCTATCCCTTGAACCAGTCTCGCAGGAATGCTGCCGGTGGTGAGGCGAGGGTGGACGTGCACCATTATTTGTCCCGGTGAGGAGGAAAACTGAGCGTCAACTGTGCGCTCAGTGCCCGGTCACCGCTTCCGGTTCCGCCTGTTTCGTTTCTGCGCAACGGCCAGGCGTCGGGAAGAGCTTTCCGGGATTTAACAGGTCATTGGGATTGAAGACGCGGCGGACGGCCATCTGCGCCTCGATTTCTTCATCCGTAAAGATCAAGCGCATCGCTTCTTTCTTCTCGAGGCCGACGCCGTGTTCACCGGTGATCGATCCGCCGGCGTCGGCGCAGGCTTTTAGGCACGCCATGCTGGCTTGGACGGCTCGCTCGCTTTCGCCGGGCTTTCTGGAATCGAAGAGGACGAGCGGGTGGAGATTGCCGTCGCCGGCGTGAAAAATGTTGGCGATGCGCAAGCCGGACGCTTCGCTGATTTGTTGGATGCGGGCGAGCACTTCCGGGAGGCGGCTGCGCGGGATGACGTCGTCCTGAACAAGATAGTCGGGGGAAATCGTCCCCATCGCGGCGAAACCCGTCTTGCGGTTTGCCCACCACAAGGCGCGTTCGGCTTCGGTTTGAGCGATCTTCACTTCCCGGACGTTGCACTTCCGGCATACCTCCGCGATATCGCGGATTTGGTCTTCGATGCCTTCGGCGATGCCGTCCACTTCGATCAGCAGCAAGGCGGCGATGCCTTTCGGATGGCCAACCGGAAACGCTGCCTTTTCCACGCCCTCAATTGCGATGCGGTCCATCATTTCAAGCGCGGCCGGGACGATGCCGCAAGATATAATGGCTGAGACGGCGCGGCTCGCGTCTTCGATCGAATCGAAATAGGCGAGCGCCGTCCGCTTATCCTGGGGAACTTTTAAAATGCGGACGACGATTTTCGTTACAATGGCGAGCGTCCCTTCTGATCCGGTGAGGAGACCGATCAAATCATAGCCCGGTGCATCCGGCATGCCGGCCCCGCCGATTTCAACGATTTCGCCGTTGGGCAGGACGACTTCCAGACCGAGGACATGGTTCGTCGTCACGCCGTATTTTAAGCAATGGGCGCCGCCGGCGTTTTCGGCGACGTTGCCCCCGATCGTGCAATTGCCTTGGCTTGACGGATCCGGCGCATAGTAGTAGCCGCGGTCAGCGATCGCGTTCGTCAACTGCAGGTTGATGTATCCCGGCTGGACGACGGCATAGCGGTTCGTCAAATCGAGGTGCAGCAATTTTTTCATTTGAACGAGGCTGATGATGACTTCGCCGCCGAGGGGGATGGCGCCGCCAGAGAGCCCCGTGCCTGCCCCTCGCGCGATGAACGGCACTCGGTTCCGGTTCAAAAATTTGACGATGGCCGCAACGTCTTCGGTGGAGCCGGGGAAGACGACCGCTCTCGGCATCCCTTTATGCAAGGTGTACGCGTCGCATTCATAGGCCAACAGATCGGCGCTTTGATAGAGCACTTTATCAGGACCGACGATATCCTGCAAACCGCGGACGACCGCGTCTGCGACGGCCGATGTTTTCTTAAACACGGGGGACCCTCTCCTCGCTTTGTTCTCGCTCATACGCCCAATCGAGCAATTGGACCGTGTGCACGACTTTGGCGCGATGGCCGCGGCGCTCGATGCCCATGGCGATTTGCAGCATGCAGCCCGGATTGCCCATGGAAATGAGGTCGACCTCCTCCGGCACGTCGTCGATTTTGCGTTCAAGGAGCCGTCCGGCCATCTTCGGGTGCGTCAAGTTGTAAATGCCCGCGCTGCCGCAGCACCGGTCAGAGTCGGGGAGGTCGACCCATTCGATGCCGGGGATATCCTTTAAAATTTGGCGCGGTTCCGCGCGCACGCCTTGGCCGTGGGCGAGGTGGCAGGCGTCGTGGTAAGCGACGCGCTTGTGGATGGCCGCGGCCGGCTTTCGGTAGCCGTGGTCGACGAGGAACTTCGTAATGTCGACCGCCTTCGCGGCAAAGGCTTCCGCCTCGCTTTTCCAGATCGGATCATCTTCCAAGAGCTCGCCGTATTCTTGAAGCGCCAAGCCGCAGCCGGCGGCGTTGACGATCACCGTGTCGACGTCGCGAAACGCGGCGATGTTTTGTTTGGCCAAGCGCTTGCCCGCCTCGCGGTCGCCGGCGTGGACGTGAAGCGCTCCGCAACAGCGTTGGCCTTCCGGAATGACGACTTCGTAACCGTTTTTGGTCAACACGCGGATCGTCGCGGCATTCACGTCGCTGAACAGGACGTCCATGATGCAGCCGGTGAGCAGCCCGACGCGTTTTTTTTACATCGCCTTCGGCCGGTATGACGGTGCCGAATGTTTTCTTAACGGGTTGGGCGGCCGCCGGCAAAATGGTCTCCATATCCCGCAAATGTTTGGGCAGGATCTTTAAAAGTCCGAGCTTGCGCGCGAAAGTCTCCAGGCCGCTTTTTTGCAAGAACCGCAGGATGGTGCCCAAGGCGTAAAGCCGGGAAGGGTGCTCAAAAATGCCGTTTAAAAAGATTTTTTGCAAGAAGCCGCGCCAACCTTTCAGCGGCGCAGCTTTTCGCACTTGACCGCGCGCCTTTTCGATCAGGCTGCCGACCTGGACGTTCGACGGACAGGCCGTTTCGCACGCCCGGCAATCCAGGCAGGTGAAAACGGGATCCGCGAACCGTTCGTCAAGGGCGGCTTTTCCTTCGGCGACGGCTTGGATTAAATAGACGCGGCCGCGCGGCGATTGATGTTCCTGGCCGAGTTCCTGATACGTCGGACACGCTTGCAGACAAAAGCCGCAATGGACGCAGTCCGCCCATTTCTCCTCGTCCGGCACGTCGGCATCCGGCAAATAGTTTCCGAGACGGGAGGTCGGGACCGGTCCTTCGGGTATCGTCAAGGTCCGTTGGAATTCTTCCATCCTATAGCCCTCCCACAAAGCGTCTTGGGTTCAACACGCGTTTCGGATCGATGGATTGCTTGATGGCCCGAAGCAGCGGGAAATGTGTGGGCTTCCCGCCCCAGACGTCACAGCGCCGCCGCAACGAAAGCGGCATGTGGGTGACGATCGCGTAACCTTCCTTGTCTTCGGCCGCCCGCCGCACTTCTTCCACGTATTGCAAAAGCGCGGCATCCGCACCTTGGGCGTAGAGGCGGCTGATGCCGTGCCCAACACCGCCGTGGCCATGCATGGTGACGCCAAGCGCTTCAGCGAGCGCGTCGCCTGTTAAAAGAAGCGGGATGACGTCTGCGTTTTTACTGCCGATTTTGATGGCGATTTCCGTTGCGTGCGTCGGAGGATCCGGACCGCGGCCGGCAGCGTTCGGCGCGATGCGGGAAAACTCGCGCCACCATTGGGCTGCGGCATCTTGGCGGAACGCAATGATGTCGGTCGCCCGTTTTTCTTTTACCCAGGCTTCTTGGGCGATCACGGCTTTTTCCCGATCTTCAAAGGCGACCGCGAGCGTCCAAGTGGACCCGCTCGCCAAGCGGCGGGCAAGACGGGGCGAAAGCAGTTCAAGCGCACTGGGTTCCAAGTGCGAGTTTTGCAGATCGATGACGAACGCGGAAAGCGCATCATGGTCCGCTTCATCAAATGGGATGAGGAGGAGGCTTTGAAACGGAGGAAGGGGGCGGAGTTTCACCCGAACTTCGCTGATGACGCCCAGCGTGCCCATCGATCCGATGAACAGTTTGTTCATGTCATAACCGGCCACGTTTTTGACGACGTTGCCGCCGGTGCGGATGACCTTGCCGTCCGGATACACGACGCGCAAACCGATGACCATATCCCGCGCCGAACCGTATTTTAACCGCTTCGGTCCGCTGTCGTTGGCCGCGATGACGCCCCCGATCGTCGCCTCCTCGGGCCACGGCACGTCAAGGGGCAGCATCTGCCCGTACGGTTTCAAAGCTTCATTGATCGCTTCGATTGTCGTCCCCGGCCGCACCGCCATCGTCAAATCGCCGGCGCTGTGTTCCGTGATGCCGGTCATGCGGGCGAGCGACAATAAAATGTCGGCCGTCTCTTCAAGGCCTCCGTATCCGCGCTTCGTCCCGTTGCCGGACGGAATGACGGAGAGCCCTTTTTCATGGGCATACCGCAGAACGGCCGCGATTTCTTCCTCGCTTTCCGGATAAACGCGGGTGAAGGCATGGTTCCCAAATGGATCATCGGGGACGGGCCCCGATTGAACGCGCTCCGGTGGCAACAGCGTGTCAAGGGTTGCGGCCATTTTTCTACACCTCCTGCTCATCGTCTTTTTGGGCGGCGGAGTCGATAAAATGGGAAACAATGATCGGCCTGATTGTTGCACGATGTGATGATGGAGAAAGTGAAAAAATGGAAGTTTTCTTTTCGCTGATCGCCGATGGGATAAGTTAAATATATAAAAAATTCCGCCTTTTAATTGTCGATCGATCGGTTAAAATCGCATGGAGCGCCCAATATATTTCCAAAAAAATAGACAGATTCCGCGGGAAAACAAGGCAGAGGAGACGTTCTTCGACACAATACAGCACTTTCCGGTTGGTGGAAGCTTCTAAATTAATGGTTATAGATTGCGAAGCTTCACCGTTCATCGGAATCTTGTTTGTCGCTTCTGTCTTTTTGTATTCTATAAGTAAATACGGAAGCTTATTGGCACAAAACGAAAAATGGTTGGAGCATCGCTTGGCATGATGAGGACGGCGGCATCGTCTATCATGTGTGGATCCTATCCGCGTCGGGCAAAAACCCTTTTACAAAAGAAGATTTAATGATGGCGGCGGATTCCATGCGGTAAGTGAAGAATGAATGGATGATAGCCTTAAAATGCCGATGAAAATCGATCCCCAGAATGAGGGACTTTTAAAAGTGTCTTTCATTCGGGGATCGTTTATCTTTAGATTGGGTTAATTGACCTTTATTTCTCAACCACTGGATGCATCGTTTCATATGGATTTTGTTCCCAGTCTCTAAGCCACTTAGATATATGGGATTCTATGAGATTAAGAGACATCACACGGGCAAGAGGCAACAGCGGTTGCAAAGTATGAATCGCAGTAGAAGACTGTCCTTTATAAAAATATATCCAAGCTTGAACGATCCAAAGTCGAATAAAAGTATAGGAACGGCGCACCGCAGGCATCACTTTTAGCCCCTTATCAATTACTTTTTGCGCCAAGTCATATTCACCGATTGCCAGATAATTCCGAGATAATTCATAAGCAATTTCTGATAAAATATAGTCATTTTCGGGCCTTGACTCCCAAAATTTAACCAATGTTTCAATCGCTCTCTTATAGTTGCCATGATGACGTTGCTCATAGGCAATAAGCGGTTCGATATAAATCTCGGATACGGCTCGATCTTTATCATTGATGATCTTTCTCAGCCTTGTCCATTTTTCTTTGGGGATGGGGATCTTTTGATGTATAGAAGAGGTGATTTGCCCGCAAATTCCCCAGGCTTCGATATGCTTTTCCCCAAGGGAAGCGCTTAAGTCAACGGCCTTGGAAAATTCCGCAAACCCGGCCGACATGCCGTAACGCGCTTGTCGAACCAACCCCAAATGTAAGTTCGCTACGGCGCTCTCAAGACTTCGGGGAGCGACCATGTTTAAAATGGATTCGAAATAGGACTCTGCGAGGCCATAATAATCGTTATAAAAAGCCGACATCGCCATGGCTTGTAATACACGGAACGGTTGGACAGACTTCGGTTTTATGAAGCGACTTTCGGCTTGGGAAACATCTTTTAACCCTTTGTTCGGCTCTCCTTTCAGCATGAATGCCCACCCGCGAATGAGCTGGGCTTGACTGGTTAACTCTCGATCCCCGATGTTCGTCGCAACCGTCACCGCTTGATCGGACAACTCAAAAGCATCTTCAAGATGGCCCTTCTCAATCGCTTTCCATGCATGCTTGAGTAACACTTGACAGGTGTTTTCTATCGGTTTAACAGCATCGCGAAGGTAATCGTAACTGACTCCCAATTTTTCGGACAGCGTTTGCAATGCCTGTGCGGAAGGGCGAATGCGGTCGCGTTCCAGTTGGCTGACAAGGGATCTTGATACACCGGGACCGCTCAAGTCTGCCTGTGTCAGCCCGCGTTCCAGACGCAGTTCGCGTAACCGTTTGCCAAAGGACATCGTAAAATCCCCCTTTTTTACCTCATCTTACAACTTTCATATTTTTCTATCAATAACATGTGTTAAACCGCGTATTTTGTGGCGCGCGTGTTATTGTGTATGGGGAAACGACGATAAAAGGGGGATTTAATGAGTGAATACAGAAAAAAGGAATCAAAAGCTTTTTTTAACCGGCAGCTTCCTTTCTTTAGCAGGTGATAGTATCTTTGCCACTGCGATGATGTATTACTTATCTCAAGTCAAACATGCCTCGTTCTATTTATCTCTGGCGACCCTCGTCTTGACGATACCGAGCGTCTTTGCCACGTTCATCGGCGTTTTTACGGATCGCCGTTCACCGAAAAATGTCATGGCTGTCGTCCGAGCCATACAAGCCGTCCTTTGCTTGGGATTAATATGGTGCTTCAAATCCATCCCGGTGCTGCTCGTCATCGTATTACTTCTTGAGATATTCGCTACGATAAACTCGGTCGCTGGCGTGTCTCTAACAGCTCTGATTATCACACCGCAGGACCGTTCAAAGATTATTGGCCTATTGCATGCTGTTCAAAATTCCATTCAGCTTGGCGGCCGTTTTTTTGGCGCCGCTTTGCTTGCTTGGATTCATCCTGTTGGCGTCGCGATGGCCAACTCCAGTTCGTTTGTCCTCGCTCTTTTGTGCATTTTAGGGATTCGTTTGCCTAAAAAGCCAAAAGAGATAAGCGAAGAAAACTCCAAAAAGTCTACCATAAAGGAATGGGTCGAAGGTTGGAAAGCCCTCTATCATGACCGGCTTACCGCTCGTTTCACGTTGGCGGTGGCCATAGGCGGGGCCATGTTGGTACCGGTTCAAGCATTTTTAAGCCTGATTTTGGTCAACCGTCTTCATGCCAATACTTTTGAATTTGGATTGGCGTTTGCTATGGAAATGATAGGCGGGATCATTGGAGGATTGCTGGGCAGCCCGATCATCAGGCGAATCGTGTCTCGTTTTGGATACGCGATTGTATTTTTCTTCGATTTTTTGATGATGGGACTATCCACTGTTGTGGTAGGGGTCACTTCACAATACGGGGTTATTGTAGGGACTATGTTGATACTAGGCTTAGTTCAGGCGTTTCAGAACATCACCGCGCCCACCTATTTCATGCTGGTGAATTCTAAAGAGGTGCTGGGAAGGGTCATTGGCACCGTGACCTCTACACAGGCTTTTTCGGCATTGTTGGCCAGTTTAATATTAACCGGCATTTCTACCGTCGTTTCTGTAACTTGGATATTGGTCATCGCCGGCGGAATTTTATGTCTTTCAACCATCGCCTTGTTCGCATTCCCTCTTGGGGTTTTAAAAACGAATGTGCAGGCAGACTTCACAAAGGAACAGGTCAGTGATCATTGAATGAACGCTGATCGCCAAAACCGTCCCATCCTTTCAGTCATTCACACCACTGGAGGAAAAGACCGTTGAAATGTTTTTGATCTTAAAGGATCTCTATACCAAGACTTATTACCTACGCTTTATTCGTCAGGCAAATGCACAACTGAAAATTTGTTCGCTGAGTTAAAACCGTTTTTCAGGCTTTAATGCACGCTTTTTTATAATCCAAAACCATCATTGCCTACTGGCTTCTGCCTCTAATTGAACGATTCCGGGGCGTGACTTCGTTTAAATCGGCGTCGAGTCTTGTTCGCCGTTCTGAGGAAAGTTGAGTTTAAATCGGTCCGAGGCACCCATCTTTAGGTAGGACGGCAACTTCCGCATGGAAGGGGCCAGCAGCCAATAAAGCGCCGTAAATAGATGGGCGAGGCTGCCTGCCAAAAACACCCATTCGCTTCCGAATAAATGGGCCAAATACCCGCCCACTAAAGCGCCGATCGGCAAGGAAGCGGCGGCCATGCTGTTCACGACGGAAAAAACCCTGCCCAAGAGTCGCTCGGGAACGAGGGCTTGAAAGATGGAATTGATCAACACATTCGCAAGGCCCAAGGCGACCATGGAGAGCCCTAAAAGTCCGACAGAGAGGAATGGAGGATTGACGAGATCGGATAACCCCCACATGAGCGATGAAAGAAAAAATGCAGAAATGATGAGCTTGCCCAAAGGCCAATGTTTCATTTTGGAAGCGACTAAGACGCCGATTAAAAGGCCGATGGAGATGGAAACCAAATAATACCCATAGAAGGGTTCTCCGCCTTTCATGTTTGCATAAGCCGGCAAAATGCCGTTGATCATGCCAAAAATAAAATTGGCAATGACGATAGGAATCATGAATCGAGGGATAAAAGAGTTTTTGACGACCGTTAAACCTTCCGCCAGTTCTTTCTTGTAGCTCAGATAACCGGCATAAATGGTCGATTTTGGAGGGGCGGACGCTTTTGCTTGATGAATGCGGATTTTCATAAACAACAACGCCGCGATGAGAAAAGTCCAGGTATCCATTAAATAAACACTAATGGCGCCGACATGCATTAAGATGACGCCGGACAGCCCCGTTAAAATGAAATCGCTGCCTTGATAAGCTAAGGTCATCAAGGCATTGCCGCTTGCCAGTTCCTCTTTTTCCAAAATCCTTGGCACCACCGCCGATTGAGCAGGAAAGACAAAGCGTTCCACACTTACAACCAAAAACATGACCGCTATCACGATCCAAACATTTAAAAAGTGCAAATAACTGGCGAGGGGAATGACTAAAATGAATAGGCCTTCCATGATTTGCGAATAAACCATGATGGATTTGACATTCCAGCGGTCGACAAAAGGGCCGACCAAAAACTCAAAGATCCGCGGACCGGTCATAACAGCGGAAGCGATCCCGGTATAAAGCGGGTTTTTGGTTAAGTCATAGACCAACCACATGGCGGCCACTATATAGATGCTGTCGCCTAGGTTGGTAATAAACCTGCCGGCGAAAAGAAAAAGGAAATTCTTCTTTAACAACAGCTTAAACATTTTATCCCACCCATCCCAAATTGTTGAATGATTTATTTCAATTTATCAAAAACTGCCATTTTAAAAATCGGCCCCGGGACGGAAAATCGGTTGTTTTTAAGGAGGGTTTAAAAAAGGGAGTTTACAAGATCCAACCGGTTAGGAAGCGAGGAATCGGTCTTGTGGTCCGACATTTTCTGAAATAAAATAAAAGTAATAAAATTATCCTACCAAAGGGGTGGCGTGATGACGGTACCGGTACAGGATGACGCACAGCAGGCCAAGCTCGTCAAACGCGTGCGGCGCAATACGCTGGGAGATGTTTTATTGCGCGCCAGGGCGCGTTATCCCGAAAAGACGGCTTTCGTCTATCATGGTTTGGCATTGACTTACGCGGCATTCGATGACAGGGTCAACCAAACGGCCCATGGTTTGCGGGCGGCCGGGGTGAAAAAAGGGGACAGGTTCGCCGTCGTGTCCAAAAACAGCTTGGATTTTGTCGTGATCAACTTTGCGCTCGCCCGGATTGGGGCGGTGATGGTTCCGCTCAATTACATGCTGACGGCAGCAGATGTCCGCTATATTTTACAACACGCCGGTGTGACGGGAGTGTTCGCCTCGCCGGAATACGTTCCGCTGCTGGAGCAGGCGGCGCCAGATTTGCCGATCACATGGCGCTTCTTAATGGACGCCCCCGATTCGGACTTTTCGCAATGGATCCCGCTCATCCAAGTCCAAGACAACCAGCCGGCCGATTTGGCGGATGAAGAACTGGACGATGACGACCTCGCCCACGTCCTTTATACGAGCGGAACGGAATCCCGGCCGAAAGGGGTCATGCTGTCGCACAAGAGCCTGATCAGCGAATATGTCAGCTGCATCGTCGACGGCCAGATGAGTCCGGATGATATTTTCGTCCATGCGCTTCCGCTTTATCACAGCGCGCAGCTCCATGTCTTTCTCGGCCCGAGCGTATACGTCGGCGCGACCGGCATCATTCTCGATACCGCAACTCCTGAGCGCATTTTGCAAACGATTGAAGAAGAGCGGGCGACGCAGCTGTTTTGTCCGCCGACGGTTTGGATTGCGCTGCTCAGGCATCCGGATTTTGACAAACGGGATTTATCGACGTTGAAAAAATGTTATTACGGCGCGGCGATTATGCCCCGCGAGATTTTGAAAGAATTGGCTCGGCGCTTGTCGAACGCGCGCTTTTGGAATTTTTACGGACAAACCGAAGTCGCTCCGCTGGCCACCGCCTTACAGCCCGAAGACCAATTGCGCAAACTGGGTTCGGCCGGGGTGCCGACCTTGAACGTGCAAACGAAAATCGTGGACGAGAACGACCAAGAAGTCCCACGCGGCGAAATCGGGGAAATCGTCCATCGAACGCCGCACGCGATGCTCGGGTATTTGAATGATCCCGAGAATACCGAAAAGGCTTTCCGCAACGGCTGGTTCCATAGCGGCGACTTGGGCTACATGGATGAAGAAGGCTTTATCACGATCGTCGACCGCAAAAAAGATATGATCAAAACCGGCGGCATCAACGTCTCCAGCCGCGAGGTGGAAGAGGTGTTGTACCAGTTGGAAGGGGTTTCGGAAGCCGCCGTCATCGGGGTCAGCGATCCGTATTGGATCGAAGCCGTTACCGCCGTGATCGTTCCTAAAGCGGGAGCGGCGCTGACCGAACAGGACGTCTTGGATTTTTGCCGGGGAAGGCTGGCCAAATATAAAATCCCGAAAAACGTCTATTTCACCGATGAGCTGCCGAAAAATCCGAGCGGTAAAGTGCTGAAGCGCACGCTGCGGGAAATCTATCAGTCCTAACAAAAAAAGGTTGAAGGCTGCTTTAAGGGGCGCATGCGCGAACGGCTTACCGATCCTGGCAGGCAGCGCATGGCGTTCAGCGGGTAGCAGGCGGGATGAACGGCATTTTTGCTTAATGTCAGAAGGCGGCGCTTGCTTCTTTCTTCGAATTTATTCGCAAGTACGTGAAAGATTGGTCTGAAACTTCACGAAGGCCATGATCCGGCAAACAGGGAACGAAATCATTCAAATGAATGCGCGGAAACACCTCCTTGGGGCTTGCCCTTAGGAGGCGTTTTTTTTTTTGGATTTCAACGAGGTGGTGCGGAATCATAAGCTTCACGCGAGGCTTTTCGCCAATTTTTTTCTTTCCATCATGGACGACAGAATGATTTTGTCAAATGCTGTCTTTATAAAACGGAATCATTACTATTTACAAATGGGCTTGATCCGTATAAAATAAAAAACGTCAGTTATAAATCGTAATGGTTCTTATTTGAATGCTTGTTGCCATCCATTTTTGTCGGTGCCGACACAGACGGCGCCGCCGATGCTTTTTTAAAGAGAAAAGAGGACAAGAATGAATGGCGCGCCTTCGTCCGTTTCATCGCCGCGGCATCCTTCGAGAAGGAGGCCCGTTTTTTGTTCAAGGCGAAATCGGCCAACCATCGGACGTCCGCGTTTTCTTTCTGCGCACATCAAAAATTTTCAATAACGTGGTGAATTCAAATGGGAAAGGCACTCACTGTGGATCAGGTGACCGTGAAATATAACCATATCGTAGCGGTACATAATGTCAGTTTGGCGGTTGAGGAAGGCGAATTTGTGGCCATCGCCGGGCCGAACGGCGGGGGAAAATCTTCCCTCATCAAGGCGATCCTTGACCTTGTGCCGCTCGCTTCCGGTTCCATTCAAATTTTTGGTCAAGATCATCGAAAAGCGAAAGGCTTGATCGGCTACATTCCCCAGCAATCGGTGTTTGATTCGAAATTTCCGATTACGGTTCGGGATGTCATTCTCATGGGACGTCTGCCGGCGTCGCTTGGGTTCTTTCACCGCTTCACCCGCAAGGATGAGCGTCGGGTCGATGAAATCATGGAAGAATTAAAGATTGAATCCTTGGCGGACCGGCCGATCGGGGAATTGTCCGGCGGGCAAAAACAAAAAGTGCTCCTCGCCCGCGCGCTCGTCACGGATCCGAAGATGTTGATTCTTGATGAGCCGACCGCCAGCTTGGATCCGCCATCCAAGAAACAGATTTATGAACTTCTTAAAGAATTGAACAAAAAATTGACGATCTTAATGATTTCCCACGATGATGAACGCATTTTCGATTACGCCACGTCGGTTGCTTATATCAATAAGAAATTGATTTATCGGGGCAATGAGGTCCGGTCCTTCGATAAAATGGCGACCACCTGACGGAAGGCGTTGGCTTTTTTTGAGCACATCGAGACATAGAACGGGAGGCGCTTGCTTTGGAAGAGATCACACATTTAGCCTTGCAGCACGCTTTAATCGGCGGCATTCTTGCCAGCATTATAAGCGGGATTATCGGCGTCATTGTGCTGGAAAAAAGATTGGTCATGATGAGCGGCGGGCTTGCGCACGTCTCATATGGCGGCATCGGATTAGGCTTGTATTATCACTTCCCGCCCTTGATCGGCGCCATCATTTTTACGATTGCCGGAGCGCTTGGCATCGGCCGGCTGAATCGACGCCGCAACGAAACGACCGATGTATTGATCGGCGTCTTTTGGTCCGTTTGCATGGCATTCGGCGTGCTTTTGACACAGCTTTCGGATATCGATGTCGACTTTGATAATTATTTGTTCGGCGATATTTTTTCGGCCAAGACGTCGACCTTATGGATGATTTTTGGCGTGGCGGTTGCGGTGCTTTTAGTTTTCATCGCTTTTTATCATGTTTTAAAAGCGTATTTGTTTGACGAAGAATACGCGGAGGTTCAGGGCGTCAAG
Source organism: Caenibacillus caldisaponilyticus (assembly GCF_002003465.1). Lineage (GTDB taxonomy): Bacteria > Bacillota > Bacilli > Bacillales > Sporolactobacillaceae > Caenibacillus > Caenibacillus caldisaponilyticus. Next base: position 1,632 of record NZ_BDDQ01000010.1, on the reverse strand, counting down.
GTGAAAGGGCTCGAAACCATTTTGTTCATTTTGCTCGGCCTGTCGACCCTGATCATTCTCATGATGGTGGGGCTCGTTTTGACCGTCGGTTTATATGCCGCGCCTCCGGCTATTGCGAAAAAATTCACGAAGGATTTTAAAAAAGTCGTGTTATTATCGATCCTTTTAAACATGATATTTGTTATAATTGGAATAAGCATCGCGTACGCCTTACAAATTGCATCCGGTTCCGCGATCATTTTCATCGCAGGTGCCGCCTACTTCGTTGCGACGTTCATCGAATACGTGAGAAGACGCCGGCGGATGGTGGACACAGAGTCATTGAACGCGTAAGGATGTGATACCATGGATCTCAACCAAGCGATCCACGTTTTAAAATCAAACGGGTATAAACATACGGATAAGCGGGAAGATATCTTGCGGATTTTTACCGAAAACAAGGGATATTTGACGGCCCGCGACGTCCTGCGGCAATTAAAAGACCATTATTCGGGACTCAGTTTTGACACGATTTATCGAAATCTGTCGTTGTTCGTGCAATTGGGCATTCTTGAGGAAACCGAATTTAAGGGAGAAAAGCATTATCAATTGAAGTGTGAGGACAACCATTGCCATCATCTCATTTGCGTCAGCTGCGGGGCGACGAAGGATATCGATGTTTGCCCGTTTGAAGAGCAATTGGCAAGGTCCAATGATTTTAAAATTACCGGACACAAGTTTGAAGTTTACGGGTATTGTCCGGCTTGCCAATGAGTGTTTGCAAACGCACTGTCAGTTCTTGTAAGCTTGGTGGATTCTGTTCACAAAATACATGAAAAATTGGATTTAAGGTTAACGCGCTTCTTACGCGGTTGCAAAGCTCCGGATTTCCGGGGCTTTTTTTTCGAAATCATATGATTGAAAATTTGATATTGAAATTATCAAAAGAAAAGTTTTGAAAATGTATTAAAAATGACGGTTGAAGGTTTTCTTTAGACACGGCGAAGATCAATCCAGTGAAACAACAGTGTTCAAAGGAAAAAATTATATCCAAGTAATGGAGCCCATCGTTTTTTAAAAGTTTTAAAAGCGTGTCAGGTTTAATTGTGCCTCTTTCATGATCTAGATCCGTAAAAACGAGTAAAGTCGGCTATTGAAAAAAGGGGTAGGCGGGAAATGATTGGATAAACGAGGTTCAAAATGGAAGCCGTTTTAACCAGTATTTTTTCAGCCGTATTTTATAACCCCTTATTCTTTGCTTAATGTATGGATGATTGCCTATAAAAGAGAAGAATCATCGCTCGGGAAATTGGTCAAGTCCATTTTATTGTGTAAATTTCCCTTTGATAGAAAGATGGACCTGATGACCTGACGTATGGCAGGTAAGTCCGGCAAGTCTCCCTGCCGGTCGCCTTCCCGGACTAATGATCATTGTTGTCAAAGTACAGGTGTGTCAAGGCGCTTTCGCGGCAACTCCTCGCTTCCGAGGTATTTCACGTTCTCCTTGACACGTCGAAGAAATTATCCCACTTTCTTGATCGCCGAAACTTCCTGATTCATCGTTTGAACGCCTAACTCTTTCGTTTTCCGCCACTGCCAATAGTCGGACATATCCAGGTATTTGCGTCCCGATATCCATTTTTCGTCCATTTC
>NZ_BDDQ01000009.1 GCF_002003465.1 Caenibacillus caldisaponilyticus | reverse complement strand
AAGGCTTTGAAAGCTTCTTGGAGCAGCACTACGACTATGACGCGACGAAAACGAAGTTGGTCATTAACGGGGATGGAGCCGGTTGGATTTCGGCTTGCCAAGAGGACTTCAAGGGCCGGGCGTTTTATCATTTGGATCGGTTCCATGTCGCCCGCGATTTGCATCTAATCATGAAAGATCATCCGCGCTATTCCGCGATGAAACGGGCGCTGAACGAGAATGATCCGGAGCGGTTGATCGTGGAGCTGAACAGCGCCGTGGGAACGATGGCTACACCGGAAGGCGAAGCGAAGCTAGAGGTGTTCATCGCGTATGTCACGAAACATAAAGAAGCCTTATGTGATTATAAGGCGTGGCTCGAAGAAAAAGGGATGGACACCCGCGGGATGTGCACGATGGGGGCTTCGGAAGGCCTGATGAGCCAATTTGCGGCTCGCCTCAAACAGGGGCGCAGTTGGAGCGCAGCCGGTGTAGAGGCGATGACCCAATGGATGATTGCTGACAAGGATCGGTTGGAGGTCAAAACGTGGTTTGGGCAATGGGTGCCGAACCGTGAAACAAACGGTTCGGGTCGTAAGGCTCCAGAGACCAAAACCCGTAAAAGGCTGACCAAGCAAATCGTAAATGATGTACGCGACAACATCCCCTATATGAAACAATCTTCAGGCACGATGATTCACAGCACTTTGAAAGGGCTGATCGGTTTTTAAACATTAAGAGAGCTTCCGTAAGAAGTCCAAGAAAATAGGAGAACGCTTTCAAATTGCATTGTACAAGAAAAGTGCCCACAAAAGCTTGACTGCATCAAGAAATTTTGACAAGTTGGATTTTTTTATGATTTGGTTTATACTATGAATGACCGTCCAGCAATGCGAAGGCAAAATACCCTGATCATAAAATGGGCATACATAGTGGCAGGAGGGGTTCCTGTGAACGAGTTTGAAAAAGACTTGCACGACACAAGAAATGACTTTGTCGATGCCGCAAACGGGTTTACGTTCTCGTTCTTATTCTTCGCCGTCCTCTTTATCATCGGCATCGTCGTCCAACAGATCATGAAGTGAGCAAGGCGCAAGGCAGCGACGATTCGCGCTTGCTCCCGCGCGTTTCGGACGCGGGGCAATCATGCGTTGGCCGTTTCAGCGATCTAAAAAATAACGGAAATGGTGAAAAGAGGGTGAACCCGAAAGACGGGAAAACACCCTCTCATTTTTTTGTCGTTGCCGTTTCCACTCCGACGATGTGACGGGCGTCGAAAACGATGCGGATCGCCCCCGAGCGGTCCGTCCGCATAACCGGGATGCGGCGGTCGCGAAAGATTTTCAGCACCTCTTCGTGCGGGTGGCCGTAGCGATTGTGCGCTCCGACGGATATGACCGCGAGGCGGGGCGCAATCGCATCGATGAACGCCGGCGCGCTCGAGGTGCGGCTCCCATGGTGCCCCACCTTGAGCATGTCAATTTTTAAGTTGGGATGCCTCTTTATAAGCTCAAGCTCCCCCTCCCTGTCGAGATCGCCCGTGAAAAGCCAACGGCTTCCGCCAAGGCGGGCAAACAAAACGAGCGATTGGCCGTTCGTCGACTCGGTTTTCTCATAAGGCCACAAGACTTGAAACGTTTCCGACCCCGCTCCCCAGCGAACGCCCGGAGAAACGCGCACGAGTTGTACACCGAGCGCCCGCGCCTTTTGAAACCATGCCCATTCGGTTTTGGTCGCCGTGAACGGCCGGGCCACGATCAATTGCCGGATCGGCATGCAGCCGATCAAACCTTCCAATCCTTCAATATGGTCAAAATCCCGGTGCGTCAAGACGAGGCGATCGATGCGCCGGACGCCCATCGCCTTGAGCTCATGGCAAACGATGTCGCGGCCGATGTTAAACGGATCCCTTTCCCTTTGCCAGCTTTTTTGCGCAATGGGCAGGCGCCCGCCGGTATCGATCAACACGTTGCCTCTTGCATGAGGAAGCTGGATGAAAATGCTGTCTCCTTGACCGACATCCAAAAACGTGACGGAGCCGACCGGAGAAATCCAGGAAACAACGGTCGCCAGCGCACCGATCAAGACGGCCCCGATAAAGGGAAGGAAGAGCGAACCGGCGCCCTCCAGCTTCTCCCACAGCATCAAAAGCGCGAGCACAAGGATGATCAGCCCCAGCATGAGCCATGTCCCCGGACGTCCGGTCGTCACATACAAAAGGCTTCGTTCATCCAGCTTCGTCAAGAAGGCGTGGGCCGGCCCCACCATGAGCGACAAACAGGCTTCCAACGGGCCGCGCAAGGCGGGAAAAACGGGACTGAGGGCCGCTGCGGCGAGAGAAAGCGGCAAGATGACGAACGTAATGAACGGAATATAGAAGACGTTCAGGAAAAAACCGAGGAGGGAAAAGCCGTAAAAATAGAAGGCGATGAGCGGCAGCGTCGCAAGCTGGGCGATGCCGGTCATGACAAACGTGCGGACCAAAAAGTTGGCATGGCGGCGGCTAATCGTCGGAGCCGAAACGATGATCGCCAATGTGACGAGGTAGGAAAGCTCAAATCCGATGTCGAACAGGACGCCTGGGGATAAAAACAACTGGAGGAGAGCGCTGAAAGCGAGCGCGGCGAGCGGCGAAGGCTTGGATTTTAAAAGAGGCGCCAGCAGCTGAAAGCCGAGCATGAGCGCCGCCCGGCACACCGACGGGGAAAGCCCCGTCAAGATCGCATAAGCCGGCAACAAGACGAGCGCCATAAAAAGGCGGACGTGCTCTTTCAGAAAACCGGCGCGAAGGAGCAAATAATAAACGGCGCCGGCGATGAGGCTGACGTGGAGGCCCGAGACGGCGAGGAGATGAACGAGTCCAAGGTTTTGATAAGCGGTGAGCACGTTCGGATCCATCGCAGAGCGATCGCCGTAGACGAGCGCGTTCACCAATCCGGCCAACGGCTCGGGCAGCTCGCGCTCCGTGGCCGAAACGCCGGCTTGTCGCAAGCGTTTGATGCGATCGATCAGTCCGGGCCGGCCCGACCGGCAACGCAGGATCGACTCGGCATTCAGGACCCAATGGATGCCTTTGTGCTTTAAATAGGCCGGATAGTCAAACGCGTAAAAATTCGTCGTAGCCTGCGGCCTTTCCAAGCTCCCGTTCACGAGGCAAACCGCGCCCGGCTTCAATGTTTGTTGGAAAAAGCGCTTTTCTTCTTCGCTTTTCATGGTGTAAACGAGCCGCACCGTCTCGTTTTGCGCCGTTCGAAAATCGGTTTTCAGACGGTCACCGTCGATTTCCGGCCATGCGACCGTCCCCGTCCAAACCGTGTCGGCGGGCGTCAAGGCGGTCGGCCGGTCGCGGAGGGCGGCGTTTGCCCACATGCCGACAAAAATCAAGAGGGTACAAACGGCCAGCGTTCGCTTATAAATGAAAAGCGTCATAAAACCGATGGCGGTAAGAAGAAGGACGACTCCGCTCGGATCGCTCCGTTGCCAAACCGCGATGGCGGCGGCGGCCGCGAGGAGATGGCCGTTGCGCCTCCCTTCACGGAAGGCTTTTCGCACCGCTTCGACCATGCGGCGACCGTGAGAAAGGCCCGGGTCAAGAACCTTTCTCGTAAAGCTGACGGGCCCGTTCATAAAAATCTTTCACTTTTTCTTTATCGGCGCCAAGCGCTTCCATTTCTTTCAGCAACTCAACAACGAAGGCGAGCTGCTCTTCCTCCGGTACGGTTTCAAACGGATTTTCATAGGGGACGTGGACCGTCTCGACGCCGGCATCTTCAAGGAGTTCCATCGCGTACGGATCGTTGTGATAAGGATTGGCGTAGTATATCTTCTTGATGCCGGCTTGTATGATCGCCTTGGAGCATGAAAGGCACGGAAAATGCGTGACATAAATTTCCGCCCCCTGGGTCGGCACGCCGAACTTCGCGCATTGCAGGATGGCGTTCATCTCCGCATGGATCGTGCGGACGCAATGGCCGTCGACCACATAACAGCCGACATCGGTGCAATGGACGCCTCCCGAGGTCGACCCGTTATAACCGCCGGCGATGATGCGGCGGTCGCGGACGATCGTTGCTCCGACGGCCAGTCGGGTGCATGTGCTGCGGTTGGCGAGTAAATGGCTTTGCGCCATGAAATATTGATCCCAAGACAATCTCACGAAAACCCCACCTTTCTTTATGACTTATGACCATTTTATCGACACGGTTTGACGCCCGTCAACGGATGGGCGGATGGCGCGGAAGAATCCTGTCGGCGGCTCGCAAAAAACCGATTATTGAGCGACAGCCAGCGGTTTGATGCGTTCCAAGGATTTTTCGCCGATCCCCGACACCTTATCCAGCTCATCGACCGAACGGAACGGACCGTGCTTTTGCCGGTAGGCGACGATGCTCGCGGCTTTGGCGGGTCCGATGCCGGGCAGCTTTTGCAGTTCTTCTTCGCTCGCGGTGTTAATGTTAATTTTTTCCGCCTCACCACCAGCGGCGGCGGCTCCCTCATCCGTCCCGCCCGTCGAGAGCGCTCCGGCCGCGGCGTTCTCGACGGGCTTCTCTCCTTTTGCCGGAATGTATACCACCATCTCGTCCGTCAATTTTTTGGCGAAATTGACGTTCTTGTTGTCCGCTTTATCCGTCAATCCGCCCGCCTTTTCCAACACGTCGATGACGCGGTCGCCGGGTTTCATTTCATAAACGCCGGGGTGCTTGACTGCGCCTTTTACGTCGACCATAATGGTCCCGTTTTGCGCTTCGTTGCCGTTCGCTGCCGCCGTCTTTCCGCCATCGCTTGCCCCTTCCTGCGATCGGGTTTCGTTTTGCGCCGCCGCTTGCTCTTTCAAAACGTCATCCCATGTCCCTTCGTCCGTTTGCGGCGCCGAATGATAACGATAAATAACGATCAGCAGGACGGCAAAGGCGGCCAAGACAAAGTACGGCCACTTCTCCTTCAACATTTCATCGCTCCTCTCTTCACCCGCGGGAATATTTAAAGCTGGGGAGGCATAGGGATGTAAGGACATTCGCGCGTTCTCATGGAGGAATGCAAGAGTCAACGCGAAGCGGCGCCGGGGCGGAGCCAGGCTGTTCCGGTTGATCTGAAAAGGGGGAGATAACCCGTGCATATCGGGGTGATCGGAACCGGAAACATGGGATCGATTCTTGTAGAGGCGTTCATCGAAAGCCGGGCGGCCATTCCTGAAGAGGTGGTCGTCATGAATCGGACAAAAGCGAAAGCGGAAGCGCTCCGATCGCGCGTCCCCGGGATCGCGGTCGCCGATACCGCCGACGAAGTCGTCCGCCGGTCGAACCTCACCTTCCTCTGCGTGCGTCCGACGGAGATGCCCGGTCTTCTCCGCCGGATTGGCGGAAGCGTCGCGGAAGAAGACATCATCGTCTCCATCACCAGTCCGGTGGGACCGGATGACATTGAAGCGAGCGTTTCCGGAAAAGGCGTGCGCTGGATCCCGAGCATCACCAATCGGGCGCTTGCGGGCGCCACCTTATTGACTTACGGCTCCAGGATAAACGCGGAAGACAAGCAGACGTTGCGGCGGTTGGCGTCTCATTTTTCCACGCCGATCGAAATCCCGGACGACGTGACGCGCGTCGCCTCGGATCTGGCCAGCGCCGGCCCGGCCTTTATCGGCTTTCTGCTCGAACGGATGATCCGGGCGGCGACGGAAGAAACGGCCATTTCGGAGGAACTGGCCGTCGCCTTAACGACGGAGATGATGGTCGGCTTCGGCGCGCTGTTAAAACGCCAAATTTATACGCTTAAAACGTTGAGGCAAAAGGTCCAAGTCCAAGGCGGGGTGACCGGCGTGGGGCTGAACGTGTTGGAGCGGGAAACCGGGGCCATGTTTCACCACCTCTTTCGGAAAACCCAAGAAAAATTCAAGGAAGATCGCGAAGCGGTCAAACGGGGTTTTGATGGGCAAGCATAAATCGAGGAACGGCCTCGAAAGGTCGACACGTTATTCTTTCGACATCTCCGCCGAAATTCCTGCCAGAAAAAATCTCCGCTCGGGCTTGCCATTGCCCCGCGGAGATTTTCTCGTTGCCGTGCGATCGGTCCGATGCGCGCAACAAAGGATCGTTTTTCATTATGGGACCCTTCTCGGAAAAGCGGAAGGTCCAAGACAATGATATTGGCCTATTTCTGCGCCGCAAAAAACAAGCGTTCCGAAGTGTCCGTCGGCGGCCCGCATTGAAAATCGGCTTCGACACGAACATCCGTAAAACCGGCGCGCTTCAACGCATCGAGATACGTTTCTGCGGGATACGTCCGCTCGTAATGCGTCTCGTCAAACCTCCGGTAAAGCCCGGAAGGTTCCCGGACAAAAAAACTCAACTCATGGTATACGCTGTGCGGTTCGTCTCCCGGGAAACATTCCCAAATATAAGCGATATCGTCCTCGCCGGAACAAAAGGAGGCGTCGCGGAACACGCGGTCGATTTTATAAACGGAATGAACATCAAAAAGGAACAATCCGCCCGGCGACAAATGGCGATGCACCCGGCGGATGACGTCTTCCACTTCCTCGATGGAGGCCATGTAATTCAGAACGTCGCAAAAGGCGACGGCCACGTCGTAGGCGGCGCCGAGATCCAAGGCGCGCAAGTCTTGTTGGATAAGTGCGACGTTCGCATCGGCGCGGGAAATTTTTTCGTCGGCGACCGCGAGCATGTCTTCGGATTGATCCACACCGGTTACGTCCCAACCTTTTTCGGCCAAAAGCAAAGCGAGCGTCCCCGTCCCGCATCCCAAATCCAACACGCGCCGGCCGGTGACGCCAAATGTGTCGGTCATTCGGTTTAAATAATCCGCCCAGCGCTCATAGGGCGCCTCCCGCATCAATTCGTCGTAAACGGCGGCAAAATGCCGGTAAGCCGTGGCGTCAGCCATTTTCGCCTGCTTCTCCTACATAAGCTTCCATCGGTGCGTCGCCCCAAAGTTTTTCCAGTTGATAATAGTCACGATCATCTTTATGGAACACGTGAACGATGACATCGCCGAGATCGACGAGCACCCATCGCCCGTTTTCAAAGCCTTCCATCCGTTTGAGCGGGACGCCCGCTTCCTCGCAAGCGTCTTCAATCTCTCCGGCGATCGCTTGAACCTGTTTTTCCGAGTTGCCGTGGCAGATGACGAAGTAATCGGCCATGATCGAGATGCCTTTCATGTTCAAGATGACAATGTTGTGCGCCCTTTTGTCGTCCGCCGCGCGGGCGACGAAACGGGCCAATGCTTCACCCTTCAAAGCGATTTCCCCGTTCTTTGTTTCCAATCTTTCAATCGCCTCCCGGTTGTTTTAATCAAATCGTTGTATGCCAAAAGTGTGTCCGGATACACGTCGTGATATTGCTCGATCAGGAATCGGATCGTATTGGCGAGCGCCTGCGCGCAAGCCGCGTCCAAATCCGTCCGGGCGATGTCGCGCACTTCTTGAACGCCGGGAAAATCCCGTCCGGGTTCGATATAATCGGCTAAAAAGACGACTTTGTCCAATAAAGTCATGCCGCGCCGGCCCGTCGTATGGTAGCGGATCGCATCGAGCACCTCCGGGTCGTCAACCCCGAGGCGGTCGCGTACGTACAAAGCGCCGACCGGCGCGTGCCATAAGGAAGGATGGTAATTCAAGAGTTCATCGTCCAGTTCCGCATGGCTTCGGATCGTCTCGGCCATCTCTTCTTCCGGAAAATACTTAGCGATGTCGTGAAGGATCGCCGCGAGTTCGGCTTTGTCGCGGTCCGCCCCGAAGCGGTCCGCGAGCTCCAGCGCCGCCTGAACGACGCCTAGGGTATGTTGAAAACGGCGCTCGGGCAAAATGTTCTTCACTTTTTCCAATGCTTCCGCTTTATTCATACAAATCGTTCTCCTCAATATAAGTTTTCACGGCTTCCGGCAACAAATAACGCCACGGTTGGCGCAGGCGGATCCGCTCCCGGATCATGCTGGAGGAGATGGCGATCTCCGGCATGTCGACAAATTCGATGGCGACGCCGTCCGGCGGATGGGCGACAATACCGGGGCGATTCAGGCCGATAAATTGCACGCTCGCTTTGATCTCTTCAAAGCGGTGCCATTTCGGGAGATCGTTCACCATGTCCGCGCCGATAATAAAATGGAAATCATGCTGCGGATACCGTTCGCCGAGTTCCATCAAGGTATCGTATGTATAAGAACGCCCCTTCCTCTCCACTTCGACGAGCGACAACTTAAAGCGATCATTCCCTTGGATGGCAAGGCGGACCATTTCGATGCGATGGTGAACGGGCGTCGTCCGCCGCGTCGCTTTCCGTTCAAGATGCGGCGGTATATGGCTCGGCAAAAACCACACTTCGTCCAAGCCGCAGGCCGACATCGCTTCATCCGCCATGATCAAATGCCCGTGATGTGGGGGATCGAACGTTCCGCCGAGCAGGCCGATCTTCATCGGAAGAACCCTTTCTATTCCCGCGGCCATTCGATCCGCGGATGTTTTTCGGACCGTTTGTACAACGTGATCGTCGAGCCAAGCACTTGGACGAGTTCGGCGCCGGTCTTTTCCGCAAGGATCTGGCCGGCCATCTCGGGCTCTTCAATCGCGTTGCGGAGAACGTTGATTTTAATCAATTCCCGCGCTTCGAGCGCGTCTTGAATTTCCTTTATGAAAACATCGTGAATACCGGACTTGCCGATTTGAAAAATCGGTTTTAAATGATGGGCTTCTTTCCGCAAAAAGCGCTTCTGTTTTCCCGTTAACAATCGATACCCTCCCGCCCCGCTCGACGCAGGGGTTTTTTCAAGCGTTCCGGCGCCCTTTCCATCCGGCCGCCGGAAACCAAACTTTTTCAAACAAGTTCTGGACCCCGCCATCCGTCGGGAACCTGAAAGCGCGCCGTCATCAATCGGCCGCAAGGATTTGGGATAAATACGTCTCCATGCCCGCGGTGTCGGGGCGCCGTCCAAACCACCGCTCAAAGGCGAGCGCGCCTTGATGAATCAGCATCGGCAACCCGTTTACCACCCGCGCTCCCTTTTGACGGGCTTCCTTCATGAAGCGGGTTTCCAACGGGCGATAAATTAAATCGATGCAAGTTGCTTGATCCGAAATCCGCTCCAAAGAAAGCGGCGCCGCATCGATGTTCGGCGTCATCCCGACGGGTGTCGCATTGATGATCAAGCGGTAACCGTCAAGCCGCGCCGCCGCCCGCTCCAACGTATAAGCCGCGCTCGCCGTCGTTTTCGCGATGTCGTGCGCGAGCGCTTCCGCCTTTTCGAGGGTGCGGCCGGCGACATCGACCCGGCCGGCATGGCGGGCGAGCGAAAGCCCGACCGCCCGCGCCGCGCCGCCCGCTCCGAGGATCAGGACGTCCGCGCCGGCATACGGCACGTTTTTTTCCTTTAAGCTTTCAATAAAACCGAGCCCGTCGGTATTCGTGCCGAGCAAACGCCCATCCGTATGGATAACCGTGTTCACCGCACCGAGCGCGCGCGCTTCGTCATCGATCTCATCCAAGAGCGGCATGATGGCGACTTTGTGCGGGATCGTCACATTAAAGCCTTTGGCGCCAAGGGCGCGCAAGCCGTCGACCGCTTGTTTGAGATCATCGCGCTTGACGCGAAACGCCTGGTAATGATGGGACCAACCAAAATCCGCAAACCATTTCTGGTGCATGATCGGCGACAAACTGTGTTCGATGGGATCGCCGATGACGCCGAGCCATTCGCCCAAACGGCAGCCTCCTCTCATGTTATATAAGCAGCCGGATCGCCGTCAACCGATGATCGACGGCCGTTTAATAATATGGATGCCTTTTGGGGCATAAGCGCGCACGGTGGCTCCGACGCCTTTGACGGACACCCAGCCGAGACCGGAAAAGACGATGTCCGATTCCTCATCATCAATGGAAAAATCTTGGCGCACCAATTCCGGAAAATCCTCGGGATGATACGGCGGTGCGAGCAATTTCCCGACTTGTTCCTTGTAAAGCGCATCGGCATTTTCCCATTTCGTGCGGTGAATGTACAAATCGTTCGACGCGTAAACGACGAGCGAACGCCTGCCCGCCCCCATATAGTCGATGCGGGCGAGCCCGCCGAGAAAGATCGTCTGCCGTTCGTTCAATTGATAAACCTTCGGCCGGATCTCCTTTTTCGGCAAAATGATTTTTAACTCATCGTAAGTGACGGCGTGCGCCATTTGGTGGCGATTGATGACCCCTGGCGTGTCGTACAATACGCGGCCACCCGCAAGGGGAAGTTCGATGAAGTTAAGCGTCGTGCCCGGAAACGCCGAGGTCGTCACCTTCCGGTTGGATAAACCGTACAAGCTGATCAAACGATTGATAAACGTCGATTTTCCGACATTGGTGCAGCCGACGACGAAAACGTCTTTCCCTTGACGCCACTCGTCCATCCGTTCGGCGAGTTCGCGCACGCCGAACCCCTTTTCGGCGCTGATCAAGAGAACGTCGACGGGATGGATGCCGTATTCGTTCGCCATGCGCCGGAGCCAGCGCTTCAACTTGTCTTTGTTCGTCGATTTCGGGAGCACGTCGATTTTATTGCCAACGAGAAGGATGTCGTTTTTCCCCGCGAAGCGGCCGAGGCCGCTCACCCAGCTGCCGTTAAAATCAAAGATATCGACGAGATAAACGATCAAAGCGTCGCTTTCCCCGATGCGCTGAAGCAACCGGATGAAATCGTCATCCGTCGGTGCGATATCGGGCACTTCGTTATAATGCGTCAAGCGGAAGCAGCGCCGACAGACGACCGACTCCCGCTCAAGCGCTGACGGGGGCGCATAACCCGGCCGCGTTTCATCCTCCGTCTGGATCGGTATGCCGCAACCGGCACAAATGATCTGTTTCGACACGCTCAATCCTCCCAATGAATAAAGCCTTTTTTCCGCATGATCGAAAGCAAAAGCCGTTCGATTTTCCGATTAATCCGCGTCATCCAACCATCGGTGCTTTTCACGGGCACGACTAATATCGCCCGGGCACCGAGGCGTTTCGCGCCGTAGATGTCCGTGAGCAATTGATCGCCGATGACGACGACGTCTTCTTTCGCCAACCCCATTTGGCGAATCGCCCGTTTAAAAGCCCGTCTCATCGGCTTGCGCGCTCTCGAAACATAAGGAATGTTCAATGGTTCGCAAAAAGCGCGGACGCGGCTTTCATTATTATTGGATACGACGGTGATGGCAATGCCCGCCGCCCGCATGCGTTCAAACCATTCGATGAGCCGCGGCGGCGCCGACGGTTCGTCCCATGCGACCAGCGTGTTGTCCAAATCCGTGATGATTCCTTTAATATTGTTGGCCCGCAGTTCTTCGGCCGCGACGTCCAAAACGCTTTTCACGTGTTGATCCGGAAAAAACTTTTTTAACATCGTCACACCTCAATAGTATTTTCCCATAAAGACCAGGGTTTTACCAAGCCGCACACCCTCTCGGACGCGGCACCGTCCGAGAGGGAAACGCCTTTCACAGGACGCGCGGGAAGGGAAATAGCGAAAGCGGCGGAGACGGCACTCCAATGCCGGCGCCGCCCGCGTCCCCCTTTTTCATACAAATCATCATACTATGTATAAAAAACGTTGTCATGCGCAAAATAATTCGACATTTTATGACTTGCCCCGCGATTGTGGATAACTTTATGCACATTTTCCACATTATCCAACACTAGAATCCAGGGGGTTATAAACACATTGCCCACATGTTATCCACCGCGTGGATGTGGATAATGGGCCGGTTGTTCACGCCGATTAATCATGATAAATTTTTGATAGACAAGTTGTCAACGGTATGAGAATTGTGAGGAGGTGGGCCCGACAAGGGGCAATCATGGACAAGCTCTCCGATGAACTTCTCATCGAATCCTACTTCAAAGCGAAAGAGCTTCGACTCGGCAAGGAATTCATCCGCTTGATCGAACAGGAAATTCAGAAGCGTTCGCTCACCCGTTTTTTGGAACAAGTATAACCCTTAGATCGACGAGCCGATTTGCTCGTTTATTTTTTTTCGTTTTGACCGACGCCGGCGCTCATCTCCTTCTTCCATTCTCATTGCCGCCGCCCGACACCTATCGTTTCAAGAAGTTGTTAAATTGTACGGATGATTGAATTTCATGTAAAATAAAGAAAGATTGACGAAACGGCGCAACAGCAATAAAAAAGCGGTTTGAGCCTTCAGCCGCCGCCGGGGCCTCGATCCTTCCATAATTCATGCGCGCGCCCGTATCACCGGCGAACGGATGCGGAAATGCCGAGGCACCCACTGAGGTACCGCACCGTCCCTCGATTGGGATCACGGCAACATTTTCAACCGAGTTTTGCGCGGCTAGATTAGGAGTGACCGTCAACGATGTCTTTTTATTTGTCCATCGCCCTCTTTCTTCTTACCTATGCCATCATCATCACCGAAAAAATCAATCGCGCGGTCATGGCGCTCATCGGTGCGGTTTTGGCCGTCCTTTTGGGCCTTATCGATATCGAAACCGCCTTCCACAAATATATCGATTGGGGTACGATCACCCTCCTCGTCGGAATGATGATCCTCGTCGGCGTGACGAACAAAACCGGCGTTTTCCAATACGCCGCCGTGCATTCGGCCAAATGGGTCAAGGGCCGGCCGGTTCACATCCTGATCGTTTTGTCCGCCCTCACCGGCCTCGGATCGGCTTTTTTGGACAACGTGACGACGGTTTTGCTCATCGCCCCGGTGACGTTATCGATCACCCGCATTCTCGGCGTCAATCCCGTACCTTTTTTAATTTCGGAAGTGCTTTTTTCAAACATCGGCGGCACCGCCACCCTGATCGGCGATCCGCCGAACATCATGCTCGGCCAAGCCGTCAAGCACTTGACGTTTAACGCCTTCTTATTAAACTTGACGCCGGTCATCCTTCTCATCGGCGCGGTGACGTTATGGATTTTTTATTACATGTTCAGAGGCCAGATGCACGTGCCCGAGGAAAAACGAAAGGCGCTGATGGCGTTAAATGAAAAAGCATACTTAAAAGACCCCAAGCTGCTGAAAAAATCATTGGTTGTGATGGCGCTGACGATTTTGGGCTTCCTGCTTCACCCCGTCATCCATGTCGACAATGCGGTCGTCGCGATTTCCGGCGCCACACTGTTAATGCTGATCGGCGTTAAACACGATGAAGTCGAAGAAGTCTTGTGGACTGTCGAGTGGGAGACGATTTTCTTTTTCTGCGGCTTGTTCACCGTCATCGGCGCGTTGGACCACGCCGGCGTCATCAAGGCGTTGGCGCAGCTTGCCCTCGATCTTACGCACGGCAACATCGCGCTGACCGCGCTCCTCATCCTGTGGGTGTCCGGTTTGGCTTCCGCGACGATTGACAACATTCCATATGTCGCCACGATGATTCCCCTCATTGAGAAAATGGTCGAAGGCATGGGCTACAGCATCCATTCGCCGCACGTCGACGCGCTCTGGTGGTCGCTAGCGCTCGGCGCCTGCCTCGGCGGCAATGCCACCGTCATCGGCGCGAGCGCCAACGTCGTCGTCAGCGGCATCGCCCGACGGCATGGCCACGGCTTCTCCTACATGGAATTTTTGAAAATCGGCGCACCATTGACGTTCGTCGCTTTGGTCATCTCAACGATTTATATCTTCTTCCGCTATTTGCTTTTTCTGTAATCCCCTGCGCGCGGTTCCGTTAACGGAGCCGCGCCTTTTTCATCCCTTTCAGTGCCTCCGATGGCGGGATGAACGGCATTCGCTTTCTTAAACATGGGAAACTGGAAACGATCCGGGACATCGGCCGCCTTTGGCGTCGCTTTCATCTCGAGGTTGGCGGCGACGGGCGTCGGATGGTCGCCGGCCAATCATCCTGTCCTGATGATTAAGGCCAAGGCTTTGCCGGCTTCAAAACCTCAGCCCCCGTATGTTTTACATACTGATTTCGGCGTCCGCCTTCATGTCGAACGGACGGCGGTTTAGCAAATTCCATCCGGGAAGATCCTGCGAACGCCTCGCCCGGACAGACACGGGACGGACCGCCGCCTCATAATCTTAGTATCAGGCAAAAGAGCCCAACATGACGGAGGTGGGAATGTGCTTTCTCTGCTCGGGAGCTTGGCTTATTTGTTTAAGGATTTTTGGCTGTTTGTCTCGTATGTAAAAAACAACGCTTTCCCACAACCGCTTCCGGAAGAGGAAGAACGCGAATGCCTGGAGCGGATGGCTCAAGGAGATAAAGAGGCCCGCAACAAGCTGATCGAACATAACTTGCGCCTCGTGGCCCACATCGTAAAAAAATTCGAGAACACAAAGGAAGACAACGAAGATCTCATCTCCATCGGCACGATCGGCTTGATCAAAGCGATCGAAAGCTATTCCACGGGTAAAGGGACAAAACTCGCGACCTACGCCGCGCGGTGCATTGAAAACGAGAATCTAAAGTCATTAGCGGTGCACTAAAATGTATAAATATCAATACGGTCCTCATAAACCCGGATTTCGCGGACGACGTGACGGATCAGTTCTTGTTTGTCATCGAAGGTGAGTTCCGCTTTTCCCTTCTGCAAATAGTACTCAACGGCTTCGCGCAGGAGGTTTGGACGATACCGGGTTGGTTTTCTGCTTTGAAGGGACCGTTTGAGTTCCTGCCACTGTTTAGTCAGCTCTGCTTCTTTTTCTTTTAATTCCTGCAGCGATTGCCGCACTTCGTCTTCGGAGAGATCCACCCCTTGCGCAAACAGCTTCAGCAGCCGCTTGCGCCCCTCTTTGGCCTTCGTGATTTCCGACTCTAGTCGCGCCATTTCCGCCTCTTCCAAGGCCGGCTTTTCTGCTTGCTCCCTTTCACTCGCGGCCGCGATCGCCTCCGGCTGATTGAGCCAGCGGACGACCGATTCCCATATTTCCCGTTCAAGATCCGCTGCCTTGATTCTTCGTCCGCAGCCGCGATGTTTGGCCCCGGCGTAATTTTTGTAATCGGCGTACTCAAACACATAGGTATTCCAATTTTTGGCGCGCGGCCGGTCATCGTATTGCCGCAATTTCCGCACCGGACGAGCCCGCTCAAGAGATACGGATGTTTGGATGTTTTCGCCCACCTGCGCCGCGATGCTTGTAAAAGGGTTTGGGCCCGTTCGAAGGTTTCCTTGTCCACAATGGCCGGGCACGGCACAGGGATCCATTCTTCACGCGGCCTTTCTTTCATCGAAATCCGTTCTTCCGGCGCGCGGAATTTGTTGCCGAGCATTCCCTCGGTATTCCATCGATTTTGGTAAAATTCACCGATATAAGCCCGGTTCATGAGGAGCTGTCGGACGACCTGGCGATGCCAGACGCTCGCGCCGCGCTTCGTTGGAATTTTCTTTTTCGTTAAATAGTGCGCGATGCCGTTGATGCCGCGGACAAGATCGTTAGGCTGAGTGAACAAAGCAAAAATGAGCTTCACGACCTGCGCTTCTTGCTCATTGATGATGAACCGGCCTTTTTCTTTATCATAGTCATAGCCGTAGATGCGGTAATCCCGGACGACTTTGCCTTGCCGGGCTTTTTCACGGCGGCCGCGGCTCATCCTCTCGTTGATTTTGGCCTTCTCAAATTCGGCGATCGCGCCGCGCATGGAGTAGAACAGTTGACCTTCCGGCGTTTTAGCATATGCGCCGTTTACAAAAACCAATTCGACGCCGCGCCGTTCCAATTCATCCGTGATGATCAACTGATTCATCAATTTGCGGGAAAGCCGGTCCGGGTCCAGACAAATGACTTTTTGTATGAGTCCGTCGCGAACATCGCGGCGAAGCCGGGACAGGGCCGGCCGATCCAAAAATTCGCCGGAAATGCCTTCGTCGACATATTCAATGACTTCGTCCGTCCCCGCTTTCTTCCGGCATTCGGCCACTTGATCTTGTAGGCTGAACCCTTTCTTGGCCTGCTCTTCCGTGCTGACCCGGGCATATATTCCGATCATTCTCCAACTTCTCCCTCCGATATTTCTCCATGAGATAAGCATAGCTGGAGAAACGGACTTTATCGGCAAAGTCCCCTTCGATGATGCGAATAGGCACCACGCATCCCCCCACACCAAAAGGTATGCGGGTTCCGCTTGTCAGCTTTCTTCACGGACATCGTCCAATTTTCTTATTGCAAATCGGTTTTGAACGATCTTTTTGTCTCTCTTCGTTGAACCATAAACTGTCCTGATAGCCGTTTCGTTTCATCCGCGGACTCAACACGATCGTTCAAGAAAATTCGGACTGAGTCTGCCGTTTGAACCACAAAATTGCGCGAAGATTTTGGGCCGTTGCTGTCACCCTGCTGTTTGCAGGCCACTTTCATTAACCCCATTCCCATTAGCCGCCATGTATACAATGCGTATTTCATCTTTAAAGCGATGCCGTCAGGAACTGCGTTTTGCGAAGCGAGCCAACCGATTTCTCTGCAGAATGGATAAAAAAATCACAGGTCAATACCTGTGATGGGAACACAGAAAAACGGCTTAAAGCCCACTTTTCCAACAGACGAGCAAGTCATGGAACCCTCTCGCTTCGGCTGAGATAGGTGGCGAGCGCCATTCAGCATACTTTCATAAAACGCCAATTTTAGCCACTGCGATTGCACCATCTCGTTTGCTTCAGAAAAGCGCCGTGCTCTTTTAATAGCTCAGGACACCAATCCTCGCGAAGTTGACCGAAGACCTTCGGAGAACCACAAAATTACTCCTTCATGTGACGCATCATGAACACTTGCTCGAATTGCCGAGTAAATCCCACCTCCACGAGCGCGCGCATCAGCACCTCGTCGGAAGTGGAAAGATTGACGGTGTACCGCCGGCAATCCAAGTCTAGCGATGCGTAGACTTCCCGAAGCAACCGGCGAATCGCACCAGGTTTGTCCGGGGCGTCCGGGTGCGCTGCGCACTGATGCAAAGCGATGGCCGTGATTTCTCCCCGTTCATTCACAACGTGCTTGTACAGCGCATAGGCGATGGGGGAACCGGCGCTATCGAACAGGATCACTGAACCTCCGCCGGATACGCTTTGCCACTGGTTCTGCCACGGTACGAACGCCCGATAGAAGGGAAGGCGCGCCACCTCATGCGGCAACCCCTTCACCACGGTATAGCCTGGCAAATCGGCGGCGCCAAACACATCCTCCGATAACGGTCCCGTCCGGCTCAAGAACGCCACGCGGTCGACGATGCGGTAACCAAACCGTTCATACAACGCAATGGCCGGAGTGTTGTCGGCAATCGCTTCCAGAAAGGCGATGTCGATGTCATGCGCCTGATAAACGTCCAGGCAGGCTTCCATCAAACGTCGTCCAATCCCGCTTCGCCGATATTCCGGCACGACCCCGGTGCCTCCGTTCCAAGCGATTCGTTTGCCCTCAGTGGTGCGAACACCGCTCAGAATAAACCCGACCGGGCGTTCGTTCATCCATGCCGCCACGGATGTCTCGGGAGATAGACCTTCCTGTGCAAAGCGCGACATGTAGCGGTCCATCGTGAGCGTCATGTCGGCAAAATACCCTTGAAAGCCTTCGTTCCACGCGGTCAAAGCCTGTTGAAACGTGCATTCCGACAAGTTGGTGATCGTTACCATCCCGTTCCCTCCACTAGTGATTTGTAAAATGGTTCACGGAAATTCTTTCCCCGACGAGACGCATGGATCGAAATACCGAATCCATGCGCATCTTCATGGCCAGGACACGGCTTGAAACCGGCCCGCCCTACGCGGAAATGAAGTCGCTCACACCCTTGATGACCATATAATAAACCAACCTATCAGTCTTTTATACTGTAATCTATAACTTGTTTCAGTGTCTAGATGGATTCGCAGTACGATGTAACCTCCGCGTGGTGGCGAAGCGGCCACCAATCCCCCTCTAAAGCCTTTGGCAACGGATCACATTCCTGAACGGGCGTTCCCGTACATTTGAGCTTTCAGTGCTCAATCCCTTACGACGTACGGCATTCATCTTAAATAGGCTACATCGTTTGTTATTGTAAATACACCTCAAAAACTAAAAATGGCATCGCTAACACGAGCGTTGCCGTCAGTATTGGAAATTTTTCCGTCCGGTCTGTTCTCTGTTCTCGTCTTTTCAGAACTAGGATCTCAGAGATTGGGAGAATTGACCATCTTAATATGTCGGATATTCCAGTACCTTGGTTTTTGATCTGCAGTGATTAGCTCGGCCATGTGGTTTTGGATGCTTTTAAGTAACCCGACCTTTTCAGGATTGTTTCCCAAGTCAAAGACAACCATTTTTCCTTCCATTTTTTTAAGTAGTTCTTCAAAAGTACGGGGCATCTTGAGTGCCGAAGGAGTTACCGCTAACGTGTCTTTGCTGAGTGTGTACGGTGTCTGATTTTCCGGGTACGGAATTAACCATTTGAGATGGAACAAGGGAATCCATAACGTTTTGTGAACAGGAGAAAAAAAGACAAAGTAATCAGTTAACACATTTGTGATATAACCGTGGATCGCTTGATTGCCTGATACGTAAATTTTTACAAACATTCCCTTTGATTCATTTAATATTTTCCTGTAGGACAAGTCATTTTCTACATCCGTTCGTTCAAAAGCCGATCCCGATATGACGGATACATTCGAGACGAGCCTGATATTCTGAAGATGGACGGAAGGGATGTACACATAGTTCAACCCGTCATAGATGACGACCACATCCTGCCCGAAATCGATCAAGACTCCCACACGCTCGATATTACCTGAGATCTCTAGTTTCACAGTTTTGCCGAGCATCGTGTCCAAGTAGTTCATTGTGAGTCATACCTCCCTTTCAAAATGATCAAAACACGAAATACGTTGTCCAAACATACAATGACAACAAACTAAGGGCTAAACTTACGGGAATTACGAATAACGTGACTCTCAAGTACTTCCCCCAATTCATAGGAATCTTGTACTGTCTTAATGTGTAAAACCAAAGCAGAGTGGCCAATGTGCCCATTGGCAGTATCAAGGAACCGATATCGGCTCCAATCACATTAGCCAGATAGGCGACTTGCATGGTCTGAAGGCTTAATCCCATCTCCTTGATGGAAAACGTCCCGATCATGATAGAAGGAAGGTTGTTGCAAACATTCGACAAGACCGTTAGCAACATTCCTGTGATAAAGATAGCGTAAAAAGGATCCTTGGCTACCGCACCACCGAGCTCGTCAACGATTACTGCTGTCAACCCCACGTTATGCAGGCCGTAAATAATCACATACATACTGAAAGCGAACAATAAGATATGCCACGGACTTTTTTTCAAAATATCCTTTGCACCGATCTTTTTCTTATACCATCTGATCATGATTAATAAAATCGCTCCTATTATGGCAGGCCATTCAGTCGGGATGCCAAACGGAGCGAGTGCAAAGAAACTGATACGCGTGAGTACGACGACACCGATACAGATACGAAACATCTTCCAGTCAATGTTCTCTTGTCCTAATGTTTTCGCAGCCAAAGGATGTGACAACTTTTTTGTTGGATATTCAGACAACAGATTGTTTAGATCCTTTGGCTTTGAGTGATTTTGGAAGGTAATCGGGATGTCTTTTTTGAAATAGACATAAAGTAATACTGCGATACAAGCAATACCGACCATCGATGGGACAAACATCATGGTAGCATAGGCGTTTAGATCCAATCCGACAATCTTTAGAGCGATTAAATTGGCCAGATTGCTGACGCCAATTGGCGCGCTTGCAGCTGTGGCGACCAACGCTCCCGAAATAAGATACGGAACTTGTTGGGCCGGTTTTAATCGCAGTAAAGACAGCGTTTGAATGATGATAGGGGTAGTAATGAGGATACTGCCGTCATTGTTAAAGAAAAGGGTCATTAAAAAACAAAGCAGGATTATATACCAAAACAGCAACACGCCAGATCCTCTGGACTTTAATGCCAAATTGATAGCCGCCCATCGAAAGAAGCCAATGCTTTCTAACACGATGGACATCACAATTGTGGAAAGAATTGTGATAGATGCACCGCTTACCGTTTCAAAGATAGTCAGCACATCTTTAAAGGGAACAATCCCAAGCAATAAAATGCAGGCTGCCGCAATAGATGTTGGAATGGACTCATTGATGCCGAACGGTCTCCATATGATAAAAAAAACAGTCAGGGCGAAGATCGTCACCATCAAGAATTCCGTTATATTACTCATTGGTATTCGCCATACTTTTAATGGATTTCTTCATAAAATGATGTTGAAGAAAAGCAGGATCGATCGGCTTAACGTTTGGCTGGATTTGGGGATGAAGATCAAGAACAGGCTTTTGTTTGACAGTCTCTCCCGTATTCTCCGCTGAATGCAAAGCATTGGGAGGCCTTAAAAACTTATACAGTAAAAATCCGCTTGTTAGTAATACCAAGAAAATAGAAATCACGGGATTGCCCTCCCTTCATAATTACCTTCTAATCATTCCGCGACGTATTGGCACTGCTAACCAAACTTTCCCAAGGGACTATTTTTACCAGAATCGAATTTTCTTGTTTATCCATCATTTTTTCCTCACGGTATACCTGAAAAGGATGACACCAATACTTAATTTGTTTTGCTGGAATGATCATTTTCCACCGCTTTCATTGGGAAGAAGTGGTCTGTGGCGTCTATTATTAAGCTTTGGAAGATTATTCTTTGACATTATCCTTTTATTAATCGGAGTCATGTTTTAAGTTTACGGCCATTTGCTGTACAACTGGCGGATTGTTCTGAACGGGGGAATAAGTGAGAGGTACTCTAACGATTGTTCAGGCAACTCGTCACGGATGCTACTCACCGGTCAAGAGTACAAAGTGATCTTTGACTGCTGACACCCTTCCTTCGCGTGATTTTTTCCGGAACATTGAATACGAGCCATTTTATTTATAAGCCATTTAAAGGAATGCGGATCGGTGAATTTTGCATTGATTTTTTCTCCAATTAGTGCGGATGGACATGTCTACCATGAAAACGACAAATCGATGCTTTCGTCTTGAACAATTCATTTTTTATGTGGACCGTGTTTATCTTTTCCATGGGTGTTGTGCCTTTTCATCTAATCTTCGTCTTTTATCTAAGGAGTCCTTAGGCTTATTTATTCTGTGCCGCGTTTTTTCCCGTGCCCATATTTAATCTTGATTTTCTCGGTTAGGTTGTGCCTTTTCCCGATAGCCTTTTTGTTTTCGTGGTTCTTTTCTTTCCCCGGGATTAATAGACCACCTCCAAATTGTCTTGCTAATTCAATGTATGATGCCCAGTAAGACTGCGTATAAGCTGGTGACGTAATAGAACTGACCATTTTAACGAAAACACTCGCCAAGATTTCGGTCATGTTCGGCTTGGCATCATCGTTCTTCGTTCAATACGCTATCGTGTTTTTTTGATAAGAAAAAGGACTTTCCCAAGTCATCGTCGATGACTTTTGGGAAAGCCCTTTAACAAGCGGATTTGGACGTGCGTGGCATTATTGCGATCGGCCCCCGCGCGACTCGTCAGGGATCGCGGCGCCACCGCCTCTGATGGATAACATTCGTTTTACAGTTCCGCCAACACGTTTTCGAGCTGTTTAGCCATGCTCTGCCAACCATATTTCGCTCCATTGAATGCTTGCTCCGAACTGATGTCGGTTTGATCGAGATGCACATGAGTAGTTCCATCCTCATCCTGTTTCAAAGTCCAAGTAACCTTATTGCTTTCCCCAAGGCTTACCCATGTGTACGATAACCGATGAGGCTCGTCCACTTCGAGGACTTCGCAATCTATAATGCCATTCCACCCTTTTGTCGGCTTCATCCGAAACTGAAATTTATGTCCAACGACCGGTTTAAAATCATTCTCCATTATCCATTTCGAGAGAGTATTCGAATCCGTTAAAGCGAACCACACCTTCTCGATCGGACTCTTAAAGTGAAAATCCAGTGAAACTGTTTTCATTTTTTGTTCCTCCTGCAGTAAATGATTTAAAACGATCATTCTTTCTTTCCAGAATTTCTCGTAATAAGATACCCAATCTTGAATTTGCCTCAACGGAGCGGCATTCAGCCGATACAGCGTTTCCCTGCCGACTCTTCGGGCGGTGACGAGACCGGCATCTTTGAGGACTGCCAAATGCTTGGAAACCGCCGTACGCCCCATATCAAAATGAGCCGTTAACTCATGGAGGGGCAGCTCATCCGCATCCGCCAAGAGACGAAGCAGCTTGCGCCGTGTTGGATCGGCAACGGCGTGATAAATATCTCGCATTTGACTTTTCTCGGTCAAAATCACCCTCCTCCTAATCTCGGCTAAAAGGACACCGATTGGTGTCTATATCATAGGACACCAATCGGTGTCATGTCAAGTTCATCCGACCTATCAAGTGTTGGCGATGTTGGATAAGGCAGTTAATAGGATTTTCCTATATAACGACCTTCATTCAGAGGAGTTGCGCCGAGAAATTAATGGAAAGTCTGAACGTCGTTATAACTGCAACAAATCGTATTCCCTTCTTGCGTCAACGTTTTCTACCTTTTTTCGCCCTGTCGTCACAGGCTTATGGAAAATAAATGCTTTCAACAGAAAAACCTCCGAGAGCGGCATGGGCCACACCGCTCTCGGAGGTTGGGTAGTGTTCGGAACAACCCAATGGATCAGTACGCCAGCGCCAATGAGCCCATCGGATCCCAAGGTTGCAATTCGATCGGCTTTTGTTGCAACGCCGTTTGCAGATGCTCCGGCAAATCATTCTTTTTAACGACGACTTGATAGACAAATTGGTCGAACCAGGCGTCACTCATGACGAAAAACCCGCGGTTGCCGATATCCTTGCCCCAGCTGTTCTCCACTTTCCAGCGATTCGGCTTGCCGTCGACTAAATTGACTCCCGTAAACACCATCGCGTGCGTCATGAGGCTGTCGCCATATTCGAGACGTTCCGCCTTGGTCAAATGAAACGGAACGCCAAGCGCGGTCGCATAGTCGAACAGCGCCGTATCCATAATTCCGGTCTCGCGGTCCATCATTTTGCCCACATCACAACCGAACCATACGGGCTCCTCGTTTTGCAGCTGTTTGATCGCAAGCGCCTTCAGTACATCCACTTCGACGTTCAGATAAAGGACATCCTTTCCGCCTTTGACATTACCGAGATATTTGACCGTGTAAGTCCGATAAAACGGCTTGTCGGACGTTGGCGCGTTGATGAGACTCACGTACTCGTGTAAATCAACGTTCACGTATTTTTGGTAGAATTCTTGCGGCGTCAAATCGGGATCCCTGTGAAACTTTTGAGCTTTATCGCGGTACTCAAAATCAAAACGGACAGGCGGTTCGCCGAGGCAAAGGCAAAGGATGCGATAAATTTCCTGCAACATGGCGGCTTTCTGTTCGCGCAGCTCGGCTTCCGAGCGCTTGTATTTGTGATATTGCGCCCTTAATTTGGCCGCATCTTCGCGCAATTTTGCCGTCAACAATTGGTTCATCGCGCGCGATTGGCTGCTTTGGAACGTTTCCGGCATGACATATTTTGGAACCAAACCGTATTTTTCGACGAGATTGACGAACATATCCCACTGTCCGCCGTCATTGACGGGCGCCATCAGCAACCAGGCGACAAGGCGGCTGTCCGTCTCCTCATCCAGCGTCTCCAAGATGTTCTCCAGAAAATAATTGGATTTTTCAAACTTATCCCAGAACATGAGATAGTTCTGGGAGAACTCAAACGATTCCAAATCACAATGGCGCATGACGTGTTGGCGCAGCGTGTTTAAGGCGGCAAACAACCAGCACCGCCCGCTCTGTTTTTGATTCGTGATCTCGCCGGTTTTAATTTCGTGCGAAAACGTATACTGCATGGCGACCGGAACATCTTGGTTCATGGCGACCGCTTGAACGCCGTTTTTCTTGATCGCGTTCATCAAGATCCGATTCATCGGGTCGCCGCGAAAATCTTTGGAGAAGCGCTCAATCATTTCTTGTGAGATGATATGTTTTTTCCCCAATTCTACAGTCATGGCTTCGCTTCCTCTCTATAAGATGGCATGCGATTTTCTATTTGGTGATCGATTGTTAAATATATTCGATAACTTCGTTTTCTTCTCCTTCCTTTGTGAAAATGAAAATGCATCCGATCCGTCTTCGTGATGAACGACGAAACCGAAAAAACCATGTCATTAAGGGATTTTTTGCGTTTCAAAAAGGCGCTTGCGACTTCAACGCATTCGTTTTTTAACTTAAGGAAGGAATTTGCAGCTCGAATACGCAGACAGGGGGCTCGTCGACAAGCAGGGAGGGGAACGAACCGTTTCTTAGGTATTCCCTTTATAGGGCCGGCGGTAAAACTCGTTATAAAGCTTCATGAGCGCGCGTTTTTCAATGCGGGAAACATAACTCCGGGAAATGTTTAATTTTTTGGCGATTTCGCGTTGGGTCAGTTCCTTGCGATTATCCAGTCCAAAGCGGGCGATGATGACTTCCTTTTCGCGATCATCCAAAATGTGTAAGTAATGGTAGATCTTTTTCTTTTCCATGTTTAAGGAAATTTCATCGACGACATCTTCGTTTTTGGACTTCAAGACGTCGATGAGGCTGATTTCGTTTCCTTCTTTGTCCTGGCCGATCGGATCGTTCAGCGAGACGTCTTTGCGGGTTTTCTTCAAGCTTCTTAAATGCATGAGGATTTCCATTCTAATGTCAACAGTTGTGCTGATAAATGGGAGCACAATCCGTGCTCCCATTTTAGTCAGCTTTTCCTTCCGCTTTCCGCAATACCTCTCCAGCCACAACGACCTCTGTACCTGCTAGCCCCACAGAGAAAAATAATGTAATGTCGTTCAGCGAGCGTCGCCCTGGCTGTTTCCCTGTGACGATGTCCGACAACTCGGCTATTCTGCCCGCTCGTGACTCCCGTACGGCTATGTGTGGCTTCGGGTATGCTCGGAGCTGCTCCAGGGAATCCGTCACCAATACACTGCTTCGCTCAATCAGTTCGATCGGGATTTCGTGTGCATTTTCAGACTTTGGCCCGATGGTGTTGATATGAGCCCCATCTTTGACCCATTCGGAGTAAAATACCGGAACTGGACTGTTTGTTGCACAAAGGATAACGTCGGCTCCATCCACACACTCCTGAGCGGAGTCCACGGCTCGAATTTCCTTGCCAATGCTTCGATTCATCTCTTTGACAAAGCGCTGGCGGCGATCCGGGTCTCGACTGTACACCTTGATCGTCTTGAAGTCACGAACAGCAAGGGCAGCCATAAGCTGCGCACGTGCTTGATGACCTGTTCCCAAGACGGCCAATGACTCTGCATCGGGCCTTGCCATGTGTTTCACAGCAACCCCGCCGATTGCACCGGTCCGTACCATCCCGATCGCCTGACCGATGACAATCCCTCTCAATGCCCCGGTTTCTGAGCTGAACACGGCGACGATTTGATTGTGATCCGAATCGTTTCCAGGGAATGTATCGTACACTCGGAAGCCGATCAGTTTCTCCGAGCCTGTGGCGGCGCCAGCTGTGAAGACGAGAGACCCGCGGTCTACCTCCACTCGAAATCTCGGCGGTGCGACGAGCGTTCCTTCTTCTTTCTCAAACAGAGCATCCTCGATTTTCCGTATGGCTTCGTCCATAGATAGCAATTCTTGCACGTCGTGGTCCGTTAAAACCCGATATGCGACCACATAATCATCCCTTTCACGCCCTTATATCTTGCATGGATTTCATTTGATAACAAATTATAAAATATAGTTTTAAAAATTTCAAAGATTGATTTGTAGCTAAAATTTCAATAACATTTCTTACTAAAGAATGGGTTCCATTGGTGTCGATAACAAGGAGGAACCAGCTTGCCGGAAAGCTTCGCATTATTTTGTTGAAGCGGCGAAGGAAGACTGCGGTAACGACGTCATCCCTCAAACGGGCATCACGGTTTGACGCTCCCGATGCTCATCAGGCGTCGCGTAGAATGAACGAGCGGGTATGGGAGTTTAATAGAGAACTTTTGAGTCTAATTGAGGAGATGGATTGGCCTTCAGCCGGCTTGTTTTATGCCTTTAATCTATTAACCGAACCGGGTTCAATGATGTTTATCATTGAGCGATAGGTCTTCTCGGAGAAAGTATCCCGTCCTTTGAAATGCCCCCGCGCATTTGAAACGCACATCCTCAGCCGCCCGTACGGTCCATGCCATCCGTTGTCTTTTGTTCCCTTATTAGTTTTTTCGCCAAGTAAGGACACAATTTCGTCACCAATCATGAATATTGTAACTGAGAACTTTTTTTGACACGCGGATTCACGTCATCAAGAAAAAGATGGAGCGACTGGATGAAAGGAACCGTATCGCATGGCTCGACGGGTCCTTATTAAGGACGTGTCGGCATCCGGTTTTGTCCACGTCTGTCCCTCCTTTTTGCCTTTTCACCGAAGGGAATCCGTTATCCCCGCAAAAACATTGATGGTAAATCGGGACTTCCGACCTGCGCCGATTGGTGCATGTTCATCGCCGCATCCAGGTGTAAAATCTCACTAAAAGAAATCCTTAAAGGGTTGGGATCGGCATGTTTTTTCTTATGCAATGGCTTTGTTTGATCGCGATCGGATGCGGCATGTATATGATTCTCGAAGTTTCGGGCGATCAAAGACAGGATGAGCGGACGATAAGAAAAGAAGTCACCGTCATTGCAGCGCTCGCTCTCATTGCCGTTCCTGCCTGTGTGCTCATCGCGCTCTTCCATTGGCGATAATGGTTAGAACAAACATGCCAGAACGTCTTATCCGAACTTGACATCACAAAATCATTGCCGTTTATCCGATATGGCGGGAGGTTGATCCACATGAACCAAGACCGATTC
Organism: Caenibacillus caldisaponilyticus; assembly: GCF_002003465.1. Taxonomy (GTDB): domain Bacteria; phylum Bacillota; class Bacilli; order Bacillales; family Sporolactobacillaceae; genus Caenibacillus; species Caenibacillus caldisaponilyticus. The sequence goes on along the minus strand of NZ_BDDQ01000009.1, from coordinate 67,425 downwards.
ATAGAACTCATATCCGAAAAAATGAAGCTCATTCGAATTGAAAAAGGCTTGACCCAAGATGAAGTCGCCGAGCAGCTCGGGATCTCCAAAAAAACGCTCATTCAAATTGAAAAGGGCAGAAAGAAAGCCAGCTGGACGGTCGCTGTCGCCTTCTCCACCATCTATCGCGACAGCCAACTGCTCAACGATTTGCTCGGGGACGATCCCCTCATAATCATTGATTTATTGATTCGGGGCAGCCACGTCGCCTTACAAAAGAACATTGAGAATGAGCGAAAATGGTGGCAAGACGTCAAAAAGGCCGGTCCTTACGTTTTACAAGAAAACATCGTCGCCGGCCATTACCGCGTTATCGATCAGCATTCGCAAAGGCGGTACAACGCGCTCTCTGAAGAAGATGCCGAACGGTTTCTCGCGTCCGTCGCAAGCGAAAAAACAGCGGAATCGTGAGGCCATCGCGCGAAGAAGACGCCGTTCTTTGATTCGCCCTGGACAAATCATAAATGGGTCGCTTGATCCGCGGCTTGCCCAGCCTCTGACCGTTTTGAGCGTCCCGAGCGAAAACGGCCGGGCCATCAAAATGGCGCTCTCTCTTTGCGCGAGCGCCCTTCTTGTGCCGGTCCAATCGCCGAGGGTTGACGATAAATACCGGGCGAATGAACACGGATTCCGGAAGTGACGGCGCGCACCGATCACCGAGGAAGCGCTCGGCGATCGGCCAACCAACAAAAAACGAAACCGGAACCCTTTATTCCCGGCGCTTGAATGTTTTGACGTTCCGCCTCTTTCCGCGCGCCGCGCCCTTCCTTTCTTTATAAAAGAGATACACTGTCAACAGCCGGTTTGCCAAGGACCCATGCAACGCCAAACGGCCCCATAGACGCGCGGGCCAGCCGTCCGCCGAAAGCACGATGCGCTTTTTCTGAATGCGCACCAGCTTACCGATCAAATCCGGTAAGCGGACCGGTTTATCTGCCGTTAAACGGGCGTCGCCGCGGAACATGAGGATCGTGTCATCGAGGAGATGGAAAATATTTGAAAGTCGATGAGCGTGAAGCACGCCGTCTTCCGATTCAAACAAATAGATGTCTCCCTTTTTGATCCGTTCCGGATCAATCGGGCCGAAAACACAGCGATCTCCTTCGCGGATGAGAGGAAACATGCTCACACCGTTGGAGGGGATTTCAACGCTCCCTTTCTCAGCGATGACGCGCCTGAGCAGGCTCCCAAAACTTTTCGCCTCATCCCCGATGGAAGCCTCCGCCGCGGCCTTCGTCCGATTGGGATGAAGAGTGCGGGTGGTTTCATGGCCGTATCGCCCTGTCTTCGGTGCTTGACCGTCTCCGGATATCCCTCCGTACCGGTCGCTGTCTAGCAGTCGCTTTCGTCCGTCCCATTGCCGGTCAGCCGATCCGCGGCGCCATGAAAACGAAAGCCCAACCGGTCTCACCCGATTATAGAACCGAAAACGTGCGTGACTCATGGACGAGCCCCTCCGCTTTTCCGAGATGCCATAAAGTTCCATGACCGCTCCCGCCGATGAAGCATCTGTGCATTCTTCCTATCATTCCGCGATTCAAAATTCCCCGCCTCCCACCTTCGTGACAAGGCGCCACACGACAAGCGATAAACGCAACATAAAGAACCCGCCTCCCTAAAGCCTCGCTTGGTTATAATTGCTAAAAACATGCGGTCATCAGTGGACAAAAAGAACGACGGCAACGATCATTTCATCTTTTTATTTTATGTTCATTATATAGAACACCACCGTTTCTGTAAAACTATTTTTTACGAATTTTCGGTAACTATACACCCCCGAAACATTTCCGATCCGCCGAAAGTAATCACATCTTCAGCACCTGCCGACTGACGGGACGAGCGCTCAACATCGCTCCGTCGGTGCCCAAAAAAATGCCCGATTTAGCTACTAGACGATACCCCGACCATATCGAACGATTCCTGTAAATCCGACCTGAAAACCGATTTGGTCCCCCCTCATTTCAACAAAATCCGCCAATCTATTAAACAGTTTTTAAATATATTACAAACCCGCCCCGTTTTGAAACATTTATTTAATAATAAGTAAAATTACAAGGCGCGATCTGTTGTTATAATAGATTCAGTTAAATAGGGGTGCCTGAATGATACCCATGCGTTAAGGGGGAGGAACAAATGGGGAAAGGGCTTACAACGAAATTAGTCAGCGTGTGCGTCGGCGGAATGCTCCTCACGTTGCCGATCAGCGCATCAGCCAATACATACTCCGATCTCGTTCAAAAGAAGCATGACGTGCAGCAACAAAAGGGCAAGGTTCAAAGCGAAATCGATCGAATCAACGCCCAACTCAAAGACTTGACCGGACAAATTTCCAAGACGCAAATTGAAATCGGCAGGATAAAGTCAGAAATCGACACGTTGAATCAAAAAATCGCCGAAACGAAAAAAAGAATGAACGACCGCCAAGAATTGTTGAAAGAGCGCGTGCGGGCGTCTTACATGAACGGCGGCGCATCGGTCAACGCGCTTGAGATCCTTATGGGTTCCAAGAACTTCGGCGACTTTTTGAACCGGGTCGTCGCGATCTATAACATCACCGATCACGATCAAGACATCATCCGGCAACAAAAAGAAGATCAACGCTTGCTCGAAAAACAGCAAGCCAAAGTCCGCAACGATCTCAAAGCGACGCAAGCCAAGCTCGCTAAGCTCAATCAACTCGTCGATCAAGCGAAAGATATACTCACCAAGAAACAGACCGTGCTCAACGGTTTGAACGGACAGGAAGACGAAATCAACGGCGATATCGCCAAACTTGCCGCCGCACGCGCGCAAGCAGCAACGGGGCATGTCCAAGCTACCCATGATGTGCAAGCCGCGCACACGACGTCGGCGCATCGCGCTTCCGGTTCCTCCTCCGCCGAGCACATCGAGACGTTGGCTTACATTCCGAAAGCCGTCGCCAACGGATCCATCGATGATATGCTGAATGCGGCTAAGTCCCTTATCGGACATACTCAATATAAATGGGGGGCGATGGATCCGGTCCACGGTCTGTTCGATTGCTCCGGATTCGTCAACTGGGCTTACCAACAAATCGGTATCAATTTAGGCGCACGTTCAACGTCTGGTCTAAAGTTTGTTGGGAACGCTGTTTCACGGAATCAATTACAACCTGGGGATTTAGTTTTCTTTGCTACTAATAATAAGCGCCCTGGTGTAATTAGTCATGTTGGTATTTATATCGGAGGTAATCGTTTTATTGGTTCACAAAGTAGCACTGGAGTAGATATTGCTAATATGGGTAGCGGATATTGGAATCATGCTTATGTAACGGCTCGCCGCGTCCTCAACTGAAATCTCGTCAAAAAAGAGCTTTCACCGATTATGGTGAAAGCTCTTTTTTGCTTTCTTATTACTTGCCTTTCTCTCCACTCGCCACCGCATGGATGTTTTCATGCTTTTTTCGGTCACGCCGTTCTTCCTGCTTCATCCTGCCCTCCCGTCGGCTCTCGCCTTCGCGGCCGCCGTTTGAGCAAACGCCTCAGCCATCGAATGATGGACTCATTCAATTAAAAAGGACACGGGATTTCGTATCCCGCGTCCTTGAGACAGCCTCTCGAATTAGCCCTCAAGCAACAGCGATTCCGGATCTTCCAGCAATTCCTTGACACGAACGAGGAAGCTGACCGCCTCTTTGCCGTCGATGATGCGGTGGTCGTAGGACAGCGCCACATACATCATCGGGCGGATTTCCATGCGCTCGCGGTCGATGGCGACGGGCCGCCATTGGATCTTATGCATGCCCAAGATGCCGACTTGCGGGCCGTTCAAGATCGGCGTCGACATGAGCGATCCGAAGACGCCGCCGTTGGTGATCGTAAAGGTGCCGCCTTGCAGATCGGCAAGCGACAATTTGTTTTCGCGCGCCTTCTTCGCCAGCCGCTCGATTTCTTTTTCGATGCCGGCAAAGCTTAACCGATCGGCATCGCGAACGACCGGAACGACGAGGCCTTCGTCGGTCGAGACGGCAATGCCGATGTCGTAATATTTCTTGACGACGATTTCGTCGCCTTGAATTTCCGCGTTCAAGAGCGGGAACTCTTTCAACGCCCCGACAACCGCTTTCGTGAAGAACGACATAAAACCGAGCCTGACGTCGTGGCGTTGGGCGAACGATTCTTTACGGCGGTTGCGGACGTCCATGATCGCCGTCATGTCGACTTCGTTGAAGGTCGTCAGCATCGCGGCCGTATGTTGCACTTCGACCAAGCGATTGGCGATCGTTTGGCGGCGGCGCGACATTTTAATGCGCTCAACCGGTTTGGCGGGGTTTTCAACCGCCGCATCTTTCGCTTGCGGCGCGGGCGCCTTCGCCGCTTTCGGGGCTGCGGCTTGGGCCGCTTGGCGTTGGACATCCTCAGGGCGAATGCGGCCGAGCGGATCGGAGGCCGTCACGGTTTTCAAATCGATGCCGAGCTCGCGCGCGAGCTTGCGGGCGGCCGGAGTCGCCACGAGACGGTCAGTTTCGGCGGCGGGAGCGTTCGCAGCCGGTTTCGGCGCTTCGGCTTGTTTCGGGGTTGCGGCTTTTTCGCCGGCGGGTTCTTCCGCTTTGGCCGCCGGTGCGTTGGCCGGTTTAGCTGCAGGGGCGGCGCCGGCCGCACTTTCATCGAGGACGGCGATCACTTCGCCGACTTCGACCGTTTCGCCTTCCCCTTTTTTGATTTCGGTTAAAACCCCTTCATCTTCGGCGGAAATTTGCACGTTGACTTTGTCGGTTTCAAGCTCCACGATGTCGTCGCCTTTATTGACTTTGTCACCGACGTTCTTCAACCATCTCGCAATTGTTCCTTCGGTAATGGATTCGGCCAATTCCGGCACTTTAACTTCAATCACAGTGTTCCCTCCTCAGATCAGACGCGTGACATGGATCTTAAAGCCTCTTTGATAATCCGTTCTTGTTCAAGCTTGTGAACGTCGGGTTCGCCGACGGCCGGGCTTGACCGATCGGGACGGCCGATGTAGCGGACGGGGACTCCTTCCGGCGCCAGCGCGCGCAGACGCGGCTCCATAAACGTCCAAGCGCCCATATTTTTCGGCTCTTCCTGAACCCATACGATCTCTTTCAAGTTCGGGAAGCGCCCGAGCACGGCGCGGATTTCCTCTTCCGGGAACGGATATAATTGCTCCACTCGCACAATATGAATGGTATTGAGCGCCTCGTTCTCGGGCTCCGCCTCAATGGCCGCGGCGAGGTCGATGGCGATTTTGCCGCTGGCAAGCACCAGGCGTTCGACGCTTTCAGGCTTCGTGCCGAGTCCCGGCTGTTCGAGAACCAAATGGAAACGGTCATTCGTAAACGCTTCGGCGGGAGAAGCGACCGCCTGATGGCGCAACAGGCTTTTCGGCGTCATCAAAACGAGCGGGCGCACGCGGTCGGTTCCGAGCATGGCGGCCTGCCGCCGCAAAATGTGGAAATATTGGGCCGAGCTTGTCAGATTGGCGACGGTCCAGTTGTTTTCAGCCGCAAGTTGCAAATACCGTTCCAAACGCGCGCTCGAGTGTTCGGCGCCTTGCCCTTCATACCCGTGCGGAAGCAGCATGACCAAACCGGATTTTTGTCCCCACTTGGCGCGGCCGGCGGAAATGAATTGATCAAAAATTGGTTGGGCGACGTTGGCGAAATCGCCGTATTGCGCTTCCCAAAGCACAAGCGTCTCCGGCGCGAACACATTGTATCCGTATTCGAAACCGAGGACAGCGGTCTCCGTCAGCGGGCTGTTGTGGATGGCAAACGACGCGTTCGCCTGCGGCAGCCCGTGCAGGGGCGAATACGTTTCGCCGGTCGCTTCGTCGTGAAGGACGAGATGGCGGTGGGCAAACGTTCCGCGTTCAGCGTCTTGTCCGGTCAAACGAATCGGCGTGCCGTCCTGCAAGATGGTGGCGAAAGCCAGCGCCTCCGCATGGCCCCAATCGACTTTACCGCCTTCATCCAGGGCATTGGCGCGGCGCATCAATATTTTTTCGAGCTTGCGGTAAACGTGGAAACCGTCCGGCCATTTCAGGAGATCGGCGTTGATCGCCTTAAGATTGTCGAGCGGAACGGAGGTGTCCACGTCGGGCCATTTTCCGCGCACCGCTTGCGGCAAGTCTTTTTCTTCAATTTTTCCGTTGTTGTTCGCTCTGATCTCGTCATAAATCGCCTGAAGTTTGTTTTGCACTTCTTTTTCGAGACGATCAACTTCTTCGGCCGTCACCACGCCTTCGGATTCGAGCTTTTCCGCGTAAAGGACACGAACGCGTTTATGATTGCTGATTCGTTCATACAGCTTCGGCTGCGTGACCGCGGGATCGTCCATTTCGTTATGGCCGAGCCGGCGATAACCGATCAGGTCGATGAGAAAATCTTTTTTAAAGCGTTTGCGATATTCGTAAGCAAAGTGCATGGCGGCCAAGCAGGCCTCCGGATCGTCCGCATTGACGTGGATGACGGGGATTTCAAATCCTTTGGCCAAATCGCTCGAATAGCGCGTCGAACGCCCGTCATCGCTCTCCGTCGTAAAGCCGATCAGGTTGTTTGCGATGATGTGAATGGTGCCGCCGGTTTGATAGCCGCGCAGACGGCTTAAATTCAAAGTTTCCGCGACGACGCCTTCACCCGGGAAAGCCGCGTCCCCATGGACGAGGATGGCGAACGCCTTGTTTTGATCCTGTTCCGGATAACCCCGCCGGCTGCGGTCATCTTGGGCGGCTCGGGTGTATCCTTCCACCACGGGATCGACCACTTCAAGGTGGCTCGGGTTATTGGCGAGCGTCAGCCGGGCGACGACGGCTTCGCCTTCTTTGATCGCGTATTTGCCGCCTAAATGATATTTGACATCGCCGGTCCAGCCTTCATTGATATATGCCGCGGCATCCGAGGCCGGATGGCTTTTTTGCGGCGCGTGGGCAAATTCGGCAATGATCAATTCGAGCGGTTTTTTCAAGACGTGGGCGAGCACGTTCAAACGCCCGCGGTGGGCCATGCCGATGATGACGTTTTTCGCGCCGTCGTGAACGCCTTCGCGGATGATTTCATTCAGCATCGGGACGAGCACGTCCACCCCTTCGATGGAGAAGCGCTTCTGTCCGACGAACGTGCGGTGCAAAAAGGTTTCAAAGCCTTCAACGTCCGTCAGCTCTTTGAGCAATGCCTTGCGCTTTTCCGCCGTCATGGCCGGTTTGAAGGCCCCGGATTCCGCCATTTCATATAACCAGCGGATTTCTTCCGCGTCGTGGACGTGGCTGAAATCATAAGCAATTGTCTGGGTGTAAATTTCTTTCAACCGTCGGATGGCTTCCCACCCGTCGCGCACATCGGCGGGCGCTCCCTTCCAAACCAAGCGGGCCGGTATAGCTCTCAGGTCCGCTTCCGTCAATCCGTAGTTCGACGGTTCAAGCATGCGCGTGTCCGCATCGTGCCCGTTGACGGGATAAAGGTCAGCGGCCAAATGTCCGTAAGCTCGGATATTATCGGCGAATTTGACCGCAGCGACGATCTTTTCAAGATCTACACCGCTTTCAATATTTGGTGCAGCCGTCCCTGAAGCAGACGGCGGCGCGCCCCATTGATCGAACAGCTGTTTGAGCTCGGGATCGATCGAATCGGGGTCGGCGAGATAGCGTTCATACTGTTCTTGAACATAGCCGAGGTTTGGCCCGTAAAGCTGTTGCCATGGCGATTCATGACCGTTTCTGTCCGTTGCCATGCGTGACACTCCTAACCTGTTTTGTAATGGCACTTTAGAACCCATTGTTTTAAAGAGTTTGGTCCGCACGGGTAGCGGTTCACGGGCTATGTGCCCGATCCGTAAGCGTCATCCATGCCACCGGTCCTCATTCTCCCCTTTTCCGATCTTGTTAAATGTTAAAAATGTTTTTCCCTAGCCATTTTAGTACAAAAAATCGGGATTCTTCAAGTAACAGACGGTTCGGACTTTTTTTGCGAAATGAAATGGCTCACTATAACATCCTATTTATAACATAATGAATGGACAGCGCCAAGGGTGAAGGCGAACGGACGCACCCGAATCGCCCGTCCTTCCGTTGTGTATATAAAAAGGCGACAGCGAAAAGCTGTCGCCGCATCCATTGACGGATTTTCGCACTTACTGCTTTTTCTCGTAAACTTCGAGCGCCTGGCGCATCTTGCGGTAAAAAAATGCGGAAATGCCCAAAAGCAGCAAACTTCCCAAAAAGGTTTCCATGGTCTGAACTTGCGTCTTGTCTTCGAAGGGCAGCGCTGAACCGAGAAACAGATAAGCGCTCAGAAACAAGAAGATCAAACTGAAGCGCTGGTAATCGACAATATCGGCTTTTAATTTGTGCAACGGTTTGTCGCGCATGATCTCCCCTCCCCGTTCCACTTTAACACGGATGGGGACAGGCGCGAACCTGTAATTCTTGGCAAGCACAAGAGCGTCTTGCTTCCCGGTTGTCCGCGCGCCGTCACTCGGGCGACGGAAATCAACGAAACGCTGCTGTCCAAAGGCGCGAATCAGAGGATCCATTCGCATCCGGATGCCGCGACGGCGCGGGATCGGGGCGTTCTATGGCTGATCCCATAGCGTGGCGCGACCCGCCGCGGCGGGCAAAAACGCGAAATGAAGTCCGTTGCGGTGCCAACCGTTGACCGTGTCCGGCGTTTTCTTACCCATTCAACGCCTGCTCGAGGTCGGCGATGAGATCGTCCCGATCTTCCACGCCGATGGAAAGGCGAATCAAGCCGTCGGTAATGCCGAGCGCTTCGCGGCGATCGCGGGGAATCGACGCATGGGTCATCTTCGCCGGAATGGAGATCAAACTTTCCACCGCCCCGAGGCTTTCGGCAAGGGTAAAGTACTTGACCCGGGCGAGCACTTTGTCTGCCGCTTCGCCGCTTCCGACGTCGAAAGAAATCATGCCGCCAAACCCCGCCGCTTGGCGCTTGGCGATGTCATGCCCCGGATGCGTCGACAGACCGGGATAATACACCTTCTTGACCTTCGGATGTCCGTTCAAATATTCGGCGATGGCGCGGGCGTTCGCTTCGTGCGCTTCCATGCGCAGCGCAAGCGTACGGATGCCGCGGATCAAGAGATAAGCATCCTGCGGGCCGAGCACCGCCCCCGCGGAATTTTGAATGAAATGCAAGCGTTCGGCCAATTCCTTGGTCTTGACAACGGCCAAACCGGCGACGACATCGCTGTGGCCGCTGATGTACTTCGTCGCGCTGTGGATCACGATGTCCGCGCCGAGGTCAAGCGGCTGCTGCCAGTACGGCGTGCTGAACGTGTTGTCGACGATGAACAACAGTTGGTGTTCGCGGGCGATCGCGCTCATGGCGCGAAGATCGGTGATCTTCAACAAAGGATTGGTGGGCGTTTCCACATAGATCGCCCGGGTGTTGGAGCGGATGGACCGCTTCACATTGTCCGGATCGCTCGTGTCGACGAACGTGGCTTCCAAACCGAGGCGATTGAGCACCTTTGTCATGACCCGGAAGGTGCCGCCGTAGACATCATCCGTCAAAACGACGTGATCGCCGGCATTAAACAGCATCATGACGGAAGTGATCGCCGCCATGCCGGAGGCGAACGCAAACCCCGCCTCGCCGTTTTCAAGATCTTTGATCAGTTCTTCGAGCGCGGCGCGCGTCGGGTTTTTCGTCCGGGAATATTCATAACCGCGATGAACGCCGGCCGCATCCTGTTCATAAGTGCTTGTCTGATAGATCGGCACGGTGACGGCGCCGGTGGTCGCGTCCCCCGTGATTCCCGCATGAATGACTTTCGTCTTCGGCTTCATGCCTTTAAATGCCTCCTTCAAAGATTTTTTTGCTGATGTAGCGGTCGGATGAATCCGGGAAAACCGTCACGATGATCGCACCGGGTTCGGCGACCTCCGCTTCCTTAAGGGCGGCAGCAAACGCGGCGCCGGAAGAGCTGCCGACGAGTAGCCCTTCCCGTCTCGCCAATTCCCGGACCATGCGAAACGCATCGTCATCCGGTATGGTATGGATGGCGTCGAAGTAGCGGCGATCCATAAACGGCGGCAAAAATTCCATGCCGATGCCTTCCGTCCGATGCGATCCCGGCGAGCCGCCGTTTAAAATCGAGCCTTCGGGTTCGACAATGACCGTCTTGATCCGCGGATTTTGTTCTTTCAAAAATTCCGCCGTCCCCATAAAGGTGCCGCCGGAACCGGCGCCGGCGACGAACACGCTGACTTTTCCGTCCGTTTGTTCCCAAATTTCCGGACCAAGGGTTTTATAATATGTTTTCGGGTTGGCGGGATTTTCAAACTGCCCCGGCATGTAGGCGCCCGGTATCTCCTGAACGAGGGCTTTCGCTTTCCGGATCGCGCCTTCCATGCCTTCCTCCGTCGGCGTATGAACGATTTGAGCGCCGAGCGCTTTCATGATTTCCTGTTTTTCGATGCTGAACTTCTCAGGAACGCAAAAAATGACCTTAATATTTTTTCCAAGGGCGGCCAGCGCCAGACCGATGCCGGTATTGCCGGCCGTCGGCTCCACGATCGTCCCGCCTTCGGAGAGCTTTCCGCTCTCTAAAGCTTCACGGACGAGTTCTTGCCCGAGCCGGTCTTTGACGCTCCCGCCGGGGTTGTAAAATTCCAGTTTGGCGAAGAGGCGAACGCCCTCGGGAAGCGGGAAGCGCGTGATTTCGACAAGCGGCGTCCGGCCGATCAGTTCATGGACATTGCGGTAGTATTCCATCGCCATCCCTTCACTCCGCAAAGATTTGGTGCCATTCGCCTCTTGCGGCCAGCATTTTTTCCGCCAGCGCTTTGGCGCCCTCGAGGTCATGGCTTTCGGCCCGGCCGCATTGAACGGGATTGGCGGCGGGCACTTCCGTCGCATTCAGGACGTCGTTCAGCGTTTGCTCAATGGCGCGAAGAACGTCATCATAGCTTTCATTATTGAAGACGGACAGGTAAAAGCCGGTCTGGCACCCCATCGGGCTGAGGTCGATGACGTTCTCCAAATGATTGCGGATGTTTTCCGCCATGAGATGTTCAAGGGAATGGAGCGCAGGCATGTCCATATGCTCTTTATTCGGTTGGCAAAAGCGGATGTCGTATTTGTAGATTTTGTCACCGTGCGCCCCTTCGATGACGTCGACGAGGCGAACGTAAGGCGCTTTGACCTTCGTATGGTCCAGATTGAAGCTTTCAACGTTCATTTTTTCCGCCATGTTCCTTCATCTCCTCAATCATAGATATGATCAGCTCCGCGGAATGTTTCGCGGCGGTATGCAAAAATTGGTCGAACAGGACATCGGCATGTTTGCCGGCGATATCCGACAGCGACCGGATGATGACGAACGGCGTCCCGAATTGGTAACACACTTGGGCAACGGCCGCCGCTTCCATTTCTCCGGCTTTCAACTCGGGAAATTTGGACTTGACGAACCGGACGCGCCCTTCGTCGGCCATGAAGGAATCGCCGGTGGCGATCAGCCCTTTTACCACGTTCCGCGCGCCGAGCCGCTTCGCCGCCGCTCTTTCGGCGACGCCGACCAAATAAGGGTCGGCGGTAAACGCCGCCGGCATGTTCGGTACTTGGCCGTATTCATAATCGAACGCCGTCACATCCACGTCATGATGGCGCACTTCCGTAGAGATGACGACATCCCCGACTTCAAGCGATTGGTCAAAACCGCCGGCCGACCCCGTGTTGATGACAAAATCGGGCCGGTAGCGCTCGATCAGAATCGTCGTCGCGAGCGCCGCGTTCACTTTTCCGATCCCCGATTTTAAAAGCACGACGTCCACGTCGTTGATTCGCCCTGAAAAAATCTGGGTTTGCGCCACCCGATCGCTTTGTAAGTTTTCCATGCTGCTTTTCAGCAGTTCAATTTCTTCATCCATGGCTCCGATGAGGCCGATTTTCATGAATTTGCCTCCCTATCCGTTCTTTTTTCTTTTTTCGGCTTCCGTCAGCCAAACGTAGCGATTGAGCGGCGTAAATTGAACGGTAAAGCCGTTTTTCGCATACAGATCGGCCAACGTCGCTTTCAGCGGATAATACTCGGTCTCCAGATCGTGCAGCAACCGGGAGTACCCCTGTTGTTTCACCCGATCTAAAATGTTCCGCTTTTCGCTTTCATTCTCGAAGAGCGTATCCGCAAAAATAATCTTACCACCTTCGGGGAGCCATTGACCATACAAGGCGATCGCGCGGTCTTTTTCTTCATCGGTCAAGTGATGGAACGCATAAGAGCTGACGATCGTGTCCACGCGGCGATCCAGAAGCGGAAAGTTCAAAAAATCCCCTTCATACAATTCCAAATGGGGAAATTTGTGTTTGGCCTTCCCTCGCATGCGCGCGGACGGTTCGATGCCGTACACCTTTAGATTTCGTTTCAGCAAATGCTTCGTCAAGTTTCCGGTGCCGACGCCGAATTCAACGACCGTCCCTTCGGCGCGCCGGGCCACTTCCTCAAGAATGCGATCGTAGTTTTCGAAAACCTCTTTGTATTCTTCATCGTCTCCCTTCACGGTGAGATCGTAAGTATCCGCCCACTCATCAAACATCTCGATAAACTCACGCCCCATAAGGCGCCTCCTCTCCAGCGACGCTAATGCTTAGTATTCTTATAGGAATAATATTTCAATGACACCCTAACGGTACCACATTAAAGTTTTCTTTGCCAAGCAGAAGGGCTTTTCCTCACCTTTCGTTCGGTAAAGCAAGGCGTCGCCGCCGCGAACGGATTTCGCAACGGCGGGCGGAGGGCACCTTGCGGTTGTCGGCGCTGGGATGAACGCTTGCAGGACTATCGCATCGCTGATGGATAGACAGGACTGCACATCATCGTCCCGCTTTGGCGAATCGCTGCGGCCGCAAGAAAATGACAAGACAAAAAAATCCCCCGGTGCGGGGGACGTTTTATTGGATGGTGACGCTGATCGGCTTCCAGCCTTTGCCCGTCACCCATTGCAACAAGACGACATATTTTTTCTCCGGATTTTCTTTGGAGCTGATCACACCTCTTGATTTGTCCGGCGACCCGCCGTTTTCGAGCCGCCATAAAATGTAATCGTCTTCGCTCAAACCGGTGGCGTACAGCAAAGCCTTCACCCGTTCGTTCCAATCGACGGAACCTTTGATGTAGTCGGTATGGTGCGGCTCTTTTTGAACCGTGCCGATCGGATGCCAAGGGCCTTGCGGGCCGCCTCCCTCCATATTATAGGCGCCGTCGTTGGAGGCACCCTCATCGCCGCCGGACGCCTGGTCGCCGTCAGAAGAACCCGACCCGACGCTCCCCGAAGCGTTGCCGGCTTGATCCCCTTGATCATCCTGGTGTTTTTTGTCGTGAGTATTTCCGCTTTGATCGCTCGACGATTTATTTTGAACGTTCGTTGATGCCGAATCGGAAGCCTTCTGTTCCGCCGGGGCATGCAAGACGGATACGAAAAGATATCCGCCTACGGCCAAGATGCAAGCGATCACCGCGGTGATCGCCCAGTTGAGGAAGCGATTCAACCGTTCCTCTTTTTTTCTTATCGAACGAGAAGGACGGAAATCGTTACGGTTTGGCAAAACAACTCCCCCTTCGAACTTCTCTATACTAAGATTGTATCATCTTCATATCATTCGTAGTAGCAAAGTTTATCCTGTCCGATCGTCAAAATTTTCCCCGCCGGCGCGCGTCATCTTGTGATTCCGAATGGCCGAAAGCCGGCGCAAAAAAGTGCGGGGTCATAAATTGGCGAAGACGCCCGCGGATTGAAGCTTTTAGCGCCCGCCGTGATCGTATTGATAGAGGTCATTGACGAGCCGTTCGTAGGCTTCATAGATTTTCGCGCTTTGGCCATCGCCTTGCAAATCGACGACGATCATCGCGTATTTCGGCCGATCCGCGGGAAAGTAACCGGCAAACCATTGATTCGTGCGGGTGCTGCCGGTTTCGGCCGTCCCCGATTTGCCGGCGATCGGATATTTGGCGTCCGCCAGGCGATGCCCCGTGCCTTTGGAATCCTTGACGACCCCTCTGAGCAGCGCTTGCAGGCGCATCGCAGTATACGGCTCGATCGTCTCACCCGTCATTTTTTGATGGGGAAACGTGGCCACAGAGACGCCCGGCATCTTGTGATAATCGACCGCCGTGGCCGCCCGCACTTGCCATTTTTCCCCGCCGCGGGCAATGGTGGCCATCATGTTGGCGACGGAGAGGGGGGTGAGTTTAACGTTGCGCTGGCCGATCGCGGTTTGCGCGATCGCTTTCGGATCTTGGCGTTCGCTCTCGTTCAACCAAATGGTGTTTTTGCCTTCATCGGGAAAGTGTTTAAACGATTTCAGGCGATAGACATCGCCCGTCCAACCGACGGGTTCGGTCAATCCGAGCTTGGCGGCATAGCGGTCAAGCACCTTCGGATCGGTCTCCATCATCTGCGTGCTGAGCGTGGCGAACGTGTAGTTACAACTTTGATAAAAACTTTCCTCAAAGTTCAGCGTACCGAGCGTTCGGTCGCTGCGGCCCGTGCCGTACGGATTTTGATCGCAGTTAAAATGCTCCGTCGGGCTTACAATGTTTTTTTCGATCGCGGCCGCGGCCGTCACGATTTTGAACACCGAACCCGGAAAGGCGGGCGCGAGCATCAAGTTCTCCTGCTTAAACGGATGTTTCAGATCCATTTCCGGCCGGCTCGCCATCGCGAGCAAATCGCTCGTGTTCGCATCAAGAATGACGACCCCGCCTTTTGTGATGCCCGCGGCCGCCATCTCCCGCTCCGCCATTTCTTGAATGTTCCGATCGAGCGTCGTCACCACTTTTAACGGATAAACGTCGCTTTCGCTCTCCCCGCTGATTTTGACGCCGCCGCCGAACAGGGGCGCGCCGCCCGCCGCCGTATGATACAGAAGTTTGCTTTCACGGGTGCTCAACAAAAACGGGTCGAACGCCTTTTCCAATCCGATGATGCCGACTTTGGCGGTCGGATCAAGCCCGCCGTTTCGCAGCAGGTCCGGATATTTCGCGCGCACGATCTCCGGATTTTCACCGACGGCACCGACCACAAAAGAGGCCGACCGCGCAGGCCGATAGCGAATGGTCAGCACTTGAACACCGGGGACGTTGAGCCGGTTAATCGCCGCCTTCTGCGCCGCGCTGATAGTTAATTCGTCCCGCTTGAAGGCAAAGGGTTTATCGGCGCTTTTAACGGCGGAAAGCAGCGACGACCGGGGAACGTTTAAAATCGCGGCGACGGTGTCCGCCGGCCAGCTCGCGTTTTTTAAAAACGGAAACAAAATGAGGGCGTTTTTTTTCTTTCACATTCAGAATCTCGCCGTTGCGGTCGGCGATCACGCCGCGGCCGTCGTCCACGATAAAAGCGGTCGTCCGCTGTTCAATGCTCTTGTCGATGAGATTGATTTTTTCATTCGAAAAGCTTTCGGTGTCAAAAAGTTGGATTTGCGCGAGACGAACGATGAGCATTGCCGCCGTGCACAATAAAGCCGCACCGACCACGGCGATCCGCCTTTTGATCATCGCGATCACCCCATCTCCATTGTTGACCGTTGGAGCGATCGCCAAACCGGCCGGGCCGAAAAATAAACGCAGCTCCCAAACAAGGCGATCGAAGCTTGATCCCATAGAAAAACCGCGGCTGAAACCGCGGTTTTATCGAGAGACCATTATTGCACTTTGAGTATTTTCACGCGCAGCTCCCCGCCCGGCGTCGGGACGACGACTTCGTCGCCGACCGATTTGCCGATCAAGCTTTTCGCCATGGGGGAATCGTTGGAAATTTTCCCTTCAAACGGATCGGACTCGGCGCTGCCGACGATGGTATACGTTTCTTCTTCACCGTCCGGCAGCTCTTTAAAGGTGACGGACTTGCCGATATTGACCACATTCGGATTGGAGGCGTCTTCTTCGATGATGATGGCGTTGCGGATCATTTGTTCGATCTGTTGAATGCGCGATTCGACAAACGCCTGTTCATCCTTCGCCGCGTCATATTCCGAGTTTTCCGAGAGGTCGCCATAGCTGCGGGCGATTTTGATGCGCTCGACGACTTGTTTGCGCCTTTCCGTTTTGAGGTATTCCAATTCTTGTTCCAATTTTTGTTTACCTTCGGCGGTCATGTAATGTTTTTTTTCCTCAGCCATACCCTAACACTCCCTTGTCTTCGAATAGCGTTGAACGGTCCCAACCATGAGACCGTTTTCGTTTCATCTTTTCAATTCGATTGGACGACTTGCGGCTCGGATCCGCCTAAAATCGCGCGAATTTTGGTCACCAACAAATCGATGGCCACGGAGTTTTGCCCGCCTTCCGGAATGATGATATCGGCATACCTCTTGGTCGGTTCGATGAATTGGTTGTGCATCGGCCGGACGACGGAAAGATATTGTTCGATAACGGAATCCATCGAACGCCCGCGCTCATGCGTATCCCGCATGAGACGGCGAATGATGCGCAGGTCGGAATCGGTATCGACATAGACTTTAATATCCATCAGATCACGCAGCCGGTGATCTTCCAAAATAAGGATGCCTTCCAAAATGATGACATCTTTCGGTTGTATAGGAATTATTTTATCAGATCTTGTATGGACTGTATAGTCATACACCGGTTTATTGATCGGTTCGAACCGGAGAAGCTTGTTCAAGTGCTCGAGCAATAAATCCCAATCAAAGGCGAACGGATGGTCGTAATTCGTTTTCAGCCGTTCTTCCATTGACTTATGATCTTGGGCTTTATAATATGCATCCTGTTCGATCACCGCGATGGATTGGTCCGGAAAATGCCGGCAGATCTCCCTGGCCACGGTCGTCTTGCCGGAACCCGAACCGCCGGCCACCCCAATGATGATCGGTTTTTTCTTCATGCTTAAAAAATCCTTTCTATTTGGTTGCTTTGTTTATTTGCGAATGCTGATGGACACGCCGTCCCCGACCGACAAAAACATGGTATCAAAGCCCGGTTGCCGGGCGAGCCAGCGGTTAAACGCGTCCATTTTGGCGGCGAGCCGCCGAATCCGCTTCGGCGCCGCTTCCGGGTTCAACACATGGCGGCGGAACAGCACATTGTCGCAAAACACGACGCCGCCCCGGACGAGACCGGCCGCGTAGGTCGTAAAAAATTCCTTGTAATGGCCTTTACCGGCATCGATGACGATGAAATCATACGGGCCATGGACGCGGACGGCTTCGACGGCCTCCAGCGCATCGCCTTCAATCACCTCGACCGCGTCCTGCAGGTTAAAGCGCGCCACGTTGTCGCGCGCACGACCGGCGAGGATGGGATCGCGTTCCACGGTGACCACCCTCGCGCCACGGCCAGAGGCAAGCGCCATTTGGATGGCGGAATAACCGATGGCGGTCCCGATCTCCAGAATCGTGTTCGGCCGCTTCATGCGGATGCACAAAAGGAGAACGGCGAGCGCTTCGGGCTGCATGATCGGAATCCCTTCCGCCCGGGCTTCCTCCGCAAGCGCCTGCAACCCGCTCGCCTCCCCGCCGTTTAATCGCGTGAGATAACGATTTAAACTTTCCTCTTCCAAGAAGCCATCCTTCCCTCCGAACCAAGGTGGGCACCGATGCAACGGGACCGCGTTAAAAGAAGAGGGCGACCCGCCCGGTCACTCCTCTTTCAATTTTGCCCATTCCTTTTTATATTTTTTTATGTTCGCCTGATGTTCTTTGAGCGTCTTGGCATAGAGAATCTCCCCGTTCGGACGGGCGTAGAAGTAGAGATAGTCGGACGGGGTCGGATGAAGGACGGCCCTTAGCGACGCTTCGCCGGGATTGTCGATCGGCCCGACCGGGAGATTTTTGTGCAAATAGGTATTATATGGCGAAGATTGACCCGTGTCTTTGAACGTGACGTGGGCTTTTCTTTTTCCGACGGCATAAAGCGCGGTCATGTCGCTTTGGAGCGGCATGCCTTTTTTCAACCGGTTGTAAAAGACGCCGGCGATCAGCCTGCGATCGGTGTCGTTTTTTGCCTCAGCTTCGACGAGCGACGCCATCGTCAACACTTTGTGGACGGAACCCAATCGGCTGTTTGCGATGTCATCCTGATATTTGCCCAGCACCGCCTGGGTCTTGTCCAACATCTGTTTAATGATTTCATCGATGCTCGGATTTTTCTTTGTAAATCGATACGTCGCCGGGAACAAATATCCTTCCAGCGGATATTTGATCTGTTTATCGAGAATAACGTCGTTTAAAAACGGGTAATCCTTCATGAAATGGGTTTTAATATAAGCGCGGTCCTTCATCACATTCAAGATTTCATCCTTGGAGTATTTCGTCTTCGCCGCGATCCGCGCGGCAATGTCTTCCACCCAAAGCCCTTCAGGAATGGTGAGCGTCAATCCGGCGCCGGCATAGGTTCGGCCGGATTCGATCGCCTTGATGATTTGATCGATCGACATCGAAGGCGAAAGCCGATAGACGCCCGCTTTAAAATCATGTTCATTCTTATACTTGCAATAAAAACGAAAAACGGTCGCGTTGCGGATAATGCCTTTATCCTTTAAAATCCTCCCGATCTCAGCAGCGGACGACCCGGTCGGGATCGTGACGACCTTTTGTTGTTTGCTGTCGGCATTAAGCGGTTTTAGCGCGCGCTGAACGTAGTAAGTGGCAAACAATCCGCCCGCGACGATCAGGACAAGAACCGCGCTCACCACAACGGCGGCGATGCGCCTGACGAGCCGGGCCTCTTCGCTCTGTTCCATCCATTGGTTCCACCGATCATTCGTTTGTGACAATGGCGACGCTCCTTTCAATTTCCCACGATCATTATACTATAAGACGCCGCTCTGTCGATATATGCGCTGAAATGTCGGATCAGCATCTGCTTCTTATAAGAGCGGATTGGGAAAAAGAAGCCGGCGCCATCGCCCCTTTAAGCTCGTCCCCTGCATTCGACCACAAAAAGGCGGCTTCCCTAAGGAAAAGCCGCCGGATTGACGGGGGGAGAAATCAGATGTCTTCCGTGGTAAACGTGTTCAGCATCTCTTCAACCATATCCCATTCCGCATCGGTTTCGATGGGATATAAGCTGAACTCGCCATCGGTTTCTTCATAACGGAAACCAAACACTTCTTCATATTCGTCATCGTCGTCCTCGGGGGCTTCGACAGGCTTCACCACCATGTAGGAGCGTCCGGTTTGCTCAACGTCAAACGTAAAGAGGATGTCGAAAAGGTGTTCCTCGCCGTTTTCATCCGGGATGATGATGCGTTCTTGTTCTTCATGTGTCATTGCGGCGCCACTCCGTTTCTCATTTGATCTAAATAATTTTGTAAAATCAACACGGCCGCCATCTTGTCGATGACTTTTTTTCGCTTGCCGCGGCTGACGTCGGCATCGATGAGCATGCGTTCCACCGCCATGGTCGTCAACCGTTCATCGGACAATTCAACGGGCAACCCGAAGCGCTTTTTCAATTGATCGGCAAACGCGGCGCTTTCCCGGCCGCGTTCGCCGACCGAACCGTTCATGTTTTTGGGCAAACCGACAACGAGACGCTCCACGCCGTACTGTTTGATCAACGCTTCCAGCCGTTGAAAAAGCTCGTGTTTCTTATGTTGCTCGTAACGGATCGTTTCAATGCCTTGCGCCGTGAGTCCCAGCGCATCGCTGACCGCCACGCCGACGGTTTTCGATCCGTAATCCAATCCCATGATTCTCATGGCCGGAAATCCCCGTGCTTCATCTGCCGAATCCATCCTTGCAATGTTTTTCAAGGTATGTGGTGACAAGCTCTTCTATGATTTCGTCGCGCTCAATCTTTCTGATCAAATTGCGCGCGTCTTGGTGGCGGGGAATGTAGGCCGGATCGCCCGAAAGCAAATAGCCGACGATTTGGTTGATCGGATTGTAGCCTTTGTCTTGCAGCGCTTGATATACCCTTAACAAGACGTCCTTGATGTCTTGGCGATCCGGATCATCGTGGAAATTGAACTTCATCGTCTTGTCCATTGCAGGTCTCCCCTCGCAACATGAAATGTCTCTTGATACGCCCGGCCGTCGGGTATCGCCCCGCACGCGGTTGAACGTCCGTCACGCTTTTTCTTTAACCCATTCTGTCACAAAAGCCAACGCCTTGTCGAGCCCTTTGGGATCTTTGCCCCCCGCCTGGGCCATGTCGGGCCGACCGCCTCCGCCGCCGCCGCAAAGCTTGGCGACCTCTTTCACCAATTGACCGGCGTGAAAGCCCTTCTCGACCAGATCCTTCGTCACACCGCAAATGATGTTCACTTTACCGGACTCTGCGGATGCTAATACCATAATACCCGATTCGAGCGTATTTTTTAACCGGTCAACCATCGCGCGCAGCCCGTTCATGTCCACTCCTTCCGCTTTTTCCGCGAGAACAGGCACGCCGGATACCACGCGGACGCGTTTTTTTCAGTTCATCGATTTGCGCATTTCCTAATTTCGCCGTAAGCGAAGCATTTTCCTTTTCCAATTCGCGAATTTGTGCGCGCAGCGCTTCGATGCGATCCGGGATGCCGTCCAAGTTCGTCTTCAGCGATTCGGCGAGCGCGCGCATTTCTTTCAGGCGCTGATTGAGCAATTGGAAGGCGTGTTTGCCCGTGACCGCTTCGATGCGGCGCGTGCCCGCCCCGATGCCGGATTCCGACACGATTTTGAAGAGGCCGATTTCGGCTGTATTGCGCACATGGCAGCCTCCGCAAAGCTCCAAGCTGTAGTCGCCGATTTTAACGACGCGGACGATCTCGCCGTATTTTTCGCCGAACAGCGCCATCGCGCCCATGGCTTTCGCTTCCTTAAGGCCCATTTGCATGGTCGTCACGGGCAAGGACGCCCAAATTTTTTCGTTGACGATCGCTTCGATCCGCTCCAGCTCCTCGTCGGTGACTTTCGCGTAATGCGAAAAGTCGAAGCGCAGGCGATCCGGAGCGACAAGCGAGCCCGCTTGGTTGACGTGTTGGCCGAGAACATCTTTTAAAGCCTGATGGAGCAAATGGGTCGCCGAATGGTTTTTCTCCGTATCGGCGCGGCGGTCGCGGTCGATTTTCGCCGTAAAGGCGTCGCCCGTCCGCACTTCGCCGCGTTGGACGACGGCGGTATGCAGGTGTTGTCCGTTCGGCGCTTTTTGCACGTCTTTAATGCGGAGCTCGGCGGTTTCGTTCTCCAGCGTGCCGATATCGGCAATCTGTCCGCCGCTTTCCGCGTAAAACGGGGTTTGATCGAGCATGATTTTGATCTCTTCCCCGGCACGGGCGGTGTCAATCCGTTCGTTCTCCTTGATGATGACGGTGATTTTCACATCGGCCTCATGTTGTTCGTAACCGATGAACCGGCTTTCTTCCTTGATTTCGCGCAGCGTGTTGTTTTGCACCTGCATGGAATCGACGTCTTGGCGCGCGCTTCTCGCCCGCTCCCTTTGCGCCTCCAATTCTTGCTCGAAGGCGGCCATGTCGACGGACAGCCCTTCCTTCTGCGCGTATTCTTCCGTCAATTCGACCGGAAACCCGAATGTATCGTACAGCCTGAAGGCGTCGACGCCGGAAATTTGTGTTTTTCCTTCTTCTTTCGCCTTGGCGATGACTTCTTGTAAAATCGCGATGCCTTCATGCAAGGTTTCGTGGAAACGCTCTTCCTCCGAACGGATGATCTTTTGCACAAAGGCGGTGTTGTTCTTCAGGTTTTCGTAGAAATCACCCATGATCTCCGCAACGACGGGGACGAGCTCGTACATGAACGGCCGGTTGATGCCGATTTCCATCGCAAAACGGACCGCGCGACGGATCAAGCGGCGCAGAACATAACCGCGCCCTTCGTTCGAAGGCAGCGCGCCATCGGAAATCGCAAAAGTGACGGCGCGAACGTGGTCGGCGATCACCTTAAAAGCGGTGTCCGCTTCGGCGTCGTTTCCGTAGCGGCGCCCGGAGATGGTCTCGATTTTTTCGATGATCGGCAGGAACAGATCGGTGTCGAAATTGGTTTTGCCGTTTTGAAGAATGGAGCACATCCGCTCAAGTCCCATGCCGGTATCGATGTTTTTCTTCGGCAGCGGGGTATAGCTGCCGTCCGGATTGTGGTTGTATTGGGAGAACACGAGATTCCACACTTCAAGATAACGCTCGTTTTCCCCGCCGGGATACAGCTCCGGATCGTTCGGATCGTCCCCGAATTCCGGGCCGCGGTCGTAAAAGATTTCCGAGTTCGGCCCGCACGGCCCTTCGCCGATGTCCCAGAAATTTTCCTTCAGACGAACAATCCGCTCATCCGGTATCCCGATTTCTTTATGCCAGATCTCGTAGGCTTCATCGTCTTCCGGATGGATGGTCACGGACAACCGATCCGGATCGAACCCGATCCAATCCGGGCTGGTCAGAAATTCCCACGCCCAGTGGATCGCTTCCCTCTTGAAATAATCCCCGACCGAAAAGTTGCCGAGCATCTCAAAAAAGGTGTGGTGGCGGGCCGTATAACCGACGTTTTCTATGTCGTTCGTCCGGATCGCCTTCTGGGCGTTCACGATTCTTGGATTGTCCGGAACGACGCGGCCGTCAAAATACTTTTTCAGCGTGGCGACGCCGCTGTTGATCCAAAGGAGAGACGGGTCGTCCACCGGAATGAGCGATGCGCTCGGCTCCACCTTATGCCCTTTTTGTTTGAAAAAATCCAGAAACATGTTTCTGACGTCTTTTGAACTGAGCGTTTTCATTGGCATTCCCTCCCGAACATAATGAAGGATTTAAGAGGATTGCTTGTTGAAAATAAAAAACCCCCGTCCATTCAGGGACGAGAGGCTGTTCTCACGCGGTACCACCCTGGTTATAAGCCTGTCGGCCGAAGGCGGACAAGGCTTATCACCTCGTTAGCGATAACGGCGCAATACCGGCAGGGATTAGCTGCACTCCGGAGTGGCTTCCGCAGATGTCGCACGTGGGTTTTCTTCCAGCCTCGGAAAACCCTCTCTGGCCTCGCGACCATCCGGCGGTTCGCTCCATCATCGTTTTCATTTTTCATGCCGTCATTATAGATGAGAGGGTTCACGGTTGTCAATTTTTTTCTTGTAATAATGCCAAAAATGTCGAACGAATACGCGAAGCGTGACGAAAACGGGCACGGAAAGCAGCATGCCGACCACGCCCGCGACGTCTCCTCCGATGACGAGCGAAAGCATGATGACGATCGGATGGATGTGCACGCTCTTTCCGACGATGAGCGGGCTGATGACGTTGCCTTCAAGAAATTGGAGAACGGCGATGAGCAAAACGACGAAAATCGCCTGTTTGACGGAAACCGTCACGGCGATGAACACCGCCGGCACGGCGCCGAGGAGCGGTCCGAAATACGGAATGATATCCGTGATGCCGATAAACGAGCCGAGAAGAATGGCATAAGGAATGCCCAACAGCCATAAACCGACGGCAGCCACGCCCCCGAGGACGCAACAGACTAAAAGTTGCCCGCGGATGTAGCTGCCGAGCGACAGGTCGACGTCCCGAATCAGTGCGCGCGCCGGCTCCCGCCACCTCTGCGGCGTCAAGCGAACGAGCCATGCCTTGATCCGTTCATAATCCTTCAAGAGATAGAAGACGATAAAAGGAATGAGCAGGATCGTAAAAGCGGAACGAAACAGCCATTGGATCGTTTCGACGATCTTGCGGACGATGCGGTTCAATCCCGCTTCCAAAGAGGCGACGAGCCGGTCGAAATGGTCATGAACCGTTTCCGGCCAGTCCGACGTCGCGTAATAAAAGCGATTGACGTGATCGCGGTACATTTCCGACAATTCCGGCGCCTGCTTGGCAAAGCTTTTGAGTTCCTTGATGAAGATCGGCGTCCCTTTTATGCCGGCGTAAATGACCGTGCCGAAAAACAATATATAAATAATGGCGATCGCGGGCAACCGCGCGATTCCCTGGCGGTGCAGCCCCTCGACCAAAGGGTGCAGAAGATAGGCGATAAAAACCGCGATGAGAAACGGGGCGAGCACTTTGAGAAGATAGCCGAGCGCATGGCCGACATAAGGAAACAATTTCAGCGCAATCCAACAGTTCAAAAACAAGAGAAGGAGTATCGCCAGGATCTTAAGCCACGGGAGCGCCGTCCATTTGGTCATAATCAATCCCTCCGCCCTTATCTTGCGACAAATTCGGCCGCTTCAATCACGGCGGAAGGCGGCGGGTAATCGAATCGCCCGGAAGGCGGCGCGTTAAGCCGTTCCGGGCGATTCGATGCGGAGTTCGCTTTCTTCGAACAAATCGTTGAGGTCCGTCAGCGTACCGTCTTCTTCAATCTGGGCGAGCGAGATTTTCCCTTTGGAAAGGGACAGTTCAACGAAGCAGTCCCAACAATAATATTGATTGACGCCGATCTTCCCAAGATTTTTTCCTTTGCAATTCGGGCAGTTCATCGTTTTCACCTCAGATCCCATCCTGTCCAATCCATCTGGGATTCATACCACGCTTTACCGCTCATTCATGATCTGCCCGAAAAAACAGGGATCATGGCCGTCAAGGGCTCACGAGGACGGAAAGTTCGGCGCAACGTACGGAAACGCCTCGTCCTCGAACGCGGCCGCCTCATCGTCGTCCGGAAAAGCTTCGCCATCCGGAAACGCGAAATCAGATGATGGAGACGCCAAGCGATCGGCGAGCTTGTCCTTTAGCCGCGAATAGCGGCGGTCGACGCCGGCCTGGCCGACGGCATAAGCGAATGCGGACGGATCGCCGCAAAGAATTAAATACGCCTTGCTGCGCGTGACGGCGGTATAAATCAAGTTGCGCCGCAACATGCGGTGATACCCCTTGACGACGGGGAGAACGACGATCGGAAATTCGCTCCCTTGCGATTTATGGATGGAACAACAGTAAGCCAACGTCAATTGATTCAAATCGCGTTTTAAGTATCTCACTTCATGGCCGTCAAACGACACGACGAGCTGATCTTCTTTTTCCACGGTTTCCTTCGCCCGAAAGACCGCGACGACCTCGCCGATGTCACCGTTAAACACGTTCTCTTCCGGATTGTTGACGAGCTGAAGGACTTTATCACCGACCCGGAACGTTTTGTCGCCGTATTCGAGCGCCCGTTTTTGGTCATCGGGCGGGTTAAACAAATTTTGCAGCGCCGCGTTGAGGGCATCGACCCCCGCGTTGCCTTTGTAAATCGGGGCGAGCACCTGGATGTCGCGCACGGTATACCCTTTTTTTAAGGCGTTTTGGCAGACTTGCATGACGGCATCGACGATCTGCGCTTGTTTGCATTCAAAGAAGCGGCGGTCTTCCTTCGGCTCGCACAGGTCATCCGGCACGACGCCGTTTTTAATGCTGTGGGCGAGCTCGACGATCGAGGAGCCTTGGGCCTGACGATAAATGTCGGTCAAACGGATCGTCGGGATGGCGCCCGATTGCAAGAGATCGTTCAGCACCTGGCCGGGGCCGACCGACGGCAATTGGTCTTCATCGCCGACGATGACGACCTGCGTCGGCAAGGCGAGCGATTTAAACAATTGATTGGCGAGCCAAATGTCGACCATGGACATTTCATCGATGATGACAAGGCGCGCGGAAATCGGATGGTCTTCATCATGTTCGAAACCGCCCTGGGCGCCGCGCCATCCCAGCAATCGGTGAATCGTCGTCGCCGGCAGCCCGGTCGACTCGTTCATCCGCTTGGCGGCCCTTCCCGTCGGCGCACAGAGCGCGATCGGAAACGGGCGGTCATCGTCGTAGTCCTTGGGATTGAGCGACAGCCCGTTCAATTCCGCATACACCTCGACGATGCCTTTAATGACCGTCGTCTTGCCCGTGCCCGGTCCGCCGGTCAAAATCATGAGCGGTGAAGTCAGGGCGGCACGGATCGCCTCTTTTTGCGACGGCGCGTACTGGATGCCGAGGCGCTCTTCGAGGGAGCCAAGGGCTTCTAAAAATTCGCTTTCGGAAAACGACCGCTCAAAATCTTTTTGTTCAGACAGCTTTTTAATGCTCGTGACCAGCCCTTTTTCCGCATAGTAGAGAGACGGCAAATAAACCGCCCCATCGTCGACGACGAGTTTTCCTTCTTCTTCGAGATATTCAATCTCCCGGATGATGGCGGCTTCGTCGACCGTTCCTTCTTTCGTCGACAACAACCGCCCCGCCCCGTCCAACGTTTCCTCAAGAGGCATATAGACGTGGCCGTCGTTCATCGCCCGTTCGTTCAGCCAAAACAATACGCCGGCTTGAATCCGCTCAGGGCTATCCGCCGCAAGCCCCAGCATTTTCCCGAGTTCATCGGCGCGATGAAACCCGATGCCCTCAACGTCATGGACGAGGCGGTACGGGTTTTCGTTGATGATGTCGATCGCTTGGTTTTTGTAAACCTGATAAATTTTCATCGACAATTGCGGGCCGAAGCCGTAGTCGGAAAGCGCGATCATGACTTTTTCCAAACCCTGATGTTCGATGAGCGTCTCGTAGATTTGATCCGCTTTTTCCTTTGACAACTTTGGGACGTCATTCAGCGCGTTGCGATCGTTCAAGATCTTGGAAATCGCCGCCTCGCCGAGGGCCTCGACAATCGCTTCGGCGGTTTTCTTTCCGATGCCCGGAAAGAGATCACCGGACAAGTACTGGACGATGCCGGCTTTGGATTGCGGGAGAAGCTTGCGAAACTGATCGGCTTCGAATTGTTTGCCGTAGCGCGGATGCAGTTTGACCTGTCCGAAAAATTGATAGCTTTCGTGCAGATGGATGACGGGAAAATATCCGCAGACGATGATGTCTTTTTCGTCAATGTTTTCGTTCGTTTCCTCGATCTTCACCCGCAATACCGTATAGGCGTTGTCGTCATTGTGAAAGATGATGCGCTCCGGGATCCCTTTGATATATTTTTTTTCCTCGGCAAACAAGTCCAATGCCGATTGATCGCTCATCGTCATTCGCTTCCTTCGACCGAACAAAATAGTAGTGATGCATTTTGATGAGGGGAGACCGATTCACAGACTTCCGGAAGAGGCCAACCCCATTGCCTCATGGCAGCGATGAACGCCGCCGGCGGGCCGTTTGGCCATTCGGCAAGCGTTCATCCATGGCGGCTTGAAGCCGCAAACCGAATGAATAGGCAGCGCAACGGGCGGCGTTCAAACATAAGCCCGAACGGACGGCTCCGGAGGAGACGCCGCCTCATGGACTGGCTTTCGGCTTTTCGACCGCGTCCGGAGCGAGAAGCGCAGGCCGCACCGAAACGGATGGCGTAAAGGCCATCGGACGCGCGGAAGAGACATTCTTCCCGATCCATACTTTAGTCTGCGTTAAGTATATCAGAAACCGCGCTTTCTTTGGAGTGGCGCCGAATCTTCTGATGTTGATTTCGCCGCTTCATGAAATTTGTCGTGATCCCACAGCTATCAAGTAGGAAATTTTTTTGATGGAGAGGGGGATTCAATGAAAAACGAATTCTCAATTGCCCGGCCGCCCGTGTGATGAAACGACGCGGCATTAAGGGGGACTGGAAACGTTAAGCATTGGGGTTCCGCGCGCATCGCCTTTGATTCGGGTCCGGCATGCGTTCGGAATCGCCGGCCGCGCGGCTTGGTCCATCACGTAAAAAACCGCGGCGGTATCCCGCCGCGGTCCGTTGTCATATCGCCGGCCGGACAAAATCGAGTTTTTCATGATAGGCTTTTTGCTTGATCAGGCTGATGGTGCCCCCGCCGAGACAAACGTCTCCGTCATAAAAAACGACGGCTTGACCGGGGGTCACGGCTTTTTGCGGTTCTTTAAACAACACTTTGGCGCGGCCGCCGTCTTCCACCGTCACCGTCACGCGGCGATCGGGTTGGCGATAGCGGAATTTTGCCGTGCATTCAAAGGTTTTGCCGGGCGCCCCGTTGATCCAATTGACGTTTTCCGCCAGCAAGCCTTCGGAATACAACGCCTCATGATCGGCCGGCGCCACGTACAAAATGTTGTTTTCCAAGTCCTTGCCGCACACAAACCACGGTCCGCCGGGCCCGCCGATGCCGAGCCCTTGGCGTTGTCCGTTCGTATAGTACATCAGCCCGTCGTGCACGCCTTTATATTCGCCGTCAATGGTATAAATTTCGCCTTGCTGCGCCGGCAAATAACGGCTCAAAAATTCTTTAAAATTGCGCTCGCCGATGAAACAAATGCCCGTGCTGTCCTTTTTGTCGGCCGTTGCCAATCCGTACTCCTTGGCGATCCGCCGCACGTCGGTTTTCTTCAGATCCCCGAGCGGAAACAGCACTCTGGCCAATTGTTCTTCCGTCAGCTGGTTCAAAAAGTACGATTGGTCTTTCCCTTCGTCGGCCCCGCGCAACAGCCGGACGCGCCCGTCTTTGCGGTCGATCCGCGCATAATGGCCGGTGGCGACGTAATCGGCTCCGAGGGAAAAGGCGTGATCGAGAAACGCCTTGAATTTGATTTCTTTATTGCAGACGACATCGGGATTCGGCGTTCTCCCGGCCTTATATTCGTCGAGAAAATAAGTGAACACCTTATCCCAATATTCCTTTTCAAAATTCACCGCATAATAGGGAATGCCGATTTGGCCCGCGACGCGGGCGACGTCTTCAAAATCTTCCGTCGCCGTGCACACGCCGTTTTCATCGGTATCGTCCCAGTTTTTCATGAAGATGCCGACGACATCATACCCTTGTTGTTTTAAGAGGAGCGCCGCGACCGACGAATCCACGCCGCCCGACATCCCGACGACCACGCGAGCTTTGGCCATCCGGCCCACCTCCTTCGTTTCCTAATCTGGCATTTTTCTATATAACCAACCGATGGGCGGGGTGAAGATCCGCCCCGTGAACAAAACGCCATGATAGCGTTATGCTCCAGAGACCATCCGCCCCACGGTTTCGGCGATGATGTTCGCCGCTTTTTTGACTTGCTCTTCCGTATTATAAAGCCCGAAGCTCACGCGAATCGAGCTTTTTGCTTCTTCCGATTCCGCTCCGAACATCGCCGTCAACACATGGGAGGGGTCCACCGATCCCGCGGTGCACGCCGAGCCGCTTGAAACCGCGACGCCAGACAGATCGAGAGCGGTGAGGAGCGTCTCGACGTTCGTGCCCGGGAAAAAGAGATTGACAATATGCGCCAAGCCGCCGTCCGGATCGCCGTTGACGGCGAAGCGGACCCCTCTTTCCTCCAAGGTGGATAACAAGACGTCGCGGAGCGCGCGATAATGGCGGACGCGCTGCTCGCGCTCCGCGTCGGCGATTTCCAAAGCCTTTTGCAGGCCGACGATCCCGGGGACGTTATGCGTGCCCGCCCGCCGTTTGCGTTCCTGTTCGCCGCCATGTTGGTACGGGACGAGGCGGACGCCTTCGCGGACGTACAAAAAGCCGATGCCTTTCGGTCCGTTGATTTTATGGGCGGTCATCGACAAGAGATCGACGCCCAGCGTCCGCACGTCAATCGCCTCCGTGCCGAAGGCTTGAACCGCATCCGTATGGAAGAGCACATCGCGTCCCTTTAACAGCTCCGCGATGGCCGCGATCGGTTGGAGCGTGCCGACTTCGTTGTTGCCGTACATAATGGTGACAAGAATGGTGTCGTCGCGCAGCGCCCGGCGCAACGCTTCCACGTCCACACGCCCGGCGCGATCCACGTCCAGATAAGTAACTGTAAAACCTTGTTTTTCCAAGGCTCGGCACGTATTTAAAACGGCGTGATGCTCAACTTTCGTCGTAATGATGTGCCGGCCTTGCTCTTTTTTCGCGTACGCCGCGCCGATGATCGCCATGTTGTCGGATTCGGTCCCGCCGCTCGTAAAGACGATCTCTTTCGGGGACGCTCCGATGGAACGGGCGATCGCTTCCCGCGCTTCATCGACGAGGCGGCGGGCTTTCCTTCCAAAGCTATGGACGCTCGACGGATTGCCGAACGCTTCGCGATAGACCGAAACCATCCGGTCAATGACCTCGGGATGCGTCGGCGTCGTCGCGGCATGATCCAAATATATAGGTTCCATCATTTTTCACTTCCTCCACAACCGGTGGGATGTTCCAACCCATCTCCGTCACGATCGAGTCCAATGCCCCATCATGCAAATTTTAGTGAGAGGCCAACATCATCATATCCGTTCAGCGGCCGTTCTCTCTTTTTAATCACCGCTGGATGTTTTAAGGATCGGCACAACCCGTCCATATTTAATTTAAATATAAAACATTTCCGGATCCTGAACGTATTTGCCGCTCTCAAAATGGATGAGATCGGCCAGCGTCGTGCTTTCCAATACTTCCTTGACCGCATCGCGAATTTTGATCCACAGCTCCCGTTTCGCGGGATCGTCGTCGTCCATGATCTCGACCGGCTGGATCGGCCCTTCCAAAACGCGGATGATGTCCGCCGTCGTGATATCCTCGGGTTTGCGGGCCAACACGTAGCCGCCGTAAGCGCCTCGGATGCTGTTGACAAGGCCGGCGTTCCGGAGCGGTCCGATCAGTTGTTCCAAATAATGCTCGGATAAGCCGTTTTCATCGGCGATCGTTTTTAAAGATAAAGGTCCTTTACCGTAATGGTGGCCAAGGGCCATCATAATGGTGAGGCCGTATCGTCCCTTGGTTGAAATCTTCAAGAACAGCACCTCGCTCTGCCATCAATGCTAAGGAATGTTCGCTTCCGCCGCTCCCCTGCGCATAAGAAACCAAGCGTTTGACCACCCGACGGGAAGGCGGCAAAAACCTTCCGACCATCGTTCCGATGGTAAGAGCAAAAACAACGGTACCGAATGACACAGGGCCGCCCATGAGCCAACCGCACACGAGCGCGCCTGCCTCGAGCAGGCGGCGGATCGTCGCGATGCTCCATCCGGTCACTTCCGTCAAATAAAGCATGAGCGTATCCCTTGGTCCGGCGCCTTTGTCGGCGGCGATATAAAAGGCGATGCCGACGCCGTTCACCAATATGCCGGCGCCGAGCATGACCCAGCGCCCCGCCAGCGTGGCGGGCGTATCGATGACGGCCAAAAACGCGTCGATAAAAAGGCCGACGAGAACCATGTTCAACAGCGCGCCCGCTTGCGGCCAAGTCCGCGTCAAAAGACACGTCGACAAAATGATCACAAGTCCGACGATAATGGACCACGTGCCGATCGTCAAACCGAAATGTTTATATAATCCGATATGAAAGACGTCCCAGGGCGATGCGCCCAGGTTCGCACGGATCATGAGGGCGATCCCGCCCGACATGATCAACAAGCCGGTGAAAAAAAACGCTCCACGTCACCGCCCATTCGGCAGCGGACGACCGGCGGTTAAACGGTTTTTTCATCTGCATGCTCCACTCCGCTTCTCCAACTCGGCTCAACCGTCCTCAAGCTCCGGCGCATGGTGCAGAACGGGTCATGCGCCCGAGCCGATGAAGGCAAATGATTCCGTCCAATGACTTTTCCTGATTTTAAATAAACAATTATTATTATAACACGAATGACCGCCCCGGCGTAACGGATGGACACCCCTTTTCCGGCGCCTTTGGCCGCTTTCGGGAGCAAGCTGCCGCCTTCGTTCAAGCGCCTCGAACTTGCATTCTCTTCCCCGCTGTTGTATTTTTTCCAAAAGAAGGGGCGATGCCTATGGATCTTTTCGATTATTCAAGAGAAGCGCGCCGGACCGGGGCGCCGCTCGCCGACCGCATGCGGCCGCGCACCTTGGATGAATTCGTCGGCCAGGACCACATCGTCGGGGAAGGCCGCCTGCTCAGACGGGCGATCAAGGCCGACAAGCTGACGCCCATGATCTTCTTCGGGCCGCCGGGAACGGGAAAAACAACGCTCGCCAAGATCATCGCCGGGACGACGAGCGCCCATTTCCAACAGATCAACGCGGTAACCTCGGGCGTCGCAGACATCCGCAAAATCATCCAAGATGCCAAAGAACGCTTGAAATATGACGAACAAAGAACGGTCCTTTTCATCGATGAAATTCACCGGTTCAACAAAAGTCAACAAGACGCGCTTTTGCCCTTCGTCGAGGACGGAACAATCATTTTGATCGGAGCGACGACCGAGAGCCCGCTGTATGAGCTTAACGCCGCCCTCCTGTCCCGGGCCCGCTTATTCCGCTTCAAACCCCTCGACGACAAAGACATTCGTGCCATTCTCATGCAAGCTTTGAAAGATGAAGAAAGAGGATACGGGAATTACCCGATCGAAATCGATGAGGAAGCGCTCAATCACCTCGTCGACGTGGCCAACGGCGACGCCCGCACCGCTTTATCGGCATTGGAACTCGCCGTGTTGACGACCGATCCGGATGAGAACGGCAAGATCCATATCACATTGGAAGTCGCCGAGGAATCCATTCAGGAGCGCGTCCTCCAATACGACAAAGACGGCGACAACCATTATGATACGATCTCAGCCTTCATCAAAAGCATGCGCGGATCAGATCCGGATGCGACGCTTTACTGGCTGGCCAAAATGATCGCCGCCGGCGAGGATCCGCGCTTCATCGCCCGTCGGATATACGTCCACGCGGCCGAGGACGTCGGTTTGAGCGATCCAAACGCTT
This sequence comes from Caenibacillus caldisaponilyticus, assembly GCF_002003465.1. Lineage (GTDB taxonomy): Bacteria > Bacillota > Bacilli > Bacillales > Sporolactobacillaceae > Caenibacillus > Caenibacillus caldisaponilyticus. The sequence continues at coordinate 34,921 of NZ_BDDQ01000009.1, read as the reverse complement.
TGCTCATCGCGCAAGCCGCGGCGTACGCGGTCGAGTTCATCGGCATGCCGGAAGCGAGAATTCCGCTCGCCGAAGCGGCCTTGTATATCGCCACCGCGCCAAAATCCAACAGCGTGGTCATGGCCATCGACCAGGCGCTGGAAACCGTCCGCAACGAACGGACGGGGGAAGTGCCGCTGCACTTGCGCGATGCCCACCATAAAGGGGCCGCACGGCTCGGGCACGGCGTCGATTATAAATACCCGCACGACTATGAAGAAGGCTACGTCGCCCAAGACTATTTGCCGCCGTCCCTGCGGGGAAAAACCTTTTACCGGCCGTCGCCAAGAGGATACGAAAAAACCATTCAAAAGCGTTTGGATTACTGGTTGTCGCTAAAAAACAAGAGCGAAAAAAAATGAAAGATATATAGAAAATATTTTTAGCTTTGTATAAACCGCCTCATTTTTGTCAATGATTTTCCTATACAGCGCAAACTGGTAAGGAGAGGTCATTATGACAAAAGTGAGGCAAGATGCTTGGAGCCACGAAGATGACTTGTTGCTTGCGGAAACGGTCCTTCGCCACATCCGTGAAGGCTCGACGCAGCTGGAAGCCTTTGAAGAAGTCGGCGACAAACTCAATCGCACCGGGGCGGCCTGCGGATTTCGTTGGAATGCGATCGTCCGAAAAAAATATGAAAAAGCGATCGAACTTGCGAAAAAGCAGCGCAAAGAGCTGAAAAGAACCCAGCAAAGACGCCCGCGGGTCTATGCGGCCGCTGCGTCCGCACCGGTTCCGTCCGCAGGCGATCAAACGCTGACGTTAAACGACGTCATCGCCTTTCTACAAAACTTTCAAACTCATGACTTTAACGCCGACCAGCTGGCCAAAGAAAATGAGGCATTGAAAGCGAAGAACCGGGAATTGGAAGAGCAAGTTGCGAATTTGGAAAAAGAACTGAACAAATTGAAGAAGAACCATCAAACGATTGAAGAGGATTATCAAGCGTTGATCAACATCATGGACCGCGCCCGGCGCATGGTGATGCTGGAAGATGACAGCCCTCCGTCCGGTCCCACTTTTAAGATGGACAAAAACGGCAACCTGGAAAAATTGGCAAAATAAAAAAGAGGGTGTCTCAAAAGCCTAGCTTTTGAGGCGCCCTCTTTCCTTGTAAAAAAAATCGCCCCTTTTGGTATAATTAAAGTACCACCAATAACTAACCAAAGGAGCGATTTTTTATGAAACATGATCATATTTCCTTCATTGATTATAACATGGACCAACTCATTTTACCATTGGATTTGGAGATTAAAATTCCCCCAAACCATCTTTCTCGCCTTGTTCATCAGGTCGTCGAACAGATTGATGACAAGATTCTTTATCGTGTTTATCCCGGAGGGGGACGAGCAGCCTATCATCCCAAAATGATGTTAAAAGTGATCCTCTATGCCTACACCAAAGGCATTTATTCTTCACGCAAAATCGCTTCCCAACTCCAAGAAAATATTTACTTCATGTGGTTGGCGAATTATCAACAACCGGATTTTCGTACAATTAACCGTTTCCGTTCGGAAAGAATGAAGGATATCATTTATGAAACCTTCTTTTCCATCGTGGATCTCCTCCATCAACAAGGGCTCATCCAATTGGAAGAATACTTTTTAGACGGAACCAAAATCGAAGCCAACGCCAATAAATACACGTTTGTTTGGCGGAAAGCAACAGAAAAATTTGACGCTAAACTCGATGAAAAGTACCGAACGATCGTGGCCGGAATCGAGGCCATAACCAAGGAAGATGAAAAAATTGAAGTTGAATCAAGTTTACAAGAGAGGTTGGATAAAAATCCTGTCACTTCTGAACAAATTAAAGACACCCTTAGTGTCCTAGAAAAAAGGTTAGAGACGGAACCCAAAAACAAAGCGATCAAAAAAGCCAAACGCCAACTTGAAAAAGATCTCTTACCTCGCAAGCAAAAATATGAGGCACAAAAAGAAATCTTCAACGGTCGAAATAGCTACTCAAAGACCGATAAAGATGCCACCTTCATGCGAATGAAAGAAGACCACATGAAAAACGGTCAACTTAAACCGGGGTATAATGTTCAAATAGGTACGGAGAATCAGTTCATTGTTGGATTTAGTTTGCATCAACGAGCGGGTGATCCGGGATGCCTTCAACCTCATTTCGGCATTCTCGAATCTTATGGTAGGCCAAAACCAAAAGCGCTTATTGCGGATTCAGGGTATGGCAGTGAAGAAAATTATGCTTTCTGTGACAAGAAGGAGATTGAGGCTTTCGTTAAATATAATACGTTAGATAAGGAACAAACAAAGAAATGGAAAAACCAAGTCGGACGAGTCGAAAATATGACCTACGATGAAGAGTTGGATGAGTGGGTTTGTGCCAATAATAAGCGATTGACATTTGCATACGAAAAGAAGCAAAAAACGGATAATGGTTATATCACTAAAAAACGAACTTATCGCTGTTTAGATTGTCAAGGGTGCCCTTTCCAAGAGATTTGTGCGAAAGGTAAAGATACGAAAACCATTTCAGTTTCTTTAGAAAATCAACAGCAACGGAGAGAGGTTCGAGAACGTTTAGCCACAGAAGAGGGAGACAAGCTTTATCGTAGGCGAAAATGCGATGTCGAACCCGTTTTTGGACAAATCAAGTATAACCGAGGTTTCCATAGATTTTTATTAAGAGGCCTTTCCAAAACGACGGTGGAATGGGGTCTAATTTGTGTTGCCCATAACTTAACAAATGGGCAAACCAATTAAAACCGAAGGTTAAAAAAGAAGAAAACAATGATAAAAAGGTCGCATAAGAGGGGCCTTTTACCAGAAGGATACCCATAATTATCCATAAAATAAAATGATCAAGAGAAGAGCCGTCTCAAATCAGTCCCTCTTCAGGACTTTTGAGACGGCTTCTTTTTTTATATGAACCGATGACTGAAGACTTGGGAACAGCCTTGAGTCCCAGCAGTGCCGTATACGACCCGAGTTTTGAACCCGCCCTCGGCAGGTGGGTGCCCTGTTTCACCCTTTGTACGTCCGCTCTTCGGCGGCTTGCACGCCAGATGAAAACTTGCCAGGCTCCCTTTCATCAAGTTGTTCGGTCAAAACATGTGGCCTTTTACGAACACCTCAGGACTCGTTTTTACGTTATCTGCATCATAACACAAAATCTCAAAGGATTCAACAGGTCTATTATCAGAACATTCGGTTAAATATCCGTCGTTTCGAGATGCAGTTCTTTCAATTGCTTTTCGGTGACCGGAGCCGGCGCGTTTGTCAACAAACAGGAGGCATTCGCCGTTTTCGGGAAGGCGATGGTGTCGCGCAAACTCGTCCGGCCGGCGAGGATCATGACGATCCGATCGATGCCCAGCGCGATGCCGCCGTGCGGCGGTGCCCCATATTCCAAGGCTTCCATGAGAAATCCGAACTGCGCTTGGGCTTCTTCAGGCGAAAAGCCGAGCAGTTGAAACATTTTTTCTTGGAAATCGCGGCGGTGGATGCGCCGTGATCCGCTCCCCAATTCATAACCGTTCAAGACGAGATCGTACGCTTCCGCGCGCACGCGGCCCGGATCGGATTCCAGCAGGGGCAAATCTTCCTCCATCGGCATCGTAAACGGATGGTGTTCGGCGACGTACCTTCCTTCTTCCTCATCCCAGGCGAACAGCGGAAACTCGGTGATCCATAAAAAGTTCAGCTTGCTTTGGTCGATCAATCCCAGTTCCTTGCCGAGTTTCAAGCGCAGGGCGCCGAGGCTTTCGGCGACCACTTTCGGCTTGTCCGCCACAAACAGCAGCAAGTCGCCGTCCTTTGCCGCCAGTGCCGCTTTAAGTTTGTCTGCAACATCCGGAGCGAAAAATTTCGCAATCGGCCCTTTGAATTCGCCGCCTTCCACCTTCAGCCACGCGAGCCCTTTCGCGCCGTATTGCGCCGCGTACTCGGCGAGTTCATCGATTTGTTTCCGGGAATAGCGGGAGGCGGCGCCTTCAACGTTCAGCGCCTTGACTTGACCGCCGTTTTCGATCGCCGACGTGAACACTTTAAACCCGCTCTTCGCCACGACCGGCGACACGTCGATGAGCTCCATGCCGAAACGGGTATCGGGCTTGTCGCTGCCGTATCGGGCCATCGCTTCCGCGTACGTCAGCCGGGGGAACGGCGTTTGCAATTCAACGCCTTTGGTCGCCTTTACGACGTGCGCCATCATCTCTTCAATGGTCGCAAACAACGCTTCGCGCTCGAAGAAAGACACTTCGATATCGATTTGCGTAAATTCCGGCTGGCGGTCGGCGCGCAAATCTTCATCCCGGAAACACCGAACCACCTGATAATATTTTTCCAAACCCCCGATCATCAAGAGCTGCTTGAAAATTTGCGGGGATTGCGGGAGCGCGTAAAACGAACCCGGATGAACCCGGCTCGGCACGAGATAGTCCCGCGCACCCTCCGGCGTGCTGCGCGTCAGCATCGGCGTCTCGATCTCGTAAAATTCGCGGGCGTCCAGAAAGTCGCGAATCGCTTTGACCGCTTTATGGCGCAGCTTCAACGTCTCTTGTATGACGGGCCGGCGCAAATCCAAGTAACGGTATTTCAAACGGATTTCTTCGGACGCGTCGGTATCATCGGCAATCGCAAACGGCGGCGTCTTCGACTCATTGATGATGCGGATCGAAGACGCGGCGACCTCAATGCGGCCGGTTTTTATTTTTTCATTGACCGCTCCTTCCGCGCGGCGGACGACTTCGCCCTCGATTTCCAAGACGTATTCGCTGCGCACCCGATCGGCGACTTCCAACGCTTCTTTTGAAAGTTCCGGATTAAAAACGACTTGAACGATCCCTGTGCGGTCGCGCAAATCGATAAAAATCAATCCGCCGAGATCGCGGCGCCGCGCCACCCAACCTTGCAACGTGACGCGTTCGCCGACGTGTTCCTCGGTCAATCTTCCGCAATAAATCGTTCTCGGCATGCTCTCATACCTCCGTGTTGGTCTTCAAGTAATCGGGCAACTGCGTGATGGAAACCTCTTCCTGATTCCCCGTCGCCATATTTTTGACATTGATGACGCCCCGGGCGAGCTCATCGTCGCCGAGGACGGCGACAAAGCGGGCCCCGTAGCGGTCGGCCTGTTTGAATTGGCCTTTGGGTTTCCGCCCCATGTAGTCCTTGTCGGCACTTAAGCCGGCGCTCCGAAGATCTTGGAGAATCTCGGCGGCTCGGTCCTCCGCCGCTTCCCCGATGGCGACGACGAAGCAATCGAGCGACGGGCTTTCTTCCATCGCGATGCCTTCGGCTTCCATGGCGAGCAACACGCGTTCAAAACTGAGGCCGAACCCGATGCCCGGCACCTTCGGACCGCCGAATTCCTCGACAAGACCGCCGTAGCGGCCGCCGCCGCACAGCGTCGTGATCGCTCCGAAGTCGGCGCCCATGATCTCAAAGGTAGTGTGGTGGTAATAATCCAGGCCGCGCACAAGCGTCGGATCGACTTCGTATTCGATGCCCATCCGGTCGAGCGCCGCTTTCACCTTTTCAAAAAAGGCGCGCGACGGCTCATTCAAATAATCGAGAATCGAAGGCGCGCTCGCCATCAAAACATGTTCGCGGTCGACTTTGCAATCGAGGATGCGCAGCGGATTGCGTTCCAAACGGTTTTGACAGTCTTCGCAAAACTCGTGGATCGCCGGCTGAAAATGGGCGATGAGTGCCTTTTTGTAATCCTTCCGGCTTTCCGGATCGCCGAGGCTGTTGATGACGAGCTTCAAGCGTTTTAAACCGATCCTTTTGTAAAACGTCAGCGCCAGGGCGATGACCTCGGCGTCAAGATTCGGATCATCGGAACCGATCGCTTCGACGCCGAACTGCGTAAATTGGCGCGTGCGGCCCGCCTGCGGACGTTCGTAGCGGAACATCGGGCCCATGTAAAACAATTTCACCGGCTGATCGGGCAGGCCGTGCATTTTATTTTCAATGAACGAGCGGACGACCGGAGCCGTTCCTTCCGGCCTGAGCGTCAAGCTGCGGCCCGCGCGATCCAAAAACGTGTACATTTCTTTTTGGACGATGTCGGTCGTCTCGCCGACCCCCCTTTGAAACAAGTCGGTCGACTCAAACATCGGCGTGCGGATTTCCGAATAATTGTACAGGCGGCAGACGTCGCGCGCCGTCTCTTCCATCAACCGCCACACCGGTATATCTTTCGGCAGGACATCCCTCGTGCCCCGCGGGATTTGAATGGGCATGTTGTCATGACCTCCTCTTGATCTCATGATCGGCTTTTGACAAAATGGCTCGGAAACTTGGCCAGCGAATGAAGCCGGGAACAGGCCGGGTGCCTTCAGGCGCGAAAACAGGCCTCCGGGAGTTGAAGCGGCTCGAACGGAACGGTACGACTTAGCAGCAAACAAGCCGACCTTCGCGCCGCCCAAAATAAAAAAACCCTTGTCCGATCGGATCAAGGGACGAGGTTACCCGTGGTGCCACCCTCATTGGAAAGCCGGACAACGCCTTTGGCTTTCCCGCTTCATCCATTAACGCCAGATGCGGTCTTCCCTAATGGACGGGTAAACGGCGAGGCCGTCGTTCGGGAAGACACCTCGGAAGGGTCTTTCATCGGCCGCTTTCGGAGAAACGCTTCCAGCCTACGACGTTTCCTCTCTGTCCGCGCGCTTCCGATTACTCTTCTTCGTCATCGGTATTTGCTCTATTCAGGCCTTGTACGCCGGCTCATAGGCTGGTTCGGGATGGGCTCCCGTCCGCCAAGCCGCTCGGACAGACCGCATGAATCGACCCATCGGATGCGATCCGCTGGCCGGCAAAAATCTTGTAACTATGATAAGGAGTCTTGGCGATTTTGTCAAGAAAAGTTCGTTATCCCCTTTGCTGCTTCTTCAATTCCGCGACGAGTTCGCGCGCGAACAGGCCGGGATCCGCCTTGGCATCGTCTGTTAAAGGATTCACGCCGCTCAAAGGCGCGTCGCCCGTCCACTCGCCCGCCGCATATCGCTTGTCAAGGGATTTGGGCGCAAGCCGCATGGTGTAGGGGCTCCTTTCACGTAATGTTCCCTTTATTTTGCCCCTCCATGCGGAATTTTAAACTCACGGCTTGCTTTCAACGATGATCGTTACCGGCCCGTCGTTGACAAGCGCCACGTCCATCATCGCCCCGAAAACCCCGGTCTCGACATGAAGCCCCTTTTCTCTCAGCCGTTCGTTAAAACGCTCGTAAAGCGGTTCGGCTTTTTCCGGCCGGGCCGCCTCCATAAAATTGGGACGGCGCCCTTTTGAGACGTCCCCGTAAAGCGTAAATTGGGAAACCGACAGAATCGCGCCGCCGACGTCGGCGACGGAATGATTCATTTTTCCGCTCTCATCTTCAAAGATGCGAAGGCCGTAAATTTTGTCGGCCACATAATCCACCGCCCGCTCATCGTCATCGTTTTTGATGCCGACGAGGAGCAATAAACCCTGGCCGATTTCGCCGACGACGGCGCCGTCGACGGTGACGCTCGCGCTTTTGACTCGTTGTACGACAACTCTCATGCCATCACCCCACTGATTTCAACATCGACCGATTCCATCTTTCACGCGTCCATCACGCGCCGGACGGTGTAAATATCGGCGATCCGCTTGATCCGTTCGACGACCCGGACGAGATGATTGACGTTATGAATGGCAATGGTCATGTGAATGACCGCCAATTTATTCTTATCCGCTTTTCCCGAGACGGCGTTGATTTGCGTCTTCGTTTCCGAGACCGCTTGAAGCACTTCATTCAACAGCCCGCTGCGGTCGAAGCCCGTGATTTCAATGTCGACGTTGTACTGCTTGGATTCTTGGTTTTCCCCTTCCCACATCACTTCAAGCAGGCGCTCTTTTGAATAGAGCTGTTTGATGTTGGGGCAATTCGTCCGATGTATGGAAACGCCGCGTCCCTTGGTGATGTAACCGACGATCTCGTCGCCCGGAACGGGATTGCAACATTTCGACAGGCGGATCAAAACGTTGTCTACGCCTTTAACCTTCACGCCGTAATCGGTTTTGCGGCGCGTATTGAACGTCTTGACGTCCGGCAAAGTGCGCAGGATGGCCTCGGCGCTTTCCACTTTTTCTTTGCGAAATTTTTCCGTCAAGCGCGTGACGACTTGTCTCGCGGTAATGCCGTTGTAGCCGACCGCGGCGTACATTTCATCTTCATTGGAAAAATTGAATTTTTTCGCGACCTGAGCGATGTTGTCCTCGGTCAAAACGTCTTTCGGATCGTAGCCCTGGGCCTTCAGCTCTTTTTCAATCTGTTCGCGGCCTTTGACGACGTTTTCTTCGCGGCGCTGTCTTTTATACCACTGGCGGATTTTGTTCTTCGCATGGGAGCTCGCCGCGATCTTCAGCCAGTCTTGACTCGGCCCGTAGGAATGCTTCGACGTCATGATTTCGACGATATCGCCGGTTTTCAATCGATAGTCCAGCGGCACGATCTTGCCGTTCACCTTGGCGCCGATCGTCCGGTTGCCGATTTCCGTATGGATGCGGTAGGCAAAATCGATCGGAACCGAGCCCGCCGGCAATTCGATGACGTCGCCCTTCGGCGTGAAGACGAACACCATATCCGAGAACAGATCGGCCTTCAACGATTCCATGAATTCCTTGGCGTTGGACGTTTCGTTTTGCCATTCCAAGATTTGCCTGAACCAGGTCAGCTTGTTTTCGAACTTGTCTTTGACGTTGCGCGTTTTCCCTTCCTTGTACGCCCAGTGGGCGGCGATCCCGTATTCGGCCACTTTATGCATTTCTTCCGTACGGATTTGGACTTCAAGCGGTTCGCCTTTCGGACCGACGACCGTCGTGTGCAGCGACTGATACATGTTGGCCTTCGGCATCGCGATATAGTCCTTGAACCGGCCGGGCATCGGCTTCCAATGCGTGTGAATGATGCCCAATACCGCATAACAATCCTTAATGCTTTTTACAATAATGCGCACGGCCAAAAGATCATATATTTCATTGAACTGCTTTTTTTGATGGACCATTTTATGGTAAATGCTGTAGATATGTTTCGGCCGTCCGTAGATTTCGGCTTCGATGTTGACCTCTTTAAGCAGCTTGCGGATGGTTTCGATCGCTTCGGCGATGTATTCTTCACGCTCTTTCCGCTTCCGCTTCATCAAATTGACGATCCGGTAATAAGCTTGGGGATTTAAAAAACGGAGCGCGATGTCTTCCAGCTCCCATTTGATCGTGGAAATGCCGAGGCGGTTGGCGAGCGGCGCAAAGATTTCCAACGTTTCGTTCGCCTTTTGGACTTGTTTGTCCGGCGGCATGTATTTCAGCGTCCGCATATTGTGAAGGCGGTCGGCGAGCTTGATCAAGACGCAGCGAATATCCTGGGCCATCGCGACGAACATTTTTCGATGGTTTTCCGCTTGTTGTTCTTCCTTCGACGTATATTCGAAATGGCGGAGCTTGGTGACCCCGTCGACGAGCGACGCGACTTCTTCGCCGAATTCATTTTTTATATCCTCGAGCGTCACCGCCGTATCCTCGACGACGTCATGAAGTAAACCACCGATGATCGTCGTGGCATCCATTTCCAAATCGACAAGAATCCCCGCGACCTCCACGGGATGTACGATATAGGGTTCTCCCGATTTTCGATATTGGCCTTCATGGGCCCGTTTGGCATACTCGTAGGCCCTTTCGATTTGGCGGATATCCGACTCATTGAGATACCGGCCGGCCTTTTCTTTTAATTGATCAAAATTCATACCGTCCATCACCTTATCAGACAAGCGGGGTATTGATTTTATTATCCTGAATTCGTGCGCATATGTAAAGCATTTGGCGATAATTGTCGAATAAAAACGAAAATCATTGCGGCGGTTCATCCTCGGCGTGCTGCATCGACCGCGCCAACCTTCGATAGGCCGAAAATAATGAAAAATAGATATAGTTATAAAAAGAGCACCCGAACGGGAGCTCTTTCATTTAATATTGCATCAAAGTGAAAATGTCGTAGTCTTTCAGCTTCTCGCGGCCATTCAAATACGTCAATTCGATCAAAAAGGCAAGGCCCACAACGATCCCGCCCAGCTTTTCGACGAGCTGGATGCTCGCGTCGATCGTGCCGCCTGTCGCCAATAAATCGTCGACGATGATGACTCTTTGTCCGGGCTGAATGGCGTCTTTGTGAATCGTGAGCGCCTCATTGCCGTATTCCAATCCGTATTCGACCTTGATCACTTCGCGCGGCAATTTCCCGTTTTTGCGAACGGGGACGAAGCCGAGTTCCAAGGCGTGGGCAACCGGGCAACCGACGATAAATCCGCGCGCTTCCGGTCCAACGATGACGTCGGCATCTTTTTCGCGGACATAGGCGACGATCTCGTCGATCGCCGATTTATAGGCCGCCCCGTTCTGCATGAGCGGCGTGATATCTTTGAAAGAAATCCCTTCTTTCGGGAAATTTTCAACGATTTTTATATAATCCTTAAAATTCATTTTACAAAATGGCCTCCTTAGCGTGCATCTTTTCCGCATAAATTCGGTGAAACCATTCCCGGAGCGCGGCTCGCCCGGAATAACAGAACGTCTCTTCCGCCTCGATGCGCTCTTGTCGCGCCCGGTAGACGGCAGACGCCGAAAGCGGTTTTTTCTCCGGGCGATCGACAAAGGTCAAAAACCCGCTTTCTATTTTAACAAACTCTAAGTCGGAAAACACGCGCCAGATAAAAAGCGCCGTTTCCGGATGCCATCCCCGCCATTTCGCCAAATCGTCGGTCGCCCGGACGATCGAGACCCGCCGTTTATTATAAATATACGCATAGGCCGTTTTGAACTGCTCGCGATTCGGAAGCGCTTCAAAAAAGCGCCCTTCCGGATTGTAAAAAACCGCATAAATGCGTTCGGGAAAAGGAAGACGTTTTAAAAACTCGGCGAGATCGGCGGCTTTGTCCGGCACGTCCAGAAAAACGAAAAAGGGGCGAGCTTCCGCAAGCGCGGCATCGACGCGCTCACTATGGACCATTTCGTGTTGAAAGGCCGAAAACGGGGACGCCGTTCGGGTTTCTTCACGAAAATATACAAGCAGGCGCCGATTCTGCGGAATGTGTTCAAGGCGCTCGGCAAACGCATCGGTGCGGCGCCAATCAAAGAGTTGCCATTCGTCGATTTTGACGTCGTCAATGAAGATTTGCGGTTTTCGATAACCGTTCCAATCGTTGATCGACAACGCCCCGACAACGGTGACCGCCGCATCCGGATCGATATGGTAATAGAGTTCGCCTTTTTTAAAAGCAACCCCTTCCAGAATGGCATCGCCGTCTTTGATGACCATTTTTAAATGGTTTTTGTCCGAGCCGATCTGCTTGATTTCGGCCAGCGCCGATCCCCGCACGGCAATGCGCGGCTTCGGGTTGCCGACGCCAAAGGGCGCAAGCCGTTCAAGCGTTTCCAAAAGCGAAACCGTCACTTCGCCGATGCTTGCGCAAAGATCCACGCGCAACACCGGTTGGAAATCCGCTTCGGACAGCATATCATCCGCATAGGCGTTCAAACGGGCGGAGAGCTCCGGAATGTCGTCGGCAGAGAGCGTCATCCCCGCCGCCATTTCGTGGCCGCCGAAACGGATCAGGAGATCGCGGCACCGCGACAGCGCTTTATAAATATCAAAACCATCGATGCTGCGCGCCGATCCCTTCGCGAGGCCGGTTTCCGGATCGATCGACAAAATGATCGTCGGGCGGTAAAACGTCTCAACGATACGGGAAGCGGCGATGCCGACCACCCCTTCATGCCAGTTTTCCCGGGCAATGACGAGCACTTTTTTTTTCCTCTTCCGGGAAACGTTCAACCTCCGCGCAAGCTTCGGCGGCGATTTGGTCGACGACGGCCTTGCGCTCGCGATTGTAATCGTCCAATTGTTCGGCCAGCGCGTCGGCCGGCGCTTCGGAATCGGCGAGCAATAATTCCACCGCCGGGCGGGCATCATCCATCCTTCCGGCGGCATTGATGCGCGGACCGATGCCGAACCCGATGTCATCGGCCGTGAGATCCTGCTTTAAGATGCCGGCCACTTTCATCAAGGCGCGCAGGCCCGGGCGCGGAGCGGCCGCCAAAGCGGCTAGCCCCTTCGCCGCGATCAACCGATTTTCATCTACGAGCGGAACGAGGTCGCAAATCGTGCCGACCGCCGCCAGATCAAGGAGCGCCTCCGGCGCCCGGCCGGAAAGCGCATGGATCACTTTAAAAGCGACGCCTGCGCCGGCGAGCGATTTAAAGGGATAGGGACAACCCGGCTTTTTCGGATTGACGATCGCATAAGCGTCCGGGAGTTCGGGCGGCGGTTCGTGGTGGTCGGTGACGATGTAATCGAGGCCGAGATGCCGGGCGGCCTCCGCCGCTTCAATCGCGGCAATGCCCGTGTCGACGGTCACCACAAGGCTGTAGCGTTCCTTCCGCGCCTTTTCCAACGCGGGCACGTTTGGCCCATATCCTTCATCAAAGCGGTTGGGCACATAATAATCGGCTTCGGCCCCGAGCGCCCTGAGGCCGAGGAGCATGATCGCGGTGGCGCTGACGCCGTCGGCATCGTAGTCGCCGAACACAAGGATTTTTTCATGCCCTAGAATCGCTTGTTTCAAGCGGCGTACGACGTCGTCCATGCCGTCGAGAAGAAACGGATCATGAAAGTCGTTTTTATCGATATAGATGAAGCGTTCCGCCGCCTCCACGGTCGTGATGCCCCGGGCGATCAACAGCCGGGCGATGAGCGGCGGGATATTCAAGTTCTCAGCGAGCGCACGGGCCGCCCGTTCATCTTGTTGTTCAAACTTCCATCTCGTCTCGGGATACAGCAACTCATTCACCTTCTTCGTCAACCGTCCGCATCCTGGCAGCCAACGCCACAGGTGCCCGCGCGAGCCTCGGCGCGGTTGAATGCGGGACAAAGGCATGGGCATGCGGCGCGCGCATGCCCGTCAAGTCTCTTGAATACAGTTGTGTCCGGCGTTGAAAGACGCTGAGCCTCCCATCGCGCTATTCGTTTGATGACCGAATGGAAAGCGCGTTTCAATCGTCCGGAAAAGCCGTTGCCAACAGCATTTCAATCATGTAAGGGATTCAGCGGATTTTTTGCCTTTTTTCCGCTCCCGGGTGATGTACTTGAATTTTAATACCGCCCAAAGCGGCGAAGCGATGAAGATCGACGAATAACAGCCGCAAATCAACCCGACGAACAAAGCGATCGTAAACGTGCGGATTTCCGTGCTCCCGAAGATCATCAAAGCGACGACCGTAAGCAAGACGGTCATGACGGTATTGATGGAACGCACAATCGTCTGGCGAATGCTCGTATTCACCAATTCCGCCAACTCATCAAACGTCTTGATCTTTTTCTTGCGCAGCCGCATGTTTTCACGGATGCGGTCGAACGTGACGATCGTATCGTTAATCGAATAGCCGATGATCGTGAGCACCGCGGCGATGAAGATGATGTTCACCTCGATGTGCAGGAGGCTGAAGACCGTAATGATGAAGAACGCGTCGTGCAACAGTGCGATGATCGCCGCGAGACCTTGCAAGAATTCAAAACGGATCCAAACGTACACGATGATGAAAAGGGAAGAAATGAGCACGGCCCAAAAAGCGTTTTTCGCCAAGTCGCGGCCGATCTGCGGCGACACTGTGCTCACGCTCGGGTCCACGCCGAACGCCTTTTTGAAGGCGGCTTTAACTTGGGCGACTTCCTGATGGTCTAACACCTTCGGCAAACGGACGCTCGCAATGTTATGTTCGCTGCCGGAAAGGGTCGGCCGTTCATACTTTAGACCCAAGTGATCCAAAGTGGCGGTCACTTTGTCAATGGATATGGCGTGTTTGGCCATGATATCCACCCGCGTGCCGCTCGCAAAATCGATGCCGAGATTGAGCCGTAAGAAGATCAAGCTGATGATCCCCAGTATGGTCAATGTGATGGACAGGCCGAAAAATATGTTGCGGTGTTTGACGAAATCAAAGGATTTAAAGCTCACGGATGTCACCCTTTCTCACACCGAACCACCCGGGTCTATGATCGAGGATGCGGCTTGAGACCCACAACCACGTCAAAAATCTCGCGAAAAAGACCGCCGTCAGGAAGCTGGCGAGAATGCTCACGATAAGCATGACCGCAAACCCTTTGACCGAACTTGTCCCATAAACGAACATGACAGCTCCGGCGATGATGGTCGTCAAGTTTGAGTCGAAAATCGTGGTAAAGGAACGATGGTTGCCGGCTTTAAAGGCCGAACGGACCGATTTGCCCCAACGGATTTCTTCTTTTATCCGTTCCAAGGTAATGATATTGGCATCGACCGCCATACCGACCCCGAGGATCAACGCGGCGATGCCCGGCAGCGTCAACACCGCTTGCAACCCGACAAAAACCGCGAGCACGAGCCAGATATATGCAATGAGCGCGATGTTGGCGATAAAGCCTCCAAAGCGATAGAACAGCAACATGAAAAGGAACACCGCCGCGATGCCAATGACGCCCGCGGTCACCGTTTTCGTCATCGCATGTTGCCCGAGCTGAGCGCCGACAGACGTCGAATAAACTTCCTTCATTTTGACCGGCAAAGCCCCGGCGTTTAAAAGCGCGGCGAGGTTTTTGGCTTCCTCCACGGAATCCAATCCGGTGATCATGATATCTTTTCGATCCAGTACCTCGTGGACTTGCGGCGCGGATATGTATGCTGGGTGGTCTTTCGTCGATTCATTTTGATACGACAGCCCCTTGTGCCAGTCCAGCCAGATGACCAGCACGTTGTTGGGCGGCGAGATGTTCAGCACCTCTTTTGTGATTTTCGCGAATTTCTCGGGGTGCTTGATTTTTAAAGCGACGACCGGCGCGTTCGTCGTGCTGTCAAATTCGACTTTCGCGCTTCCCGGGATGATTTCGGTTCCGTCCATCATCAAGCGGTCTTTATAATCCCGAAAGGTCAAATGGGCCGTGGTGGACAAGAGCTCTCTCGCTTTGGCCTGATCTTTGATGCCGGCCAATTGCACGCGAATTTGATGGCCGTTTTCGATGGAAATTTGCGGTTCGCTGACGCCCAGCGCATTGATCCGTCGGTTGATGGCCGCCACCGCTTCATGAAGCGTTTCAGAATTCGGCTTTTTTCCATCGATCGTGGTCACATTGTAGAGCACTTCGAAACCGCCCTGGAGATCCAGGCCCAGCTTTATATTATTAATAATCGGTTTCGTCGTAAAACCGATGACGACAGCCAATATGACCAAAATCAAGAAAAAAGCGGCAATCCTCCCCTTGAATATTTTAGATTTCTTGGCCATGCGCACTACCTCCTCATGGGTACCTGCAATAAGTTAATTATAGTGAGCTTGTTTTTTCGCTGTCAATAAAGGATAAGGCGCCGTTCTCTTAAGACCCCACAGCGATGCTCCGTTATTTCAAAAATACTTTTTAAATTTCGGGTTTCAAAAAAAAAAGAGGCGCGGCGGCTTGTCTAAAAGCCCTAAAATTATATATCAAATGATTCTAAGGAACCGGCCTCCCGGAACATTTCCATGCGGATTTTGTTCATGTAATCGTTGATGGAAAGCCGCATCACGCGGCTGACGATCCGATGCAGGCGCGGTTCTTCTTTGGCTTTTTCCAGCTGTTCCTTTATAAACGCCCACAATTCGTCGGCGGTCAACCGCTCGAGCCCCAAAAATCGAAATTCTTCCAGCTTGCTTGTGATAAACGGTTCGATTTTATGACGCCATTCATCGTAAATGCTCGGCTCACTGCTCAAATCGTTTCACCCCGTAACCTCTGGTGTCCCACAACTTTCCGCAAAAAGCCAAACGGCAAGACAACCTTTTTTACAAATATAACATAAAACGAAAGCCGCCGACAGAGGAAAGCGTTTTCTCGGATCGCTTGTCATGCTTGACCAAGCATCGGGCATATACTTTTTTAGGACAGAGACAATGCCTCGCGGAACTCACGCCTGAGCGCGCCGTGGAAAGCAGGGGGTATCGAATGGAAAAACAAACCTTTCTTCGCGGAGCCTTCATCCTCATGATCGCCGGAATGGTGACCAAGATTTTGGGCGTCGCCAACCGCATCGTGTTGGCGCGAATCATCGGTGAAGAAGGCATGGGGCTCTATATGATGGCCTATCCGACGCTTCTCTTTACCGTCGCGCTGACGCAATTGGGCCTTCCGACCGCGATTTCCAAGATGGTCGCGGAAGCGCAAGCCGTCGATGACCGGCGCAAAATCAAACGCGTCTTGACGGTATCGTTAGCGGTCGTCGGCGCGCTCAGCGTTTTGTTTACGACGGCCTTGATGATCGGCGCCCCCCTCGTTTCCAAAATCCTCTTTACCGATGAACGAACGGTTTACCCGCTCCTCGCGATCGCTCCGGTCATCCCGATCGTCGGCGTCGCATCGGTCGTGCGCGGCTATTTTCAAGGCATGCAGAACATGACGCCGTACGCGTGGTCCATGGTGATCGAACAGATCGTGCGCATCACCCTCGTCGCCTGGTTTTCGACGGCGCTGCTTCCGTACGGCATTGAATATGCCGCCGCCGGCGCGATGATTTCGGGCATCATCGGCGAACTCATCTCCCTTTTATTTATGCTCGGCGTTTTTAAAGCGCGGAAAAAAATCCGGATTCGAAAGCAGTTTTGGCGCTATCTCGGAAAAGGGAAGACCACATTTTATCAGTTGATGAACATCGCGTTGCCGACGACCGCCAGCCGCCTCATCGGTTCATTTTCTTATTTTCTCGAACCGATCGTCGTCGCGCAAAGCCTGGCGTTCGCCGGGCTGTCTGCCGCCGCCGCCACCAAACAATACGGGGAGCTCGCCGGATTGGCGATCCCGTTGCTCACGCTGCCGAGCTTCATCACCCACTCCTTGTACGTCTCGCTCGTGCCGACCGTGAGCGAAGCCGCCGCCAATAAACGAACGGACGTCATTCACTATCGCGTCAATCAAGCATTAAAAATCGCGATGATCGCCGGCGGGCTTTCGATCGTCATCTCTTATGTATACGCCGAGCCGCTCATGACGCTGCTTTACCACTCGCCAAAATCGGCGGTTTACGTCTTGGCCATGGCCCCCTTTTTCATCCTGTTTTATTTTCAATCCCCGCTCGCCGCCGTCTTGCAGGCGCTGGATCTCGCCAAAGCGGCCATGTTGAACAGCCTGATAGGCGCCGTCGTCAAGATCTTGACCATTTTCGCCCTCGCCAGCCGGCCGGAACTCGGGATCATGGGCGCCGCGCTCGGTTACGCGATCAACGTCGTGCTCGTCACCTTGCTCAATCTCGCTTCCGTGGTCAAATCGATCGGTTTTCGTCTCGTTGTGTGGGATTATGTGAAAGGCGCCGCCGCGATGTTGGCGACTGGGGCGTTCGGCCTTTATGGTTCGAAGCATTGGTTCACGGCGTGGAAACTGCTTCCGCGCACCGCTCTGCTGATCGCCGCCACAGCGGGATTCTATCTCATTCTCATCATCGCCGTCCGGCTCGTGACCAAAAAAGAGTTTGAACATTTTCCGGTGATCGGCAAGTGGATCGCCTAATCGCCCGAACATGAAGCCCGGCAACGCATGGGCTTGTCAGCGGCGAAAGGGGAAAAGATCCATACGCGCACCGATCGGTTTCCCTTAAGCGTCTTCTAAATCAGTCGAACGTGAATAAGCTTTAATTAGAAAATCCGAATGTTTCAGGAGGTGTCCGGTGTGGCGAAACGGCTGTTTATCGCGTGCAGTTTCGGCATGGTCATCAGCTTCATTCTCATTCTGATCGCGGCGTTCTTCTTGACCTCGATTTTAAAATGGAGCTCGCTGTCGGAGGCGTCGCTCACCCCGCTCTCCATGATGATTCTCTCGCTCATCGCGCTCTTCATCGGCGGCATGACCGCCGGAGCCAAAATGAAAGAAAGAGGTTTGGTCACGGGCGCCTGCACGGGCCTCTTCTACTCCGCCGTCATTTATCTCGTCCTGTTTCTCGGATTTGACCGCACGCTCGCCGCCTCGCAAATGGCCGCAGTGGTGGCGAACACCGCCGTCACGGCCATGGGCGGCATCATCGGCGTCAATCTTTTCGTCAAAAAATAAATGCGTCCCTCGGGTGGAGGGGCGCATTTTGCCGTGAGATGATGAAAGGATCCGCCTTGAGCAGGCGACGAATGCCGATGCGGAGCCCGTTTATTCGGACTCCTTCGCACCGCCCTTGCTTTCGTCTTCCTTCGCTTTGTCTTTTTCGTGGGGATTCGCGCGCTTCTGAATCACTTCGCGAATCGCCGTGCGGTCGAACGTCAGCCTGGCCGTGCCGTTGCACTTGAGCGTCACTTTGTTGTCTTCGATGGCGTCAATCGTGCCGTGCAGGCCGCCGATCGTGACCACCTTGTCGCCCTTCGCCAAATTCGCCTGCATTTGCGCGGTTTCTTTCTGCCGCTTTTGCTGCGGGCGAATGAACAGGAAGTAGAAAATGACGAAGAACACGACCAACACGATGAGTGAAGAGTATTGTCCTGACAAGCCTTTACCCTCCTTTATGAGTAAATTTAGAAATTCTTAGCATCCGGTTTGTTGAAGCCGTATTGTTCAAAAAAGGCTTCTTTGAAATCGAGCAAGCGGTCCTCGCGAATGGCCTCGCGGACACGCTCCATCAATTTTAACAAAAAATAAAGATTATGGTAAGTGGTGAGCCGAAGTCCGAACGTTTCATTGGCCTTCACGAGGTGGCGGATGTAGGCACGCGTATAGTTTTGGCAGACATAGCAATCGCAATTTTCATCGATCGGGCGATAGTCGCGCGCATACTCGGCGTTGCGGACCACAAGCCGCCCGGTCGACGTCATGCACGTGCCGTTGCGGGCAATTCTTGTCGGCAGCACGCAATCGAACATGTCGATGCCGCGGATCGCCCCTTCGATCAAAGCGTCGGGCGAACCGACGCCCATGAGGTAGCGCGGTTTGTCTTCCGGCAGCAACGGCGTCGTAAATTCCAACGTTTCATACATCAAATGCTTCGGTTCGCCAACCGACAAGCCACCGACGGCATAGCCGGGAAAATCCAAGGAGGTTAAGTCCCGCGCGCTCATTTTCCGCAAATCTTCATGAACGCCGCCTTGAACGATCGCGAAAAGCGCCTGGCGGTCGGGATGGCGGTTCGCCTTCAGGCATCGCTCCGCCCACCGGCTCGTCCGCTCGACCGACTTCTTCAGATAATCGCGGTCGGCGGGATACGGCGGACATTCATCCAGCGCCATCATGATGTCCGAGCCGAGGGCGTTTTGGATGTGGACCGCTTTTTCAGGCGACAAAAACATCTTTTCGCCGTTCAAATGATTGCGAAAATGCACGCCCGCCTCTTCGATTTCGCGCAAATCGCTCAGGCTGAACACTTGAAATCCGCCGGAATCGGTCAGTATGCCGCGGTCCCAGTTCATGAAACGGTGCAGGCCGCCCGCTTCTTCCACGATGTCTTCTCCGGGCCGCAGCCAAAGGTGATAAGTATTGGATAAGATGACGCCGGCGCCGATCGCCTTCAATTCTTCCGGGCTCATCGTTTTCACCGTCGCCAGCGTGCCGACGGGCATAAACATCGGTGTGTCGAACGTGCCGTGCGGCGTATGAAGACGCCCGAGCCGGGCGCCCGACTGCTTGCACACCTTGATCAGTTCATAAGTCACCGGTGCTGTCGTCATAAGCTTTGGTTCCTTTCTGTGATAAACATGGCGTCGCCGAAACTGAAAAAGCGGTAGCGCTCTTTGACCGCTTCCCGATAGGCGTCCATGACAAACGCCCGGCCGGCAAAAGCGCACACGAGCATGATCAACGTCGATTTCGGCAGGTGAAAGTTCGTGATGAATCCGTCCACGCCTTTGTATCGGTATCCCGGATAGATGAAAATGTCCGTCCAGCCGGATGCCGCTTTAAACCGGCCGTCATTTTCCGTGGCGATCGTCTCGAGCGTCCGGATGACCGTCGTGCCGACGGCGTAAATCTTTTTCCCCGCCGCGCGCGCGGCATTTAATGTCTCGGCGGCCTCCTCGCTCATCCGATAAAATTCCGCATGCATGTCGTGCTCTTCCACGCGCTCGACCGTCACCGGCCGGAACGTCCCGAGTCCGACGTGGAGCGTGATGAATACGAGTTTCACGCCCTTATTTTGAATGCGTTCGAGGAGTTCCTCCGTAAAATGCAGGCCGGCCGTCGGGGCCGCCGCCGAGCCTTCGTGCTTGGCGTACACCGTCTGGTAGCGCTCTTTATCTTCCAGTTTCTCCCGAATGTACGGGGGAAGCGGCATCTGTCCGAGCTCGTCCAGAATTTCGTTAAAAATCCCCTCATATTTAAACCGGAGCACCCGCCGGCCTTCATCGAAGGTTTCGATGCATTCCGCTTCCATGGCCCCGTCGCCGAAATCAATGACCGTGCCTTTTTTCAGGCGTTTGGCCGGTTTGGCGAGGCATTCCCAGTCGTCCCCGTCCAGCCGCCGCAACAGCAACACTTCGATATTGGCGCCCGTGTCTTTTTTGACGCCGTACAAACGGGCCGGAATGACGCGCGTATCGTTCAAGACGAGGCAGTCCCCGGGTTGCAGATATTCCAAGATGTCGGGAAAGCGCCGGTGTTCGATGCGCTTCTCGTTCGGATGGAGCACCATGAGCCTCGACGCGGACCGGTCGGGCAGCGGCGTTTGCGCGATCAATTCTTCAGGCAAGTCGAAATCAAACAAGTTCACGTCCATGGCAGACACCTCTGGTTGTTATAACGAAAGCGACGGATGACATCGGCCGTCGATTTAACGAAAGCGATTGATGAGATAGAAGATCAAGGACAGGACGACGCTGATGACGATGGAAGTGACGATCGGAAAGTAAAACACCGTATTCCCCTTGCGGATCACGATGTCGCCGGGAAGGCGTCCGATGATCTGCCATAGTGCGCCGATGACGAACAAAACGACGGCCATGGCCATGAGCACCTTTCCGAAATCAGTCATCTTCGATCGACCTCTCCATCCCGAAATGTTCATAACCGCGGCGCGTCACGATGCGGCCGCGCGGCGTCCTCTGCAAAAAGCCGATTTGCAGAAGATAGGGTTCGTAGACGTCCTCAATGGTTTGCGGCTCTTCCCCGACGGCGGCCGCGATCGTGTCCAGGCCGACCGGACCGCCCCCGAATTTGGTCATGATGGTGACGAGCAAACGGTGATCCACATGATCGAGGCCGAGCTCATCGACCTGTAAACGGCGGAGCGCCTCGCGCGCGACCTCCAAGTGAATGACGGATTCGCCCGCCACTTGGGCGAAATCGCGCACGCGCCGGAGCAGGCGATTGGCGATGCGCGGCGTGCCGCGCGAGCGCCGGGCGATTTCACGGGCGGCGTCCGGAGCGATCGCGGTCTGAAAGACGCCGGCCGTTCGCGTAATGATCTCCGCCAGTTCTTCCGGCTCATAAAATTCGAGGCGTGCGGTGACGCCAAAGCGATCGCGCAGGGGCGGCGACAATGCGCCCGCCCGCGTCGTCGCCCCGACCAGCGTAAACGGCGGCAAATCCAGGCGCACGGATCGGGCCGTTTCTCCGCTTCCGAGCACGATGTCCAGGCAAAAATCTTCCATCGCCGGATACAGTACTTCTTCGATCGCACGCGGTAGGCGATGAATTTCATCGATGAACAGCACATCCCCGGGCTGCAAAGAGGAAAGCAGGGCGGCGAGATCGCCGGGACGCTCGATCGCCGGCCCCGACGTCGTCCGGATGCCTGCGCCCATCTCTTCGGCGATGATCATGGAAAGCGTCGTTTTGCCGAGCCCGGGCGGACCGTACAAAAGGACGTGATCGAGAGGTTCCTTGCGTTGTTTCGCCGCTTCGATAAATACCGCCAGATTTTCCTTCACCTTTTCTTGACCGATGTAATCGGCCAATCGCTTGGGGCGGATGGAACGTTCCAGCATCTCTTCACCGGGTTCCGATTCTTGAGAGACTATGCGTTCGTTCGCCAAATCCGCCACCCTCCCTTATTGATTCAACATCAAACGCAAAGCTTTGCGCACATACTCATCGGTCGCAAGCGGTTCGCCTTCCAATTCCGGCAGGATGCGCCGGATCTCTTTATCCGAATAACCGAGAGCATAGAGCGCCTGAACGGCATCATCCAGCGCCCGATTGGTTTCCGCCGGCTGGACGCCCGCTTGCTCGGCCGTTCCGACGCGGCCGAGCTTTCCTTTCAAATCAAGGATCATTTGCCGGGCGGTCTTTTTTCCGACGCCGGGAAATTTCGTCAAAAACCGCTCGTCTTCATTTTCAATGGCCGCCGCGACCCGTCCCGGTTCTCCGGAAGCCACAATGGCGAGCGCTCCTTTCGGGCCGATGCCGGAAACGCTCAACAGGTGAATGAAAAGGTCGCGTTCTTCTCTCGTCTTAAAACCGTATAAATGGATTGCGTCTTCGCGAACGTATTGATAGGTAAACACGGTGAGCTCGGCCCCGATCGGTAGAAACGAATAAGGATTCGGGCAGTAAATCAAATAGCCGATGCCGCCGTTGTCCACGACGATATAGGCGCTCGTCACATCCGAAAGCGTTCCGCGAATGTATTCGATCAAATCGCTATCCCCCACAGCACTCTGCAGCAACTTTATCGCAACCCGAGGACGTGGACGGCGCCGCGCCCAAGCGGCGGTTGCGATCGCTCTTCTTTACTAGAAACACTTCAACATCCATCATACCATAATCCGACGAACGGGAAAAACTTGGGCAGTTGATCCCCTGATCAGGACGCGGCCGCTTTCCGCCGCTGGTGGCGCGCGCAAGCGACCGTTTCCAACGGTGCGAACCGCGCCGCGCTCTTCCGGAAGCATGAAAAAAGCCCCGGCATCGGGGCGGATGGTTCGAGGCTTACGAAAACGATTTGTTCAATGTCGCGGCGCGATTCGTCTCGAGCGCGCTCACGTCAATCTGAAAAAACGTTTGAATCGGTCGGTGTCGGAGCGTCCTGTTATGGAGGCTGAGAACCCGTCCGCTTTCCAAACCAATAATGGCCGCGGTTTCGGTCACGGGCGACGGCGCGTCGACTCTTTTATTCAAAAAGACTTCATTTCCCGAGCACTTCCGGACATGAAAGCCGCGATATTTGCTTTGGACATCGTCGATCGCGATGACGTGCCCATCGATCACTCGTTCAACCGAAATGCCGTCGGCATAGGTGGTCTTGAGATGGATCCGGACGGTCTCCGGCTTTTGCACCCGCACCGACCCGGACACCGCATGTTCCCGCACGTGAAGTTTGGCGCACGCCGGGACTTTCGTATTCGCCAAGGCCGTCCCGCCGCCAAAAAGCTCGACGCCGAGCGAAACGGCGGCAAGGAGGAGCGCCAAAAGACAACGATAAATCATAACAAAATCACCCCTTAGTGGGAGGATCGTAAAATTTTATTTGTATTATCCCCCGACCAAGAGATGATTATGATAAAAGATTAATTCATGTTGTGATAAATGTCTTGAACATCATCGAGGCTTTCTAAAGCGTCGATCAGTTTTTCCATTTTCGCGGCGTCCTCTTCAGACAACGACGCGGTCGTTTTCGGCACCATGGTCAATTCGGCGTCTTCGACCGGATATTGCTTTTCGCGAAGCGCATCGCGAACGGCGCGGTACGCTTCCGGTTCCGTCGTGATGATATAAACGTCATCTTCGGTTTCCATTTCTTCGGCGCCGGCTTCCAACGCGTCCAACATGAGTTGATCTTCATCGACGTCGTTTTTGGCGACGGTGATGACGCCTTTTTTGTCAAACATAAACGCCACGCATCCGCTCTCTCCCAAGTTTCCGCCGTGTTTGGAAAAAGCGTGGCGGATTTCGGAAGCCGAACGGTTTTTATTGTCCGTCAACACGTCGACCATCACGGCCACCCCGCCCGGTCCATAGCCTTCATACGTGATTTCCTCATACGACACGCCGTCGAGGTTTCCCGTCGCTTTTTTTATGGCCCGCTCAATGTTTTCGTTCGGCATGTTCACCGCGCGGGCTTTTTCAATAGCCGTGCGAAGGGCGGGGTTGCTGTCCGGATCACCGCCGCCCTCTTTTGCGGCAGTAAAAATATCTTTGCTCATTTTCATGAAAAGTCGACCGCGCTTGGCATCTTGCGCGCTTTTGCGGTGTTGTATATTTTTCCATTTCGAATGTCCGGCCATTCTGACTCTCCCTCTCATCAACAAATTCATCCACATTATAACACATCTTCCCCTCGGAAGAAGGAGCCGGCAGACAACCCGCGACGGATGGAAGGTACAACACTTTTTTCCAAAATAAACTTGTTTTTGGAACAATAAATAAGACAGGCTGAAAGCCTGCCTTCGATCTAACGGCTGTTATTTTGAAAAGGGCGTTTAATGGCATTGCCGATGTCGTTAAGTATGCCTTTAACGTCCGAGCGAACTTCCCTTCCGGGCGCCGTCCCGTTATCCATGCGGTCGTTGACGTCCATAATTCTTCTCACGATGTTCCGATCGGTCACCACGCGCACTTGTTTGTCGCGAACCAGGCTTTTGGTGACCGCCCGAACTTGTTCATCCAAGGTTTGCGTGTTTTGCACGTTGTCCTCGGGGATGACGCCGACGACGACGGTGTTGCCATTAATGAGCACGCTCGCGTCCTTCACGTCTTTCAAGCGGCTGACCTGACTGGCAATCCGTCTGGCGGTGGCATTATCCCATTGAAAGCTGTTATCGGTCACGTCATTATTCCTTACGACGTTGTCTCTGCCATTGCGCACATACGGGCGGTTTTGGGCGTAGTTGTTATCCGGGACGAGATCCGGGCCCGCCCGATCGGTGTAATAGCCGACATTTCGGACGCCGCGGTTGGCATTATCGCGATCGTACGTCGTGCCGCACGCCGTCGTGAAGCTTACAACCATCATGGCGGTTGACAAAATCGCCATCGTTCTTTTCATTCTGATGCCCCCTTTCATCCATTAGCATGTGTGGCGCCAAGACCGCTTAAACTGACAGATGCAGGGGGCAATGCTAAAAATACACATGGCATTCATCCAAGCAACGGAACGAACCGCATAGAAAGAAAAAACGACCTTTCGTCGTCACGAATGGTCGTTGTCGTCAGGATTTTTGGGCGGCTGATCATACGGTCCGGCAACGCCGTACCCGTACCAACCGAATTCACCATTATCCGAATAATCCGTATACCTGTAAAGATTGGAGGCGGCTGGGTAACCCGACGGCATAGGGAACGCGCCGTAATATTGCGGATAGTAATACCCGTAAACCGGCTGCCCATAAGGGGTCGGATAATAACCGCCGGAATAATCATAACCCGCATGACAGCCGCACGGATACCCTTGATAACCGTAAGACGGCGCGTATGGACTCGCAACCGGCGCGTAACCGGATGGATACGGGGCGGGATATGGCTGCGGTCCGTAATCCGATGAAGGGGAATAAGCAGGTTCCGGATAATACGCGGAAGGGGAGACCGGGGCGCTGGGCGACCCATAGGTGAGATCCCACGGCTTTTCATCTTCCTTGCCCGTCGGCTCTTGGACGTCCTTCTTCGGGGCGATCATGTTTGGAAACGGCTCTTCCATCATCGGAATGTTTTGATATTGCCCGGGATTGATTTCAGGCCCCGGTGCGTTCCATTCGCCATCCATAAGCGGAATGGAAGGAGCGAGGATTTCCGTCGGTTTGTATTTCACCTCGTCAGGCAACATCTTGCCGATCGCCGGCCCCTCCTTCTTCGGTTCCGCTTTTTCTTTAACGCTTTTCGGAGCGACGGGCGCCGTCTCTTTGACCGCCTCTTTCTTCATGTGGATCGGCGCTTCTTTCTTGGCGGCGATGGGCGCCTCTTTCTTGGCTTTGACCGGCGCCTCTTTGGGGATTTCTTTCTTGACGTTCATCGGCGCTTCCTTGGGCATCTCTTTCTTGACGTTGATTGGTGCCTCTTTGGGCAGCTCTTTCTTGACCTTTATCGGCGCCTCTTTGGGCATTTCTTTCTTTTTGACAGGCTTCGATCCCGTCGGTACCTTGATTTTCATGCCGGGCATAATATTGTCGGGGTTGGTCAACTGCGGATTCATCTTGAGTAAATCAGACAAGACGATCCCGTGCTTTTTCGCGATCAGCGACAGGGTATCGCCTTTTTGCACCACATAAATTTTCAAATCGAGATCCCTCCCGCACTATTTCAGTACATTATATGGAGTTCTTGGGCGTCTTGCCACTTTTGGAGGGATCTTTTTTTAGGCTAATTGACGAATTCGAATTCAAAATCCAAAATCCGCACCGTATCCCCGTCTTCGATGCCGTGTTCGCGAAGGGCGTCATCCACACCCATTCTCCTCAGCGCGCGGGCAAAACGGCGCACCGATTCATCGCGGTTAAAATCCGTCATCCGAAATAAACGCTCAACGGCCGCGCCTTTAACGACAAAGGCGCCGTCGTCATCCTTCATGATCTCAAATTTCGGTTCTTTTTCCGCGAATTTGTAGACCGCGCCTTGCCCGTCTTCCACGTGGATCGGGAACGTCGGCGTCCGTTCCACCAGATCGGCGACATGAGCGAGAAGCGCCGTCAGCCCCGTCCTCGTCAAAGCCGAAATCGGATAAATCGGAATCGAATCGTCGTTCAGCTTTTCTTTAAAGGCCCTTAAATTTTCCTCGGCTCCGGGCATGTCCATTTTGTTGGCCGCTATGACTTGAGGCCGCTCCAATAGCCGCCATTCATATTGCCGCAACTCTTCATTGATTTTGACGAAATCCTCGTACGGATCCCTGCCTTCCGTCGCGGCCATGTCGATGACGTGAACGATCACCCTCGTCCGTTCAATGTGCCGCAAAAATTGGTGGCCGAGACCGGCGCCTTGGTGCGCGCCTTCGATGAGGCCGGGCAGATCCGCAATGACAAAGCTGCGGCCGTCCTCTAAAGAGACGACGCCGAGATTCGGCACGATCGTCGTGAAATGATAGGCGGCGATTTTCGGTTTGGCGGAGGAGACGACCGAAAGCAACGTCGATTTGCCGACGCTTGGAAATCCGACAAGCCCGACGTCGGCCAGCAATTTCAACTCGAGCGTCACTTCGCGTTCTTCGCCCGGTTCCCCGTTTTCCGCATGGCGGGGCGCCGGATTGGCGGGTGTAGCAAATCGGGCGTTGCCGCGCCCGCCGCGGCCGCCCCGGGCGATCACGGCGCGTTCGCCGTGCTTCGTCAGATCGGCGAGCAGGGCGCCCGTGTTGCGATCGTAGACGACGGTTCCCGGAGGAACGCGGACGACGAGATCCTTTGCGTTTTTTCCGTGTTGGTTTTTCGGACCGCCGTTCTCGCCGCGGTCGGCTTTAAAATGCTTTTGATAGCGAAAATCCATGAGCGTCCTTAATCCCTCATCGACAACAAAGACGACATCCCCGCCTTTGCCGCCGTCACCGCCGGCCGGACCGCCGTTCGGAACGTATTTTTCCCGGCGAAAAGCGACGATGCCGTTGCCGCCGTCTCCTCCCTTGACATAAATGTTCACTTGATCGACAAACATGTGCATCACCTCGTCGGACGTCAAACCGCGAAAACGAACACGGCGCATCGAGTTTGCATATATTTTTCAACCAGACGGAGCGTTTGATTCAGACGGTCAAGCCGCTCTTCAATCGGGAAAAAGTCGCGGATTTCTCCCGTGAAACGGAGCGCGAGAAACGACCGGCCGCCGTCGCTTTTGATCGAAAACGTCAACACGTGGTTACCAAAAGGCGCAACGGACCGTTCGAACGCATCGATCATGGCTTGGACAAAATCGGTCAAGTCGTCGTCGAGCGCCGACCAATCGGCTTCGCTATCCACGGCTTCAATCTCCAAGCGCAAGGGCCGCGACTTCCAATTGTACGTCAGCAGAAGCGCGGCCAGCTTCGGCGCGTTCAAATTCGTTAATCTCGCTTCCTGTTTTGCCCTTTCGATGATGTCGTCAATGATTTGTTCGGCGCGGTCATATTTTTTTAAAGACAGATTGGCCTTCAGCAGATGCAATTGGTTCATCCACTCGTGACGCAGCGATCGGATCAATTCCACAATTTGCCGCTCCGGCTTTTCCATTGGTGTCGACTCCCAATCCTTACTTTATATCATGATAACGCATCGGGACGGATATTGAAACCGCCATTCCGCGCCGTCAAGCCGCTTCCGTTCACTAAAAAAACCAGCCGTTGGGCTGGTTTTTTTCTCGATCATGCTTCTTTGGCCACGGGGTAAACGCTCACCCGTTTTTTGTTGCGTCCGAAACGTTCAAAACGGACGATGCCGTCCACTTTGGCGTACAGCGTATCGTCGCCGCCGCGGCCGACGTTTTTACCCGGATAGATCTTCGTGCCGCGTTGGCGGTACAAAATCGATCCGCCGGTCACGAATTGGCCGTCCGCTCGCTTCGCCCCGAGGCGTTTGGAAATGGAGTCTCGCCCGTTTTTCGTGCTGCCGACCCCTTTTTTCGTCGCAAAAAATTGCAAATCAAGCTTCAACACGGCGTCCACCTCCTTCAATCCGTCACTTTGATATGTTCGCCGTAGGTATTCTCTATGGTCTTGAGCGCGACCAACATGCCTTCGAGAAGCAGTTCGGCTTTTTCCCGCGCGCCGGGGTCCGAAACTTGATCGGTGAGCCCGCAGCGGAGATAACCGCCGTCGTCGGCAATGTCGATGAGCGGATCAAATCCGCACAGCGCTTCAATCGCATTCACCGTTCCGACGGAGACCGCCGACACCCCCGCGCAGACGAGATCAAATCCGTATGGCCCGGCTCCGGCATGACCTTTGACGGTCACCGTCCGGATGCGGCCCTGATCATCGCGCTCCGCCTTGACGCGAATCATCGCGACCAACCTTACGCGTTGATTTTTTCAACAGTGACTTTCGTGTACGGTTGGCGGTGGCCTTGTTTGCGGCGATAGTTTTTACGACGCTTAAATTTGAAAACGACGATTTTTTCGCCGCGTCCGTGTTCAACGACTTTGGCCGTCACCGAAGCGCCTTCGACATAAGGCGTGCCGACTTTAACGTCGTCGCCGGAGACGAAGAGCACTTTATCGAACGTGACGGTTTCACCGGCCTCCGCATTCAACTTTTCAACGATCAGGGTTTGTCCTTCTTCAACCTTCAGCTGTTTCCCGCCGGTCTCAATGATGGCGTACATATAGGCACCTCCTCAATGACTCAGACTCGCCGGCATCGGGCGGCATCACGCGCTTTAAAGCCCTTACCGTGCGGTTGGAGCGGGTGCTCCGACAGACTAACAATGTTATGCTATCATACCGAAGGACGCTGTGTCAATCTCTCGGCCGAACAGACGGGAGATCATTCTCATATCCCTTCACCCTTCGCCGGATGCTATGATGCGGGCGATTTTTTTGACCCGTTTTCCGCCAGGCGGCCCGGCCGCTGGCGTCTGCACGAGCCGAAGGCGGCTGATGACGCCGATCTATCGGAACAAGTCTCCGACGCGCTGGCCGTTGAAGCGCCCTGAAAAAAAGGCGTCCAGAAACGCGGGTTCCTCAATGGTGTGCATAAAACCGTATCCCCTCACTTTGATGCAGTGCGTGGCATCTTTGTAAAATTGATCAAAAACACGCCAAAAAGGCGCCTCGGCGGGAACCGTGATCGTTCTGGGCGGCCCGGATGCGCTCCCGCTCCGATTCCAGCGGGCGAGCAAAAATCGCAAGAAGATGTAGCGCTGGTCCGCCCACTCTTTATAAATGGAAAAGGCGAGAAAGCCGCCGATCAACATGAAATTGACGGAATATGGCGCCTTTAACGCCATCCAGGCCGTAAGCGCGCCGAGCATCAAGGCGCTCCCAACGAGCGTGAAGCGATACGCGCGCCGGTATGGGAAGGCTCTTGATAACACAAGTAACATCAGCTTGCCGCCGTCCAGCGGCCAGACGGGAAGCATATTGAAAGCGAGAATCATCCAGTTCCGGTCCATGAATAGCGCGTGGTTCTCCGGATTCCAAAAAGGCGTCAAGCAGAGCAGGAACGAGACGGCCGGCAGCCAGAGATGCTGCAGGGGACCGGAAAGGGTGACGATCAATTCCTCACTTAACGGTCTCGTCCCGACTTCATCGACCTTCATCACGCCTCCGAACGGGAGCAATTCAATCGAGGCCACCCGCCAATGGAAAGCCTTGGCCGCCGCGAAGTGACCGGCCTCGTGCAGGATGACGATAAAAAAAACCGCCGCGACTTCATAAAAGCGACCGGTCAAAACGCCCGCGCCGAGAACGATCCAAAAGACCGGATGAAAGCGGATCGCAGGCAACGGCGGCCATTTAATCAAAAGAGATCACCTGGATCGGATCGACGAACCGATCCTTTTCCTTGAGCGCGAAATAAAAGAGGCCGTTCGATTTCCCGCTTTCGTTCGTCACCTTTCCGAGCTTTTGCCCCTTTTTGACAAACTCGTATACCTTGACGTCCGCCTGTGACAACTTTCCATACCATGATTCGGCGCCATTGGAATGGCGGATGACCACTGTCCGGCCGATGCCTTCTTTATTTTCAACGGAGACGACAAATCCGCTGTCGATCGCCTCGACCTCGGCGTTCTTGACGGTTTCGACGTAAACCCCCTTCGTCGCATCCGAAAAGCCTTTGGTCACCGTGCCGTTCACCGGGACCGCGAATTGCGACGCCGCGTTCTTGACGTCACCGCCGTCTTTTTCGTTAAACGGAAAAATGGTGAGCGGTTCGCCGAACGCCCGTTCATACCAATCGGAAACCTTGGCGAAATTGAGATCTTCCTCCAGCGCATAGCGCATGGCGGTCTGGACGCTCGGATAGACATCGGCGTACGATTTTTCAAAAAGGGCGACGGCGAGGACGATCATCCCCGATAACAAACATTTGATGAGCCATTTTTGGGCAAAATCAAGCGGTCGGCGGGGGACATCCGGCTCGCGCACGGCGGCCGCGGGAACCGCGGGTCTCGTTCCAGCGCGCCCGGCCAAACGACGGTGCCTTTCCTTATGGCGTCTTCTGATTTCATCGATCCGCGACATCTTCCATCATCCTCTTGCGGAAGTCCTTTACAAAAATTTATGATCGCGTCGGACAAGTTATGCCATCGCTCCGCAAAAGAGGGCTTCATAAGGTTCCAACCCAAGGGGACGGGTTTCCGCCATAAACAAAGGAAGATGGCAAACGAGCCGGGCGAATGGACGCACTTGTTCGGTACGGGGGCGGGGCCGAGGAAAGCCGTCTCCTTTGCGCTTCATTCCGGGGCGGGCATCTCGGCCCTCAAAACAACAAAAAAGACTCCCCTTCACGGGAGTCTTTTCCGAAATCAGCGCATGCCGAGGAGCTGTTTAACTTTCTTGAAGAAGCCTTTGTTTTCATCCAGAGACATGAGCGGCACCGATTCGCCCAAAATGCGGCGGGCGATGTTGCGGTAGGCCATCGCGGCCCGCGATGACGGTTGGAGGGCGATCGGTTCGCCTTTATTGGAAGCGGCGATCACTTCTTCATCATCCACGACAATGCCGAGCAAATCGATCGACAAGACGTCCATGATATCGTCGATATCGATCATGCCGCCCGATTTGATCATATGGCTGCGGACGCGATTGATAATCAGTTTTGGGGGAGCGATGTGCTCTTCCTTCTCAATCAACCCGATGATGCGGTCGGCATCGCGCACCGCCGACGTCTCGGGCGTCGTGACGACGATCGCTTGATCGGCGCCCGAGATGGCATTTCGGAAACCTTGCTCAATGCCTGCCGGGCAATCGATGAGCACGTAGTCAAAGTCCCTCTTCAATTCCTCGACGATTTTGGCCATCTGTTCGGGGCGGACGGCCGATTTATCTTTCGATTGCGAGGCGGGCAAAAGGCGCAAATCATCGAAACGCTTGTCCTTGATCAACGTTTGGCTCAGTTTGCACCGCCCTTCAACCGCATCGACGAGGTCGTAAATAATTCGATTTTCCAGCCCCATCACGACATCCAAATTGCGCAAGCCGATATCCGTGTCGACCAAACAAACCTTTTTCCCCTGAAGGGCGAGCGCCGTCCCGATATTCGCGGTCGTCGTCGTTTTGCCGACACCGCCTTTGCCCGATGTGATGACGATGGCTTCCCCCATGCTTATTTCACCCCTTCATACGACATCCTGGCGAGTCCGTGAAACCTTTTGATGTACGATTGCAGGCGGTCAACGGCAATCCGCCCGGTATTCGGATCCACATAGGCGCATTCCATATAACGGCCTTCCTGTTCGACCACATCCGCCGATCGGCTGAAGACCGATCCGATTTTCAGTTGTGTCGGCTTCATCAAAGAGCTGACGATGACTTTATCAGACGCGCCGTCGGCCCCCGCATGCGCGATGCCGCGAAGCGCGCCCATTATGTATATGTTGCCGCAGGCGACGACTTGTCCGCCGGGATTGACGTCCCCGATCACGAGCAGATCGCCGGGAGCTTCCAACACTTGACCCGAACGGACGGTCTGCCTCACCTGCAGCAGCGACTGCCTCCGCAACCGCTCATCACATTCCTCGACCGTCATGACGTTGGACGTGATCTCTTCAACAACCAACATTTTTTCGGAACGGATGATGGCCTGGATTTCTTCGCGTTGGGCCGGATCAAGATAGCGGTTGCCCGCCTCCACTTTTACCGACAATAGCGGCCCGTCTGAATAGTGTTGGCGGCGTTCGGACAGCCTCGCTTTCAATTCCTCGAGAAGATCATGATAGGCGCATTGATCGTCCAGTTTCAGAACAAGTCCGTCCTTTTTGCCCATGATCATTACAAGCGGCCGTTTGTTAGTCATGGCTGGTTTCACCTCAAATGACGTACTCTCATGCAGCTCGGGGCGGATCGCGCAAACGGCCCGGACCATGAAACGCGTTTGGGGCGACTTCGTACAAGGAGGCCTTGACACGCCGGGGTCGATCCTGCTGTACAAAACGGTGTGCAGACCGGGTTTATGAGGCTGCCCGGACCCGGCGCTTCTCCTCATGATAATTCATTCGACGCGCCCAAGGGGATTTCCTTTAAATGCTGAGACGCTTCTTCCACCCTCGCGATCGATGAAGCGCTGGACGTTGTTTCAACGCGCCATCAACCGTCGATTTTATGCGACCGCATCGACACAAGCATGCGGCGGAACGGGTAGAAAATAAGAATGAGGAAGGCGCCGTTTAACACCAAAGTCGGAACGAGCCGCCATTGAAGAAAGTGGTCCAATGGCTCCGGCGCTTTGCCGATCAAACCATAAATGCCGTAGACCTCGAATTCCAGGCACGCCGCCGCCAAGATGCCGATCAGAACGACAACGACGAGATAAAGATGAAAGATTCGCGAAAGCAACGAAAATAAATAGCCGGTGAGCGCGATGCAGAACGCGTACACGCCGAGCACGTTCGTATAGACGACATCGATCAAAAAACCGAAGGTCAAGCCGTACCAGACCGCACGGGTGCGGTCGTAAAAAAGTCCGATTAAAAGGATCGCGATCAGGACAAAATGGGGAATAGCTGAAAAATGCCAACCGAACCAAGCCGGGGAAAAGACTTGCATGACGGTCCCCTGTAAAAGGAACAGGACAAAGAGAATGAAAAAAAGCTTGACCTCTCTCACTTTGCAGCATCCCCCGAGCCGGAAGACGACACCGCGGTTCTTTCGATGATGTCGACATAATCGATGGCATTGAAATCAGCCGACGGTTTGACCTCGGCAATTTTGGTCAGCCCGTACTCGTCCGGCTTGACCGAGACGACTTCGCCGATCAATAACCCTTCAGGATAGACACCGCCAAGACCGGACGTCGTCACTTTGTCACCTTTCTTCACCTTTTTATCAATGGGAATTTTTTCAAACATCAAGACGTTTTTATCGGCATTATAGCCTTCAATCATGCCGTAAGCTCGCTCATTCTTATTGACGACGGCCGCTGAAATCTGATTGCTCTCGGACGGGTCGGTGATGAGCGTAACGACACTCGTCAACTGGCTGACGGCGGTCACTTTGCCGATAAAATAGCCTTCCGGTGTCACGACCGCCATCCCCTTCTGGATGCCCTGTTGCGCGCCCTTGTCCACCGTGATCATTTTGTTCCACTCGTCGAAGGAGCGGCCGATGACGAGCGCGGGACGGGCTTTATAATCCAGCAACGAACCAATCTTGAGCTGCTTTTCCAAACTTTGGAATTCTTGGTTGAGCACTTGATATTTCGCTTGCAACGCGGCGTAGTCTTTTAATTGCGCTTTTAATTTTTTGTTTTCTTTGTAAACGCTTTTGATCTCAGAAATGTTCTCAAAGAGACCCGCTACGTATTGAGCGGGTCTGTTAAATATAAACTCGGCGCCCCCGACCGTGTCGTGAATGAATTGTTCCGGCCAAGTCAGCCTGGCGCGCTCCTTCATGGAAAAGCCGATGAGCGCGACGAGGACGATCAAACTCGTTAAAAGGATGATTAATTTTTTATTTGAAAAGAACGGCGGCATGTAAGACACCTACTTACGATCACTTGGATCAGGATCTTGAAGTAATGCCTTTTTTCGACCGGAACATCGGCAGGCTTTCCAGCGCGCGTCCCGTCCCGATGGCAACGCAATCCAGGGGATTGTCCGCGATGATGACCGGCATTTTCGTCTCTTCGCTCAAGACCCTGTCAAGGTTGCGCAACAGCGCGCCGCCACCCGTCAGGACGATGCCGCGATCCATGATGTCGGCGGCGAGTTCCGGCGGCGTTTTTTTTTCCAGCGTGATCTTCACCGCCTCGATGATTTGGTTGACCGTATCGCTCAACGCTTCGGCGACTTCATCCGACGTAATGTTGATCGTCTTGGGCAGACCCGTCAAAAGATCCCGCCCGCGTATCTCCATGCTTTCCGTCTGATCGGGTTTGCCTGCC
>NZ_BDDQ01000008.1 GCF_002003465.1 Caenibacillus caldisaponilyticus | reverse complement strand
TCCCCACGCTTTCGCGCCTCAGCGTCAGTTGCAGGCCAGAGAGCCGCTTTCGCCACTGGTGTTCCTCCACATCTCTACGCATTTCACCGCTACACGTGGAATTCCACTCTCCTCTCCTGCACTCAAGCCCTCCAGTTTCCAATGCCCATCCGCGGTTGAGCCGCGGGCTTTCACATCAGACTTAAAGGGCCGCCTGCGCGCGCTTTACGCCCAATAATTCCGGACAACGCTCGCCCCCTACGTATTACCGCGGCTGCTGGCACGTAGTTAGCCGGGGCTTTCTCGTCGGATACCGTCAGGACGCCATCATTTCCTATGGCGTTTGTTCGTCTCCGACAACAGAGCTTTACGACCCGAAGGCCTTCCTCGCTCACGCGGCGTCGCTCCGTCAGACTTGCGTCCATTGCGGAAGATTCCCTACTGCTGCCTCCCGTAGGAGTCTGGGCCGTGTCTCAGTCCCAGTGTGGCCGATCACCCTCTCAGGTCGGCTACGCATCGTCGCCTTGGTGAGCCGTTACCTCACCAACTAGCTAATGCGCCGCGGGCCCATCCGTAAGCGATGGCCGAAACCATCTTTCCCTTTTGCCCCATACGGGGCAAAAGCCTATCCGGTATTAGCCCCGGTTTCCCGGAGTTATCCCGGTCTTACGGGCAGGTTGCCCACGTGTTACTCACCCGTCCGCCGCTCGTTCCACGGACGTCACCCCGAAGGGATCCGTCCGCTTCCCGCGCTCGACTTGCATGTATTAGGCACGCCGCCAGCGTTCGTCCTGAGCCAGGATCAAACTCTCCGTAAAAGTCGACGCCTTCCGGCGTCTCGAAAACGACGACCGATCGAATCGGTCCATCGTAACCTTTACATCCGTTTCATCCGTGGCGTCCGGAAAAGGTTGCCCTTTTCATTCGCGCTTGGCTTTTGTTCAGTTTTCAAAGAGCCATCCGTCGCCCCGGTTTCCCGGAAGCGACTTTATTAGATTAACACATCTTGACGATTCGTGTCAATCACTTTTTATCCAGCCGCTCACCGGAGCGACGTCATAAATATTATCACCGTTTACCGCATTCGTCAACGGCTTTTTACTTGTAAATTTTTCCTTTTTCCTGGATGAGACAAAAACCCACGAAAAAGGAAGCGCTTCGGGATTGATCTCCTTGAACCGGGAGAAATTACACAACATCATCCAAACGTGCAGGCACATCCGGCCGTCAGACGCCTTTGAACTCTCACAAAAATAGGTTTTCTCGGAAAAGATAAAAAAAGCGGAAAGGTCGTCCTACTCGGTTCAAAACGAGCCCTTCCGCCATCGGTTATAGGGGTGTCAATGATCTTCCCGTTTTTTCATTTGCGGGAACAAGAGAACATCGCGGATCGACGGCGAATTCGTCAAAAGCATGACAAGGCGATCGATGCCGATGCCCAAACCGCCGGTCGGCGGCATGCCGTACTCCAGCGCCTCGAGGAAATCTTCATCCATCATGTGCGCCTCGTCGTTCCCCTCGTTGCGTTCTTTCACTTGTTGTTCGAAGCGTTTCCGCTGATCGATGGGGTCGTTTAATTCGCTGAACGCGTTCGCATGTTCCCGTCCGACGATGAACAATTCAAAGCGATCGGTAAACCGCGGATCTTTTTCGTTCTTCTTCGCCAAGGGCGAAATCGCTACGGGATGGCCGTAAACAAACGTCGGCTGGATCAGCGTTTCTTCCACTTTTTGCTCGAAAAATTCGTTGACGACGTGGCCGAACGTCATGTTATCCGTGACCGCGACGCCGTGCTCTTTCGCGAGACGGCGCGCCTCTTCGTCGGTCATTTGCTGCCAAAAATCCACGCCCGTCGTTTCTTTGATCAAATCGACCATATGGGCGCGCCGCCATTTCGGCTCAAGATCGATTTCATGTTCGCCGTAAGTGATTTTGGTCGTGCCGAGCACTTTGCCGGCGACATATGCGATGAGGTTCTCCGTCAGTTCCATGATGTCGTGAAAATCGACATACGCTTCGTATAATTCGAGCATCGTAAACTCTGGATTGTGACGGGTGGAGACGCCCTCATTACGGAAGACGCGCCCGATTTCGTACACTTTTTCCAAGCCGCCGACGATCAGCCGCTTCAAGTGGAGCTCGATGGCGATCCGCATATAAAGCGGAATGTCCAAAGCGTTGTGGTGGGTGATAAACGGACGCGCCGCCGCGCCGCCCGGGATGTTGTGCATCATCGGCGTTTCGACTTCCAAGAAACCTAGACCATCCAAGTATTCGCGAATGTGGCGGATGATTTTGCTCCGGGTGATAAAGGTTTCTTGCACCTCTTGATTCATGATCAAATCGAGGTAGCGCTGGCGGTAACGCTGTTCGATATCCCTCAATCCGTGGAATTTGTCAGGCAACGGGCGCAAGGATTTCGTCAGCAATTTGAAATCCTTGACTTTTACGGACAGTTCGCCGACTTTTGTTTTAAAAGCGACGCCTTCGACACCGACGATGTCCCCGATGTCAATGCTGTCGAACAGTTCGTATTGTTCGTCGCCGACGGCGTCTTTCCGAACGTAAATCTGGATTTGGCCCGTCAAATCTTGGATGTGGGCGAAACCGGCTTTCCCTTTGCCGCGCTTGGTCATGATCCGGCCGGCAAGGCGGACGGGATATTCTTTTTCTCCAAGTTCTCCCCGGGACATGGCGCCGAATTCCTCTTTCATTTTTTGCGCCGTGTACGTCCTTTCAAAGCGTTCGCCAAACGGATTGATCCCTTTATCGATCAGTTTTTTCAGTTTTTCCCTTCGCGCCAACAGCAAGTCGTTCATTTCATTTTCATGGGTCATATGCATCATCTCCTTTTGCTCCACTCCCCGGACTCCGAAAGAAAAAACTGCCAGTCCGCACCGGCAGTTGAATGTCCCAAGCAGCATAAACGATTCGCACGCGCACCCGTGACAACGGGCTGGCAGCAGCTTTACAACCGGCTCGCAACGCCTTTATGACGCCATTTCCAATTCGAGCTGTTCGACGTATTCGTAAAGAATCGCCTTTAGTTCATCCGCCCGCTCGCAAAGGTTAATCTTTTTGCGCACGCTGTTGGCACCCCTTAAACCTTTTAGGTACCACGCGGCATGTTTGCGCATCTCTTTAACGGCGATTTCTTCACCTTTCAATTTGACCAACCGGTCTAAATGCAAACAACACACATCAATGCGTTCGCGCGGTTCCGGATCATCATACAATACGCCGGTCTCTAAATATTGAACGGTGCGATAAAGCATCCACGGGTTGCCGAGAGCGGCCCGTCCTATCATCACGCCGTCCACCCCGGTCGTTTCGAGCATTCGCTTGGCGTCTTGCGGCGTTTTGACGTCGCCGTTGCCGATGACCGGAATGTTGACGGCTTGTTTGACCTCTCTCAAGATGTCCCAATCGGCGACGCCTTCATACATTTGCACGCGGGTGCGCCCATGGATGGCGACCGCGGCCCCGCCGGCCCTTTCCACCGCCAGGGCGTTTTCGACGGCGTAGACGTGTTCGTCATCCCAGCCTTTGCGCATCTTGACCGTCACCGGCTTCTCGACGGCGTCGACGACGGCAGCGACCATATCATAGATTTTTTGCGGATCAAGCAGCCATCTCGCCCCGGCGTCGCACTTCGTCACCTTCGGAACGGGGCAACCCATGTTGATGTCAATGATGTCGGCGTTTGTGTATTTGTCCACATATTTTGCCGCTTCGACGAGCGTCTCGCGCGTTCCGCCGAAAATTTGCAGGCTCATCGGCTTTTCCCGCTCATCCACGTACAACATTTGCATCGTCTTTTGATTTTTGTGGATAATCCCTCGGTCCGAAACCATTTCGGCACAGACGAGCCCGGCTCCGAATTCTTTTGCGATAAGCCGAAAAGCCGGATTGCAGACACCGGCCATCGGAGCCAAAACGACCTGATTTTTCAATTTGATATTGCCGATCTGCAGCACGATGAATTCCCCCCTTTAGCTTTCTTTATTAAATTCCAACATCTCGTCGACGGAAACGCCGAGCGTCTCCGAGATGCGTTGGATGATCGCCTCGGTCGGCATGCGGTTACCCCGCTCGATTTCTCCCAACACCGACAACGACACATCGATCGATTTAGCCAATTCCGCCTGAGTAAAGCCCTTTAATTTTCGAAAGGCGCGAATTCTCCTGCCCCACAATTCCGCTTCCATAAACGCACTCCTTTTACGGATCGAAACTTTTTCAACCGCTCGCCGACCGTTTGTCCGATGCCGGGAATGGCGAGATCCGGGGCCAATTCGTTTAACGGCATGAGGACAAACAACCGTTTGGCGATTTCGGGATGCGGAACGACCAATTTTTCTGTCTCAATCATTTTATCCCCATATAGCAAAATGTCAAGGTCGATCGTCCGCGGTCCCCACCGGACGAGGCGTTTGCGGTGCAACGCGTTTTCTATGGATTGCAAGGCATCGAGTAAAGCCTCCGGCGAAAGCGCCGTCGCAATTTCAACGACCATGTTTAAAAAATCGCCTTGTTCGACGGGGCCGTACGGCTCGGTTTCATAAATCGACGAACACCGGAGCACGCGAATTCCGGGATGTTCGTCGAGACGCGCGATCGCTTGCGTCAGATAGCCTTCCCGGTCGCCGAGATTGGAACCGAGGCCGATATAACATTTAAACATCGGCGCGCGACCTCACGATGTCCACCGCCACGGAGTCGTAATGACCGGGTATCGGCGGATCCGGCTTCGTCACTTTCACCCGGCAGCTTGCGACGGTGATAAAACGTTTTAAAAGCGCTTGGGCAATGGACTCGGCAACCGATTCGATCAGCCGGTACGGCGGCCCCTCGACGATTTGCTTGACGATGTCGTAAACTTCGGCGTAGTTCACCGTTTGTTTAAGATCGTCGGAACGGCCGGCCGGCTTCAAATCCAATTCCAAAACGACGTCCACGTAAAACCGCTGGCCGAGGGTTCGTTCTTCGCCGTAAACCCCGTGGTAACCGTAAAATACCATTTTATTGACATAAATTTTATCCATTTATTCTTCGCCACCATCGTAGAGCATCGCATCCATCATTTTAACCATTTTGGCGATCGGCTTCACATCATGGACGCGCACCATGTGACACCCTTTGGCAATGCCGAGACAAACGGTCGCCCCCGTGCCTTCCAAACGCTCATCCACCTCGGCATTCAAGGTTTTGCCGATAAAAGATTTTCGTGAAGTGGCGAGCAAAATCGGGTATCCGAGCTCGTGGAACGCCTCGAGATGTCTCATTACAGTTAAATTGTCCTTGTAGGTTTTAGCAAAGCCGATCCCGGGATCGAGAATGATTTTGTCATCCGTGACTCCCGTCCGCTTGACCATCTCGATGCTCTCGAGCAAATCCTTTTTCATGTCTTCG
Source organism: Caenibacillus caldisaponilyticus (assembly GCF_002003465.1). GTDB lineage: Bacteria > Bacillota > Bacilli > Bacillales > Sporolactobacillaceae > Caenibacillus > Caenibacillus caldisaponilyticus. Next base: position 43,725 of record NZ_BDDQ01000008.1, on the reverse strand, counting down.
ATGAGATCATCGTAATGAGCGTCGCGGCGATTGTGCATGAGAATGATCGGGGCGTCGTAAAGGGCAGCCGTCTTGGCCATCTCGGGGTCCGCTTTGGCTCCCCAGACGTCATTGATGATGTCGGCGCCCGCTTCCAGTGCTGCACGGGCGGTGACGGCCTTATAGGTATCGATCGAGATCGGAACGTCGCTCACTTCACGAATCGCCCGGATGACCGGGATGACGCGCTCCATCTCAATGTCGGCAGGAACGGGCTCGTGGCCCGGCCGGGTCGATTCACCGCCGATGTCGATGATGTCGGCCCCGTCTTCAATCATTTCGAGGGCGTGCTGCACCGCCTTGTCCACACGGTTATAGCGTCCCCCGTCGGAAAAGGAATCGGGCGTCACGTTTAGAATGCCCATGATCAGCGTGCGGTTTTTAAAATTTAAAACGCGATTTTTGAGCACGATTTGATGGCGATGCTTGGCTATCGTTTTGAGCATTTTGCGGTTTCCCCCTCGCATGCCGCCTCTGCTACGGCTTATTCTCAATACATTCGGATTAAAGGCTTTCGTACAAGGCGCGCAATTCCTCTTCCGTAAAGCGATAAGTTTGATTGCAAAAACGGCAGGTCGCCTCGGCGCCTTTATCTTCCTCGATCATCGCCTTCAATTCTTCTTTGCCGAGCCCAGCTAAACCGTTTTCGATTTTTTCCCGAGAACACGTGCACTTGAACGTGACCGGCTGGCGATCGATCACTTTCACCACGCCGCTGCCGAAAATGACCTCGAGCATGTCTTCCGGCGAAAGCCCTTGGTCGACCATTTTGGAAACCTGCGGGATTTCTTTCAGCCGTTTTTCCAATTTGTCGATGATGTCGTCCGAAGCCCCCGGCATCACTTGAATCAGGAAACCGCCCGAAGCCTTGATGGATTTGTCGGGATTGACCAGAACGCCGACGCCGACCGCCGACGGGATTTGTTCGGACTTTGCCAAGTAATACGTAAAGTCGTCACCGATTTCGCCGGAAACGAGCGGGATGCGGCCGACGAAATTTTCCTTCAAGCCCATATCTTTGACAACGCTCAACTGCCCCTTCGTTCCCACCGCCCGGGCGACGTCCAATTTGCCTTTGTCGTTTAATTCAAAATCCACGTGGGGATTGGTCACGTAACCGCGCGTCTCGCCCTTGGCGTTGGCATCGACAATGATGACGCCGATCGGTCCCCCGCCTTCGACGGTGACCGTGAGCTTGTCATCGCCTTTGAGTTGGCAGGCGAGCATGGTCGCCGCAGTCATCGTTCGCCCCAAAGCGGCTGAGGCCGTCGGCCACGTATCATGGCGGCGCTGAGCTTCTGCCACCATTTCCGTCGTGCGCACCGCCATCGCCCGAAGTTGGCCGTCATAGGCGAGCGCTTTGATGAGATAATCGGACATAATGTCACTCCTTATCCGCCGTATTGCGTTGATAAATGAGATAAAGTCCTTTGAGAGTCAAAAGCGGATCGATGTGATCGAACACTTGCGTTTCTTTTGCGATAAACGTCGAAAGCCCCCCGGTAGCGATCACCGTCGCTTTCTTGTCGCTTAAACGCATCATCCTTTTCACGATGCCCTCCACCAAGCCGACATAACCGTAAACAATGCCCGATTGCATGGCGGAGATGGTGTTTTTGCCGACAACGGACGGCGGCTTGGTCAATTCAATGCGCGGCAGCATGGAAGCCTGTTCATACAAAGCTTCCGTGGAAATCATGATGCCTGGCGCGATCGCCCCGCCGTTGTAATTTTCGTTTTCATCAATGTAACAAAACGTCGTCGCCGTTCCAAAATCCACGATGATCAAAGGCGCCTTATAATAATGAATCGCCGCGACGGCGTTGACGATGCGGTCCGCGCCGATTTCCCGCGGGTTATCGACTTTAAGGTTCAGGCCGGTGCGAATGCCGGGTCCGACGATAAGAGGCTTTATATTAAAGTATTTTTCACACATGCGCTCCAACGGAAACATGATGGAAGGGACGACCGAAGAGATGACGACGCCGTCGAACCGATCAAAATCAAGCGCCGCCTGGTCGAACAAATTTTTGATCACCATCGCAAATTCGTCTTCGGTTTTCTCGCGATTGGTGGCGATCCGCCAATGATGAAGCAGCTTGTCCCCGTCGTAAACACCCAAAACGATATTCGTATTGCCGACATCACAAACAAAAATCATGACCATCACCCGATCCGTTTGGATTAAAGCGTATTAATCTTATCACAAATTCACCCTGCCCGGCACGGACGAACCCTTCTCCCGAACCCCGCCGGCCGCCGGATCCGCGCTTCCAGAAAAAGTGGCCTTAGACGGCAAGGCCCGAAGGAAACGGCCCGCGCTCGGCATAAAAAAAGTTTCGGCCGTTGCGTCAACACCGCCGGCCCTGAACGTTCCGATATGCGGAAAAAGCCCCGGCATTCGGGGCTTTTGGGATGGACATCAGTCTTCTTTTTTATCGTCGGTGGTCACATCGTTACTTGCGGGATCGGAATCGTCTTTCGCTACCGGTTCGCCGCCGCGATTTTCAACAGGCGGTTCGGCGTCCGCTTTGGCCGGTTTGTCGCCACCGGTTTCATGGTTTTGGCCGTCTTTATTTTGTTCGGCATTCAGTTTTTGTTCTCTTTCTTTTCTTCTGCGCACCGATTTCGGTTCGATCAGTTCGCCCGTTTCAATCAGCGCCTTGATCTGATCGGCTTCGAGCGTTTCCACCTTGAGCAGCGTCTGGGCGATGAGCTCCAGCTGATCGCGCTTTTCGGTGAGGATTTGTTTGCATCGCTCGTAGCACTCTTTAATGATGCGCTGGATTTCGCGGTCGATCTCATAAGCGATCTGATCGCTGTAGTTCGGCTCGTTTTGAATGTCGCGGCCGAGGAAAACTTGTCCGTGGCTTTGTCCGAACTGCATCGGTCCAAGCTTTTCGCTCATGCCGAACTCGGTAACCATCCGCCGCGCGATGTTGGTCGCCCGTTCAAAGTCATTGGAAGCCCCGGTGCTCACTTCGCCGAAGACGATTTCTTCGGCGACGCGGCCGCCGAGAAGCCCGGTGATCTTCTCGAGCAATTCCGGTTTGGTCAAGAAGTAGCGGTCTTCCTTCGGCAATTGGACGGCGTACCCGCCGGCCTGGCCGCGCGGGACGACGGTCACTTTGTGGACGGTTTCCGCACTTGCCAACGTCAGGCCGATGATGGTGTGACCCGATTCATGGTACGCAACGATTTTGCGCTCTTTTTCGGAAATGACGCGGCTCTTCTTCGCCGGACCGGCGATGACGCGTTCAATCGCTTCATCAATATCTTCCATTTCAATAACCTTTTTGTTTTGGCGGGCCGCAACGAGCGCCGCTTCATTCAAAAGGTTTTCCAAATCGGCGCCGGAGAAGCCGGGCGTCAACCGGGCAACGACGCCCAAATCGATGTCGCTCGCGAGCGGTTTATTCCGGGCGTGAACGCGCAGCACTTCTTCGCGCCCTTTGACATCCGGACGGTTGACGGCGATTTGCCGGTCAAAACGGCCGGGCCTGAGCAACGCCGGATCCAAAATGTCCGGACGGTTGGTCGCCGCGATGATGATAATGCCTTCATTCACGCCAAAGCCGTCCATTTCGACGAGCAATTGGTTGAGCGTCTGTTCGCGTTCATCGTGTCCGCCGCCCAAGCCAGCGCCGCGCTGCCGCCCGACCGCGTCGATTTCGTCGATAAAAATGATGCACGGCGCATTCTTTTTCGCGTTTTCAAACAAGTCACGGACGCGGGAGGCGCCGACGCCGACAAACATTTCGACGAAGTCTGAACCGCTGATCGAAAAGAACGGAACGCCGGCTTCGCCCGCCACAGCGCGGGCCAAAAGGGTTTTACCGGTGCCGGGAGGGCCGACGAGCAAAATGCCCTTCGGAATGCGCGCGCCCAAAGCGGCAAATTTCCGAGGATCTTTCAAAAATTCGACGACTTCGATGAGCTCTTGCTTTTCCTCATCGGCGCCGGCGACATCTTTAAACTTCACCTTTTTCTTATCGTCGGAATAAAGCCGGGCTTTGCTCTTGCCGAAATTCATGACTCGGCTGCCGCCGCCCTGCGCTTGATTGATCAAGATAAAAAACAGGATGAGGATGATGACGAACGGGATGATCTGAACGAGAAAACTCACCCAGCCGCTCGTCTGTTCCGTCGGTTTAAAATTGATTTCGGATTGGTCAACTTTTGTTTGGATTTGATCAAGCGCCTTATCATTAGGCGGGATATACGTCTTGAACGTCTCATTGTTTTGATAAGATTTGAGCTGGCCGCGGCCTATATATACGCCGCCTTCCGGCTGAAGCGTCAAACTCTTAATATCGCCGTGGTTCAAGTGATATAAAAACCTGCTATAGGACATCGGTTTAACTTCTCTATTTGCACTCGTAAAGAAGCTGGTGATGCCTATAATAACCAGGAATATGAGCAAATATATGATCCAATTGCGAAATATACGACTCATCCCTTACCTCCTCCCGCACCAAGGGAACCATATTTTATACTATCACACCCGAATAAACAAGAACAACAATTACCCTTTATAGATTTCGGGCTTCAGGATGCCGATATAGGGGAGATTGCGGTACTTTTCAGCGTAGTCCAAGCCGTAACCGACGAGGAAGGCGTCCGGCACGGTAAAACCGGTCAGATCGGGGACGATATCGACTTTGCGGCCGCTCGGTTTATCCAAAAGCGTCACGATTTTAATCGATTTGGCGCGTCGATATTTAAACAGGTCGACGAGGTAGCTTAACGTCAAACCGCTGTCAATGATGTCTTCTACGATCAGGATGTCGCGGTTTTCCACTGACGTGTCCAAGTCCTTGAGGATCTTCACCTCGCCGGACGACACCGTCGAATTGCCGTAGCTCGATACATCCATGAAGTCGATTTCCAAATGAACGGTGATGCGCTTGATCAAATCGGCCATAAAAGGCATGGCTCCCTTGAGCACCCCTACGACGAGCGGAAAACGGCCTTCGTATTCAACGGATAATTGCTCGCCCAATTCCCTAACCTTCTCTTGAATCATTTCCTCCGTATAAAGTATTTCCTGCAGATCTTCCTTCATTACAAATCCTCCTGAAATCCGCGGTGGGTTCGAATTTTAATATAAGATAAACGGATGTTTCGTTCTCATATCGCGCATAATCCCCGTGCCGAACGAGCGGCACCCACATAATATCGCCCTCGGCGTCGACGATGACCGGCCATACGTCCCGAACCTTTTGCGGGATTTTATGATCGATAAACAGGGATTTCAACTTTTTGGTACCCGATACGCCGGCGGGACGCATGCGATCGCCGGGGCGCCTCGTTCGGGCGCGGATGGGAAAGCGCACTTTGTCCATGTCGCAGACAAAAAATTCCTTGCCTACAGCCTCTTTGTCATATGTATGGGACCACTCGGCCCAAATCGTTCCCGTCGGCAGCTCCGTTGGGCCGGGCACCGTAAGCGGGACGTCGTACGGCTCGACCGCCTCCCCGCTCCAGAAGTAAAACGTGCAATAATTATAAGAACGCTCGGCGCGGAGACCGGCGGGAAAATGCCATTCTCCGGAAGCCTTTTCCCGCGCGAGCCATTCCAAGAGCGATTCAATATGTATCATCTGATGGGCCGGGACCATTCGTTTTGTGCTGTAAAGATAGTTTAATATTAGATGAATCACCCGCCGTTGTAAAGGAACAGCCGTCCGCAGAAGCCGGTCAATAAAAACGGTCACAGAATTGTCGGTTTTTTCTTTTAAAATTTCGGACAATTCCTTTTCAGCCAAGGCGTCCAAAAAGCGAAAATCATCGGCCATCCTTTCGCTGTCCTGCTGAAAATGCATATGGACGAGCGGGTTTTCCCGCTTTAAAAACGGCAGCACGACCTTGCGAAAGCGATTGCGGGTATAGGTGCCGGAATCGTTGGTCTCGTCCCGGCGCGGCTCGATGCCGCATTTTCGGCAATAGCTTTCGATGTCGGCCTTGGATACCGAAAGCAGCGGCCGGATGATATGCCCCGGTCCGAAACGGCGTTTGACGAGAATGCCAGCTTTGGCGATACCGAAACTGCCCCGCACTTGCCTCATGAGCATCGTCTCAATTTGATCGTCGCCGTGGTGGCCCAAAGCGAGGAGGTGGGCGCCGTGCTTTTCCATCACCGCTTGAAAAAAATCGTACCGCAAATGGCGGGCGGCGACTTCTTCGCTGACCCGATGCGCCTTTTGGTAGGCACGGACATCGACCCTTTTGCCTTCAAAGGGGATGCCGCGGCTTTTGCAGTAGCCGGCGACATACTCCCAATCGGCCCGGGATGCTTCGCCCCTGAGCTGGTGATCGACGCTTGCCGCAATGATTGATAAATCCCATTGATCCGCACGGTTCAACAAATAATTTAAAAGTGCCATGGAATCCGGCCCGCCCGACACGCCGACGACGATCGTCGCTCCTTTCGGAATCAACCGGTGCTTTTCCACAAATCGATCCACCAGGGCTTCCATGGCATCGATCACCCTTTATATATAATATAGATAATTATCTTCAATTCCATTAGATAGGATAGAAAAACGCCACGTACGTGTCAAACATAACACCCGAAGCGGTCGCTTACATCATAAAAATCGCCACATACATAAAGTAGGCGAACAGAACGGCGCAAGCCAAAATGACGGTTCCCTTCCATTCCTTCTTTTTCTTGGTGCGTGTCTTTCGGTTTGTAATACGATCGTCGCTCCCAATGGTTCCATTCGTTTTATTCAAAAGATCGGCGCGCATGGCGGCGGCGCTTGGATACGCACCGGTCAAAGCGCCTTTTATTTCGTCATAAAAAGGGGCGAGCTTCCGGTGGCGCATGACGTACGTCAACAATTGCTTTTTCGGATCATCCCCTTTTTCAAACCGCCTCATATCGGCCAAGTTAATCATGATCATCGCCACCGCGAAAAGATCGTAGGACGGTTCGGCTTTGCGCGTGCCCATTCCCCAATACCCGCGGTCAAAAAATTCGGTATACTCCTTGATGGCCCGCCCCATCGGCGTCGTTCCGCCGACGTCGAGCCAGCGGACCTTTAGCGGCGGCCCCGTCACGATGAGGTTTTCCGGCTTGAGGTCGCCGAACACCCAGCCTTCGCGGTGCAGCTTGTCCAAATCCTTGAGCAGTTGAAGAATAAATATGGGCGCCCATTCAAATCCGCGCACCCGCACGCATTCGAGCAGCGGCGTCCCTCGAATATATTCCATCGCGTAAAAGGCGAACGTGCCCCGCCCGGTCGTCCAATCGTCGACATCATACAAAGAAGGCCCAAGGGAATCGCCCCGGACCTTAGAAAATTTATTCAGCACATTCACCTCAGAGGCAATGTTCGCCTGGTCGGTTGAAAATTTTAATGCGACCCGCCCGCGTTCGGAATGGGCAAGAAATACCGCGCCTTGCCCGCCGGATCCCAGCGGTTTGATGATTTGATATTGTTTGCCGTGCCACTTGCCGGTGACCATCGTTCCTGGAGGGATGTCAAACGCCCGATTCCTCGGTAAATGTGTCGGCATGATCCATACGGCTCCTTTTTGCGAGTTTGGAAAAGCTCATGATCGCTTCCCGTAGCGCGGGTCCCGTCGGCGTCACGCCGCCGGAGGCAAGTTTTGAAAATACGCTGTGAATGGAAGACATGTCGGGCGTCCACGTCAAAATTTTATCCGCCGCTTTTCTTTTCCCGGGAAATGTATAAAGGCAAAACCGATTGCTGCCCATTCTCGAATTCAAACTGATCGACAAATCGAGCAAGGCTTCCTGAACGGTCGGAAGTTTCCGCTCCATGCTCGCGCTCGTATCGACCAAAATGCAGACTTCCAGATCAACGGTTTCTCCGAGCTCATCAACGACTTCCATGACTTGTCCGCGTTTTTCGGGCGGCAAATCCTCGATCGTTTCATCGTCGCCGAGAATGTGCTGCAATTCTTTATTGATGACGCTTTTGATCGTCTGCGTCATCGCTTGCCGCGTCACCATCTGCACCGTTTGTTTCAGCTGTTTCGCCCTCACGATTTGACTGATGCCCCCGCCGGCCATCGCGATGTCCTCAACTTCTTGAATGCCGGCCAAAGCGGATTTGCCGTCGTCGACGACACCGATGACGTTGACCACAATGCCCTGTTCTCGGGCGAGCGTCGCCACCGCCACCGGATCCTCGCCCTTATTGGAACAACCGTCCGTAATCAACAAGATTTGTCTCAAATGACCTTTGCTCATCTTCGTCACCTCTTGTCCCCATCATCGACAAGAAGCGGAGGTTTTATACCCGATATTTATTGAGCTTTCCGAATTCTTTCTTCGCGACGGGTGTAAGTCGGAATCGCCGCCCATTTAGGGGTATGATGGTCAATTTTTGATACGACGACGGTCATGTCGTCTTTTATGACTCCCCCGGCGGTCCGTATGACTTCTTCCAGCAGCAAATCGGCGACCGTTTGCGGATCGTCGATTTCAATCTCGGAGATTTTCCGCTTCATCCAAAGGTCGGGATTTTCCACGTTTTTCGGGGCGTCAAAGAGACCGTCGCTCATCATCACGAGGAGATCGCCCGCCTTCAATTGGACATCGACGACATCGATGTCGACCTCTTCGATAATACCCATCGGCAAATTGCCGGCTTCCACCTTAATGACCTGATCTCCCCGTTTGATGTAGCTCGGGTTGGAACCGATTTTTAAAAACTTCGCACTCGCTTTTTGCAAATCGATCATCGCCAAATCGAGCGTCGAAAACATTTCGTCGGTCGAACGCAACGCCAGGACGGAATTGATGGATTTAATGGCGACCGTTTCGTCAATCCCGGATTTCAGCACATTGGACAACAGCTTGAGCGTTTCCCGGCTTTCCCTGTAGGCGCGTTCGCCGCCGCCCATCCCGTCGCTGATCGCGATCGCCACCTTCGCCCCGCCGAGCTCAAACACGGTGTAATTATCACCCGAAATCCATCCGCCCCCTTGAGCGGTGTGGCTCGCTCCGGTTTCCACGACATACGCTTTCGCCGATCCGAACGTCACCCGGCCGAATCCTCCCGTGATCTGCGGTTCAACATGTTCGCGGATGATGATCGACTCGCCCAAAATATCGGACAATATGGGAGCGATGATCTTTTCGCATTCCGCATGGTAACCGGCCGGAATCGTCATGTCGATGTCGACGTCGCCTTCTTCCAGATTATAGATGTCCACATCCTCGACATCCAACCCGATCTCCTGCAATTTGTATAAAATTTGCTCTTCCTGCTTTTCATGCATCTCCCGCTCTTTTTGTATTTCTTTGGCAAAATCGCCCATAATCTTAGAGACGCCCATCAATTGATCAGCCACAAGCCGACGGCTGTCTTCCACCCGTTTCCGGAGCATGATTTCATCTTGAAATTGTTGGTGGCGCTCGAAGATGGCGTTGACGACCTTGTCCGGTTTGACGCAATGGTGACGCCAATTGCGCTTCAGCTTCGCCGTCCGTATTTCCGGACTTGACACCGTTTCCTGCATGATTTCAGACATGAGGGAATACGTCGTATCAAAATTTTTCTTCCAACACGTTTCTTTTAAGAAACACTGTTGGCATGTTTTTTCCACCACTTTGCTTAAAAAAAGGTCGATCTCGCGGTCCGATCCGCCGCCCGCTTCGGCGGGCGCGCGCGAAAAGCTGACGGACAGCGCCCTGAATAAGCGGGAAAACTGTTCGACGCGGCTCGCTGTGACCTCGCGCAGCTTTTTCACATATTGTTGTTCCCGGTTATGGTATTCCTGGGTGCCCGGAATATAGCGGGCCATTTCCGCGACCAATGATTTGGGCGTCATAAAAAAGAGGGCAATCGCGGCGACCGACTCCAGCGCCGTATAAACCAAATGATCGTAGCCTTCCCCATATAATCCGATCAGCATCGTTCCGACCATCAACCCGAGCGCGACGCCGATTTTCCGCCCTTCTTTTAACAAGCCGCCCAACAAACCGGAAAACGCGAGCAAACTCATTTCATAGAGGGTGCCGATGTTCGAAAGACCCAAAATCAAACCGATGACGACGCCGACGGTCGAACCGATCGCGGCGCCGGCGACCAAGGAAAAAATAAGGACGAAATAGCGGGATAAGACGTGTTCGATGGAAAGCCCTGCAACCGTCCACGCGTGCGTGCCGGTCAAAACCGAAGCGAGCAGGATGATCAAGCAGACGATTTCTTCATTTTTCAGCGTCCGCTTGCGGATGTTGGAATGGACAAGCGGGAGGCTTTGCAGAAAGATGAGTGTCAGCAGAAATGAAAGGCCGCATTCCACCGCGGCATAAAACCAATCGGTCCAATGGAGAGTGCCGGTGGCGGCAAGGGCGTAACCCAGGCGGGCGAGGCCGCCACTCAGCAGCACCATGTAGGGCAACGCTTGCATTTCTCCGACTTTTATGAGCTTGACGACAAAAGCCCGGACGGCGTTAAACATCAATAGACCGATGAGCACGTAAAGCGCGTGCCGAGGGGAAATCGTCAGCGCCCCGGCGAGAAGGCTCACCGCGGCCGCCGTTTTAATCTTCTGTTTGAAAAAGCCGGCCGTTGCAAAAAATGGAATGGCAAAAGGTGACAAATCCGATAAAATGACGGCCCTCCCCAGCAAAAATCCGATGAGCACGCTCAGCCCCACCCGAATCACGGCCGCCCTCTTCACTTTGCTCCACCGCTCCGAGCTCCGGCCTTCCCTGCCGTTCCGTTCAACCAAAGGACGGGCCAAAGACGACTCGATTCCTCGTCCCGCATCATTCATAGACGACACCACCTATAAAGTAATAGTGTATGGTTTATTTAAACACAGGATACCTTCATTTTTTGTCAAATGGACGGGCAACCGAAACATTTCCTTCGACGGCATTCATGGACGCCATACAAGATATGCGGACGACCGGAAGGCGGGGGTTTTCCGCGCGCGCAAACCGAAAAACGATTTCGGCGCCTGTTTAAAATGGAACAAAATGGAATGGAATAACCGGGAATTTTCTCGATAGGCGGTGGAGAAATAGGAGAAAAAGACTATGGCTTCTGACATCAAGCTTTCTTTTTTTTCCGTTTCAAGATTTTTGGCGAATGATCGGCCGGCTATTGGAAGGAAATGGTTGGAAAAATCGACATGATGAAGGAAGGGGCAACCGGCGGGCGATTCCCGGCCGCTGAAGGGATCCTCAACAGGACGCTCCATGCGGCCATCTACGGTTTGGCCGCATCCGCCGTTCCACCCGGCCGGAAATGGGGAGGCATAAGAAAAAAGCGCCCGCGGTTTTCCGTTCGCGAGCGCTTTCGGTCGTGCTCATTTATTTGCTAAAGGCAGCAAGCGTCATCCCCTTCGTGCACCCCGGCCACCCCTTTTGGATTCCGTTTGGCGTTTGAGCGCGGTCAAGCGATCCTCGCTGTCTCGCAAAAAACGAAGGATCTTCTCCTCAAACGACGGATCCTTTTTTGGACGGCGGGAGCGCCCCGACGTCTTCGGATGATCGACGGCTTTGCGAATCGACAGCCCGATTTTGCCGTCTTCTTCGACTTGGAGGACTTTAACGGTCACCTCGTCCCCGACGGAAAGGACGTCGTGGATATCCTTTACATAATGATCCGCCACTTCGCTGATGTGGACGAGACCGGTGCGGCCTCCCGGCAGCTCGACAAACGCGCCGAAATGGGTGATCCCTGTCACCTTGCCTTGCAGCTTGCTGCCCGCTTCAATTGACATAAAAAAACTGCTCCTCCTAAAAATTTGTATTTAATTTATTATATTATACAGAAGCGAAGAGGAGCATGTCAATGTTGGTCAGACCCGGGGGAAGCGAATATGATTTCGCCGTTTTTGGACATATAATAATCGCGCCGTATCAGTTTGCCGAGATAATCGTCATTATGGAGCAGCTGGATCTCGCGCCGCAACGCCTTTTGTTCATCTTTGACATCGGACAGGCGTTTTTCAACCTCGGCTTTTTGGTCGTTCATCTCATGCAATCGGGCGTATTGGGATTGAAGCACATTGACCATGGCGGCGGTCACCAATCCGAAAAGAACGAAAAAGGCGACCAGGCGACGAATCAACCCTTTGCGCCGCTTACGCCGCCATTTTTCATAGACTTCCCGTGAAGCGACGTAATCCGAGTGAAGCTGCGTGACCCGATCCTTCGCGGTTCTCAAACTTACACCTACTTTCGCTTGATCCAACCTCTCGCAAAGAAAGCCTTGAAGGCCCTTCCGAACGCTTTGATTTTCAATATCCATTCGGTCGGAAGCAGCCGCTTGAACCCCCACCTCAATGGGACGTAAATCAGCTTCAGCAAAACGAGCAAAAGCGCCAAAAGGAATCTACCTATCATCTTACCTAAACGATAAAGCAGCTTCAATAGGACCAAAGCGGGATATATGAAACTGAAGGCGATCGCTTGGCGAATCAAGCGCATGACGAAGAGGACGCTGCGAATGACGCCTTCCAATCCCTTTTTAAAGATGGTTTCAAAAAGCGCTTTATAGGCGGAAAACCCCAAGGCCAACGCCAAAAATATATAAAATCGCACCTCGCCCTGATTGACGTACAACAAGACGAGAAATACGACGAGGCCTTGAACCGCCCAAAAAAGCGTATCCGTCAGAAGCAAAAAGACTTGACGTCTTTTCTTCGGATGAAAGAACCGCTGATATATGGTCAGAGCACAGCCGATCCAGCCTCCAACAGCTGTCATGGCGATCATGGTCGCAAATTGTTCGGTCAGCGTCATTTAAACAACTTGCTTAAAAAACCTTTGGATTGCGCGCCGTCATGATCATCAAGATAACTGATGTCAAAAATTTTTCCCTCAATGACGACGACGCCTTGTTCGACGTTTAACGTTTGCATTTTCAATTGACTGCCTTTGATCGCCAAGAAGCCCATCACCGTTTCCAATAAAAATTCCTCATGGTCAAAGCTCTCCACATGCTTGACCCCGGTGATTTCGATCTTTTTGCGGCCCTTCATGATGATATCGTGATCCGGCGCTTGCCGTTCTTTATTGTAAGAAGAATTGGAAGAATAAAATTGGTCCATGGTCTTCCCCCTTTCTTGTCCTATTCTTATGAGAGGGAAGAACCTTTTAGAACTTGATAAAAGACCGGATGCCAACCACTTCGTCGTATGGATCGCCACAACTAAAAAGGAGACGGCAGCGCCGTCTCCTCTCAAAGTGCTGAAGGTTCTTCGCTCACGATTTCATAAAGGTCGCTCGCTTCATCCTTTTTTACGGATTCTTGCAAGCCCTTGACCTTTACCGTCATCACCTTATGACCGAATCGTATCTCAAGGATATCATTCGGCCGGACTTCCGTCGAAGCCTTGGCCGGCCGCCCGTTCACAGCGATGCGCCCTTGATCCGCCAGCTCTTTCGCTACCGTCCGCCGCTTGATGAGGCGAGAAACCTTCAGAAACTTATCAAGCCGCATTTTTATTTTACGGCTTCTTTCAACTTGTTGCCCGCGCGAAAAGCCGGAACGGTAGAGGCCGGGATGTTGATCGTTTCCCCGGTCTGCGGGTTGCGGCCGGTGCGGCTCGCGCGCTCTCTCGTTTCAAAAGTGCCGAAGCCGACAAATTGAACCTTTTCGTTTTTCTTCAAAGCTTCCGTGATTTCCTCGATCAACGAGTTCACGACGGTTTCGACGTCTTTTTTCGTCAACCCCGTTTTCTGCGCGATATTATCAACGACTTGATTTTTGTTCACAAGGAACTCCTCCTTTTCAGATTGGGAACTTCATTGAAAGTCTTGTTTTTATGCTATTTTACCAAAACTTATTCTCTATTAAACGTCAAAATCCTTTTTTTTCGCAATAATTTCCTTCGCGCGGGCCCACAAGCGCTCCATTTCCTCCGGGCGCATCGCCGTCAAATCCCGTCCATCGCTTTTGGCCATTTGCTCCATCGCCTTAAATCGACGGGAAAACTTGCGGTTGGTGCCGTCCAACGCCAAGGTCGGATCGATGCCCAACTTTCTCGCCAAATTGACAACCGAGAATAACACGTCGCCGCATTCTTCTTCCATGCCCTCACGATTCCCATTATCGGCTTCCTTCCGCCATTCTTCAAGCTCCTCGACGATTTTTTCCCACACCGGCTCCGCTTGGTCCCAGTCAAAGCCGACTTTCGCCGCCTTTTTTTGTATTTCCAAAGCCTTCATCAGCGGCGGCAGCGTGCGGTTGACTTCATCCATCAGGCTGTCCGGGCGCGCGCCTTTTTCCCGCTCTTTGATCGCCGACCAGCGGCGTTTGACGTCTTCCGCATCCGCAGCCACCGCTTCGCCGAAGACGTGGGGATGGCGACGAATCATCTTGTCGGTGAGCGAGCGGATCACGTCATAAATATTGAAATACCCTTCATCTTCCCCGATCTGGGCATGGAGCATGACCTGCAAGAGAACGTCGCCGAGCTCTTCGATCAAGTGGTCATCGTCTTCATCGTCGATCGCTTCGATCACTTCAAAAGCCTCTTCAAGCAAATATTTGCGCAGCGAGCGATGCGTCTGCTCACGGTCCCACGGACAGCCTTCGGGGCTCCGCAACTTCTGGATCACTTTGCGCAGCCGCGGAAACGTATGATTGAGCAACGCCTCATCTTTTACCGGCGGAACGTAAACGCTCGTTAAATTGTCGACATGCACGGCGCGATCAAGCTCGTACAAAGGCAGGCGCGTAATGGTTTCATCAACGCTGCCGACCGCCTTTGCGATGACGATTTCGTATTCCGGGGGCAAATGCTCCAAAAGCGTGAGTTTCACCTCGGAAGCCACAAAGGCGTCGTAAACTTGGCATATAATGAGATGGCGGTCCAAAGGTAGGTGATCGGGATCCAAATCGAGCGCATCAAAAAACGCAAAGCCTTCGATCGGATCGATTTTTAATGCTGCAAACAACGGATCGAGGAAACTTTGTCCGCCCTCGATCTTTACCTCGATGCCTTTTTCCCCGGCCCTCTCCAGCAGCAATTGCACCGTTTTCTCGGCGACCATCGGGTGGCCGGGAACGGCATAAACAATGTCGCTTTGCGCCGCCTGGCGTAACAGGCGCCCGGCGATCGTTTCATAAACGTCTTCGAACCGCTCGGACTCTTTATAAATGGGATCGAACGTTTCAAAGGCGATCCCTTCTCTTTCCAAATCGCGAACGACCGGATGCTCTTTCGTTCGCAAGAAGAGAAAGGGGGCCTCTTTCAAACGTTTGTACACGCCGAGGCTCAGTTGATCGAGATCTCCGGCACCTAGGCCGACAATCGTAATTTTCCCTGCCATGCCGTCACCCCGCTATGTATGGACAAAATGATGCTTCAACCGGAGCAGTGTGGTGAAGCCAAACCGGCGATTTCCAATTTTCGCGCCCGAAACGCCTGTCGGCTGCACGCCAGACCCGGCGGTTTCACCGCCAGCGCCCGGCCCGCCGATGACGCCGCATTGTCACGCTTCGCAACTAAGGGGATTATACCACAAAGGTTGTCCCGACCGCGTGCCGCGCATTCCGGACCGCTCAAAAGGAAAAAGAGACAGCCGAAACTGCCTCCTGTTTTACGTTTCCATTTGTCTCGCCAAAAAACCGGCGGCCGTTTCGGCGAGTTTCGTATCGACCTCACCGATGTCGTCTTGATCTTTTGAGATGAGGATGACCGCTCCGATCGGGTCGCCTCCGGCGACAATCGGCGCGATGACATGCGCTCCGGTCTCACCGGCTCTGCCTTCGATGAGTTCCGCTTTGCCGCCCTTGTCGCGGAGCGTCGATCGGGTTTCCATTGCTTTCTCCACTTCAGGACCGATCGCCTTGTCCATATATTCCTTTTTTGATCCGCCGGAGACCGCGATTACGGCATCGCGATCGGTGATCAACACCAAGCGACCCGAATTTTCCGCCAGCGAGTCGGCATATTCCTGGGCGAAATCTCCAAGCTCACTGATCGGGGAGTACTTCTTTAATATGACTTCCCCGTCGCGATCGACGAAAATCTCCAACGGATCGCCCTCGCGGATTCGGAGGGTTCTCCGGATTTCTTTCGGAATGACCACACGGCCTAAATCATCAATACGACGCACGATTCCAGTCGCTTTCATGTCATTGGGCCCTCGCTTTCATGGTTTATTGTCAGAGAGGTGTTGTAAGAAGATGCCATGTTTCCTGTCTTATTATTTGCGCCGCTTGCCGTTCTATTCATCATCGGGCCAGATCACCCGATTTTAGCAAACGCCTCCTGATTTTGGCGAATCGTTTCCAACGTGCGAACGAGCTCTTGAAGGCGGGTGCTTGGATCGCCGTTTTTAATATAACGAACGATTTTGATTTTCTGATCGATCGTGCCCAGAGCCGCATCCCGTCCATACGACGCGACGGTTTCAAAAAGCTTGTAACGGTCGAGCTTTTTCGTTCCTTCTTCGGAGAGCACCATGGTGAATTTGTCCTGCTCCTGCTTGACCGTTTCCATGTCAAGCGATTCCGCCAACACCTTCACCCGGGTGATGTTGAACAAATCGGCCACTTCACGCGGATAATCGCCGAAGCGGTCGATCATCTCCTCCTCCAGCTCCTCGATATCTTCCAAAGTCTCGACGGCTTTAAACTTTTTGTACATGTCAATTTTTTGTATGGAATCGGCGATATAGCTTTGCGGAATGTAGGCGTCGGCTTCAATGTCGATCGTGACGGTGCGCGGCCGCTTTTCCACCGGCACCCCTTTGCGCTCTTGGATGGCCTCTTTCAGCATTTGCGTGTAAAGGTCAAAACCGACGGAATCGATGAAGCCGTGCTGCTCGGCGCCCAAAAGATTGCCCGCCCCGCGGATGGAGAGGTCGCGCATGGCGATCTTGAATCCCGATCCAAGTTCCGTAAATTCCTTTATAGCCTGCAACCGTTTTTCCGCCACTTCGTTCATCGCTTTATCCTTTTGGTACGTGAAATACGCGTAAGCGATGCGATTCGATCGCCCGACCCGACCGCGCAGCTGGTACAATTGCGACAGCCCCATGCGGTCGGCGTCGTAGACGATCAAGGTGTTCACATTGGGGATATCGACGCCCGTCTCAATGATCGTCGTGCTGACCAACACGTCGTAGACGCCCTCGAGAAAGTCGAGCATGACGGCTTCCAGCTCGCTCTCGTTCATCTGGCCGTGGGCGACCGCCACCCGGGCGTCGGGGACGAGCGCTGAGATTTGATCGGCCATGCGATGGATGCTGTCAATTTTATTATACAAGAAGTAAACCTGGCCGCCTCGGGCAAGCTCCCTTTCGATCGCTTCGCGGACGAGCGTACCGCTGTATTCCGTCACGTACGTCTGCACCGGGAAGCGGTTTTCCGGGGGGGTTTCGATGATCGACAAATCCCGGACCCCCAGCAAGGACATGTGCAGCGTTCGCGGGATCGGCGTCGCGGTCAACGTCAGAACGTCGACGTTGGCTTTCATTTTTTTGATCTTTTCTTTATGCGTCACCCCGAAGCGCTGCTCTTCGTCGACGATGAGCAGCCCGAGATCTTTGAAAGCCACATCCTTGGACAAAAGCCGGTGCGTGCCGATGACCATGTCGATCGTTCCTTTTTTCAATCCCTTGATCGTTTCTTGTTGCTCTTTGCGGGAACGAAAACGGCTCAACACCGCGATGTTCACCGGGAAATTGCTGAAGCGTTCCTTAGCCGTTTCATAGTGCTGTTGCGCGAGAATGGTCGTCGGCACGAGAAACGCCACCTGTTTTCCTTCCACAATCGCTTTAAATGCCGCGCGGAACGCCACCTCGGTTTTGCCGTAGCCGACATCGCCGCACAACAAGCGGTCCATCGGGCGCGGTTTTTCCATGTCCCGTTTGATCTCTTCGATCGCCCGCAGTTGATCTTCCGTTTCCTGATACGGAAAAGCGGCTTCGAATTCCCGTTGCTCCGGGCCGTCCTTCTGAAAGGCATGCCCGACGCTCGCTTCCCGTTCCGCATACAACTTGATCAAGTCATCGGCGATGTCCTGGACGGACGATTTCGCCCGGTTTTTGACGCGCTTCCACTCGCTGCCGCCCAAAGAATAAAGCTTCGGTTCTTTGCCTTCGGATCCGACGTATTTTTGAATTTGATCGATTTTCTCAACGGGAACGTAGAGCTTGTCGTTGCCTTTATAGCGAATATGCAAATAATCTTTGTGCACCCCGCCGACTTCCAACGTCACGATGCCGAGGTATTTCCCGATCCCGTGATCGACGTGAACGACATAATCGCCGACGTTCAATTCATTATAACTTTTCAGGCGTTCAGCGTTCGCGATCGTCTTTGCCCGTTTCGGCGGTTTCCGCGTCTTATGGGCAAAAACCTCTTTCTCCGTGATCACCGCCAGCTTTTGCTGGGCGAGTTCAAACCCCTCGCCCATGCGGCCGACGGTGACATAAAAATGTCCCGGTATGGGCGCCGTATCAGGCTGAACGCGCTCGGCTTCAATCCCGTAATCGAGCAGCACGCGCTCCATGCGCGCCGCGCGCTCCTCGTTTTCGGCAAGAAACAGGACGGCGTATTGGCCCTTTTTCCAGCGGGCGCATTCGTTTTTCAAAACGTTGATTTGTCCGTGAAAATCTTGCATCGAACGGCACGTGACGTTGATGACGTTTTCCGGCTGAAGGTGGGCGTGATGGCGCAAAAACAACGAGAGGTACAAGCTTTGGAACGGATAAGGGTGGATGTCCTCCCACTCCTTGGACAAATACGCGCCATGCACGATCTCGCCTTTGTCGAGAAGATCGGTGATCCACTCCGCTTCTTCTTTATCAAGAGATTCAGCGGTTTCTTGAACTCTATTGATTTCGTCGGTCACGATCAAGGCATCTTTCGGTATATAGCTTAATAGAGTGGCCGGTTCTTCATAACAAAAGGCGATGTATTTGACGATGTCCTTAAAATATTGTCGTTCCTGAACGGCGGTTAATTCCCGGGAAATATTTTCGGTCAACATTTCTTTCTTCTTTTTTTCTTTCACCGCTTTAAGCGTTTCGGCAAGGGCCGCGTTGAGCCGGCCGTAAAGCCTGTCAAAATGGCGCGGGTACATCAGCAGCTCCCGGGCCGGCCCGACGGTGACTTGCTCGACCTTTTCCAAAGACCGCTGTGTTTCGCTGTCGAACGTGCGAATGGAATCGATTTCGTCATCAAAAAGTTCCAAGCGGATCGGATAAGGTTCCGTCAAAGGGTAAATGTCGACGATGCCGCCGCGGACGCTGAACTCCCCTGGAGCGCCGACCATCGCCTCGCGTTCATAACCGATCGCCGTCAGCCGCTCGAGCAAATCGTCGAGGTTGACGACATCGCCAACCCGAAAGGTTAACAGACTTTTTTCCCATTCCGGCTTCGGCGGCAAAAGCCGCTTCAAACCGGCAACGGGAACGATGAAGATCCCCTTCTTGTTTTGGGCGAGATGGTTGAGGGCGGCGATGCGCTCGGCGCGCAATTCCGGGCTGGCGATCGCGATTTCCGAGGCGATCAAATCGTTGACGGGGTAAAGAAAAACCTCATCTTTCGATCGAAGGGACTCCAAATCATCGAAGAGTTTCTGCGCTTGAAACAGGTTGTGCGTCACGACGACGATCGTTTCTTTCCGGCTGTCATAGAGCGAAGAAATCCATAACGACTTGGCGCCGCCCGCCAGCCCCGTCACGAGCTGGTGGCGCATCCCGCTTTGATAGCCGTCGATAACGATTTTCAAATCCATGAGATGGTTAGAAAAATACCGTTTTAATCCGTACAAATGGATTCCCCTCTCCTGTACAAGCAGAAAAACGCCTTGGCCGTCTGCCAAAGCTTGTTATTGAATGAAAGTGTCGAATTGATGAAAGTCAGGATTGCGCTCCAAAGCCTCCTGGCAATCTTCACAGATCGTCGAGACGTTGATGTGTCCGTTTTCGTCGTAATGAATAAGCTCGGTTCTTTCCTTCGGATCCAATTTGTCGAAGCCGAGCTGATCGGTGCGGAACACGTCATTGCGAATGTGGCCGACTTGCTTCCCGCAATGCCGGCAGTGATAATATACGTCCACGGAAGTCGCCTCCCAGCTGTCCACGCGCTGCCATGGGCTTTCCGCCCGAATGACGCGGGTGAGTTTCGCTAGGAGTATTATTTGCCCGCCGTCTTTAATTTATTCAAAACCCGCGGCCATGGCGCATGCGGCGATACGTTCGCCGGCCGCCGGCCATAAAGGCACTCACCGAAAACGGCACAACGGGCGGGCATCGATCAGATGCGGTGCGTCCGCTTATCAAACGTTTTGCGCCGCTTATTATTTCAAATCAGGTTTTTAATTAAAACGGTTCATCACCCTATCAAAGGGTTCGTTGAGAAAGGCCTCGCAAGCGTCCGTGGCTCTTTTTACCGCTTCGTCAATGAGCGGGCGATCTTCTTCAGGAAACCGTCCCAGAACGTAATCAATGACGGATTGCCGGCCATCGGGCCGTCCGATGCCGATGCGCAGCCTTTTAAAATCTTGGGAACCGAGGTGCTGAATGATCGATTTCATCCCGTTGTGCCCGCCGGCGCTCCCTTTTAAACGCAGCCGCATTTTCCCGACGGCGAGGTCGAGGTCGTCATAGATAACCAAAAGGTCATCGATCGCGATTTTATAATACTGCATAAGCGGTGCGATCGCTTCGCCGGACGCATTCATGTACGTCAGCGGTTTGACGAGCAACACGTCTTGACCGCCCGCTTTTCCTTTGCCGTAAACGGCGTTGAACTTCGTCCGGTCCAGCGGGATGGCGAGCTTTTCCGACAACGCGTCAATGACTTCAAAACCTATATTATGCCTGGTATGCCGGTATTCAGAACCAGGATTGCCCAATCCGGCGATCAATTTCATCGGTTTCACTCCTATTTCTCTAATGCGGGACAGGCGTAACCCAGCAGGGTTACGCCTGTCCGGAAGATTTTATCTCCCTTATTCCGCCGCTTCGTTCGCTCCGCCGCTTTCAGTGCTCGACGCTTCACCGCTTCCTTCATCTTGCTCGCCGCCAAGCACGGGCGGAGTAATGGTCACGATGACTTCCTCACCATCATTCATAATCTTATAATTTCCGTCCGGCTGAATATCACTCACCTTCAACGCATCGCCGATGTCCAAGGGAGTGATGTCGACCTTGATCACATTCGGGATATCAGCAGGCAAGGCGCGAACTTCCAGTTCGTCCAAGGTTTGCTGGACTACGCCGCCTTGTTTTTGCCCGACCGATTCCCCGACGATGAGGATGGGAACTTCCGCGTCGATTTCGGAAGACATGTCCACTTCCAAAAAGTCGACGTGGATGATGTTCCCTTTAAAAGAATCTTCTTGTATCTCGTGGGCAATGACGGGATGGCTTTGACCGTTCAAACGAAGATCGATGATCGCATTCCTTCCGGATTCTTGAAAAACGCGGTACAATTCGCTGCGATCGACGGCAATCGGGTGATTGCCCACATTTTTGCCGTAGAAAACGGCAGGAATTTTGCCGTTTTTCCTCAGCTTTTTCGCGAGCGATTTTTTCGAAGCATCTCTTTCCTGGGCATTCAATACACCAGACATTCAAGACACCTCTTTTTTTTGTTTTTCAATATTTCCGGAGATAATCGCGTTTGAAACCTGTCAAGGAACCCGTGTCACCCGTCCCTCCCGCCTCTTCGACTCAATCGAACAATTTGCTGACGGATAATTTTTCGTGGATGCGGATAATCGCTTCCGCCAGAAGCGGCGCGATGGAAAGCTGGACGATTTTATCGATGCGCTTTTCTTTGGGAAGCGGAATCGTGTTGGTAACGACCAACTCCGAAATGCTGGAATTTTCGATGCGCTCAATGGCCGGCCCTGACAACACCGGGTGCGTGCAGCACGCATACACCTTCTTTGCGCCGTTTTCAATGAGCGCATTAGCGGCAAGCGTGATCGTTCCCGCGGTATCGATGATGTCGTCGATGATGATGGCCGTCTTCCCTTCGATGTTGCCGATGATGTTCATCACCTCGGCGACGTTGGGCTTCGGACGGCGCTTATCGATAATGGCGATCGGCGCCTTCAGCCGGTCGGCCATTTTCCGGGCCCGCGTGACTCCGCCGTGATCCGGGCTGACGACGACGATGTCCTCCAAATTCTTTGACTTAAAATAGTCCGCCAATATCGGATAGCCGAGGAGCGGATCGACCGGTATATCAAAAAATCCTTGAATTTGCGAGGCATGCAAATCGATGGTGACGACCCGGGTCGTCCCGGCGGTGACCAAAAGATTGGCGACCAGTTTGGCGGTAATCGGCTCGCGGGCGTTCGCCTTGCGGTCTTGCCGCGCGTAACCGTAATAGGGGAGCACAACGTTGATCGTCCGCGCTGAAGCGCGCCTCAAGGCGTCGATCATGATCAAAAGCTCCATCAAATGTTTGTTCACGGGAGCCGACGTCGATTGGATGACGTAAACATCGCAGCCCCGGACGCTCTCCTCGATGTTGATTCGGATTTCACCGTCGCTGAAGGTGGTGACTGAACATTTCCCGAGATTGATGCCGATGTGCTGAGCGATCTCTTTGGACAGCTCGGGGTTGGAGTTCAGCGAAAATACCTTTAAATTGGGGTCAAGATAGCTGGGCATGCCGGTTACCTCCGTTAACTTTTCTTATGATTAAGTTTTTCTGCATAGTTTTCCTTATTCGTTTGCCGGGAGCGGGCTATCGCCAAAGCGTTCGCCGGTACGTCGTCGGTGATCGTCGACCCCGCGGCCACGAAAGCGCCTTTGCCGACCGTCACCGGAGCGACGAGGTTGACGTTGCACCCGATGAAGGCACCGTCTTCGATTTTGGTCAGATGTTTATGTTTTCCGTCATAATTCACCGTAATCATGCCACAGCCCAAGTTGACGCCTTTTCCGATCTCGGCATCACCGACGTAACTCAGATGGGAAGCCTTGCTGTCTTCGCCGATTACGGATTTTTTGATTTCGACAAAATTGCCTACCTTGACCCCGTGCCTGATTTCCGACTGCGGGCGGATGTGCGCGAACGGGCCGATCTGGACGTCGTCGCCGATCACGCTGTCAGAGACGACGGATTGGCGAATCCGACTCCTGCGGCCGATGCGCGCATTCACGATTTCCGCATGGGGGCCGATAACGGAGCCTTCACCGATGACCGTCCGGCCGGAGATGATGGTGCCGGGCAAAATCACGGTATCGGCTTCGATTTCTGCTTCGGCGGAGATATACGTATGATCCGGATCGACGATCGTCACACCCGAATACATCAGCTTTTCGTTGATCCGTTTCCGCATGAGCGCTTCCGCTTTCGCCAGCGCGACGCGGTCGTTCACCCCGAGCGTTTCCTCGAACGCGGCGGCGTTGTAAGCGTCGACAAATTCGCCCGCGTGCTGCAAAACAGTGATCGCATCGGGCAAATAATATTCCTGTTGCGCATTGTCGTTATCTACTTGTTCAAGCGCGGTAAACAGCTTTTTATTATCAAAACAATAAATGCCGGTATTGATTTCGGCGATCGCCCGTTCTTCTGGAGAAGCATCCTTCTCCTCGACGATCCGTTTGAGCGCACCGTTTCCGTCGCGGATGACCCGGCCGTACCCTTTCGGATCGGGTGCCGTCGCCGTCAACACGGTGCAAGCCGCCCCCGTCTGCTCATGTTTTTCAAGAAGCCGGCCGATCGTCTCACCGGTGATGAGCGGCGTGTCGCCGTACAGAATAACCGTGGTCCCTTCCAGGTCTTTTAAATGTTTGGACGCTTGGCGCGCCGCATGAGCCGTGCCGAGTTGCTCTTCTTGGACCGCGTATTCGACGTCGTCACCGAGCTCGGCGCGAACGGCTTCGGCCTCGGCGGAAACGACGACCACGATTTTATCAAAACCGACAGAGCGGATTTGGTCGACGATATGGCGGATCATCGGCTTGCCACAGACCGGGTGAAGCACTTTATATAGACGAGATTTCATTCTCGTCCCTTTGCCTGCGGCAAGAATGACAGCAAAACGATTGGACAATTGGGAACCTCCTGTCGTACCTGTTCATCCATAGAAGACTATATATTAAAATAGGGAGGTTTTCAAGAAAGCCATCACGGGGGAAGTCGGTTCGTCACCGCCTGCATGTCAAAATAAAAGGAACCCGCAAAACGCATGCGAGTTCCAACGGGCGTCAGGACGCGCCGGCTTCTTCATAAGCGGCGGCTTCCATTTCGCCTACACGGTGGTATTCTTCCAAAACCGCCGTTTGTATTTTTTCGCGCGTGCTAGAAGTGATCGGATGAGCAATGTCACGGAATTCGCCGTCCGGCGTCCGCTTGCTCGGCATGGCGACAAACATGCCGTTGTTTCCATCGATGACCCGAATGTCGTGAATGACGAATTCGTTGTCAATCGTGATGGAAGCAATCGCACGCATCCGGCCTTCCGTGTTCACTCTGCGCAATCTGACGTCTGTCACTTCCATGCTTTCTTTGCACCACCTTTTTCCAAAGATAAGAGACTATTACATTCATTCAACATAAAACAAAAAAATCCTTCATGAATATTAAAAAATCTAAAAAAATCTCTTATCTTTTTCATCAAGGTGATGCGTCCGACCTTCTCGGCTGTCTACGGATTCACAGACCCGGTTCTTTGACGAGGGCGACGACTTCCATTTCGATGAGGGCATCCTTCGGCAAGCGCGCCACTTCCACGCACGAGCGGGCGGGGCGGTGATCCTTGAAGTAAGAGGCGTAAATTTCGTTAATCACCGGAAAATCTTCCATATTTTTAATGTACAACGTCGTCTTGACAACGGTGTCAAGCGACGCCCCGGCGCTTTCCAACACCGCCTGGATGTTCTTAAATACTTGATGGACTTGGGCCTCTATGCCGCCCGACACCATTTCGCCATTCGCCGTCAGCGGAATTTGCCCGGAACTGAAAAACAAGTTGTTCACGATCACACCTTGCGAGTAAGGGCCGATGGCGGCCGGCGCTTTGTCGGTAAAGGTCGCTTTCACGATGCATCATCCTCTCCGTAATAGTTGAAATAATTGCCGATTTCGACCGAGAGACTCCCGTTTTCATCGAGCTCTTCCAATCTCAACAACGACACATAATCATTGACGAGCTTGTGCTCGGCGTCCTTCGTCTCCATCAACACCGCGGCGCCGACCGGGCGGGCGTCGAACTCCTTTATCAAGTTCATCATGCCCTTCATCGTTCCCCCGGCCTTCATAAAATCGTCCAGGATGAGGACGTTCGCTCCGGGCCTCAGGCTTCTTCGCGGCAGCACCATCGATTGAATGCGCTTGGACGACCCGGACACATAATTCATGCTGACGGTCGAGCCTTCGGTCACCTTGCTGCTTCGCCGCACGATGACGACCGGCACGTTCAGCTGCGAAGCGGTGGCGTAGGCGATCGGAATGCCTTTGGTTTCCATCGTCATGACGACGTCAATCGGTTTATGTATAAAAATGGAGGCGATTAAACGGCCGATTTCGTTGACAATCGACGGATCTCCGAGGACGTCCGTCATATAAAGATAACCGCCGGGAAGCAACCGGCCCGGATCGGATAACGTTTCGCCCAACCGGTGCAAAAACGCCTCTGCCGCTTCCTTTTTGACAAACGGAAGGTACTTCACCCCGCCGGCGGCCCCGGCCAGCGTGACGAGTTTTCCCACCCCCTGCCTTTCAAAACATTCGTTGATGATGTTCAGATCTTCGCTAATGCTGGATTTGGCCGATTCATACCGTTCCGTAAAACGCGTTAAAGAGATAATCGTGTTTGGATGTGTGAGCAAATAACGCGTCATATCCACCAAACGGCCGCTGCGCTTCATTTTCATGACAAATCCCCCAAATGGACGAAGTTTTCACCGATTTTGCCCAGCACAGAGGCGGTTTAAATTAACGCCCCGCCGAGGAGACGGACCATAAAGACTTCGCCGCAAAATCCTCTGAGGCCATTGTAAATGCGCTGGGCTTTGGATTTGTGGCGCACCAAACCGAATACCGTCGGGCCGCTTCCGCTCATCAAGACGCCGTCCGCCCCCAACCTGGCCATCACCCGCTTGATCTGCTCGACTTCCTCTACCTTTTGGATCGTCACGGATTCCAAAACATTGGAAAGACGCGAACAAATGCCCTCGTAATCCCCTCGTTCAATCGCTGCGATCATGCCGTCGGTGTCGGGATGGGCAAGGTTATCAAGCGTCAACGCCTGATAGATCTCGGCGGTGGACACGGAAACGGGCGGTTTGGCCAAAATGACCCAACATGGCGGCGGAGCAGGAAGCGGTTCAATCTTTTCACCTCTGCCGATGGCCAGAGCCGTGCCGCCGCGGACGCAAAAAGCCACGTCCGATCCGATGGCGGCCGCAAGTTCCGCCATTTCTTCATAGCTTAAGCCGAGGCGCCACAGACGATTCAGGGCGCGGATGGTGGCGGCGGCATCGCTTGAACCGCCGGCCAAGCCGGCCGCCACCGGTATCTCCTTCTTAATCCAAATCTCGACGCCTTGTTTGATGCCGAAGCGGGTTTTAATCAAATCGGCCGCTTTATAGGCCAAGTTTCGCTCATCCTCGGGAACGTACAGGGCTGATGAGCGCACGCGGATGCGGTCGCCGCCGGTCTCCTGTATTTCAATATGGTCGCTCAGATCGACGGTTGTCATGATCATTCTCACTTCATGATAACCATCCGCCCGCTTGCCCAAAACATCGAGCGCCAGGTTGATTTTCGCCGGCGCTTTTTCCAGCACCTTCACGCTCACGCTGTTCACCGCCTTTTGTGCATTCGCGTTCCGTCCCGTTAAAAACCATAACTATAGTTTAAAACGGAAAAAACCGGAGCACAAGACTCCGGCCGCTCAACAATTTATCGGGTTGATTTTTCCCCCATGTGCCTTTCGGCGATTTCAATCGCTCGCTTCACCATGTTTCCGGCATCTCGCGCTTTAATGCCGCCCCAGCCTTCTTTTTGGACGGTGTCGTAAAAACCGAGCTCTTTTGCGATCTCTTCTTTGAGCTGATCCGACATGATGCCTCGTCTCGCCATGGAAAACAGCCTCCTTTAATTGTTGAGCACCTTTATTATTCGATGATGGAGGCCTTAATATGTTTGCCGAAATCAGGGGGACACGGGGCGAAAATGGAAGACAAAGGCGGAGGCCTGCGCGGCCCGCTGATCCGTTTGGGGGACGGATAACGAAGACAAAAAGAAAAAGCAGTGAGACAAGTTCGTCTTACTGCCCGCTCGCTGCCGCTTCTTTTAGGAAAGTGATCTCCACGGTTTCCGTCAAGACATCCGTATAGCTGTATGACACTCTTTCATAGGCGTTGCTGTCACGGTCGAGTTTAACGATAAAGACCGAAGGATAGGTTTCTTCCAGGACGCCTACGCGCTCGATGGTTTTGCGTCGGCCGCCGTTCGCTTTGAGCGTCAATCGCTGTCCGACTCTTTTGTCCAATGCGGACTTAATGTCCTTAATGGTTTTTCCCATAATCAACCCACCTCGCTAAAACAAATTATAACATCTTTCGATCAATTTTGTCAAACTAAAAATAAAAAGGTAATTATACAGGTCTTTTTAATACTTGTCAATCGATTGGCATTCATTCCCTTTTAGTGTGCACCGGCTCCCTTGATATTATGTAATGACGCGGCGCACTTTCCTCACTGCGGAT
Organism: Caenibacillus caldisaponilyticus; assembly: GCF_002003465.1. Lineage (GTDB taxonomy): Bacteria > Bacillota > Bacilli > Bacillales > Sporolactobacillaceae > Caenibacillus > Caenibacillus caldisaponilyticus. The sequence continues at coordinate 16,046 of NZ_BDDQ01000008.1, read as the reverse complement.
GATAAGGCATACCCGTGCGGAGAATGCCTCTTGTTTCCACGCCGCCGAGCCCTTCGGTTCCCGACAACGTGTTGTGGAGGACATCCCAGAGATTGACGTGTTCCGTAAAAGGGGTAAAGCTGATTTTTGACACGAGGTAGACGGGATCGAGCGCATGGATATTGATGCGGGTCGGCGAACTGGCAAAATTGGCGCCCGCTCGGATCAACAATTCAAAATGCGATTGGCACGCTCCGGCAAAAATGACCAATTGATCAAGATGGGGCCAACTATGGCGCACTTCTTTCACCGTACGAATAAAATGGCCGGAGTGACGGTAGGCTTTTAAATCGTTCTCCGGCCCTTTGCTTTTCATGTACGCGTCGTGCCCGGTTAAAACGAGGATGTCCGGGCGGATATGTTTGACCAACTCCGGCACAACCGCCGGCATTTCCTCTTCCCTCACGTACTTGCCGAGCACCGGAACATCCAGTTTTTCGTAAAGGCGTAAGCATTTCTTTAAATAATGCGGGTCGCCGTCGATATGCAGGACGCGGCCCGGCATTTCAAAGTACGACAGCTGTGCGCGATAACCGTTTGTCGCCGTATATTCCCGCTTCGCTTTCAAAAGCTGATAGTCCTGGCGAAACAACTGCGTCGAACGGGCTTCTAAGTCCCTCTGTCTCTTCTCGTTTTCCTCGCGCTGTTCGGGGGAGACCATGACGAGGTCATCGAGAGGGGCGTCGGCATAGAGTCGCAAATCTTCCCCGGCTAGTTCCGCAATCTGTTTCGCTTCATCCAATTTGACCACCCGAAAGATGACGTCGCAATCATGGGATTTTCTCGCGACCAAATCCCCAATGCTGAGTCTCATCGACTCCCTCCTCAGCCGTTCATGGATAAGCCTCTGGACCGCCTTATTATAGAATATGCGACGTTCGCGAAGGTGATGACGAGACCGGTTTCGCAAGCCAGAAAAGAGGGATCAGAGAAGTTCGAGCAGACCATCGCTCAGCCGGGCAAACTCTTCGATGCTGAGCGTTTCCCCGCGCCGCCCGGGATCGATGCCCAACCGCTCCAGGCAGCGGATCGTCTCCTCCTTTCGATCGCGGCCGACCAAATTGTGCAATAAGTTGTTCAACAACGTTTTCCGCCTTTGCGCAAAAGCGGCGCGCACGACTTTAAAAAAGAACGCTTCGTCGCGAACGGAAACGCGTTTTTCCTTCAACAAATCAAGACGGACCACGGCGGAATCGACGTTCGGTTTCGGAATGAAGACCGAAGCCGGAACGGTCGTCAAAAGCCGGACGTCGGCGGTATATTGCACGGCAACGGATAGCGAGCCGTAACTTTTGTTGCCGGGTTCGGCCTCAAGCCGCTCGGCCACTTCTTTTTGAATCATGACCACGATGCGGTCAATTGGTGCGTTGGCCGATAGCAGTTTCATCAAGATCGGCGTCGTGGCATAGTAAGGCAAATTAGCGACGACCATAACGCGCAAAGCGTCGTGAAAATGGTGAGCGATTAATTCCGTAATGTCGGTTTCCAGAACATCCTGAAAAAGGATTTCGACATTATTGCAATCGGCCAGCACTTCTTTCAGAACGGGATCGAGCCGCCGGTCGATTTCCAGACCGACCACTTTGCCCGCCGCCTCGGCCAGATATTGCGTCAGCGCACCCGCGCCCGGCCCGATTTCGATGACGCCGTCGTCCGGGGTAATGTCGGCGAGCGCGACAATTTTTTTCAAAATGTGATCGTCCAACAAAAAGTTTTGGCCGAGACTTTTTTTCAAACGAAACCCGTGCTTTTCAAGAATGGCTTTCGTCATTTTTGCCGTCGAACGGTTTTCCATGTTGTTCCTCCTCCGCGATGGCGCGCAGCGCTTCTTCAAAGGCTGTCCGTGAAATCTGAAACATGCGCAAACGATGGTAAAGCTGTTTGCCGTTGACATAACCGATCCGCAATTTTTCGCCGAGCCTCTCCCTCCGCCTTTTCGATCCAGGACCGCCGATGAGCCCCGCTTCGAACAGCTCTGTTATGGAAATGTGCTCTTCGGGCTCGTCCATGACCGTGTAGACTTTTTCGAGCGCGGCCCGGATCGCTTCCACCGACGCATGCTCAATCCCAAGGCTTTCATCGGGGCGGCCTTCCGCTTCCCGCTTCGTCAAAAATGCATGTTTGCAGCCCGGGACATACCGGCTCACCGTCTTGCGAATCATTTCGCCGGGGACGTCGGGATCCGTGAATATGATGACGCCGCGCGTATCCGCGGCATGGCGGATCGCTTCGAGCGTCGCTTCGTCAAGGGCCGAACCGTTGGTCTCAATCGTATCGCAATCGACCGCCCGCCGCACGGCCAATGTATCGCTTTTCCCCTCCACGACGATGAATTCCTTGACCTTCATGAAGTGACCTCCAAAAAAAATTAATCATAAAGATGAAACATTTTTCATCGTTCATCCGTTTTATTAGTGTAACAAAAAAAGAAGTGCAGCTGACCTCCCCTCTGCACTTCAATCCAAAATCTTCACTTGGACCGTCCGGAGCCCCCAAGCGACCGCTTGGGACTCCGACGGGAAAAACACATCGATGCGATGGCCGTGTATGCCGCCGCCGGTATCGGCCGCAATGGCGTATCCGTAGCCTTCAACATAGACCCTTGTTCCGAGCGGAATGATTTGCGGGTCGACGGCGATGACTTTCATGCCGGGATGGCGTTTTAAATTAATTCCGGTCGTCGTCACCCCACCACATCCTTTACAATCGGCGGTGTACGCGCTGCTTCGCATGGTCAAGACTTTCGCCGTTCCGGAAGGCTGAGTTCCGACGGCAAGAATTTCATTTTGGCTCGGCCGTTTGACCTCCCTGCGGACGAGCTCTTTTTTTACTTCTTTTCCGTTTTCGATCGTTACGTCATAAGTTGCGACCGCTTCACCCTCACGGCCGGCTTGGATTAATCGGGTTTGTCCTTTCGGAAGGCTCGCGTCTTTGCGTTTTTCCACCTTGTAGGCGATTGGCTCCGTTTCTTTGACGGTTTTATGCTCAACGCGGATGACCTTCACCGCTGCGCCGTCTTTTAACATCGATCCGGCGCCGGTCGTTTCAATGCGGTCATTCTCATCCCATGCAATGCCTTGCTTTTTCAAGAAGGCTTCCGGCTTCATCGCCACCGTCCAAACGGTTTTCGCCGGCCGGGTCCCGTCCGTAACCGTCACTTGAATGCCGTCTTGAATCCGGATGACCATGCCGTCGGTGATGGCCGCCGATTCGCCGGGTTTGACGACATCGTGCGGGACGAGTTGCTTCCCGACCAGTTCCCCGACGGTATCAGCAGTCGTCCACTCGGTCCGCTTTGTGCCGTCGTGATCGATGACCACCCGATGGGCCGGATCCCACACCACCGTCATGTGATCGTCCAGTTTCGCGTCAAGTCCCGGCCTTATTTTGTCATGATGTGCATCAACCGAAAGATGAAGCTCCTTCACCAACAACCCCTTGACCGTGTCTTCATTGGTGTCAACCGTACGTTTTTTCCCGTTTATGACAACAGTTACCGTTTTTTCCCCGTAAGCATAAGCCGTATAACCGAAGAAGGTCGTCAAGGCCATGACGCCGGCCAAAAATCCGGCGGCCATCCGCCTTCTTCGATCGGAAAGAAGCTTGCTTGCGATGGGTATCATCCAACCCCTCCCTGAATCTCCGATAACCCCCTAAATTTATGTAGGGCTCTGATCTCTCTATCTCTATCAAACCATTGAAATGGGATCCATCAGCTTTTATGAACGGATGCCGAAGAGCCTGCGGGCGTTTTGCGTCGTCGCTTCCGCGAGCTCTTCAAAGGTCATGCCGCGGAGCTCGGCGATTTGTTCGGCGACGAGCTTCACCCGGGCCGGTTCGTTCCGCTTCCCCCTGAACGGATGCGGGCTGAGATACGGGCAATCCGTCTCGATCAACAGCTTGTCCAACGGAACCTTTTTCGCCACTTCTTTCGGGAGCGGCGCGTTTTTAAACGTCACCGGCCCGCCGATGGAAATGTAAAAATTCATGGCCAAACAGCGCTCGGCCGCCTCCCAATCCGCACTGAAACAATGCATGATGCCGCCGACTTCGGAAGCGCGCTCTTCTTCCAAGATGCGCAAAATATCTTCGGTGGCCTCGCGGTTATGGATGATGATGGGCAAGCCGAGCCGCTTTGCCAAGTCGATTTGCCGCCGGAAAACGTCTTTTTGAACGTCGGCCGGCGACTTGTCCCAGTGATAGTCCAACCCCATTTCGCCGAGGGCGACCACTTTCGGATGCCCGGCCACCTCTTCAATCCAGCGCAAATCTTCTTCGGTCATGTCGACGGCATCGACCGGATGCCAACCGACGGCGGCATAGATCCCGTCATGGCGATCAACGATTTCCAAAGCCCGCTCGATCGTCCCGCGATCGAAACCGACGACGACCATTTCTTCAACGCCCGCTTCCCGGGCCCTTTCGATGACGGCTTCACGATCCTCATCAAACTGTTCCGCGTTGATGTGCGTATGCGTATCAAAAAGCGCGCCGTTTCGCTTGTTCGTTGCCATGATCCATCACTTCGATCCAAACATTCTATTTGTTAAGTTTTTACCCTTTTTTCACTTTAAGTCTCTTGATAGTTTACCACGGAAAAACGTTAAACATACGACAACACCGTTTCAGTAAGATTAAGATTATGTTACATAAAAAGAACGAATGATTCTCAACGGCGAACTTCAAGCGATTGCACCTCTTTGATTCGGCGCTTTCGCCTCCGATTTTTTCTCTAAAGAAAGTACCGGGATAGGGAACAAAAAAAAAGACGGGCGGTTTGCCCGTCGTATGTTTATGCGATTTAACTGATTTTGGTTCCGTTCGGGATCGATCGATCGATGGTCGCGACTTTGAGAACGCCGTCCGACTCACCGGCCAAGATCATGCCTTCCGACCGTTCGCCGCGAAGCGTGACCGGTTTAAGGTTGCTGACGACGATCACCTTTTGGCCGATCAATTCTTCCGGCGTGTAATATTTGGCGATGCCCGAGACGACTTGCCGTTTTTCATAGCCGAGATCCAGTTCGAGCTTCAGCAGTTTATCCGCATTTTTGACCTTTTCCGCCCGGACGACTTCCGCCACTCTTAGATCGACCTTATCAAAATCGTCGATCGTGATTTCATCCGGTTGCGCCGTTTTTTCTGGCTCCGCTTGCGTTTTTTCGGCCTGTTTTTCCTCTTTCTTTTCTTGTTGCGCCACTCCGCCTTTCATCTGGCTGAGAATATATTCGATTTCTTTCTCCATGTCCAGGCGCGGGAAAAGCGGCTGATCTTTTTTGACGCGCCAGCTGCCGTCGCTCAGCCCGAACCGGCTGAGGCCGTCCCACGATTGGGCGTAGGGATCCTTGATGCCGAGCTGCTCAAATATTTTCTGCGGCGTCGTCGTCAAAAACGGCCGAAGGAGGACGGCGACCGCGCGCAAAGCTTCCGCGAGGTGAACCATGACGCTGGCGAGGGCTTCGCGTTTCCCTTCATCTTTCGCCAACACCCATGGCGTCGTTTCGTCGATATATTTATTGGTTCTGCCGATTAATTGCCAAATCGCTGTCAGCGCCACCGAAAACTGGAGGTTTTCCATCTGCTCTTCCACTTCGCGCACAGTGGCCTGAACTTGTTCTTCCAGATCGGCGTCATAATCGGTCACCCGACCGGTGTACGCCGGCACGTTGCCGTCGAAGTATTTTTCGATCATCGCGACGGTTCGGTGCAGCAGATTGCCCAAATCGTTGGCCAAGTCATAATTGATCCGCTCGACGAAGCCCTCCGGCGTGAACACCCCGTCGGCGCCGAAAGGCACTTCCCGCAACAAATAGTAACGAAGCGCATCGAGTCCGTACCGGTCGATAATCGGTTCCGGATCGACGACGTTCCCTTTCGACTTGGACATTTTTCCGTCTTTCATCAACAGCCAGCCGTGACCGAACACCTTTTTCGGCAAGGGCAGCCCCAAAGCCATCAACATGATCGGCCAGTAAATGGTATGGAAGCGAACGATTTCTTTGCCGACCAGATGGACGTCCGCCGGCCAGTATTTGTTAAAGAGGGATTCGTCATCCGAACCGTATCCGAGGGCGGTGATATAGTTTGTCAAAGCGTCAATCCATACGTAAACGACGTGTTTGGGATCGTCGGGAACCTTTATCCCCCATTCAAATGCGGTGCGCGACACCGCCAAATCCTCGAGTCCCGGCTTGATGAAGTTGTTGATCATTTCATTCTTGCGGGATTCCGGCTGAATGAATCCGGGATTTTTTTCATAAAAATCGAGCAAACGGTCGACGTATTTGCTCATCTTGAAGAAATACGATTCTTCCTTCACTTTTTCAACCGGGCGTCCGCAGTCCGGACATTTGCCGTCAACGAGCTGGTGTTCGGTATAAAACGATTCGCACGGCGTACAATACCAGCCTTCGTATTCCCCGAGATAAATGTCGCCTTGATCGACGAGCCGCTTGAAAATCTTTTGGACCGCTTTTTTGTGGCGTTCCTGGGTCGTCCGGATAAAATCATCATAACTGATATCTAATTTATCCCAAAGGGTTTTGATCCCCGCGACGATGCCGTCGACGTACTCCTGCGGGGTCACGCCGGCTTCTTTCGCCTTTCTTTCAATCTTTTGCCCATGTTCATCGGTGCCCGTCAAATAGCGGACATCGTAACCGCGCAACCGTTTATAACGCGCCAGCGCATCGCCGGCCACGGTCGTATACGCATGCCCGATATGAAGGCGATCGCTCGGATAATAGATCGGCGTTGTGATATAAAATGTCTTTTTGCTCTCGGTCATCGCCGATTGACCTCCTTATGCTGCGTTGATCCAATTAAAAAAACTATACGCATCGCGGCGCCCGCTGTCAAGAAATTCCTTGCTCCATAAAATGTATAAAAATTTTTAAATTTACCCATAAAGCACTTTCCAATCCGTCTTTTTTTGCTATTATAGAATAACAGAGGATTTTCTGACAAATATACGGTAAACCCAGCACAGGACATATCGGAGAAAAACGCGGTATCGCCGAATTTTTTGCTCGTCAAAATTCGACAACTTACGCGATCCGGAACGCTCCGATAGCCCCCGTTCTTCGCTGTGCATTGCGGGATGTTCAAAGGGATATCCGCTAGGAGTACCGGTCGGTCCAACGGGTTAAGAAAAGCATTGACGTGTTTGGGAAACACTGGTACGATTAGCAAAAGAGAGAATTGTCGAATAATGGCTGTTAATCTTGATTTGGGGAGGAGATCCGCGACATGAAATCCACCGGCATTGTGAGAAAAGTCGATGAGCTCGGACGCGTCGTCATTCCCATTGAGCTGCGCCGGACGCTCGGAATCAATGAAAAAGACGCATTAGAGATTTACGTGGATGATGAAAAAATCATCTTAAAGAAGTACAAGCCGAGCATGACTTGTCAAATCACGGGCGAAGTGTCGGATGACAATCTGTCCGTTGCCGGCGGCAAGCTGATCTTAAGCCGGGAAGGCGCCGAAATCGTCCTTCAGGAAATTCAAAAGTATCTGGCCGAAAGTAAATAAAAAACTCCTTCAAACCCACCGACCGGATGGGTTTTTTTTTTCGATTCCGGGCATCGCTTCCTCTCCACCCGACGAGCCGGAAAATCGGGGGCCGCCCGGTTTTACCAACCGAAAATGGCAAAGCGGCGGCGCCCGCCCGATCCGGCTCCTTTTGCCCCGATGTCTTAATCTCCTCCATCCCTACCGCCCGAAAGGCCGTGATAGGCGTTATAAATGTCGCGTTTCGGGCGTTGTCGGTCAGCAGCCACCCGTTTAATCGCTTCTTTTGTCGTCAGATGTTGTTCGCGAACGTAATAATCGACGTGTTCGGAAATGCCGAGTTCCGACCACCAGGCCGCTTTTATCCCGCCATCGTCCGCTTCGGAGGTTCCACCCTCGACGACAATGCAGCACTCGCCTTTAATGTCCTCGCCTTCCAAGAACGCCCGAATTTCTCCAATCGTTCCGCGCAAAAACGTTTCAAATCGTTTCGTCAGCTCCCGCGCCAGCGCGATGCGGCGATCGCCGAGCACGGTTTCCATCGAGGCCAGCGTATCGATGACGCGATGGGGGGACTCATAAAAGATAAGCGTATAGGGCAACGTTTTGACCGCTTCCAGCGCGGCTTGCTTGTCCGATTGTTTTCGCGGCAAAAACCCCATGAACAGGAAATGTTCGGTTGAAAGCCCGGAGGCGACCAAGGCGGTAAGTGCGGCGTTCGCTCCCGGCAGCGGAATCACCCGGATGTCGTGTTCGGTTGCCGCTTTGACGAGGTCTTCCCCCGGATCCGATATGCCGGGCGTCCCGGCATCGGTGACCAAGGCGACGGCTTTGCCTTGCTGCATCGCGGCGAGCAGCTTGAGGCCGCTCGACTTTTTATTGTGTTCATGATAGCTGACGACCGGCGTCTCAATGCCGAAATGGCGGCATAATTGTAGCGTCCGGCGCGTATCCTCAGCGGCGATGAGATCAGCCGACTTGAGCGTATCGATCGCCCGAAAGGTGATGTCATCCAAATTGCCGATGGGCGTCGGGACGATATATAACGCGCCGTTGTCTCCACCGCCTTCAAAACTTCTCTGTTCCCGCATCCGGACCACCTTCCGCGATGAGCCGCTTTTTATGCAATCTGGACATCTTTTTGATCCGGTATTCCCGGCTGAGCGCTTGTCCCTTGGTGCCGCACACTTCCTGATAAACGAGGCGCACCGGCGTTCTCCCCCGCGTGTACTTGGCGCCCTTCCCGCTTTGGTGCTCGATAAGGCGTCGCTCCAGGTCGTTCGTTGTCCCGGTGTAATAAGTGCCGTCCCGGCATTCCAAAATGTAAACGATATAGGGTTTATCCATTGATGATACTCAAGAGCTCCTTCGTATACGCGCCGTGCTCGTCATAAACCGTCAGCGGCGGCAATACCTTAATGCCCGTCTGGCCATCTTTAATGGCCTCGACTAAGACCATATTGGCCGCCCCATCCTTGCGCGGATGAACGAATTGAAGGCGTTTCGGCGCAAGCCGGTGAGCCCGCATGGACGCTAGCATTTCTTCCAGGCGGTCTGGCCGGTGGATAAAAGCGACCTTTCCCTTCTGACGAACAAGCCGCGACGCCGCGTCAACGGCCTCGTCAAGCGTCAAACAGATCTCGTGGCGGGCAATCGCGTAAAAAGGATTGGGATTTTTGATGTGCGCTTCCCGACTGGAAAAATAAGGGGGATTGCATGTGACGACGTTGAAAACGCCGTGCCCGAGCACCTCCGGCAAGCGCTTGACGTCTTCGCAAAGAATGCGGATGCGGTCATCTAAACGATTCAAACGGACGCTGCGCTCAGCCATGTCGCACAGCCGCGCCTGTATGTCGACCCCCGTGATGTCGCCCTTCGTCCGTTTCGACAACAAAAGGGGGATGACCCCGTTCCCTGTGCACAAATCCAAGATGCCGCCCTTTAAAATCGGCACATAAACAAAATGCGCCAACAGGACGGCGTCTAGCGAAAACGAAAACACTTCTTTGCTTTGGATGATCTTTAACCCGGTGTTCAGCAAATCGTCGATGCGTTCGCCCGGTTTCGTTTCAATCACTCGAATCCCTCGTCTTCATTGAAAAAAAACATCTCTTGAGAAGAGCTTACTTTTTATTTAAAAAGGATAGGCAAAACAAACAATCCCCGTCTTTCCGGATGCTCCCGTAATGGAGATTGCAGATGTGAAAGCCTTCTTGATACAGGCGGGCGAGATTATCGTAACCTTCCCCGATTTTCGGCGCCGCCTTGCTTGACTCCTTCTTGCCGTCCGTTTCCGCTTTGTCCAACCCTTCGAGACGGCGGCGCAGATGCCGGTTTTCCACCGTCAAATGTTGATTTTCCTCCAGCACCTTCGCAAGTTGCGACTTCAGGTCGCCGAGCCGCTCGTAGAGATCGCCGAGTTGTTCCTCAAGCCCGGTCACCAGCGATAAAATGTCTTTTTTGCTCAAGTCATCCACCACCTTTTATTTAGTGGCTTGCGAAGTAACGGCTCCTTCCTCAATGAGCTCGTCCAAGGTGTACTCGATGACTTTTCCTTCTTCAATTAACTCGATCTGAACGAGCTTTTCGAGAATGTTCAATCCGACGACCCGACCAGTGCCGTAATGGACGTTGATGATTTCGCCGATATCCGGCAAATTTTGTTTCGCCGTTTCGTACATTTCATTCTCATACTTCAAACAGCACATCAAACGCCCGCATACGCCCGAAATTTTGGCCGGATTAAGCGACAAATTTTGGTCTTTGGCCATTTTTATTGAAACGGGTTCAAAATCACCCAAAAAAGTCGAACAGCAAAGCATGCGCCCGCACGGCCCGATGCCGCCGAGCATTTTCGCCTCATCACGGACACCGATCTGCCGCAACTCGATGCGCGTTCTGAACACGGCAGCCAAGTCTTTAACCAGCTCGCGGAAATCGACGCGGCCGTCCGCCGTAAAATAAAAGATGATCTTGTTGCGATCGAAGGTGTATTCCACGTCGACGAGCTTCATTTCCAGCCCGTGCTCCTCCACCTTCTTCTCGCATATCTTCAACGCCTTGCGCGCGTCCGCCCGGTTTTTTTCCACCTGAATTTTGTCTTCGGGCGTCGCCGCGCGCAGCACCTTCCTCAGCGGCTGCACGACGTCGTTGTCATCGACGGTTTTTTTGCCGATGACGACTTTCCCGTACTCCACGCCGCGCGTCGTTTCCACGATGACGGCATCATTATATGAAAGATCCCAATCTCCCGGATCAAAATAATATATTTTACCCGCTTTTTTAAAGCGGACACCAACGACTTCATACATGGGAAACGGCCCCCTCTTCCAGTCTGAGTGCGAGCTGTTCCAACACCGACAACGGATGGCCGTTGGCGTTCAAACGGCGCTTCGCCGCCAAAACGGCAGCCAAACCGCTTGCCGTCCGCTCCATGAAAATCATGTCCGCAATGGCGTTTAACCGCTCCAGCCGATCCGTAAAGACGACCGCTTCGGGACGTCCCGTTTGAAGCGATAAAACATCCCTGAACCAAATCAACATGAGATCCAATCCGATGTGTAAACGATTGGAATCGGTGAAATGGGTCGCGCATTGTTCGTACATCGTCATCATTGCGCGTTGAGGTTGAGCAAACAGCTCTTCCATATAGTTTATCACGACGGAACGAGCTTTCGCAAACCACTCATCCCCGGCGAGCGCCTTGGCTTCCTCATAGTCGGCGGTCAATGCCGTCACCGTGGCCGCCATGGCCGGGGCGACGCCTTCCCCGATGAGACGTCGTTTCATTTTTTCCGGAGGCAACGGTTTAAACGTGAGAACTTGACAACGCGAAACGATCGTTTCCAAGACGGCGTGCACGTTTTCCGTGATCAACACGCAAACCGTTTGCCCGTCGGGTTCCTCCATAAACTTTAACAAGCTGTTGGCCGCCTGCGCCGTCATCAGATCGACCTGTTCAACGATGAAAAATTTGCGCTCGGACTCGACGCCCCGATACGAAAACGCTTTGATCAAATCGGCGATCTGTTGCTTTTTGATCGAACGGCCGTCGGGACGGATGACGACGACATCGGGATGGTTGCCCGAATCGATGCGTCGGCAATCCCTGCACGTGCCGCACGGTTCGATGCCGTTTTTATTGCGGCAAAAAAAACTGCGGGCTAAATGGCGCGCGACTTCTCTTTTTCCCGTCCCCTTTTGCCCGGTGAACAGATAGGCATGTCCAAGGCGGCTTTGTTCAAGGCTGTTTATTAATATCGTGGCCACCGTTTTTTGTTCTTCCAACCATTGCGTCCATTTCACCGGTCATCACGCTTTCCGTCATCGGTATAAATTGATGAGCAAGCCCTTGATCTCGTCGAGCATGCCTAAAATTTGTATCGGTTCCGCGCCTTCCCGCAACACTTGATCGGTGAGCGCCATCAAACGTTCGTCAATCTTTTTGACGATCGTCTGCACGGATGGTTCGGGGCTGTGCCATGAATGGGATTGGCTGAGCGCCAATCCGAAAGACACGGCCTTTTGCAAAAACTCTTGGATCAATTTTTTATACAGCTGCAAATCCCGAACGGTGCGGGAACGCGACAGCCGCTTGCCCTGTTCTTCGATCTCCGCAAGCAATCCTTCCATTCTTTCCGATTCTTTTTCATGCCATTGGCTTTGAACAAAGCTTTTAAAGGCGACCGTCGGCTTTTCCCGGCTCGGTCCCGTCCGTTTTTCACCCGAAAGTCTTTTCCAGTCCTGTTCAATCTTAATGCTCATGGGCAAATCCCCTTGGCGTCATTGACTCACATCAATCAAAGCGCATCGCTTTTCGGCCTTGACATGTGGCTGAAACGGAACATGCGCCTTAAAATTGCTTGAACGCATCGACCGACAAAACGAAGACCGTGGCGCCGCCGACTTCCACCTCGACGGGGTGCGGGATGTAGGAATCGGCGTTTCCGCCCATCGGCGAGATCGGCGCGACCATTTGCTGACGGCTTTGGCAGTTTTCTTTAATGAGATTGAGCAGCTCCAAGACGCGGTTGTTTTCCGTTCCGATCAAAAAGGTCGTGTTCCCTGAACGCAAAAATCCTCCGGTACTCGCCAGCTTGGTCGCTTTGAAATTTGCCTTGACGAGCGCCTCCGACAAACGATTGCTGTCTTTGTCCTGAACAACCGCCAAAATCAACTTCATTATTACCACCCCTTCCATAAAATTTGGCGGATAGCGGATGCTGCCTCACCCGCCGATGAGAATGGAAAACACCTGTGATGCAGCGGCTTCCGAGTCTCAAAGCGAATGGCTAAAGCCGTTAAAAGCGACGATTTAACGTTCAACGGATTCAAAACGTTTTTGAAAATCGGCGACGATATCGCGAAAAACAACGGCTTCCGGCTGGTTGCCGTCGATCCAAAGAATTCGTTGTTTATTTTCTCTATAAATCGCTTGAAATCCTGCCCGAACGCGGCGGTGATAGTCCAAACCTTTCCGCTCGATGCGATCCAATAGCGGCTTCCCCGTTCCGTCCGTCCTTTGCAGCAATCGCTCGCGAGCCACTTCGGGCGGGATGTCGATGAGATACGTACGGTCAGGGACGAGACCGCCGGTGGCAAACCGGTTGACGCGGACGACATCTTCAATCGACACGCCGAGCCCATGTCCTTGATAGGCGATCGACGCGTCCACAAATCGGTCGCACAGGACGATTTTTCCTTCCGCAAGCGCCGGGCGGATCACCTCTCTCACGTGCTGGGCGCGCGATGCCGCATAAAGCAATACCTCGGTTTCGTTTTCCAATTCACCATGATCGGGATCGAGCAAAATCGAACGGACCGCATCGCTGATCTTGGTGCCGCCCGGCTCGCGCGTCAACACGTATGGAAGACCTTTCTTATCTATATATTCAGCAAGATTGCGAATTTGCGTCGATTTTCCGGCCCCATCCGGGCCTTCGAAGGTAATGAAGATGCCTCTCACGCCGATACCCCTTTATCCGATTTCTTTATTTTTTCAAGACCGTTAGAGTTTATATACGGTGAGCGTCGCTTCGGCGGCTTCCGCATCCAAGCCGTGGAATTTCGCTCCGGCCGTCCGCCAGCGCGCGATGGCTTCCAAATGCTGCGCGGTGACCCTCTCCCCGTTCAACAACACGGGAACGCCGGGCGGATATGGAATAATCGTCTCCGCCGCCACTCTGTCCAGTGCCGCGGAAAGCGGAACCGTTTCCTTATCCAGAACGTCCATTTCGCGGAAACCGACCGCCAATTCTCCGATCGGCGCATCGGAACGGAGCGAAAGGCCGTTCGCCTTAAACGCCGCCGTTTTCTCTCCGCTCATCCCGGCAAAAGCCTGTCGCATCGCTTGTAGAATCCGTTCAAACGGGGCGCGGTCGTCGAGGGGAAGAATGAACAAGACATAGAAGGGATCAGCCATTTCCGGATATAAACCGGCTTTGATCAGCCTCTCCTGCAACGAAAAGCCCGGCTCCGGTCCACGGAGGACAATTTTTAAAGGATCTTGGCCGTGCACGCGGCTTGAAGCGATCGCGATTCCCGGTATATCTGAAAGCTGTTCTTTAAACGCCGCGATCCGGTCCGCGATGGCCGACACCGCTTCATCATCCATGGCAGCGAGATACGCCCGTGCCAAATCGAGCGAAGCCATGATGGGATAGGACGGACTGGATGTCTGTAACATTTCCAAGGCCGCTTCGACGGCTTCCGGCAACACGCGTTCCGTATTGATATGCAAATAGGAGCCCATGGTCATCGCCGGCAGAGTTTTATGGGCCGATTGAACGACGAGATCGGCTCCCATTTTTAAAGTGCTCTCCGGAAACGGTTTGCCGGCAATGAAATGCGCGCCGTGCGCCTCATCGACCAACACGATCAAGCCCTTTTGTTTCGCGAACTTTATAATCTCGGCCATGTCTTTATTGGCCATGCCGTAATAATTCGGATACGTCAAAATCAACGCTTTCGCATCCGGGTAACGACGAATGGCCGCCGCGACCGTTTCCTTGCTCGGTCCGGGCGCCAGCCCCGTATCCGGATCGATTTCCGAAGCGAGAAAAACCGGTCGTAAATCCATTAATTTTAAAGCGTTAAAAATGGATTTGTGGCTATCGCGTTGAACGAGCACGCGGTCTCCCGGGCGCAAAGCGGCTTTGACCATCGCCAAATTGCCGACCGTCGTGCCGTTGACCAAAAAATAACTTTTGACCGTTCCGTACAAATCGGCGAGCAACGCTTGGGCTTCCGCAATCACGCCCGTGGCGTGATAATAGTCATCAAGTCCTTCAATCTCAGTGGCATCGATTTGAAGAAGCGATTGAAATCGCGGCTGTGCGCGGTGAAAAAAAGTTAGGCCGTCTTTATGGCCGGGAACGTGAAGCGAATAGATTTGTCTGTCGGTATATTGCAATAATGCATCATATAACGGCGTCTGCTTCTGATTCATTTTCATCCCTTAAGCTTTCATGACTTTAACTTTTATTTTATCACAAGTGGTTGAAGGATTGAGCGGCTCGGCCGATCCGTCTCGGCACAAAAAAAGAAGCAAATGGAGATCATTTGCCCTTTGTCGCTTGCCTTTCGTTTTCCTCGATCAGCCTGACGCTGATCTTTCCGAGCTTTTTAATAAAAAACTTGTAGCGTTCCTCATCGACACCGGTGTCTATCATTTCCTTTTGACAAGTGTCGCAAATTAATTGATTGCAAATACGAATGCCTTTCGCGTTAGGTTTATCGCATATAATGCAGGTATCCCAGCCATTCGAATGAAGCGCCGTTTCCAATGCATCCACCTCCGGTACACAGCCTTGCCCAACTTTATAAAAATTAATCAATGAAAATGAAAATTCATAATCGATTCTCGCGATAGTGCCATTTTTGACCAGAGACATCGTCCCCACCACCCGGCACCTGTCATCCGTACCCGCATGCGAGCGGAGCAAAAACCACACCCGCAGCGATGGACGTTTCATACGGTCCGCGAGGCATGCCCATCATAGGGATTGCAAACAATGCCAGAAACAACGGCTGGGCGGACGGCTCTGCGATTTATTTTTATAATACGCCGGGCTTTCACCGAAGCAACTTGTCAAAATACGGACAAAAAATAAAAATGCAGCCGCATTGGCTGCATTGGAACTTTTGCCCGGCAACGTCCTACTCTCACAGGGGGTCGCCCCCCCATTACCATCGGCGCTGAAGAGCTTAACGGCCGTGTTCGGGATGGGAACGGGTGTGACCTCTTCGCCATCGTCACCGGACCTTTTTTCACTTGTGAAGGTTGCACCTTCAAAACTGATAACGAAGGTCCTGCATCGCTTGGTTAAGTCCTCGACCGATTAGTATCCGTCAGCTCCACGTGTCGCCACGCTTCCACCTCGGACCTATCGACCTCATCATCTCTGAGGGGTCTTACTGACTCGCGTCATGGGAAATCTCATCTTGAGGGGGGCTTCGTGCTTAGATGCTTTCAGCACTTATCCCGTCCACACATA
>NZ_BDDQ01000007.1 GCF_002003465.1 Caenibacillus caldisaponilyticus | reverse complement strand
GCGAAAGCGGCGTTTATCCCGCGCTTCGGCGATTTCGGCATCCATCTGTTCCAAAACCATCGTCAAAACCTTGCCAAACATCTCCTGTAACACCTGAAAGACATGGCGTTCAAGCTCTTCTAAAGTCGGGTATTTCGGGTTATAATGTCCCATGTGAGGGCCTCCTTTGTACGGTTTTTTTGGACAAACTCATTGTACAAAAAAGAGGCCCTCATTTCTTGTTTTTTCTGCATTCCCCCTATCGCGCTATTGCTTGGTGGCCTTGGCAGATGATGTTGGATTAAAAGCCAACACATCCGCCAAGGTTAATTTACATATATTAACTTTTATTCCTATTCTTGCTCCCACAATTATTTTACTCCTACAAATTTCTTCCGGATTTCTAAGTGTTGTCACCCATACTTTATCCGTGCATAGGATACCATAACAGATGCAACGGATTTCGTCGATCCGGCAATGTCCTAGGCGTTGTCGGACGGCGTTTATATAAATCCACGGGGTTGGCGGCATGCCGTCAACCCCCTCCCATTTCAATTTCTTCCTTGTCGCCCGTTCCTTTTTGCGCTACAGTAAAAAAGGAAAAGAGGGCGATATTTATGTCCGCAAAGGAAAGGTCTGTCGATATATCGAAGCCGCTCGCTTCGATTTATCTATTATATGGAACGGAATCCTATCTTATGAACCGCCTAAGGGAACAAATCATCCAAACCGCCATGTCCCGCGAAGAACGGACGTTTAATCTTTCCGTTTACGACCTGAGGGAGACGGCGATCGAGGCGGCCTTGGAAGACGCGGAGACGCTGTCGCTTATCGGCGGGCACAAAGTCGTCGTCTTGGAGCATCCCTTTTTTCTCGCCGATGAGGGCAAAAAGGAAAAAATCGAACATCGGCTCGACCGGCTGGAGGCCTATCTGAACGACCCTTCACCGGATACGACCGTCGTTTTTTGCGCGCCGTACGCGAAACTCGACCGGCGGAAAAAAATCGTGAAGAATTTGGAAGCCAAAGCCGATGTCCGCGATTGCTCCGAAATCTCGGAGGCCATGCTGTTCGATTGGTTGTCCGAAGAAGCGAAAAAGGAAGGTGCCATTTACACCGAGGCGGCTCACCGGCGTCTCGTCGCCATGGTCGGTTCAAATATCGCAACGTTGGTAAACGAAGTGAGAAAAATTGCGCTTTATGCCGGGAAAGGCGGCACGATCGACGAAGATGCTGTCGACCGCTTGGCGGCGAGGACGCTGGAGAGCGATGTGTTTGCCATGGTGGACCGGGTGATGACCGGCGATCTCGCCGCCGCTTACCGCCTATTGACCGATCTGTTGAAACAAAAGGAAGACCCGGTCAAGCTGTGCGCGCTGGTGATGAGGCAAATCCGGCTCGCTTATCGGACGGCCTTGTACCGCCGCCAAGGATACGGGGAACGGCAAATCGCTACGCTCTTGAACGTCCATCCCTATGCGGTGAAAGTGGCCGCGGGCCAAGGCAGGCGTTTCGGCGAAGACCGTTTGCGGAAGGCTTTGCTGTATTGTGCGGAAGCGGACGAACAATTAAAATCGAGCGCGCTCGATAAAACCGTCGTGTTGCAGTTGTTGTTCGAACGGCTGGCCGCCGTTTAATGAATATTCTAAGGATGTAAATAGGCATACCGGACATTAAAAAAACGCATCAAGCGCAGCTTTCCGTGTAACGAACCGATCTGAAGGGACCGTCCCATTTAGCATTAGAGCAAGTAAAAAAGAGGTGACCTCAATAGGTCGCCTCTTTTTTACGCGATGATTTCGTTTAATTTTTTAGCCATGCGGGATTTTTCGCGCGCGGCTTTGTTTTTATGGATCAAACCTTTGCTCGCCGCTTTGTCGACTTTCTTCACGGCCGTAATGAACGCCGCTTTGGCGCCTTCCACGTCTTTTTGTTCGACTTTGGCGTTAAAAGTTTTAATCGACGTACGCATCGCGGATTTCATCGATTGATTGTGCAGGCGGTTCAATTCGCTTTTTTTCGCGCGTTTGATCGCCGATTTTATGTTTGGCATGCTTTCACCCCCTTGAACAGGAAGGTTTTCCTCATTATGTTTTTTTCGGCAATAAGTCCGAGTTCTCGAGTCAACAGAATGTATTTTATCAAAGGGCCTTGAAAAATGCAACGCTTCGCCGCGGAAATCCCAAGGCCGCCGTGATGCCGCATGCATATAAAAAACCGGGGAAGCGCACGTTAAAAACAGAATCGGATTCAAAGGGGGCGTGGACATGGCGGATGATTTACGTCTCGCGCGTTATAGCGTCCGCACGGACCTTGCGATTGAAGCGCGGGAAATGGTCACCGAAAAAGCGAACCAGGCGGCGCCGATACAAGGGTTGGAATTTCATGAAGAGGTCATCGAAGGCATTAAGTGTTCTTACATGACGATCCAAAAGGAAGCGGCCGAGCGCATCGGCAAAAAAGCCGGGCGGTACTTAACTTATGAAGTACAAGGCATCCGCCAGAAGGATTCGGAACTGCAGGCGGTCGTTGAACGCGTCTTCGCGAAAACGTTCGCCGCCTTTTTAAAGGAACACGGCATTGCCGACGACGCCGTCTGTCTCGTCGTCGGGCTCGGCAACTGGAACGTCACGCCGGACGCGCTCGGTCCCCAAACGGTGGAAAACATTCTCGTGACGAAGCATTTGTTCGATCTCCAGCCGGAAAGCGTGGAAAAAGGCTTTCGGCCGGTGATGGCGCTGGCGCCGGGCGTCATGGGCCTCACCGGCATCGAAACGAGCGAGATCATTCTCGGCGTCATCGAAAAAACCCGTCCGGATTTTGTCATCGCGATCGATGCCCTCGCTTCGCGATCGATCGAAAGGGTAAACGCCACCATACAAGTTTCCGATACGGGCATTCATCCCGGTTCGGGCGTCGGCAACAACCGAAAAGAGCTGAGCATGGAAACGCTGGGCATCCCGGTGTTTTCCCTCGGCATTCCGACGGTCGTCGACGCGGTGACCATCACGAGCGATGCCCTCGACTTTCTCTTAAAACATTTCGGACGGGAAATACGGGAAAAAGATAAACCTTCCAAAGCGCTCGCCCCCGCGGGATGGCACTTCGGCAAACCGACGGCCTTTACGGAAGCGGACATGCCGCCCGAAAAAGAACGCGCCTCGCTGCTCGGCTTAGTCGGCACCTTAAGTGACGAGGAAAAACGCCAATTGATTCAAGAAGTGTTGGGGCCGGCCGGACAAAACATGATGGTCACGCCGAAAGAAGTCGATGTGTTTATTGAAGACATGGCGAATGTCCTTGCGAGCGGTTTGAACGCCGCTCTTCATAAAAGCGTCGGGCAAGAAAAACTCGGCATGTACACGCATTAAGGATAAAAAAGCATCCCGTTTCATGACCGTTCCCGGCGATCATTCGGACTCATTTTGCGAACAATCGCCCGCTTGCCTATGACGCTGCGCTTTCGGGCTTTTGTGAATAATTTTTCTCCCCGTTGTCGAACATGGCAATAGCGGTCATATTCCTCCGCATATTCGCATAAAATAGCGGCAGGACTCCCGGACGCGCGCATAACCGACATCCCGATTTGCCGGACGCGCCACGGGTTCCAAACGACCTGCGGACAAGCTGAAACGGGGCGGTGAAGCTCGTGATGCAACGGTTTATATTGAAAACCGCGCTTTTATGCGCGCTTCTTGGCTGCGCGGTGCTCTACGGAATGGAAACCGCCAAACAAGGTATGATCGACATGCGCGGCTTGAATTCGCCGCAAACGGAGAAGACATCTTTTCATTTTAATATTCCCGGCTTGGCGGATCGCGGCGCTCCATCCGCCGACGGCAAGACGTCCGCCAAGGCCGAGGACAACATCGAAGCGCGTGTTCAAAAGTTGGACGAGATTCAACGGTTTAACCCGTTCTCAATGGCCGGTGAAAAGATTGGCGACGGCCTGAGCGGCATTTTTCGCCACGGCATTCAAGCGGCCGCTTCGCTGTTTAACGCCATCGTCAACGCCTTTTAATCGGTCCGATCGCCCACGCCGGACCATCGGTTCCCTCTTTTTTATAATGGTGCTCGGAGCGGTACAGTTGGATCGCGCTTGACCGACAAATGATAAAATAGACGTATAAAGGGTTTTTTCGGCACCCCCCTTCCGTTGAAAACGGATGGGGGGTGTTGCTATAATCAATCTGTATGAAGACTAGCGGGAGTGAGACCCAGATGGCAGAGGATCGTCATAAAAGGCGGTCGCGCATTCGCAATTTTTCCATCATTGCGCATATCGACCACGGCAAATCCACGTTGGCCGATCGGATCTTGGAAGCGACGGGTGCGCTTTCCAAGCGGGAAATGCGCGAGCAGATGCTCGATGCGATGGATTTGGAGCGTGAACGCGGCATCACCATTAAGCTGAACGCCGTCGAACTGACGTATAAAGCGAAAGACGGCGAGGAATATATTTTTCATTTGATCGATACACCCGGCCACGTCGACTTCTCCTATGAGGTGTCCCGCAGTCTTGCGGCATGCGAAGGCGCGTTGCTCGTCGTCGATGCCGCCCAGGGCATCGAAGCGCAGACGTTGGCGAACGTCTATCTCGCGTTGGAGAACGATCTCGAAATTATTCCCGTCATCAATAAAATCGACTTGCCGAGCGCCGATCCGGAACGGGTGAAAAGAGAAATCGAGGACGTCATCGGCTTGGACGCGTCCGAAGCCTTGCTCACTTCGGCGAAATCCGGCATCGGCATCGAAGACGTCCTGGAAGCGATCGTCGAAAGGATCCCGGAGCCGGACGGCGACCCGGACGCGCCGCTCAAGGCGCTTATTTTTGACTCGCTGTATGATTCCTACCGGGGCGTCGTCGCTTACGTGCGCGTCGTGGAAGGAACGGTGAAGGTCGGCGATCGGATCAAAATGATGTCGACGGGAAAAATGTTTGAAGTGACCGAAGTCGGGGTGTTCACGCCGAAACCGGTCACGCGGGACGAGCTGACCGTCGGCGACGTTGGCTTTTTGACGGCGTCGATCAAGAACGTCAAGGATACGCGCGTCGGCGACACCATCACGAGCGCGGACAATCCCGCGGACGAGCCGCTTCCCGGTTATCGGCGCATGAATCCCATGGTTTATTGCGGGCTTTATCCGATTGATTCCCAGCGCTATGAAGATTTGCGCGAGGCTCTCGAGCGCTTGGAACTGAACGACTCGTCGCTGCAATATGAGCCCGAGACGTCGGAGGCGCTCGGTTTCGGATTCCGCTGCGGTTTTCTCGGGTTGTTGCACATGGAGATCATCCAGGAACGCCTGGAACGGGAATTCGGCATCGATTTGATCACAACCGCCCCGAGCGTCGTCTACCGCTTGACGCTTCCGAACGGCGAAACGATGGAAATCGACAACCCGTCCAAAATGCCCGAGAAAAAGATGATCGAAAAAATCGAAGAGCCTTATGTGAAGGCGACGATCATGACGCCGAACGACTACGTCGGCGCGGTCATGGAGCTTTGCCAGCAAAAGCGCGGCGAATACATCGACATGGTGTATTTGGACGAGAAGCGGGTCAACATCGTCTACCACATTCCCCTCTCGGAAATCGTCTACGATTTCTTCGACCATTTGAAGTCCAACACGAAGGGGTACGCGTCGCTCGATTACGAGTTTATCGGTTACAAGGAATCCGATCTCGTCAAGATGGATATTCTCTTAAACGGCGAAAAGATCGACGCGCTGTCTGTGATCGTGCATCGCGACTTCGCCTATCCGCGCGGCAAAGCGATCGTGGAGAAATTGAAAGAACTCATTCCGCGCCAACAATTCGAAGTGCCGATTCAAGCCGCCATCGGCACGAGGGTCATCGCCCGTTCGACCATTAAGGCGCTCAGGAAAAACGTGCTGGCGAAATGTTACGGCGGTGACGTCTCCCGGAAGCGAAAATTGCTGGAAAAACAAAAAGAAGGCAAAAAACGCATGAAAACGGTCGGTAAAGTCGACGTACCTCAGGAAGCGTTTATGGCCGTCTTGCGATTGGACGACACCAAGTGAGGCGCGCCGTCCGGCTTCCGGCGTTTGACAGGGGATGACCACTGATGATTAAAGGCGCCTATATCCATATCCCGTTTTGCGATCACATCTGTTATTACTGCGATTTTAATAAATATTTTTTGAAGTATCAGCCCGTTGATGAGTATCTGGCGGCTCTGGAACAGGAAATCGCAACGGTCACGGGCGCCGTTGGCGACGTTCGCCCGGAAACGATCTATATAGGCGGGGGCACGCCGACGGCGCTCAATCCCGAACAAATGGGCATGCTTCTCGACTTCGTCCGCCGATCTCTCAATCCCGACGGGCGCGTGAAGGAGTGGACCGTCGAAGCCAACCCCGAAAACCTCGACGGCGAGAAGTTACGCCTGATGAAAGCGGCCGGCGTCAACCGGTTGAGCATCGGCGTGCAAACCTTTAATGATCGCCTTTTGCAAGCCATCGGGCGGGCGCATGACCGCGAGGCCGTGTTTCGGGGCGTTGAAGCCGCGCGCCGCGTCGGCTTCGACAATCTATCCATCGATTTGATGTTCGGCCTTCCGGGACAAACGATGGAGGATTTGAAGGCTTCCCTTAGCGACGCCCTGTCGCTTGCGCCCGAGCACGTCTCGGTGTATTCCTTGCAGATCGAACCGCGGACGATTTTTTACAACCGCTTGCGCCAAGGCCGGCTTCGGCGCGTCGATGAAGACGTCGAAGCGGACATGTATGCGTTTTTGATCGATTTTTTGGAGCAGCGCGGCTACACGCACTATGAGATCAGCAATTTCGCCTTGCCGGGGAAGGAGTCCCGCCACAACTTGATCTATTGGGACAACGAGGAATACTTCGGTTTCGGAGCGGGCGCCCACGGCTATGTCCATGGGGAACGCTACATCAATGCTTCCTCTGTGAAAGGCTATATCCGCCGCGTTCGCGAAGACGGCGACGCCCGGATCGAATCCCGCCGCCTAACGCGTACGGAGAAAATCGAAGAAGAGATGTTTCTCGGTTTGCGCAAACGCTCCGGCGTCAATAAAGACGCTTTTTATGAAAAATTCGGCGCGGACGTGCACGCCGTTTATTCGGAGGCGATCGCCCGATTGAAAGAGCAAGGATTGTTGTATGAGGATGAACAAAGGCTCGCATTGACGAAAAAAGGCGTCTTTTTGGGCAATGAAGTCTTCCAAGCCTTTCTGATGGATTGATCAGGGGATTTTTCGTTGACAAAGCCGGGCAACATTGCTAAGTTTAGTATAGAATTAGCACTCGGGCATTTAGAGTGCTAACAGAGGTGATGGGGGATGTTGACGGAACGGCAGCTCTTTTTGTTTAAAGTTCTGGTCAATGACTACATCCGTTCCGCAGAACCGATCGGCTCGCGCACTATCGCCAAGCGATATGATGTGAAATACAGCCCCGCGACGATTCGCAACGAGCTCGCAGATCTTGAAGAAATGGGTTTTCTCGAAAAAACGCACAGTTCGTCCGGACGCGTGCCGTCGCAAAAGGGCTACCGGTATTATGTCGACCATTTGCTTTCGCCGGCTTTATTGTCAAAAGACGAAATCCTTAACATTAAAAGAGCCATTCAGGATAAATATTACGAATTGGAAAAAGTCACGCAGGAGACGGCCAACATTTTATCCGAATTCACGCATTACACATCGATTGTGCTTGGCCCGGAAGTGCTGACGACCAAGCTGAAACACATGCAAATCGTCATGCTGAGCCGGGAAACGGCGGTCCTGATCATCATAACGAATACCGGCCACGTCGAAAATCGGACGATCAAATTACCGGAAGGGCTCGACGCCCGCAAGGTGGAAATGCTCGTCAACATTTTGAACGACCGCTTGCAGGGCACGCCGCTTTTTAAATTGAAGAACGCGTTGGATTCGGAGATCAAGAACGTGCTCCGGCAACATCTGTCGGAATATGAGCGGATCATCGAGATGTTGAATGATGCGCTCGAATACCATCCGGTGGACCACATTTATTTCAGCGGCAAGACGAACATCTTATCCCAGCCGGAATTCAAAGATATCGATAAAGTGCTGCCGATTCTAAACGCGTTGGAGAATAAAGACATTGTTTATGAATTGCTCCGCCCGTCCGGAGAAGACGGCATTCACATTAAAATAGGCGAAGAAAACGCCATGCGCGAGATCAAGGATTGCAGCGTGATCACGGCCTCTTATTCCATCGGCGGAGAACATATGGGCACGGTTGCGGTCATCGGCCCGACGCGGATGGCTTACCCGAAAGTCGTTACGTTAATGGAATTGGTCACGAACAGCCTTTCCGAACTTTTAACGAAACGGTATCAAGACGCGTGAGAGGGGAAATAGTGGGAATGCGCTTGCTTCCCGCTTTTCCCCGCCCTTTTGTTTTATTTTCTGCAGGAGGTGAACGGCGTGAGCGAGAAACCGAAAAGCGAAGAAAAGGAATCCGTAAAGGATGAAAAAACGGCGAGCGACGCGCGCGTAGACGGCGAGCAGGCCGCTGAGGCCCAGCCGGGTTCCCCGGCTTCGAAAGCGGGCGCCGAACCCGAAAATCATGAGGAACCCGCCGAAGCGGGCCGGCAAGACGTTGGCGGCGAAACCGCCGGGGACGGCGAAGCGGCGGAAAGCGCAGCGAAGGACGCCGAGGAGGCGGACGACGATTCCCAAGCCGCTCGCGATGCCGCTGACGGCGATGAAGCGGAGGACGAAGCCGCCCGCATTGAAGCGTTGGAAGCGCGCGTCCGCGAGTTGGAAAAAGAAAAGGAAGAGCTGTACAACCGCTTCTTGCGCCTTCAGGCGGATTATGATAACTTCCGGCGCAGAACGCGGGAAGAAAAAGCCCGCGAGCGTCTGTATCGCGCTCAAGATCTCGTCGGCGATCTGTTGCCCGTGCTCGACAACTTTAAACGGGCGCTGGCGACGAAAGCGGAACATGAAGAGTCAAAAGCGCTCAAGCAAGGCATGGAGATGGTCTACCGTCAGTTGTCGGAGGCGCTGAAAAAAGAAGGGGTCGTCGAAATCGAAGCGGAAGGCAAGCCGTTCGACCCGAACAAGCATCAGGCGGTCATGCAGGTGGAAAGCGATGAACACCCGTCCAATACCGTCGTCGAAGTGCTTCAGGCGGGCTATGAACTGAACGGGCGTGTCATCCGCCCTTCGATGGTGAAAGTCAGCTCTTAACAACTACATAGGCACTTAGGAGGTAGGTTTGTCATGAGCAAAATCATTGGCATTGACCTGGGAACGACCAACTCGTGTGTCGCGGTCATGGAAGGCGGTGAAGCGGTCGTCATTCCGAACGCCGAGGGAAGCCGGACGACGCCCTCGGTCGTCGCATTTAAAAACGGGGAGCGCATGGTCGGTGAAGTCGCCAAGCGCCAGGCGATCACCAACCCGAACACCGTCATTTCCATCAAGCGGCACATGGGTACGGATTATAAAGTCGAGATTGAAGGGAAAAAGTATACACCGCAAGAAATTTCCGCGATCATCTTGCAAAAGTTAAAAGCGGACGCGGAAAGCTATTTGGGTGAAAAAGTCGACAAAGCCGTCATTACGGTGCCGGCCTACTTCAACGACGCCCAACGCCAAGCGACCAAGGACGCCGGGCGCATCGCCGGCCTTGAGGTGTTGCGCATCATCAACGAACCGACGGCGGCTTCGCTCGCCTACGGCCTCGACAAAGAGGACGATCAAACGATTCTCGTCTATGACCTCGGGGGCGGGACGTTCGACGTCTCCATCCTCGAACTTGGCGACGGCATCTTTGAGGTCAAAGCGACCGCCGGCGACAACCATTTGGGCGGCGATGATTTCGACCAAAGGATCATCGATTACCTCATCCAAGAGTTCAAAAAAGAAAACGGCATCGACTTGTCCAATGACAAGATGGCTCTGCAACGTTTGAAAGACGCCGCCGAAAAAGCGAAAAAAGACTTGTCCGGCGTCACGCAAACGCAAATCTCCTTGCCGTTCATCACCGCCGACGCCACGGGACCGAAACACTTGGAAGTCACGTTGACGCGCGCGAAATTTGAAGAATTGACGGCGGATCTCGTCGAGAAAACGATGGGGCCGACCCGCCAAGCGCTTTCCGATGCCGGCTTGACGCCGAACGACATCGATAAAGTCATCCTCGTCGGTGGTTCGACGCGGATCCCGGCGGTTCAAGAAGCGATCAAAAAGATGATCGGCAAAGAACCGCACAAAGGCGTCAACCCCGATGAAGTCGTCGCCTTGGGCGCCGCGATCCAAGCGGGCGTGCTCGCCGGCGAAGTGAAAGACGTCGTCCTCCTCGACGTCACGCCGCTTTCCTTGGGCATCGAAACGATGGGCGGCGTCTTCACCAAACTGATCGAACGCAACACGACAATCCCGACGAGCAAATCGCAAATTTTCACGACGGCGGCCGATAACCAAACGACGGTCGACATTCACGTGCTTCAAGGTGAACGGCCGATGGCGGCCGACAACAAAACGTTGGGCCGCTTCCAGCTGACCGACATTCCTCCGGCTCCGCGCGGCGTGCCGCAAATTGAGGTCACTTTCGAAATCGACGCGAACGGCATCGTCCATGTGAAGGCGAAAGATAAAGGCACGAACAAAGAACAATCGATCACCATCAAGTCTTCGTCCGGCTTGTCGGAGGAAGAAATCCAACGGATGATCCGTGAAGCCGAAGAAAACGCCGAAGCGGACAGAAAGAGGAAAGAAGAAGCCGATTTGCGCAACGAAAGCGACCAGCTCATCTTCACGACCGATAAAACGTTGAAAGACATCGGCGACAAAGTCAGCGAAGATGAGAAGAAAAAAGTCGAAGAGGCGAAAGACGCGCTGAAAAAAGCGCTGGAAGGCAAAGACGTCGAAGCGATCCGAAAAGCGAAAGACGAGCTGCAAAACGTCGTCCAACAGCTTTCGATCAAGCTGTATCAGCAAGCCGCCAATAATGCCGGGCAAAATCAAGGCGACAGCGGTTCGGCGAAAAAGGACGATAATGTCGTCGACGCAGAATTTGAAGAAGTCGATGATGAAGGCAAAAAATGATCTCCATCTTTCAGTCGAAGCCGGGCGACGCTTGGCTTCGGCTTTTTTTCACAACTGAACGGCAGGATAAACGAACGTATGAGCGGCAAACGACGCGATCGCCGCTCATACGCAATTCAATGGACTTCGTGATTCACAGATCCTTAAGCCTTTGGCCGATGCGGAAGGGATGAGCCCGTCCGCATCCGCGCGCAGTGATGGCGCGATGATTGCGTTAAACTGTTCTATAATGATATGATTAATCTTATGTGAAGACCTATCGGGAGTGAAGTCCATGGCAAAGCGCGATTACTATGAAGTTCTCGGCGTCGATCGCAATGCGTCACCGGAAGAGATCAAAAAGGCGTACCGCCGGCTTGCCCGAAAATACCATCCCGATGTGAACAAGGACGATCCCAATGCCGCGGAGAAATTTAAAGAAGTGAAGGAAGCTTACGAAACGTTAAGCAACCCCCAAAAACGGGCGCAATATGACCGTTTTGGTCACGCCGGTGAGGAGCAAGGCTTTGCCGGCGGCGACTTTTCGGATGCGGATTTTGGGGGCTTCGGCGACCTTTTCGACATGTTTTTCGGCGGCGGGCGTCGGCGCGATCCAAATGCGCCGCGCAAAGGCGCCGACATTCAGTACACCATGACGCTCGAGTTTGAGGAGGCGGCCTTCGGCAAGGAGACCGATGTCCAAATTCCTCGTGAAGAAACGTGCAGTGCTTGCCACGGCACCGGCGCCCGATCCGGCTCGGCGATCGAGACGTGCTCCTATTGCGGCGGGACCGGTCAACTGAGCATCGAACAAAACACGCCGTTCGGCCGCATCATCAACCGCCGCGTCTGCCATCATTGCCAAGGAAAAGGCCGGGTCATCAAAGAAAGGTGCACGACGTGCGGCGGGACGGGCCGTGTGAACACGCGCAAAACCATTCACGTGAAAATCCCGGCAGGCGTGGACGACGGCCAGCAAATCCGTTTGTCCGGCCAAGGTGAGCCCGGGGTCAACGGGGGGCCGCCCGGAGATCTGTACATCGTTTTTCACGTGAAGCCGCATAAATTTTTCGTCCGCCGCGGCGACGACATCTTTTGCGAAATTCCCCTCAGCTTCTCGCAGGTTGCTCTGGGCGATGAAATTGAAGTCCCGACGTTATACGGCAAAGTGAAGCTGAAGATTCCGGCCGGTACGCAAACGGGCACGAAGTTCCGGCTGAAGGGCAAAGGCATCAAAAATGTGCGGGGATATGGTCAAGGCGACCAGCACGTGACCGTCCGCGTCGTCACCCCGAAACATTTGAGCGAAAGGGAAAAAGCGCTGTTCCGCGAGCTGGCCGAATTGGAAGGACGCAAGCCGATCGAAGAGGCGAACGATACGTTTTTTTCAAAGGTGAAGCGCGCGTTTAAAGCCGATTGAGATTGGAGTGGGACCCATGAAATGGTCGGAAATCTGCATCCATACAACGCATGAAGCGATCGAGCCGATCTCCAACATCCTCCATGAAGCGGGTGCCGGAGGCGTCGTCATTGAAGATCCGGAAGATCTCAAACGCGATTGGCCCGACCGTTACGGCGAGATTTATGCGCTCGATCCGAACGATTATCCCGACGAAGGCGTCAACATTAAAGCGTATTTTCCGGTGAACAGCTTTTTGGGCGAGACGATCGAACAGATCAAAGAAGCGATCAACAATCTTCTCCTCCACGATATCGACATCGGTTCCCATACGATCACGGTGAGCGAGGTCAATGAAGATGAATGGGCGACGGCCTGGAAAAAATATTATAAGGCCAAGCGCGTGACAGACCGGCTCACCATTGTTCCGACGTGGGAGGACTACCGCCCCGAAAGCCCGGAGGAAATCGTCATCGAGCTCGATCCCGGCATGGCGTTCGGCACGGGCACCCATCCGACGACGGTGCTCTGCTTGAGCGCCATCGAAAGATATCTTCGCCCCGGGGATCGGGTATTGGACGTCGGGACGGGCACGGGCGTCTTAAGCATCGCCTGCGCCAAGCTGGGCGCACAAAGCGTGGACGCCGTCGATCTCGACGAGGTGGCGGTTAAAGTCGCCGGAATGAATGTGCGTTTGAATAAAGTGCAAGACCGGGTTCGCGTGCAGCGCGGAAATCTCGCCGATCATTTGACGGGTCCGTACGATCTCATCGTCGCCAATATCTTGGCGGAAGTCATCCTCCGCCTCATTAACGATGCCGGACGTCTGCTTGACCGCGGCGGCCGGTTCATCGCTTCGGGCATCATATTAAAAAAGAAAGAGGAAGTCAAACAGCGGTTGATTGAAGCGGGATTTGCCGTCGACGAAGAGAGCGCCGACGGCGACTGGATTGCGCTCATCTGCCGCAAGCTATAGGTGAACCATGCAGCGTTATTTTGTGCCAAATGAACAGTTCCAAGCGAATACCGTGACGATCACGGGCGACGACGCGCGCCATATCGTTCGCGTCATGCGCATGCGTCCGGGCGATGAAATCATCCTCTGCAACCACAGCGGGCAGGCGTATGCCGCCCGGATTGCGTCCATCCATGAGACGGGCAGCGTTTCGGCCGACATCGTTTCTCTTTTGGACCAGCGTCCGGAGCTGCCTGTTCATGTGACGGTCGCCCAGGGGCTCCCCAAAGGGGACAAACTCGAACTCATCGTCCAGAAAGGGACGGAATTGGGAGCGCGCGAATTTTGGCTTTTCCCATCGGAGCGTTCCGTCGTCAAATGGGAAGGGGCGGCCAAGGTGGAGCGCAAGCTCGGGCGTTTGCACAAAATCGCGAAAGAAGCGGCCGAACAATCGCACCGAAACTTCATCCCCGCGATTCGCAAACATGAGGGATTGGAGGATCTGATCAACGAAAGCCGCCGTTATGAGCACAAACTCGTCGCTTATGAGGAAGACGCGAAAACGGGTCGCACGAAGGGATTGCCCGAACTGTTTCGCCGCATCCGTCCTGGTGAATCGCTCATCGCCGTCATCGGTCCGGAAGGCGGCTTCACCGCCCACGAAGTGTCGGCCTTGGAACGGGCCGGTTTCCACCGCTGCAGTTTCGGACGCCGCATTTTGCGCACGGAAACGGCTCCATTGTATCTGTTGTCTTCTGTATCCTATTATTTTGAACTGGAAAATGGGGTGAATTGATATGCCATCGGTCGCTTTTCACACGTTGGGGTGCAAAGTCAACCACTATGAAACGGAAGCCATCTGGCAACTCTTTAAGAAAAACGGTTATGAGCGCAAAGACTTTGAAGCGACGGCCGACGTCTACGTGATTAATACGTGCACCGTCACCAATACGGGCGATAAGAAAAGCCGCCAAGCCATTCGCCGAGCCATTCGGAAAAATCCGGACGCGATCATCTGCGTCACCGGCTGCTATGCGCAAACGTCGCCGGCCGAAGTCATGGCGATTCCCGGCGTCGATATCGTCGTCGGCACGCAAGATCGCGAAAAGATGCTGGATTATATTGAACAATTCAGAAAAGAGCGGGAACCGATCAACGGCGTTTCCAACATCATGAAGGCCCGCGTCTTCGAAGAGATGGACGTTCCCGTTTTCACCGACAGAACCCGGGCGTCATTGAAAATTCAAGAGGGTTGCAACAATTTCTGCACGTTCTGCATCATTCCTTGGGCCCGCGGCTTGCTCCGTTCGCGCAAGCCGGAAGCCGTTATTGAACAAGCGCAAAAACTTGTCGACGCCGGCTATAAAGAAATCGTCCTGACCGGCATTCACACGGCGGGCTACGGCGAAGACATGAAAGATTACAATTTCGCCATGTTGCTCCGCGATTTGGAAGCGAACGTCAAAGGGTTGAAACGGTTGCGCATCTCCTCGATCGAAGCGAGCCAAGTGACCGATGAAGTCATAGATGTGATCAATCATTCGAACGTCATCGCCCGCCACTTACACATCCCGCTCCAATCCGGTTCGGATACGGTGCTGAAACGGATGCGCCGCAAATATACGACGGCTTATTATGCGGAAACGATTGAAAAATTGCGAGAGGCGTTGCCCGATTTCGCCTTGACTTCCGACGTCATCGTCGGTTTTCCGGGCGAGACTGAAGAAGAATTTCAAGAGACGTACGATTTTGTCAGCCGCTTGAAATTCGCCGAATTGCACGTCTTCCCGTATTCCCCGCGGACGGGGACGCCGGCGGCGCGGATGGAAAATCAAGTGCCGGAAGATGTCAAACACGAACGCGTCCGCAAGATGATTGAACTGTCCAACCGCCTGGCCCGCGAATATGCGAAAAAATACGAAAATGAAGTGCTGGTCGTCATTCCGGAAGAACCGTATAAAAAAGATCCGTCCACGGGCGAGTGGGTCGGCTATACCGACAATTACTTGAAAGTCCGTTTCCCGGCGACGCCGGACATGGAAGGAAAACTCGTCCGCGTCAAAATTACAAAAGCCGGTTATCCTTATAACGTCGGACAGTTCGTCCGCGTGCTCGATGACGATGTATCGCCGGCCGATTTGGCCCCCCGATTTAAACAATCCGCCGTTTGATGGGTTCTTGAACACGCAGGGAGGCGCGTCCGCCTCCCTTTTGCTGCGGATGGAAATCGCGTAAAACGGGAGGAGAAAAAACAAAAAGCTTTCTTCTTAAGGTGCCCGTTCAAAAAAGCCGGCGGAGAAACCGAAGCCCTTAAAAGAATTCGAGAATGAGAAAGGTGATTGCAATGAGCCGGATAGCCCAAATGATCGATCATACTTTGCTTAAACCCGAGGCGACCGAACAAGAGATCTTGAAGTTGTGCGAAGAGGCGAAGGCGCATGGGTTTGCGTCGGTTTGCGTCAACCCTTATTTTGTCAAAACGGCGGCGCAAGCGCTGCAAGGTTCGCCGGTCAAGGTTTGCACCGTCATCGGGTTTCCGCTCGGCGCCACGGATGCGCGTGTGAAGGCGTATGAGACGAAGCTGGCGATCGAAGACGGCGCGCAAGAAGTCGATATGGTCATCAACATCGGCGCCCTGAAGTCGGGCGACGCTGAGGTCGTCGAACGCGATATCCAAGCCGTTGTGGAAGCGGCAAAAGAGCGGGCCCTCGTCAAGGTCATCCTGGAAACCTGCCTTCTGACGGATGAAGAAATCGTCCGCGCTTGTGAACTCGCGAAAAAGGCCGGCGCGGATTTCGTGAAAACGTCGACCGGCTTCTCGAGCGGCGGCGCCACCGTGGAAGCCGTTCGCCTCATGCGTCAGGCCGTCGGCGAAAGCCTGGGCGTGAAAGCTTCCGGCGGGATTCGCGATTATGAAACGGCCAAGGCGATGATCGACGCCGGCGCGACCCGGATCGGTGCGAGCGCCGGCATCAAAATCGTGGAAGGCGAAAAAAAAGCGACCGAATAAGGCGCGGTTCCGAAGCGGTCTCCGCCCATCATCCAACCCCCGGCTGCTGCCCGGGGGTTTTCCTATGTTTTCAAAAGCCGTGCGGAGACGGCGCCGTCTGCTCGCGTGTTATGAATGGAGCCCCTTCGCTCCTCTGACGGCGTCGCACCGAATAGGGCTTTGACTCCATCCTTTCGAAAGGGAGCCATGGCATCATTTTTTGCCCGCGAGGCGTTGTTCGACCCACCGCCCGTACGCCGAGGAAAACGGAAGCGCCAGCAGCGCGCTGATCACGTTGAATAAAACGGAAGCATGGGCGAGCGCCGCCCCCGGCGTCATGGCTTTCGTCCCCGCCCACGTCGAAAAGGGCTGGATCAACGGGAGAAAGGCGAGCGCCCCGATGGCGTTAAAAAGCGCGTGCGTGTAAGCCGTCCAACGGGCCGCCCGTCCCGAGCCGACGGAAGCGATCAGCGCCGTCGCACACGTCCCGACGTTGGCTCCGAGCATGACGGCGATGCCGGCGGCAAGCGAGAGCGTCCCGGCGTTCAACAGGCCCATGGCGATGAGCGTCGTCGCGGAACTCGATTGGATGACCGCGGTGAAGACGGCGCCGACAAGGAGCGCCAATAAGGGCGACGCCTCCATGTGCTGCAAAACGGTTTGCATCGGCGCCAAGCCTTCCATCGGTTCGGCGAGGGCCGTAAATCCGTGCATCGCGGTGTACAAACAGCCGAGCCCGAAGCAGAAAGCGCCGGCGAGGAAGGCCTTTTGCCGGGCCGTACAAAGCAACGCACATCCGACCACAAGGAGCGCCCAATGGAGCTTTCCGACGGGGAGCGCGGCGATTTCCCCGGTGATGGTCGTCCCGATATTCGTGCCGAGGATCACCCCGACGGTTTGCCGGAACGAAAGGAGTCCGGTCGATACGGAGCCGACGGTGATCACGGTCACCGCCGAACTGCTTTGCACGAGGGCGGTCGCAAGGGTACCGACAACCAAACCTTTGAGCGGATTGTCGGTCAATTTGTAGATCGCCCGTTTTAACCGGTATTCAGCCGCGTTGGCGAGCGCGATCTTCATAACGGACATTCCGAACAAGAATATTGTAATATAAATGAAAAAGGTTATTAATAATCGGCCCATAATAAAGATTCACCCGTATCATTCTATTGGACAAGGGAACGGAACATGACGGGAAAAGAAAAGGGGTTGGGGACGGTTGGCTTCGATTACGGAGATCAGGGTTCGTTTTTGTGAAACGGACGCCGTCGGTCATGTCAACAATGTCAGCTATTTCATTTATTTGGAACAGGCGCGCGTCGATTTTATCAAAGCGCTGCTGCCGGATCGATCTGAGAAACAGTGGAACATCGCGGTCGTTTCGCTTCATTGCGATTTCCTGGACCAGGCGTATTTTGATCAAGTGCTGACGATTCGGACTGCGGTCAAGCGCATCGGGACGAAGAGTTTTACGCTCTCGCACGCCATCGTTGAAAAAAGCGCGGGGAAACCGATCGCGATGGGGGAATCGGTCGTCGTTTTGCTGGACGCGGAGAAAAAACAAGCGGTGCCGCTTGATGAAATATGGGTGGGCGAGCTGAAAAAGCATCTTGAAGGTGAAACGAAAGGAAAGGCATCATGCTCCAATTCATAGAGAAACCATTCCTCCACGCGTATCCCGGGATGGTCGCGGTCGTCACGGCTCAATATAACGGGCACATCAACATCATGGCGTGCGGCTGGCACGCTTGGTTGTCGGACGATCCGCCCGTCTATGGCATCGCCGTCGGCAAAGAGACCTATACCCATGAACTCATCGCGCAGGCAAAGGGATTTGCCGTTCATTTTCTTTCCGCGGATTTCGCCGAAACGATTCAAAAGGCCGGCGAATTGTCCGGTCGTTCGGGCGATAAACTCAAAGCGCTGAAACTGGCGGCTGATCCCGGAAAAACGATTGACGTGCCGATTTTGCGTCAAGCCTATGCCGCCTATGAATGCCGGGTGATCGACGTCCGCTCTTACGGCCGACACGATTGGTTTGCCGGGCGTGTCACCGCTTGTTATCGCGACGACACGGCTTTTGATGGCGAAGGGTTGCCTGATTGGAAGCAATTGAGCATACCGCTGTACCTCGGGCGATCGAAATATTACATCGCCGAGCAAACCGGCACGATTAAAACGTTCGGCAACCACGGCGCAGCCCATACGGAAGGGCGTCCGCATTAGCGATTTATGAAAAATTTTGTCGTTTTTCGCAATCATCGATCGCATTCGGTAGGAGTAAAATAATTGTGGGAGCAAGAATAGGAATAAAAGTTAATATATGTAAATTAACCTTGGCGGATGTGTTGGCTTTTAATCCAACATCATCTGCCAAGGCCACCAAGCAATAGCGCGATAGGGGAATGCAGAAAAAACAAGAAATGAGGGCCTCTTTTTTGTACAATGAGTTTGTCCAAAAAAACCGTACAAAGGAGGCCCTCACATGGGACATTATAACCCGAAATACCCGACTTTAGAAGAGCTTGAACGCCATGTCTTTCAGGTGTTACAGGAGATGTTTGGCAAGGTTTTGACCATGGTTTTGGAACAGATGGATACCGAAATGGCCGAAACGCGGGATAAACGCCGCTTTCGCTTGAAAGATCGGCGCGACGTTCACATCGATACGATGTTCGGTCCGTTGACCATCAAACGCAACTATTATCAAGACCGGGAAAATGGTCGTTATATCGCTTTATTGGATCATTATCTGGCCTTTGACGGCCGCAAGGGATTCAGCCCGCTTCTTGAACAATGGGCGATGGCCTTGGCCGTGGCCGGTCCGTCTTACCGCCACGCCGTGAAGCAATTGGAGACGTTCTTAGGGTATGCCCCCATGAGCCACGAAGCGTTGCGTCAGCATCTCCTCGCATCCGAGGTGTGTGAGCCGAAGTCCAAACAACCTGCGCCTGAAGTGCTCTTTGTCGAGGTGGACGGGTTATTTGTGAAACAGCAAAAAGAAAAGGGCGGCAAGAAGAAAAAGGCGAAAGAACTTAAGATCGCTTTAGTCCATACGGGTTGGGAACAAGACGGCTCCAAACGGCGGAAATTGAAGAATAAACGGCACTATTTCCACACGGGCTCCGAGCCGTTTTGGGAAGGCTTTGAAAGCTTTCTGGAGCAGCATTACGACTATGACGCGACGAAAACGAAGCTGGTCATCAACGGAGATGGGGCTGGTTGGATAACGGCTTGCCAAGATGACTTCAAGGGCCGGGCGTTTTATCATTTGGATCGGTTCCATGTCGCCCGCGATTTGCATCTAATCATGAAAGATCATCCGCGCTATTCCACGATGAGACGGGCGCTGAACGAGAATGATCCGG
>NZ_BDDQ01000006.1 GCF_002003465.1 Caenibacillus caldisaponilyticus | reverse complement strand
CAGGGGCGGTCGACCGCACTTTTCTCCTCGTTGACTTTGAGTTTTAACTTCTTCTCCAGATACTTTTGAACGCTTTGTTTGACTCTTTGGCCCGCACGCGGACTGCGGACATAAATGTTACAGTCATCGGCGTAGCGGCAGAACTTCAACCCCCGCTTTTCAAGTTCTTTATCCAGATCATCCAGCAGGATGTTGGCCAAGAGCGGACTCAATGGCCCGCCTTGCGGCGTGCCTTCCTCTGAACGAACCCGGACACCTTCCAGCATCACCCCAGCTTTTAAGTAGGCCCTTATCAATTTCAGAACTCGCTTGTCCTCGACCTTCCGTGCAACCCGGCTCATCAGAATGTCGTGATTCACCCGGTCAAAGAACTTTTCCAGATCGATATCGACGACATATCGGTATCCTTCTTGGATATATTTCTGAGCTTGCCGGACCGCATCGTGGGCCCGCCGCTTGGGGCGGAAGCCATAGCTGTACGGAGAAAAATGGGGATCAAAGATCGGCGTAAGCACCTGAAGGATGGCCTGTTGGATGAACCGATCCATCACGGTTGGGATCCCCAGCAATCGGACGCCTCCATTGGGTTTCGGGATTTCGACCCTCCGGACCGGCGCCGGCTTGTAGGTTCCCTCAAGCAATTGTCTCTTAATGGACTTCCAGTGCTTCCGGATATCATCGCGGAGTTGTTCCGTCGGAACGCCGTCGATGCCCGGAGCCCCTTTATTTGCTTCCACCCGTTTGAGGGCAGTGATTAAGTTGTTCCGTGACAGAATCGTCTCCAACAGAGCCATCGAGATCTCTCTCCCTCCGCGGGATGGGGTTCAAGTCTTGCCGGGCAATGCTCAGCCCTCTATCCAAGGTCCTCCGGGCTTCACCCATCTTTCCTTGAAAGAGTTCCGTTAGGAATTCTGCTTCAGCGCATTGCGTCTCGAAAGAGTTTGATCCATCCCTGAATTGACGTTCAGCCCTTCCCTTTTCAGGCGTCCCTTACTCAGGTACTATGGCCTCTGCTGACTCCTGTACGTTCAGCAAAACCTCTCGATTTTGGTTGCCATCCTTAGAAGGCGTATCGTACAGGCCTCCCCGGATAAGAGTGCGGACTTTCCACTCATGTACCTGCCCAATATACCGCCACAGCCCTTGGCGGCTTAGGACTTCATCTTGTTATGCAGACTCATCCGACTGTGACAGCCTCAAATTGGGTTCGTGTCCCTCAGGTCGAGTGTTTGCCTCCGGCTTCCTTCAGATTCCGCCTCGCGGCGGACACCCTTGCCTTCAGCTAACGGTAGGCGCTCGCCAGCCCCCGTTCAGGACTTTCACCCTATAGCACCGCACCCATGCCGGGCGTACATATAAAAACCCCTCCGCGTGAGGCGGAGGGGTAGACGTAGGCCAAAGGCGTACGCAAGCAAAGAGCGCACGGCGTTCAGCACCCCTTTGTCAGCCTCACAGGACTGCCCGTTAAAAGGGTGTTGCACAACACTCATGAAATTGTCCGGCGGACGATCGCGACGCCGTCCGTGCCGTCGACTTCAGACAAGCGGACTTCGACGATTTCTTCTTTCGACGTCGGGACGTTTTTTCCGACGTAATCCGGCCGGATGGGCAATTCGCGGTGCCCGCGATCGATCAAAACCGCCAGTTGGATGAGCGCCGGCCGTCCGCGATCCATGATCGCATCCAGCGCGGCGCGGGCTGTCCGGCCGGTGTACAAGACGTCATCGACGAGGATGACCTTTTTATTCACAACGGGGACCGGAATGTCCGCCCCGTGGATCTCGGGTTCCCGGTTCTCCGTCTTTTCGGACAAATCATCGCGGTACAGCGTGATGTCCAGCGCGCCGACGGCGACGGGACGCCCTTCGATTTCCCGGATTTTTTTCGCCATCCGCTCGGCGAGATAAATGCCGCGCGTCTTAATTCCGACGAGAACGACATCGTCGACGCCCTTGTTCTTTTCGATCACTTCGTGGCTGATGCGGGTCAACGCCCGGCGAACCGCATCGGCGTCCATGATGCGTTTTTCCGTCACACACTCACCTCATTTCCGCGCAATAAAAAACCTCCCGGACCGCTAAGCCGGGAGGTGGTTTATGCCAAAAAGACGACATGGCGATAGACCGAATTCCTTCCCAGCCTCACGGGGCTGCGTTAAAGGAACTTCATAAGCTGTGACCATTATGACAAAACGAAAGGAAACTGTCAATCCTGATTTTTGCACGATGAGGCATTCCCATGAAAACAGAGCCATAAATCACGGCCACACAACGCGATCTCGTCAAACAAGACGCCGGACGTTCAACGTTCGTTTCTCAATTGTTCGAGAAGGCGCGCCATATCCTCTGGCAGCGGCGCGCGAAAAATCATCCACTCGCCCGTCGCTGGATGGGAAAAACCGAGCTCCGCGGCGTGAAGCGCCTGGCCGTCGATGTCAAGGGTTTTGCGCGGCCCGTATTTCGGGTCGCCCGCCACCGGATGTCCGATGTAGGCCAAATGGACGCGGATCTGATGGGTGCGCCCGGTTTCCAGCCGGCACGTGACGTACGTATAGTTTTTAAAGCGTTCTTCGACGAAGAAGTGCGTGATGGCTTCCTTCGCGTTTTTGCGGGTGACCGCCATTTTTTTTCGGTCGTATTCGTCGCGGCCGATCGGGGCGTCAATCGTGCCTTGATCATGTTCAAAAACGCCGTGGGCGATCGCTTTATAAATGCGGTGGGTCACCTTCGCCTTGATTTGTTCAGCGAGGGCGCGATGGGCGCGGTCGGTCTTGGCGCAAACGAGAACGCCCGACGTGTCTTTATCGATGCGGTGAACGATGCCGGGCCGGAGCACGCCGTTGATGCCCGACAGATCCCGGCAATGGGCGAGAAGGGCGTTGACGAGCGTGCCGGACAGGTGGCCCGGCGCGGGGTGAACGACCATGCCCCGCGGCTTATTGACGACGATGATCTCTTCGTCCTCATAAAGGATGTCGAGCGGAATATTTTCCGGACGAACGTCAAGAGGCTCTGGCTCCGGCCGTTCCATGACGAGGAAATCGTTGGCGGCGACCTTATAATTCGGTTTGACGGATTGGCCGTTGACCGTGACCGCACCGGATTTGATCAATTCCTGAATGTGCGTCCGCGAGAGATCCGGCAGCCGCCCATTTAGGAATTTATCGATGCGCGTGCCGGCGTCCCCGGCTTCGATCGTCCATTCATCCCGAATCATGGCGTTTCTCCTTTTTCGAATCGAACAGGGTGTAAATCACGATGAGCAGCGCGCCGATGACGAGCGACGAATCCGCGAGGTTGAAGACGGGATAGCTGTAAGACCCCAAATAAACGTGGATGAAATCCACAACTTCCCCGCGAAACAAGCGGTCAACAAAATTGCCGAGCGTCCCGCCGATGACGAGGCCGAGGGCGACTCCGACGAACGGCTGGCGCCGGCCGATCTTTTGCATGTAGTAAATCACAACCGCGAGAACGACGACCGTGACGAGGTAAAAAAACCACAGTTGGCCTTCCAGCATGCTCCACGCCGCGCCGGTGTTGCGCGACGACGTGATGTACAACACGCCCGGCACGAGTTCAATGCTTTCGCCGACCGCCATGGTTTTCACGATCATCCATTTTGAAAGTTGATCAAGGATCAGGACGATGAGTCCGATGGCATAATAAATCACGGCTTCTCCTCCATTGTCCAGGCATTCGAATCGTTTGTCCTTCCCCATTTTAGCACAGTCGCCCGTTTTGAAGGCAAAAAAAAGGGGAATCCCCTATTCGTCTTCTTCAGACCGATCTTCCCGATTCATCCATTGATCGTATTGGATGTTCCTCAAAAAATGGACGCTGTCATCTCCGCGATATCCTTCAATGTCTGTCGCGCCGATCGCTTCAACCGGTTCGACGTAGCCCAAACCGTCTTCATTGTCGATCAGGGACGAGCCGTCAAAAGTCATGCCGGTTTCATTGAATGAGGCGACGATGTGATAAGCGTTTTGTTCGTTATATTCCGTGTCCGCCCCGTTGCTTGCGTATTCCTTTTCCATGTTTTCGATCACTTCTTCTTCGATGGGGCGACCGCCGGCCTTCGCCTGGTTCGGTGAATGTTCTTTCACCGTGCGCGCGGTCGGCAAGGCTTGCAGTCGTTCAAGCGGAATTTTTTCGCCGGTCACTTCGTCGTAACCGTATGCCCCCTTATCAAATCTTTCAAGAGCAGCATGGATGTCGTGAAGCTCTTCGGCGAGCATTCTGCGCAGAACGAAGTCCTTTTCCCGCTCGTACAGCTCGGTGCCGGCATCCGCCGGATGGTTGTCGTATTGCGACAATTCTCCGGAAGCCGGACCGTTTGCCAAAGGCACCCGCATGCCGAGCGCTTCCGATTGGTCGAGTTCCTTTTCGATTTCTCTTTTCCGTTTGATCAAACGCGCCTTCAATTCTTGAAAGGGATCCATCGCGCTCCTCCTTTTATTGTGGGAATGAAGATGCGACGGCATCCATCCCCGTTTATCCATAGCTTTTGCCGATTCCGGCGGATCAAGCCCGATGAACGGCTGCCATGTTTGGGAATGTTTTCTAATTAGACGATCTGCGGAGCCCTGACCCGCTCAAGAAAAAGGCCGAACGCGTAAAGCGTTCGGCTCTCGGATCAGGCGTAATGCTTTTTCACAATGTCCGCGCAGCGCGCACAGAGCGCGGGATGGTCGGCGTCGCTTCCGACCGTCGGGGTCACGACCCAGCAACGCTCGCATTTTTCCCCTTCGGCGCGGCCGACGATGACGGCGGTCTCGCGGTAGCGGGGGGCGTTTGCCGGCGCGTCGTCCAAAGTGCCGGCAATCTCCGCTTTGGAGACGATAAAGAGTTTATCCAAATCGGGGATCGTCTCCAGGACGGCGCAATGGGCCGCGGTCGGGTACAACGTGACGGCGGCTTCCAGCGATTTGCCGATCAGCTTTTCGTTGCGCGCTTCCTCAAGGGCTTTCAAAACGTCGTCGCGCACCACCATGACTTGGTCCCATTTTTTCACGAGGGCGTCGGCGCCGTCGAACGGTTCCGGTTCCGGCATATCGGTGAGTTGAACGTAATCCGCTTTTTCACCGGGCACGTAGCGCCACGCTTCTTCCGCCGTGTGCGGGATGATCGGCGTCAACAGCTTCAAAAGCGCGACGAGCGTTTTATACATAACGGTTTGGATCGAACGGCGCGCCGGGCTGTCTTCAAAGTCGGTGTAAAGGGTATCTTTCGCGATGTCCAAATAAAAGGCGCTCATATCGGTCGTGCAATAGTTGTGGATCGCATTATAGATGGTCAAGAATTCGTACTCATCGTAAGCCTTCCGCACCTTCTCGATCAGGGCGTTCAGTTTGGCCATCATGTACCGGTCCAGCTCCGGCATCTCGTCGATGGCAACGCTGTGCACCGCCGGATCAAAGCCATGCAAGTTGCCGAGCATGAACCGGATCGTGTTGCGGATCTTCCGGTAGACTTCCGCGACTTGCCCGAGAATCTCGTCGGAGACGGGAGCGTCCGCCGTATAGTCCACGGACGCGATCCACAGCCGGATGATGTCGGCGCCGAGCGTCTTCATTACCTTCAAAGGATCGATGACGTTGCCGAGCGATTTGCTCATTTTACGGCCTTCACCATCGAGGACGAAGCCGTGTGAAAGAACGCTTTTGTAAGGCGCCCGTCCCGTGGTGGCCACCGCGGTCGTCAGCGAGGAGTTGAACCAGCCGCGATATTGGTCACTGCCTTCAAGGTAGAGATCGGCCGGGCGCTCCAAGTCGTCGCGCTGTTCAAGGACGGCAGCGTGCGAGGAACCCGAGTCGAACCAGACGTCCATGATGTCGGTTTCCTTCGTGAAAA
The DNA here is from genome assembly GCF_002003465.1 of Caenibacillus caldisaponilyticus. Lineage (GTDB taxonomy): Bacteria > Bacillota > Bacilli > Bacillales > Sporolactobacillaceae > Caenibacillus > Caenibacillus caldisaponilyticus. The sequence continues at coordinate 130,098 of NZ_BDDQ01000006.1, read as the reverse complement.
TGCCGTTCGGGCTGTGCTCGGATGTAAAGCCGTCGGGCAACAGCTCTTTCGCTTCCCGCTCGAACCAGACGTTCGAGCCGTGTTCGGCGACCAAGTTGGCGACATGTTCGATGGTTTCATCCGTGACGATCGGCGTTCCGTCTTCGGCATAGAAGACCGGAATCGGCACGCCCCAGCGGCGTTGACGGGAGATGCACCAATCCTCACGGTCGCGCACCATATTGTGCAAGCGGGTTTCGCCCCATGCCGGCTTCCACTTCACCTCGGTGATCGCGCGCAAAAGATCGTCGCGGAAATCTTTAATGGAGGCGAACCATTGTTCCGTCGCCCGGAAAATGACCGGTTTTTTCGTGCGCCAATCATGCGGATAGGAGTGTGTGATGAATTCGAGCTTGAGAAGCGCGCCGACTTCTTTCAATTTTTCGGTCACCGGCTTGTTGGCGTCATCGTAAAACAGCCCCTCAAAGCCCGGCGCTTCTTCGGTCATGTACCCCTTTTCATCGACGGGGCATAAGATGTCGAGGCCGTATTTCTTCCCGACGTAAAAGTCATCTTCCCCGTGGCCCGGCGCGGTGTGGACACAGCCGGTTCCGGCGTCAAGCGTCACGTGTTCGCCAAGGATGACCAATGAATCGCGTTCATAAAACGGATGGGCGCAAACCACATGTTCGAGCGCGGCGCCTTTAAACGTTTTTTCGATGGAAGCGGTTTGCCATGACAATTTTTCTTTGAGCGCCGGAAGAAGCTCTTTCGCCACGACGTATTTTTTTCCGTCCGCATGGACGAGCGCATATTCATAGTCGGGATGCACGCTGATCGCCAGGTTCGCGGGAATCGTCCACGGCGTCGTCGTCCAAATGACGATCGCGCTGTCCGACGGCAAAACGCCTTTTCCGTCTTTGACCTGGAAGGCGACGTAAATGGACGGGGAGCGCTTGTCTTTATATTCGATTTCCGCTTCGGCGAGCGCCGATTCCGATGACGGCGACCAATAGATCGTCTTCTTGTCCTTATAAATATAACCGCGTTTCACCATTTCCCCAAACAGGCGGATTTGCGCGGCTTCATACTTCTTATCGAGCGTCACATAGGGATGGTCCCAATCGCCGCGCACCCCCAACCGCTTAAATTGCGCGCGCTGGCGATCGATTTGTTCCAACGCATACTGTTTGCACAATTCCCGAAATTCGGCGACGCTCATTTTCTTCCGGTCGACGCCTTTTTTGACCAAAGCCTGTTCGATCGGCAAGCCGTGCGTATCCCAGCCCGGCACGTATGGGGCATAAAAGCCGGCCATCGACTTGTAACGGACGATGAAATCTTTAAGAACCTTGTTTTCGGCATGGCCGATATGGATGTCGCCGTTGGCGTAAGGCGGGCCATCGTGCAGGATGAATTTCGGCCGGCCCTTCCGGCGTTCCAAACTTTTTTCGTAGACCCGGTTTTCTTCCCAATCCGCCTGAATCGCCGGTTCCTTGTTCGGCAAATTGGCGCGCATCGGGAAGTCGGTTTTCGGCATGAGCAAGGTATCCTTATAATCCATACAAAAACCTCCTGACGCTATCGTTTCCCTGCCATAAATAAAGAAAGCCTTCTCATCCAACAAGGGACGAGAAGGCCCGCGGTACCACCCTTATAGCAATGCCGTGGCATTGCCGCTCGATCTTCTTAACGCGAAGGGGACGCCATCGCCTACTCTCATTTCGGGATGGGACTCGGAGGTGATCTTCATTTCGAGGGCCGCACCGGGCTCGCACCGTCCCCGGCTCGCTTCGCCGGCCGTTCGAAACTACTGTCCTCGTCATCGTCTGTCCGATAGGATGCCGTATTTTCAATGTTTTCGTTGAATGAGGTGAACGAAAAGGTGGTTGATAAGATCCTCGGCTGGATGCACTGTTTTCGTTAAACGGCTGTAAGATGCATAAAGTTGAACCGTTTGTATATGGATAGTATATGAGAGCGGATGACGGCCGTCAAGGTTTGATTTTTTCAGATAACGCCGCTTCGCTTTCTTCATCGTCGACATCCGAGCCGAGCTTGTCCCAGTCGTCGTTGTTCAACAACTCGAGCTGGGCCTCAAGCAACATTCGGAAACGCGTCCGGAAAACCTTGGCCGCTTTTTTGAGCTCTTCGATTTCCATCGTGATTTTGCGCGACTTCGCCAACGCTTCATTGATGATGCGGTCGGCGTTTTTTTCCGCTTCCTTGACGATCAGGCGCGCTTCCTTGTTGGCGTTTTGGCGCACTTCTTCGGCGGTTTCCTGAGCGACAAGAATCGATTTGTTCAACGTTTCCTCAATATTGGAAAAATGCTTGACCCGTTCTTCCAGCTCTTGGACTTTCGCTTCCAACTGCTTTTTCTCGCGGATCACCGCTTCATAATCCTTGATCACTTGATCGAGGAACTCGTTGACCTCGTCTTCATCATAACCGCGGAAACCGCGCGTAAATTCTTTGTTATGGATATCCAACGGCGTTAACGGCATGTCGCCACCTCCAATAATCTATAATCTATGATAAGGTGTTCTATAGGATTCGACAAGAGGCGATGGAATACCTGCCCGTTCTTCAAAATATCACGGGCCTTCGTACGAGTCCGAACCCGAAAGCCGAACCCGGCCGGCACGGGGTTCTTTCGCATTCCGAGACGCCTCCGACGGCGGCCTATTTTAAAAGCGCGTACCGGATGACGTGATTGCCGCGTTTCGACCTGCCTTCCACGGCAACAAGCTTGCTCCGGCCATGTCCGCGCACGGACAATTGGTCACCTGCTTCCAACTCGAAAGCCGGTTTTTCAACGAGTTTCCAATTGACTTTGACGAGGCCGGCTTCGACGGCGGACGCCGCTTTCGCGCGAGAGAGCCGATAGATTTCGGCGAGGACGGCGTCGAGCCTGAGCGAACTGACCGTGCCGGTTCTTTCTTCCCAGACGGCCGTCGGGCGGATGAGCTCATCCGCGCCGATGGCGACGCACGTGACGCGATGACGGCCGACCCGGGTGAGCGCGGCCATGAGGTATCCCGCCACTTCTTCGGCCGCGACCCATTGGACGCGGTCTTCGGAAATCAACAGATCGCCGAGTTTCTCCCGCTTGATGCCGAGGCCGATCAGCGCGCCAAGCAAGCTCCGATGATCGATGGTCACAAATTTTTTCGGATAATGAAGCTCAAAAAACGCGAGCCCGAAGTCCGGTTCTTCGGCATACGGAGGCGAAAGCGTCGCGCGCATCCGCTCCGCTCCTTCAAAGCCGCCCGAAAAGCGGAGCTGGAGCTCCTCATCGCTTCCGATGACGGCCCGCATGATCTCCCGCTCGCGCGGATTGAGAAAATCCGTGCGCACGGGGACATAGGTCTCAAGCACGCGCGCCTTCCAATCCAAAACGCGGTCGATGAACGGTTTCTCGTCCTCTCTAAAATGCTGGTAGATGGACAACGCGCACTCATCCCATCAGCAGCCAAGGGAGTTGTCTGAGTCCGATGTTCGCAAGGTAAAGAACGAGAAACGCCGCCCACGGGGAAATGTCGATCACCCCGCCGATCGGCGGAATGATCCGCCGGAACGGTTCGAGAAACGGTTCACAAATGCGGGCCATCCATTGGCCGACCGTCGAGTAGCGGGCGTTCGGAACCCACGACATCAAAATGTAAATCAATAAAATCCACCAATACACATTCAAGAGCTTTGACAATATATCCACGACGGTAAAAAGCCACGTCAATCGCTACACCCCGTTTGTTGATCCAGGATTATTTTTTCAATGCCTCCGTTATCGCTCCGTTGATGTCGATGTGATCCGGCGCGCATATAAACGTATCGGGGGCGATCTTTTGGATGTGACCGTTGAGCGCGTAAACCGCCCCGCTGAGAAAATCGATCAACCGCCGCGCTTCTTCCGTCCGCATCTCTCCGATGTAAAAGACGACGGGACGGCGGTTTTTCAAGTGATCCGCGATCGCTTGCACGTCTGCAAAACCGCGCGGATGCATGACCATGACCTTGGTCGGCCGCTGAACGGCGCTGAGACTGACGACGTTCGCCGGCGCCGTCTCACGGCGTTCCGCCCGCTTCTCGACAAAGGATCGCTCCTCTTCCTGATCCTCTTGCTCCATCATATCCATTTCATCATCGAGATCGAAAAATTTTTTGAAACTTGACATCCAACCCATTTCGACTTGCTCCTTTATCCATCATTGCCGACCAGAGCCGAGCCGATGCGGACAAATGTGGCCCCTTCTTCAACGGCAATGATGTAATCTCCGGACATCCCCATGGACAATTCGCGGCAGGGCGCGTGCTCCCAATGTTTCTCCTCAACCGCGCGCTGCCAGTTCTTCAAGCGCCGGAAAATCCGGCGCAACTCGTCTTCTTCAGCGTTCGCGGGCGCCATGGTCATCAGGCCGACGACCGTGATGTTCGGAAACTCGCGGAGCCGGTCAATAAACGGAAGCACATCATCTTCCCTGATGCCGTGTTTGGTCGCTTCGCCCGAAACATTGACTTGGACGAAACACTTGACGGCGCGCTCGGCGCGCTTTTGGATTTCCTTGGCCAGCGACAGGCGATCGAGCGAGTGAATGTAATCGACTTGAGGCAAGACGTCCTTGACTTTTCGGGATTGCAACGTTCCAATGAAGTGCCATGTGACGTCCAGGTCGGCAAGCGCCCGCCGTTTCTCGGTCAATCCCTCCAAGCGGTTTTCGCCGATATGGGTTAACCCCGCTTCGACCGCTTCACGGGCGCGCGCTTCGTTCACATATTTGGTGACGGCGACGATGCGCACTTCATCCGGCCGCCGTCCGGCTCTCATACAAGCTTGTTCGATATTCTGGCGTATTTTTTGCAGGTTCTCCTTGATCGATGCCATGCTATCACCACTTGTCAACGCAACCGTTGTTGTTCATCTTGTGCCGCGACAAAAATGTACCCGAGCATGCGCCCGGTCTTCCCGTTTTCTTTTCTATGGGAATAAAAGAGATCATGGCGGCAACTTGTACAAAACGAAGTCGGCAAAATGTTGCCCCGGGGAATCCCCCTCTTTTGCAGAATGAGCGCGTTCAATTCTTGTAAATTCAACATATATCGCCCGTTTTCCTTCTTTTTGAGCACCCGATCCGCCTCGCGGTCCGCGGCTGAATGCACCCGTTCGACGACGCGGTCGTCCACTTCATAACAACAAGGACCGATGGACGGCCCGATCGCGACCATGATCTCGTCGGGATGAAGATGGAAAGCTTCTGTCCACCGCTCCACCATCACGCGGGCGATGCCGGCGACGGTCCCTCGCCAGCCGGCGTGGGCCAAACCGACCACCGCCTTTTTTTTCGACCAGAAAAAAAGGGGCACGCAGTCGGCGAAACATCCGGTGAGGACGAGATCCGTCTCCGTAGTGTATAAACCATCCACGCCTTTGATGGCGCTGGCGATGTCTAAAGCCCCTTTGCCGGCGTCGGCGCCCGTTACCCTTTGCACCGCCGCCCCGTGCACTTGCTCGGCCTGAACCCATCGGGAAAGCGATAATCCGATGTTGCCGGCGACGCGCCGGCGATTTTCGGTGACGGCTGCCGGATCATCACCGACGTGGTAACCGAGGTTCAAACTCGCGAACGGAGAGGCGCTCACCCCGCCGTGCCTGACTGTAATCCCCGCTTTAATGAGGCCGGCTTCCGTTTCGACGGGGGCCAAGTTCATGAGGCCGTTTTCGTCCGGTTTAAACACGTCCCCTCCCATCGCTGACCTCCTTTATATATAGACGGGATATTTGCTTTCATCATACCATAACTTGAAGTTCAATGGGAAAAGCGCTTATCCGTTTTTCGGAGACTCGCCGCCCCCCGTGCCCAAAAAGCGGACCAAGATGACGTCCGTGCCGATGCGGACGATGTTTTGCCAAGGGATGATGACGTCACTCTCCCTGCCCAATAAGCCAAGCATTTTACCGGTTCCGGGAATGATGAGATGTTCGATCTTCCCGGTCGCCACATTGATGTCCAAATCGCCGATATGACCGAGCAACCGGCCGTCTTCGACGTTGACGACCTCTTTGGCTTGAAACTCGGATATTCGAGCCATGCCCCTGCCTCCCCCGTCTCTCATTTTCATGATCCGTCGGGATCTATTTTAATAATAAATATATGGGCAAAAGGCGCTAAAAAGAAGCGGTTTGGACCGAAAAGCAGCGGTAAACAGACCGGAACGCCGCCCGCCTCAGCGCTTTTCTTCGCATAATGGAAAAAACCCGGCCGGATCGAGCCGGCCGGGCAAATATTGACGCGGGATCTAGCTTTGGATGTTTTTGTTCATCTCCTTGATCGCCGCTTTTTCAAGGCGCGAAACTTGGGCTTGAGAGATGCCGATTTCCTCGGCGACTTCCATCTGCGTCTTTCCTTGAAAAAAGCGCATCGAGAGAATGTTCTTTTCGCGTTCGTTTAAACGGGTCATCGCTTCCCTCAAGGCGATATCTTCGATCCATTTCCCGTCTTTATTGCGATCATCGCTGATTTGGTCCATGACGAAGATCGGATCGCCGCCTTCGTTGTAAATCGGTTCAAACAGCGAGACCGGATCCTGAATGGCGTCCAATGCAAACACGATGTCTTCCATGGGGACGTTCAGGGCATGGGCGATTTCCGCATGCGTCGGTTCGCGGGAATTTTTCGTGAGGAGTTTCTCCTTGACTTGTAAAGCTTTATAGGCGATGTCGCGGAGCGAACGCGACACGCGAATCGGATTGTTGTCGCGCAAGTAACGGCGGATTTCTCCGATGATCATCGGAACGGCGTAAGTCGAAAACTTCACGTTTTGACTGAGATCAAAATTATCAATGGATTTCATGAGACCGATGCAGCCCACTTGGAACAGATCGTCCACGTGTTCCCCGCGATTATTAAAGCGTTGAATGACGCTTAGTACGAGCCGCAAATTGCCGTTGACGAGCTTTTCTCTCGCCTCCATGTCGCCGTTCTGCATTTGCGTGAACAGCACGCGCATTTCCGCGTTGGTCAGAATCGGTAACGTCGACGTATCGACGCCGCAAATCTCCACCTTGTTTCGTGCCATCGGATTCCCTCCTCAGCGGAGTATTGTTCAAGGTCAAGTATCTCCGCGGAAGGGAAATTTATGCACTTGAATCGGCAGCCGCCAACGGCCTTTCGCATACCCCGAACCCCGTTTTTGCCGAAGCCGGGCGACGCGTTTTCCGGACGCCGCCCCAAGTTTTTACGGCTTAGCTCCGGCCGTTCGCCATTGCGTGTTTATACCATCTTGTTGAACTCCTTTTGCAGCCTTTTGATGATGCGCTTCTCGAGCCGGGAAATGTACGATTGGGAAATGCCGAGTTGGTCGGCGACGTCTTTTTGCGTTTTTTCCTTTCCGCCCGACAGGCCGAACCGCAGTTCCATGATTTCTTTTTCCCGGTCGCTCAACATGAGCATCGCTTTCTTCAACAGGGCGCGTTCCACTTCTTTTTCCATATCGCGGGTAATGATATCGTCTTCCGTGCCGAGGACGTCCGACAATAAAAGTTCATTGCCGTCCCAATCGACGTTCAACGGTTCGTCAAAGGAAACTTCGGTTTTCGTTTTGTTGTTCCGCCTGAGGTACATGAGGATTTCGTTTTCGATACAGCGGGAAGCGTATGTGGCCAGTTTGATTTTTTTCTCGGGATTGAACGTGTTGACCGCCTTGATCAAGCCGATTGTGCCGATGCTGATGAGATCCTCGATGTAGATCTTCGTGTTTTCAAACTTTCGCGCGATGTATACGACGAGCCGCAAATTGCGCTCGATCAACGTGGCGCGCGCGTCGCGGTTGCCTTTGGCAAGCTCTTTCAACAGCTCCGCTTCTTCTTCTTTTGAAAGCGGCGGCGGCAGGGCTTCGCTTCCACCTATGTAATAAATCTCCTTCGGCTTGCGGCCGAATTTTTGCAACCATCGATACCATTTTAAAAGAAATCGGATCACCCAACGCCTCATCCGTCTTCCCCCCATTTGCAATGTGTTCGTCTTAGCAGGCGGTTGTCTGCCCAAAGCGGAAACCGCGGCGATCGGCGCATGAAATGACGCTTTGGCTCCGTTCGGGGCGCCGCCCGTCAACCAGGAAGCCTTGAACGCGATCTCGTCTGCTCACGGCCGTCCACATTCGGTTTCACCTCCCCATCGGTATTCATCAAAGGCGGTTTATGATGAGAGCGAAGGCGCGGTCTGACCGCGCTGAATCATGTCGGGATGGAGGAGGCAAGCGAAGTCATCCGTTTCGGATAGGCGTTGTTCCGCCAGCGCCACCAGGACTTCCGTGCAGAACAGCGTTCCTTGCGGATGGCTGATTTCGACGCGATCCGGCTTGAAGGCGAGCGCGAGTTGGCGGCGACCATTGACGCTGCTGTACGGGACCACGGCAAGCCGTTTCATCCACTCCCCTTCCAGTCCTTCTTCCAAAATCACGCGAGCCGGATCTTTTGCCGCAAGCAGCCGTTCCGGCAGCCAATCGCGCAGCAGCTCCCGATTGACAAACATCACCGGTAGATTGCGGACCGGATCATTCAAACGGTTGCCGGTATCGACCATTCCGGTGGCGGCGATCGTCTTCCCGGCGACCACGATGGCGACCGCCATCAATTCGTTCATCTCCCACTTCCGTATCGCAACGTGCTCCAACCGCTTTTTCGAAAAACGCCATACCAACGGAAATCCGATGATGACCAGCGCCCAGCCGACGGGATCGCCATAACGGAAAGTACTGAACTGAAGCCAATCGTCATAGTATTGACTAGACCGAATGAAATAATGGACGCCGAACAGCGCGCCGCCGGCCGCAAACGCGACAAAATAAAACGTCAAAAAACTTTGCGAATACAGCGAAAAGCGGCGGTAGCCGAATGCCGTCCAGACGATGACGGCCGAATACAACAATTTTCCGAGCGGATGGAAAAGATACGGTGAAAGCGGCGTGAACAAAAAAAAGACGATGAAGGAGGCGACCAGCGCACCGAGCCATAAACGCCATCTCTTCACTTGTCGCTTCAGGGCAAAGGCCGTAAGCCGAAGCAATAAAAAATCGATCATCAAGTTCAACAGCCAGACGACGTCAAGGTAGACAACCATGCGCCACACCGCCGATGTTTGTTTGTCCTTAAGTATATAAGCTCGGAGGTGGAAAGTCTGTCGTTTGGCGGCGAACAATTTCAGTTATTTTTAGAGGTTGACGGGGGATTTGTCGGGGATGGGCAAGGGCGGTTTCGCGGGCGCCCGAAACTGCGGAAAAACGCCTGAGAAGACATGAAATAAAAAAAAACGCCACGCGCGTTTAACGGTGGCGATTGCGATTTCTGAGGAAAGTCGGTATGTCGAGCGTATCTTCATCGTCCTCGCTGAACGAAGGCATCGGGCGCGGCGTTTCGGCCGCTTCTTCACGGCGCAACGGCCGATTGGACGGTTGCAAATTGTGGCGCTCTTGACGGATGGACGACGGACGCCGGGTTTCATTTTCCTCAAATCCTGTCGCGATAACGGTGACGACGATCTCGTCTTTTAATTCTTCGCTGATGACCGAGCCGAAGATCATGTTCACTTCTTGGTCAGCGGCGCTGGCGACGATGTCGGCCGCTTCGTTGACTTCGTACAGGCTGAGGTTGGTGCCGCCGGTGATGTTCATCAAAACGCCTTTCGCTCCATCGATCGATTTTTCGAGAAGCGGGCTGGAGATGGCTTTTTTGGCCGCTTCGGCCGCCCGGTTTTCACCCGTCGCTACCCCGATTGCCATCAAGGCCGATCCGCCTTCGGTCATGATCGTCTTCACATCGGCAAAATCCAGGTTGATGAGCCCGGGGACGGCGATGAGGTCGGAGATGCCTTGGACGCCTTGGCGCAGGACATTATCGGCTTCCCGAAACGCTTCCAGCATCGGCGTATTGCGATCGACGATTTCAAGCAACCGATCGTTCGGGATCACGATGAGCGTATCAACTTTTTCCTTAAGGTTGGCAATACCGCCGGCGGCTTGCATCGCGCGTTTTCTTCCTTCAAAGGTAAACGGACGCGTGCAGACGCCGACCGTGAGCGCGCCGATATTTTTGGCGATCTCGGCGATGACCGGAGCCGCTCCCGTTCCGGTGCCGCCGCCCATGCCGGCGGTCACGAACACCATATCCGCGCCTCTCAGCACTTCCTCGATTTGTTCGCGGCTTTCTTCCGCAGCTTTTTTGCCGATTTCCGGGTTGGCCCCCGCCCCGAGCCCGCGCGTTAATTTTTCGCCGATCTGCAGCTTGATTTGCGCTTTGGACAGCTTTAAGGCTTGGGCATCGGTATTCGCGCAAATGAATTCAACGCCTTGGACGCCGCTTTCGATCATGCGGTTAACGGCATTGGAACCGCCGCCTCCGACACCGATCACTTTTATATTAGCGAGTTGTTCCATCTCCATATAATCCAACATGCTCAGTTCCTCCCATTTTGTAATTCCCACGCCGGATCAGTCGAAGAAAGATTCGTATAAGCTTTTCATTCGGCTGAATACGCCCGGTTTATTCTCTTTCTTTTCGGGTCTCGAGGCGCGTTTGGCCGAATACCTTTTCGACGAGTAATCCCCCGCGCCCGCCGAGACGGACTGCGCCACTTTCTTGCCTTGCACTTTCACGTTGTGATAGGCGAATTTGATCAACCCCACGGAGACGGTGTACTGAGGTTCACGGACCCCGATGTAGTCGGGAACCGCCACGCGTACATTGTGATCGAGCACTTGTTGGGCGAGTTCCAAAATGCCCGGCATCGCGGTGGTCCCACCGGTCAGAATATATCCGCCCGGCAGATCATAAAACCCGATGCGTCGGATTTCTTCCCGGACGAGTTCAAAGATCTCGGCCACCCGCGGTTCAATAATATAAGCGAGATCCCGTTGATTTAAAAGTTCGTCGCTCGTGCCTCCGATCTTCGGCACATGCACTTTTTCTTCGACGGACGCCAAATCGTAATAGGCATGGCCGTGGCGGATTTTAAGTTTCTCCGCTTCCTCCATCGGAGTCCGCAAGCCGATGGACAAATCTTTCGTGATGTGGTTTCCGCCCACAGGAAGGACAAAGGTAGACATTAACATGCCTTGATCAAAAACCGCCACATTTGTCGAACCGCCGCCGATGTCCACGACGGCGACGCCGATGTTTTTCTCGTCGCGGGTGAGAGCGACCGAACCGATCGCCAGCGGCGAAAGGCAAATATCGGCCACTTCAAGTCCGGCTTTTTCCACACACCGAAGCAGGTTATGTAAAACGGTTTTCGAACCGGTGATGAGCAGGCCTTCCATTTCCAGGCGAACGCCGACCATTCCGCGCGGATCGCTGATCTCGTCCAAACCGTCAACAATGAACTGGTGGGGAATGACATCGATGATCTCTCTTTCGGGGGGAATCGGCATGACCTGTGCGGCATCGATCACCCTGGCGATATCGTCATCGCCGATTTCACGGTTCTCGCTTGAAACCGCCACGACGCCGTGGCATCCTTGCAAATGGATATGATTTCCGCTGACCCCTACGATCGCGCTGCGTATCTTCAGATCGACCATTCTCTCCGCCTGTTCCACCGCGGCCTGAATCGAACGCACGGTTTCGTCGATGTCGACGATCGATCCTTTTTTGATCCCTTTGGATTCCGCTTTTCCCAAACCGATGACGTTCAGCGTTTCACCGGTCATTTCTCCTATTAAAACTTTAATCGTGGACGTACCGATGTCCAAACTCACATAGATGTCTTTACTGTTCAATCCCCGGCACCTCCCTTGCCTCTGCCGTCTTCTCTTTCTCTCGCCATCGAATCGTAAAGGGACGGGTCCGACGGTGACGGGTGCCGATGACGACCTCCGCCCATGGTTGCTCCGCTTCCCTCGGTCGCTAAATTGATAGATTTACCGATGACGCCGTTAAAAAATTATATAAAAGGTATTCCACATCAGGGGACATATCCCCTCTTTTTTATATCGATTTCTTGCATAGATTTTTTTATGACATTATTATTTTTTATTTTATATGATCGCTTGATTGGGTGTCGGTTTCAACGGTCGCGCTCGATCGCGATCGACCCGATCCGACACGTTTCATTTATAAGTCTACACCAAGATAAAGAACTAGAAAAGCTGAATTCTCAATAAAAATCGAGGGGGTTTGCGGTATGGCTTTCATGCCCCGGACAGGCGGCGCATGAACCGTTTGGTAAACGGCAAGCTATTCTTCCGAGCGGGGAGCGAGGCGTGCGCCATCAACGCGACGGACTTCCCCCCTTATTTTCCGTGGGGTACGGCGTCCATGACGCGCCCAGGGTCAGGTCGATCACGCCCTTTCCTTTTTTGTCGTCTTTCAATACCTCGGCGATGCTCGGATAAAGCGCCATTTTTTTGGCTAAAGTATCGATGTCGGCCAGCACTTCTTGACCGTTGTTCATATAAATGACGACGTAATCCGGGTGTTTCGGATCATCGGAAGGAAGAATTTCTGACGTCGCGCGGACGACGGCGGCCGGCGTTTTCGCCAATTGTCCCGACAATCTTTCAAGCATTTTGCCTTGTTGGAAACCGTTCAAGATCGGTACATTCGTTTGGGGACGGTCTTCCTTGGCGGCGAGCACCCGCCCGTTTTCCAAGACGGGATAAAAAGCGCCGCCGACTTTCATATAGGCGACGCGACGGTATTCTTTGACGCGAATGGCGACCGTCGACGGATAGGCGGTGCGGACGACCGCGCTTTTAACCTCCGGCAAATCTTCGATCCGTTTTGCCGCGCGGGTTTCGTCAACGTCCCAAATCTTGCTCTTGGTCGTCACCCCGCTCGCCGCCGTGATGCGCCGCTCGTCCACCAAATGATTGCCGTCGACAACGATCTTGCGCACGTTGCTCACGGGGGAAACAAGATAAATAACGGCCGTTATCAGAACAAAAAAGACCGTAATGTAAAAAATCAGCCGCCGGTTCGCTTTTTGCCGGCGCCTCGCTTTCAATTTCGGTATACGATCTTCCAAGCGAACGACTTTCTTGTCCGTCATCACTCAATCCCGTCCGTTAATAGGCGCTTGATTTTTCCGCCCCTATAAATTTGATTCGAATTCCGCCGCCGGTTTTTACGCGTTTGGTTCATTATACCATTTATTCCCTTAAGCGTCTCCGGACTTTCGTAGGATTTCAACTTCGGTTTGCAAATCGATACCATAACGGGTCTTGACCTTTTCTTGAACGAAGCGGATGAGGTCAAGCACATCCTGCGCCGTCGCCCCGCCGGCGTTCACGATAAAGTTTCCGTGCCGCTCAGAAATCTTCGCGCCCCCGACCGCATAGCCTTTCAAACCGTGATCTTCGATCAGCTTGCCGGCGTGATCGGGAAGAGGGTTGCGAAAGATGCTGCCCGCGCATTTTTCATCATAAGGCTGGGTGCGGTGCCGATATTCTTTATACGCTTGCAAGTCGTTCCAAATCGCTTCCGCATCGCCTTTTTCCAATTTAAAAACGGCTTCCACGCAAATGCCTTGCCGTTTTTGTAATGCGGAGGTGCGATACCCAAACCCCAGCTCTTCTTTCGTAAGCCATTTTAACGTGCCGTCGGGGAAAAGAATGCGCGCTTCCAGAAGCAGATCTTTGGTTTCCGATCCGTGAGCGCCGGCGTTCATATAAACGGCGCCGCCGACCGAGCCCGGAATCCCACCGGTAAATTCAAATCCGGCATAACCTTTCCTGCTCAAGGTGGTCGCCAAAGGAACGAGCGGGTAACCCGCCCCGATGCGCAAGCGGTCATCCTCAAAGGAGAGATAACTGAGGCCCTTGCCGATCTTGATCACCGCGCCATCGACCCCGGCGTCATCGACAAGGAGGTTGGAGCCGCGCCCGATCGCACGCCAAGGGACACGGGCGGCGCGCAGGATGTTCACCGCCGTCACCAGCCCGGACAAATCGGCCGGTTCGATAAAAAGGGGCGCCGGCCCTCCGATTTTGATCGTCGTATGCTTGGCCAACGGTTCATTTCGCCGTACCTTCCCGACCTTTTCCTCTAACAGCTGTCGGTACACCCGTTCCATGTCGTGCTCCCTCCGATGACCCTCGGTCGATGCAATCGGCCATGACCGATTTTTACGCTTTGATCAATGAAACGACCTCTTCATAAAGCCTTTGCGCGGCGTCGGGAACGCCCAAGCGTTTCGCATTCTGCCGCATTTCAAGATATTTTTGATCATCCGATAAAATCTCGTCGACAACAGCGAGCAGCCGTTCCGCGTTCAGCTCGGATTCGGGAATCACGACGGCGGCTCCGCGCGCCTCCAGCACCCGCGCGTTTTTCTCTTGATGGTTGTTCGTCACATATGGGCTCGGTATCAGGACGCTCGGCAGGCCGAGAGCGGTGAGCTCCGAGATCGTCGTCGCCCCCGCCCGCGCCACGACCAAGTCAACCGCGGCGAGGACGTCCGGCATGTTATGTATGAAGGGGCAAATCTTTACATTAGGCGGGCAACCCATCGCGGACGCTTCTTCCATGACTTTATTATAGTGAACCTCACCGGTCACATATAAAATTTGATAGGATTTTCGGTCCGCGGCCTTCAACATGCCGAGGGCGGCTTCGTTGATCGGACGGGCCCCGCGGCTTCCGCCGAAAATTAAAACGGTCTTTTTATCCCTGGAGAGTCCCGTCGAAGCCCTTCCCTTTTCGGGGTCCCCGTTTAAGACTTCCGAAGCGCGCGGATTGCCGGTATAAACGACCTTTTCTTCCGGGAAAAAGCTTCGGGCCTCTTCCATCGACACGGCGACTTTGTCGACGAGGCGGCTCAGAAACTTGTTCGTCAAACCGGGCACGCTGTTTTGTTCATGAATGATCGTCGGAATGCCGAGCCGGCTTGCGGCATAAACCACCGGGCCGGCGACGTAACCGCCCGTGCCGATGACGACATCGGGAATGAACTTTTTCATCAGGCGTTTCGATTTGGAAACGGCGCGAAGGAAATTGGCGACCGTCTGCACGTTTTTTTGCACGTTTTTGATTGAAATTTTACGCTGAAAACCTGTGATGTAAAGCGGGTGAAAAGGAAGGTTCTCGCGCATCACGATCTCCCTTTCCAACCCGTTATTCGTCCCGATATAAAGAAATTGCGCATCGGGCTGGTGTTTTTTTATCTCACGTATGAGCGCCAGAGCGGGATAGATGTGCCCTCCCGTTCCGCCTCCGGATACGACGATGTTCATAAAGGAACCTCCATTCGCTGCCGGGAGGCCGTCTCCCGGGATTCTGCGGCCGCTTGTCCCGCGGCATCAACGGCGCGGATCCCCTGCACCCGTTCAAGCCGATGCCGAAGCCCAGCCATGCTTTCGGTTTCAACAAGCACAGCGTCGCCGTTCGCGGACAGCGGTCCGTCATGATGTGTACAATTATTTATTCGGTTTCATCCGCGGATTTTTTGATCACCGCATCCATATTTTTTCCGGATTTCCATGCCCCCGTAAGAAACAAACCCTGCTCGAAAACAGGGTTTTCATTCAATACTTGGAATAGCGGCTGATGTTGAGCAATACGCCGATGGAAACGAGGATGAGCGTCAGCGAAGAGCCCCCGTAGCTCAAAAATGGCAACGTGATGCCCGTGACCGGCAGCAGTCCGGTGACGACCGCGATGTTAATCATCACTTGGACGGCAATCATCCCGACGATGCCGACGGCGAGAAGACTTCCGTAAAGATCGGGCGCCCCGATGGCGATGCGGATGCCGCGCCAGAGCAGCAAACAAAAAAGCAGGAGCACAAACACCGCACCGATGAATCCGAGCTCTTCCGAAACGATAGAAAAAATGAAATCGGTTTGCGGTTCAGGAAGGTATTGAAACTTTTGCCGGCTTTGTCCAAGTCCAAACCCGAACAATCCGCCCGGCCCGATCGCATAGAGGGATTGGATGATTTGGAAGCCGCTTCCGAGCGGGTCTTTCCATGGATCCAGAAAGGACGTAATCCGTTCGACGCGATATGGCGCGGACAGCACAAGACCGACGAAGCCGATCAGCCCCATCGCGCCGAGAAAAACAAAATGCTTGATCCGGGCGCCGGCGACAAACACCATCATGAGGCAAGTGATGACGAGCACCGTGCCCGTGCCAAGATCGGGTTGGAGCAAGATGAGTGCGAAAGCCGAAAACACAAGGGCTAAGGAAGGGAGGATGCCTTTTTTCACCGTCGTGATGTGCTTCTGGTTTTCGGAAAGAAATTTCGCCAAAAATACGATCATCGCCATTTTCATGAATTCGGAAGGCTGAATGGAAAACGCGCCGACGCCCAGCCAGCTGCTCGCGCCGCCCCGCTTCAAGCCGATCCCCGGAATGAGAACGACGATCAAGAGCAAAAAACAAACGCCCAACAGAACCTTTGCCCAAGCGCGCCACGTCAAATAATTCATGTTCATCACGGTGAACATCGCGAGGATGCCCATGCCGGCGAACAATAATTGACGTTTCGCGAAATAGAAAGCATCATCGAATTTATAAGACGCCCAGACGGCGCTTGCGCTGTAAACCATGATCAAGCCCACGGCCAACAGCGTCAAAGTGACGGCGATCAGTAAAAAGTCCGGTGCCGCTTTCGCCTTCGGCATAGTCTCCACCTCGGATCGAGAGAATGACCTGTCTACTTAAGCGTATGCACCGATTTGATAAACATGTCTCCCCGCTCTTCGTACGAACGGTACTGATCCCAGCTCGCACACGCCGGCGACAACAAAATGACGTCGCCCGGTTCGGACAGGCCGTAAGCGGCTGTCACCGCCTCCGCCATATTATCGACCAATCGGACGCGTTTCACACCGGCTTTTTCCGCCGTACCCGCAATCTTTTCTTTCGTCTGGCCGAAAGCGATGACCGCTTTCACCCTGGAAAGCCCCGGAATCAAGCCGTCAAAATCATTGCCGCGATCGAGGCCGCCGGCGAGCAAAATGATCGGCTGATGGAAAGCGTTAAGGGCCTTGGATGTCGCCAATACGTTCGTCGCCTTGGAATCATTGTAAAACGCCCGGCCGTTGATGGTCGTGACGTATTGCAGGCGGTGCTTCATCCCCTTAAAATCCTCTAAGACGCGGCGGATAAAGTCGGTCGCCACGCCATGGACTTTCGCGACCGCAACGGCGGCCAGCGCATTGGCGACATTATGGTCGACGTTCGGCATGCCGAGGCGGTCACGGCGGATGATCGCTTCGCCTCTAAAATATAAAACGCCGTCGGAAAGATAAGCGCCGTCGACTTGTTCTTTCAATGAAAAGGGGACTTTTTGCGCCCGGGTGTTCGCCGTCCATTTCTTGACAAGCGGATCGTCCGCGTTATAGACAAGCACGTCCGCAGGCGTTTGATTTTTCGTGATCATCGCCTTCGCTTGGGCGTAGGCTTCCATGGAACCATGGTAATCCAAATGCGCCTCGAACAAATTCAGAAAAACGGCCGTGCGCGGGCGGAACGTCCGGGTTCCGAGCAGTTGGAAACTGGAGAGCTCGGCGACGATCACGTCTTCCGCTGTCGCGCTTTGGGCGACTTCGCTGAGCGCCGTCCCGATGTTGCCGGCGACGATCGGCCGGGCGGGACCGCCTTTCAGCATTTCGCCGATCAACGCCGTCGTCGTCGTTTTGCCGTTCGATCCGGTGATGCCGACAAACGGCGCCTCCGATACTTGCGCGGCCAATTCCACTTCCGTGATCACGGGGATGCCCAACCGCTCCGCTTTTTCGACGAGCGGATTCGTGTAAGGAATGCCCGGATTTTTAATTATGACGTCCGTTTCTTCCGTCACCAAATCGGACGGATGGCCGCCGCCGACGACCTTCACGCCGAGGGCGGCGAGCTCTCTCGCCCGCGGATCCCCCTCAAGATCGGCGCGATCGTTTACGACGACGCGGGCGCCGAGATGGACGAGGAGCTTCGCCGCCGAATAACCGCTCTTCGCCATGCCGAGGACGAGCACTTGTTTGTCTTTATAATAAGGAATTTCCTTCATGCCGGAGACACCTCGAGTCTTAAAAACAGTTCGTTACAATCCAAACTTGATATAAATGCCGAGCGCGGCGAAGAGAAACCCGACGAACCAGAACGTCGACACGATGCGCCATTCATTCCAGCCGGAGAGGACGTAATGGTTGTGCAGCGGGCTCATCTTAAAGA
Organism: Caenibacillus caldisaponilyticus; assembly: GCF_002003465.1. GTDB lineage: Bacteria > Bacillota > Bacilli > Bacillales > Sporolactobacillaceae > Caenibacillus > Caenibacillus caldisaponilyticus. The sequence goes on along the minus strand of NZ_BDDQ01000006.1, from coordinate 111,953 downwards.
AGCGCCGTCCCCCGGTCGCCTTAAAATACGCGACTTGGATCATGACGGAGAGCGTTTCGATGACGAAAATCCCTCCGATGATGATCAGATAAAGTTCCGATTTGGTCATCATCGCGACGGCGGCGAGCGCCCCGCCGAGCGCGAGCGATCCCGTGTCCCCCATGAACACTTTGGCCGGGTGGGCGTTAAAGACTAAAAAGCCGAGCAAAGCGCCGCAGACGGCAACGGAAAAAATCGCCACGTCCATCATTGCTTCCCGGTAAGCGATGATCGCAAACGCGCCGAACGCGATCGCCGCGGTTCCCGACAACAACCCGTCCAAACCGTCGGTTAAATTCGTGCCGTTCGAGCTGCCGAGCAGCATGACGACGGCGAGGAAAAAGTACGCCCACGAAAGATGGAAAGACCACGGCGTAAACGGCACGTCGACGCGGGTCGAAAAACCATTATGCACAAGTAAAAGATAAAAAATGATGGCCACGAGAATTTGTCCGATAAGCTTCTGTTTCGACGTCAAGCCCAAATTGCGTTTCATGACGATCTTGATGAAGTCGTCGAGAAAACCGACGGCGCCGAATCCGATCGTCACGAGTAATAATAACCAGATGTCGCCGGTTAAAACCCCGTAACGGACCGCGGTGAAGAGCACGCCGATGGCGAGGGCGAAAACGATGACGACGCCGCCCATCGTCGGCGTGCCCGCTTTCTTTTGATGGCTCTTCGGCCCTTCTTCGCGGATGTATTGGCCGAACTTCAGCGCGCGCAATATCGGTATAAAAATCGGTGCCAATACGACGGCCACAAAAAAAGCGGTGAGCATGGCCGTCAATAAGATCGTCGTCATGTCGTCTGTCCTCCTTCTGTCATCGCTTGGACGAGTGTTTCAAGTCCGGCCAGACGCGAGGCTTTAAAAAGCATGGCGGTGCGGTCCGTCGCAAGCGCGACGAGGTGGGGAAGCGCCTCTTCTTTCGTCGCGAAACGCTTGACCACAAGCCCGGGGCGGAGGGTTTCCGCGCGTTCGGCGATCCACGCCGCTTTCGGGCCGATCGTGACGAGCGTCGTGATGTCATCCGTCAACGCCTCGGCGACTTTCGCGTGCAGTTCACGTTCATCCTTTCCGAGTTCATACATATCGCCGAGAACCGCGACTTTATGAGGGTAACCCGGTAAATCGGCCAGCGTTTCCAGCGCCGCTTTCATGGACGTCGGGCTGGCATTGTATGCGTCATTGATGAGCAACGACCCGTTCGGGCCCGGTAGCCTTTCCAGACGCATCCCGGTGATGCGCAAATCGCTTAAGGCTTCGGTAATTCGTTTTTGATTGATCTTCAACCGCTCGGCGACGGCGATGGCATAAACCGCATTTTTGACGTTGTGCCGGCCGATGAGCGAAATCTCGTAGGCCGCGCCGTTCACGCGGAACGCCGCGCCGCTTACCGACAATTCGAGATTTTCGATGCGATAATCATTGTCCGGACCGAAGCCACAGCGCACCAACGTGCCGCTGTACCCGCGGGCCGGGGTGAGCAACGGTTCGTCGCCGTCGATGATCAGCGCCCCTTCTTTTGTCATGCCCTCGGTAATCTCCATCTTCGCGCGGGCGATGCCGGCGCGGCTCCCCAAAAATTCGATGTGCGATTCACCGATGTTGGTGATCACCGCCACGTCCGGTTCGGCAATTTTGCTCAATGTCGCGATTTCTCCGAAATGGTTCATGCCCATTTCCACAACGCAGACTTCGCAATCATCCGGCATCGCGAGCAGCGTCAGCGGCACGCCGATATGATTGTTCAAATTGCCGCGTGTCCGGTGCGTTCGATAAGCCGTCCCGACGACGCGGGCAATGATGTCTTTGGTCGTCGTTTTTCCGTTGGAACCGGTCACGGCGACGACCACAGGGTTGATCTTGCGGCGGCGCAAGGTAGCCAACGCCTGCAAGGCTTTTAAAGTGTCGTCGACCAAAAAAAGCGGAAAATCGGCCGGCACCGCCTCCGGTATGGGACGGTCGGCTTGCCATAAGGCGGCCGAAGCGCCGTTTTTGATGGTTTCAAGCAAAAAATCGTGGCCGTCAAACCGTTCGCCCACAATCTGGATAAACAGTCCGGCCTTGATCGGACGGCGGCTGTCGGTAAAGACGCCGAGCCGTTCAGGCAGGGCGTCGATATTGCCGCGACAGCCGCATGAGATTTCGATTAAATCACCCTTGTCTACGTTCATGCTGCAAACGCTCCTTAATCGCTTCGCGGGCGACGAGCCGGTCATCGAAATGGATGACTTCGCGGCCGATGATCATGTAGGTTTCATGCCCTTTGCCCGCAAGGAGGACGACGTCATCCTGCTCCGCCAAAGCGATGGCGCGGAAGATCGCTTCCCTGCGGTCCACGATGGTTTCGTAGGAACCCGCCGGCACCCCGGCTTCCATATCGCGGAGGATGCGCATGGGGTCTTCCGTGCGGGGATTGTCGGACGTAAAAATCGCGACGTCGCTGTGCTCCACGGCGACGCGCGCCATCAGCGGGCGCTTCGTGCGATCGCGGTCACCGCCGCAGCCGATGACCGTAATGACCCGCTTTTTCGCGAATTCTCGAATGGTCGTCAAGGCGTTTTTCAAACTGTCCGGAGTGTGGGAGTAGTCGACGATGACGGCAAAATTCTGCCCGGCGTCGACCGTTTCCAGTCGGCCGCTGACGCCTTCCAGCCGTCCGATCGAACGGACGACGTCTTCAAGCGCCACCCCGTTGATATAGCAAGCGAGCGCGGCGGCGAGCGCGTTATAAACATTAAATTTGCCGACCAGCTTCATTTCGACGGGATACGTGCCTTTGGGCGTGATGAAATCAAAGGACGTTTTTCCCGCGGTCACGCGAATGTTCTCGGCCATGAAATCGGCATCACGTTCGATGCCGTACGTCCAAACGGGCGCGGCGGTCATCTGGGCGAGCTGCGCCGAAGCGTCGTCATCGGCGTTCAGCACAGCCGCCTTCAAGCGATCGCGATCATATGTATTGCCGAGCTGTGAAAAAAGAAGGGATTTGGCGTGCAAATACCGTTCCATCGTTTGATGATAATCAAGATGGTCTTGCGTCAAATTGGTAAACACCGCGATGTTGTAGTCACAGCCACGGACGCGGCCCTGGACGAGGGCGTGCGAAGAAACTTCCATGACGGCCGACCGCGCGCCCCGCTCCACCATTGTTTTAAAAGCGCGCTGCAAGGTCACGGCATCCGGCGTCGTATTTGCGGCCGCTTCTTCATAATCCTTGAATTGGATGCCGAGCGTTCCAATGCGTCCCGTCGGCAAGCCGTTCATTTCCTGGATTTGTTGGATGAGCCGGGTGACGGTCGTTTTCCCGTTGGTGCCCGTCACCCCGATGAGTGAAAGCTGATGGGTCGGATGCCCGTAAAAACGATCGGCCAAGACAGCGAGGGCGCGGCGCGCATCGCTGACGAGAACCACAGGAACATCGACGTCGAGCGGGCGCTCGGCGACGACGGCTTTCGCTCCTTTTTTCACGGCATCCGCCGCAAAGCGGTGCCCGTCATTGGCTTCGCCTTTAACACAAATAAAAAGGGCATCTCCCTGCACCTGGCGCGAATCCATCGTGACGGACGTCACTTCCGGATCGCCGGGCGACAAAACGTCTTTCACCGGGAGTCCCTCTATCAGACGACTGAGTTTCATATTCGTGCACATCCTTTTGCTTTCGGGTGCGGATCTATCTTCATTCACCCTGCAAAAATCAATCCCGCGCGAGCGCGGGAACAAAGACTCCATCACTATTTTAATCGCCGGCGTCGTTTTTGTCACCTAAGTATACTCTTATTTTTGATCCGGCCTTCAGTTTCACGCCGGCTTGCGGCTGTTGCCGGATGACCGTATCGCCGGTGCCCTCCGCTTCGATTTTCAAATCATAATATTCTTCGCTGATGGTTTGTTTATCCTCGCCGACCAAATCGGGCACTTCGATCATCTTTTCATCACCCCAGCGGTATTCTTTCTCCATCCCGCCGGTCCGTTTCTTCACGCCGAGGGCTTGCAGGCTGTCGCTGATGATTTTTCCGGCCAGCGGCGCGGCAACGGTTCCCCCGAATTGGACGGTGCCTTTCGGATTGTCCACCGCGACGTAGACGATGATCTGCGGGTCGTCGGCGGGCGCGAATCCCATGAACGATAAAATGTAGTTATTTTCCAGATAACGTCCGCCAGATACTTTTTGCGCCGTCCCGGTCTTGCCGCCGATGCGATAGCCCTCGACGAAGGCATTGCGGCCCGTGCCGTTGGCCACAACGCTTTCCAAAGCATATCGGACTTTTTTCGACGTTTCTTCGGAGATGACGCGCCGGCGAAGTTGCGGCGCGTTGCGGCTCACGACTTCTCCCGTCTCCGGATCGACCCATTCCTTCGCCAGATACGGCGTATAAAGATAACCGCCGTTGATCGCCGCGGCAACCGCCGCGATTTGCTGGATGGGGGTGACGGAAACCCCTTGGCCGAAGGCGGTCGTCGCCGCCTCAAGCGGCCCGATCTTATCTTCCTTGAACAAAATGCCCGTCGATTCCCCTTCCAGATCGATGCCGGTTTTCGCGCCAAATCCGAACTTATGAATGTAGGAGAACAAGCGGTCTTTGCCGAGCCGCTGCCCCAATTCAACAAAGCCGGGGTTACACGAATTCTCGACAACCTCCAAGAACGTTTCCGAGCCGTGGCCGCCCCGCTTCCAACAGTGGAGGTCGGTGCCGGCAACGGTGATGTAACCGGGATCATAGAACGAATCATGCTGTAAATCGACGAGATGTTCCTGAAGGGCGGCGGCCAGAGTGATCACTTTAAACGTCGAGCCCGGTTCATAGGTGCGCCAGATCGGGAGGTTATGGTTATAAATCTCCGGCGCCACGTTTTGATAGTTTTCCGGATTGAAGTCGGGTCGGGTTGATATTCCCAGGATTTCTCCGGTATTGGGGTTCATGGCAATCGCAATCGCATTGTCGGGGTGGTATTTCTGTTCCGTCTGGTCAAGTTCCCGTTCGATGATCGTTTGCACGCGATGATCGATGGTGAGCACCAAATCCAAACCGTCTTTCGGCGGCACATATTTGTCTTTCAGCGACGACATGCGATTGCCTTGGGCGTCGGAATAAAAGTCGACGTGGCCGCGGACGCCTTTCAAAAGGTCGTCATAATAGGATTCGAGGCCGATCAGGCCTTGGTTGTCGACGCCGGCAAAGCCAAGGACGTGGGAAAGAAACCGCCCGTACGGATAATGCCGTTTAAAGTCTTCGGCTATGAAGACGCCCGGCAAATGCAGCGAGCGGACTTCCGCCGCTTTTTCATTGGAGATTTTCCGGCCTTCCGGCTTGATGTAAACCGTCGAGGCTTTTTTGGTGATCAATTGGTAAATATGTTCTTTACTAGCATTGAGAACGCGGGCCAATTTTTCCGCGGTTTTCACAGGATCCCGGACTTGTTTCGGCACAACCAATACGGAAGGCCGGCTCACGTTGGTCGCCAACACTTCCCCGTTCCGGTCCAAGATATCGCCCCGCTCGGCTTCATAGGGGATTTGCCGGCTCCACGAATCGAGAGCCTGCCGGGTGAGCCAGCCATTCATGTAAAATTGCACGTAGGCGAGACGGGCGGTGAATATGCCGAAAATGAGCATGCCGGCGATGAGGATAAAGATCAAGCGCCTTCTCACGGTGACAGCGGATACACGCACATCGTGCCCCTCCAAACTGGGTATGCTTGTATCACACTATATGCCCCGTGCGGACAAGGTAGACCAGGTCGCCGGTTCGAGAGATCGAACGGGAGGTTGGGATTAAACGAGTTGAGGCATGAAAGCGGGGAAAAAGACCATCCGCCCGGTTGCCGATCAAACGGATTCAGCCGAAACGGAAACGGCAAAGGCGCGTCAGCCTTTGGTCAAATAAAAAGACGGCGGGCGATCCGCCGTCCTTATATACCTTATAAGCTGGACTTTAAAAAGCGCTTCATTCATCCTTTGCCGCGGCTCCTGAAGGCCGTTTCAGTTTAACATCGAGCACTTGGCCGCTCCCGATCGCGGCGCCTTTGGCCGGTTTTTGGCTGACGACATAACCATCGCCCGTGACGGCCGTCTCCATCTCCGTGAGCCGCGAAAGTTGCAGCACCTCTGAGAGCGACCAGCCCGTAATGTCCGGCATCCGCTCTTCCCCTGTGCCCAACAGTAAAATTTTCGTGTTCGGCAACACGGAAACGCCGGGCTGCGGCAATTGCGCTCGGACCGTGCCGTTGCCGATGGCGACGGGATGGAGGCCTTGTCCGGCGAGCGCCTTGACCGCCTCATCGACCGGTTTACCCGTCCAATCGTCAATCCGGACGGCTTTTTGAGCTGCGTGATCGGTCGCGTCCGTCTGCGTCGGCTCCACCTTCAAATATTGCAGGGCGTTTTGCATGACCGGATTGAACACTTCGGACACCGGTTCGGAGCCCGCTTGCAGCGGTTTGAGGTGCGGGCGGTCGATCGCGATGTAGACGACCAGCTTTGGATCGTTTTTGGGCGCCATGCCCAAGAAAGAAAAAATATAATTGTCTTCGCCCGTCAGGTACTGGCCGTTCATCGAAATTTGCGCGGTACCGGTTTTTCCGATCACATCGTAACCTTTCAGATTGTAACGGGTGCCCGTGCCGTTTTTGTCGGTGACGACTTTACGCATCAATTCGCGCACTTTTTCGGCGGTCTCTTTCGTAATCGGCCGCCCTGCCACCGCGGGCTTATGGGCGAGCACCGTCTTGCCCGAATTGGGGTCGACGACTTTTTGAATGATGTACGGGCGCATCATTTTTCCGTCGTTGGCGATCGCGGTGGCCGCCTGCACGATCTGGATGGCGGTAAAGGCGGAAGCTTGGCCGAAGCTGTTCATCACTTGGTCCGTATGCCATTTGAAATTAATGCGGCTATCCGCTTCTTTCGGCAAATCGATACCCGTTTTTTTGGTAAAGCCGAAGCGTTCCAAGTATTTGTAAAAGCGGTCCGGGCCTAAATATTTATCCTCGACGATGGAAAAAGCGACATTGGAGGAACGGATGAACCCGTCATTAAAAGTAATCGTCCCCCAATTGCGGATCCAGTCGTGAATCGTCGCTACAGTGGACCGACCGTCCTTCACCTCGTACGCCCCGGATTTGAAGGTTTGGGTGCCCGGCCAAACCCCTTCATTTATGGCGGCGGCCAGCGTGAAGGTTTTCATGACGGAACCCGGCTCATAGGGCGTGGAAATCGCGTCGTTGGTGTAACCCTGGATATTCCGCTCGTTCGGATCGAACGTCGGCCGGTCCGACATCGCCAAGATCGCCCCGGTTTTCGGATCGCAAACAATCGCGATCATCCGCTTCGGGTCATACTTCTCGTAGACGCGATCCATCGCGTCTTCCAAGACGGTCTGGATGCGTCGGTCGATCGTCAAGTAGACGTCATCGCCGTTCTTCGGTTTTTTTAAATCTTTCACGCCATCGGGCAAAATATCGCCGTTGCGATCGCTGTAAAATTTGATCAAGCCGTCCTGTTCGGTGAGGTAGCTGTTTAAAGATTTTTCGATGCCCAGGACGCCGACTTCTTTGTCCGCATCATCCAAATGATTGGTGAATCCGATGACGTATGAGGCAAATGTGCCGTTCGGATAATAGCGCTTGGAGTCGCGGATGAATCCGATCCCCGGAAGGTGAAGGTTTTTGATCCTTTCCATCGTGTCCGCGTCCAGCTTTTGCCCGTGCACGCCGAATTCGACCTGATACAGAGGTTTATTTAAGATTTTCAAGATGTCCGTTTCTTTCATTTTCAAGATGGGCGCAAGTTCACGGGCGGTTTTTTCTTTGTCTTTGACATAGGACGGCGCTTTGTGGCTCAAAACGGCGTAAAGATCGTAGGCGGGCACATCGCGGGCGAGCACATCGCCGTTGCGGCTTAAAATTTTGCCGCGTTCGGCGTCGACGACTTTGACTTGCGTCCAGTTATTTTTTCCGATTTTGACTAAATCGTGGCCGTCGACTTCCTTCGCTTCGGCGAGAAAGACGAAACGACCGAAAATGGTCGCGAAGACGAGCATAAAACAAAGGGCCAAAAAGGCCGCCCAGCGATTGATCGTTTTATTTTTCCGCGGAAACATGGGTCCTCCACGCCTTATTTAATGACTTTGACGTTGTTGATGTTTAAAGAGTAACCGTGTTTTTTCGCGTATTCCATGAGGCGTTTCGGATCGGAAAGCTTCGTTTTTTCAACGGTGAGCCGTTGGTTTTCTTCCGTCGCTTTTTCAATCTTCGCCTCCGCGTCGTTGATCGCGCGGTTGGCGATATAAATCCGCGCCTGCATTGAGATGATCGCGAGGCTCAGCGCCATGACGACGACGAGCGCGAGCGACCATAACAATTTTTCCCCTTTCGTTATGCGCTTTTTCGGGAACGTGCTCGGGATCCGGGCGTGCGAACGTCTTTCTATGGCTTCATGGACTGCCATTTGGCGCGCGACTTGGCTCATCTCATCGTTCCTCCTCATTCGTTCTCAATTTCTCGGCGGCCCTCAGCTTTGCCGAATGGGCTCTGTGATTTCTCTTTAATTCTTCTTCCGTCGGCAAAATCGGTTTTTTATTTACGAGGCGCAATACCGGATGAAAATCCGGCGGCGCGGGCATCCCCGGCGGAATATCCGGACCTTTGCTGTATTTATTGAAAATCTGTTTGCAAATCCTGTCTTCAAGGGAATGAAACGTGATGGCGACGATGCGGCCGCCGGCGCTCGCCATGGCGATCGCCTGTTCCAACGATTCTTCAAAGGCGGTCAATTCATCATTGACGGCAATGCGCAACGCTTGAAAAACCCGCTTGGCGGGATGTCCGCCTTTGCGGCGGGCGGCGTGCGGGATCGCATCCTTGATGATTTCGACGAGCGCCCCCGTCGACGCGATCCGTTCTTTCGCGCGCACCGCTTCGATTTTTCGCGCGATCGCTTTTGAGAACCTTTCTTCTCCGTATTTAAAAAAAATGCTGACAAGCTTTTCATACGGCCATTCATTGACGATGTCGGCCGCCGTCAACGGAGCATCGGGATTCATCCGCATATCAAGGGGGCCGTCGAAGCGGTAGCTGAATCCGCGCTCCGACCGATCAAATTGGGGAGAGGAAACCCCCAAATCGTACAAGACGCCGTCGACGCGGTCGACGCCGCGCGCGTTCAACTCCTCGCGTAAATGGCGGAAGTTTCGGGGAATGATGGTGAGACGTTCTTGAAAAGGCTTGAGGCGTTCGGCGGCCGCCCGGCGCGCTTCCGGATCCTGATCGAAAGCGTAAAGCCTGCCGGTTGTCAGGCGTTCCAAGATCGCCTCGCTGTGCCCGCCGCCTCCAAGCGTGCAATCGACGTAAACCCCGTCGGGTTTGATGTTTAAAGCCTCGATCGCCTCGTTTTTCAGGACGCTTTCATGTTCAAACATAGCCGTAAAAACCTTTCCGATTAGAGGTCAAAGTCGAGCAGGCTTTCGGCGATTTCACCAAACGATGCTTCCGAAGCCTCGTAATAGCTTTCCCAAATCGATTTGTTCCAAATCTCGATTCGATTCGACACGCCGATGATGACGCATTCTTTTTCTAATTTGGCGTATTCCCGCAGAGGGGGGGAGATGTTCACGCGCCCTTGCTTGTCCAGTTGCGATTCCGATGCACCCGAAAAGAAAAAACGGGTAAAGGCGCGCGCATCTTTCTTGGTGAAGGGGAGGGCTTTAAGTTTTTGTTCCAATTGCTTCCATTCATCCATGGGGTAACCGAACACACACTGATCCAACCCCCGCGTCAAAACGAAGGTTTGACCGAGTTCCTCGCGAAATTTCGAAGGAATGATGATCCTTCCTTTTTCATCGATGGTATGTTGGTATTCCCCCATGAACATGGCCCGTGCCCCTCTTTCTAACCCTACTTTACCACAATGCCCCACTTTCCACCACTCTATTTTTTTATTTCTCCTCAATAAAAAAAATCCTGCCCGGAAGGCAAGATTTTTTTAAAAAATTTGTCTGTTTTTGCCGGTGCGCCGAACGATACGACACGGCACCATTCGCTACAATTCGACGACGGCGTGGCAGCCGTCAAACGGCTCGAGATCCAGAGCAACGAGGCGGTCGACGAGATCCCGGCCCCAATAATTAATAAAGTAATAGATGTTCCACACCCGCTCCTGGGGACGACGGTTCGGCAACAGCGCCGCCTCGACGCGATCAAATTTCGAAAGTTCGGTGGCGTGGCGAAGGCGCAGTTCGCGATCGATCGCCTTTTTCATAAAATTTAATTGCTCTTCGATCAACCGCCAATTCTTTTCGCGAATCCGTTCAAGCGCGGGACTGACCGCGCCGGCGAGTTCCCCGAGCGGGTGGTAAGCCGTTCGGACCGCTTCCACAACCGACTGATGGATCGCGTCGACATCCCAATCGTGCTGGCTGCGAAGCCACTCTTCTTTCCGCGTGCTCAGGCCGCCGGTCAACGCTTCGCGGATCGCGACGGCTTTTTCATCCAGCCAGCGCTTCGTTCGGCGGTCGATCATGGTGATCCGTTTGCGCGGAACGACGGGCGGCATGACGAGCCCGACGGCGCGAAACGCCCCTTTCAGCGCCGCCCAATAGGCGATTTCTCCGGGCCCGCCGATAAAGGCGACGGTCGGCAACAGCATTTCCTGCATGAGCGGCCGCGTCACGACGTTATTGCTCAGTCGTTCCGGACGGGTTTCGGCGAGAGCGAAAAGCTCTTCACGGCTGATCCTGACGCCTTTGCTCTCGTTGGCGAAGGCGCCCGACTCCGCCCGGTCCAGCAAAATGCGTTCACCCTGCTCATTATGATAGAACAAGTTGGCGCTCGTCGGGCGCTGATCAAGGGGGGAGCCGTAGCCCTCGGCTTTCAATAACGAAAGCTGTTCCATCACGTTGGCGCAAATCGCTTCGCTCTGCTCAATGAGCTTCCTGAAATATGGCGCCTCTAACCGGCGCAACGCGGGATCGCCGGAGTCCAACAAGACAAGCCCTTGGTCGCCGAACAAATCGTGGAGCAGTTGGGCGAAGAAAGCGACCAACGTGTCGGATTGAGCCGCCTTGCGGAGCAGATCGTCCACGAGCGGGCGGGTGTGTGCGGTTTCACCGTAGGCTTGAAAGACGGCCTCGACCCAACGGCCGAGTTGTTTCCTGTCGACGACAAGGCGCGAAATCGACGTTTGGCCGGCATCGGGATGGCGGAAGTCGATCTTTCGGATTCGGCCCTGTTCGAAGACGTGGACGTGATTGACTTCGGCAAAATCGTGATCCTCGCCGGCAATCCAAAAGACCGGGATGACCGGAACGCCGAGAGTGGTTTCCAAATGGCGGGCGACTTGGACGATCGACAGACACTTATGTATGGTGTAAGCCGGGCCCGTGAGCAAACCGGCTTGCTGGCCGCCGACGACGACCACCGCCCGTTTGTCCCTTAAGCGTTCAATGTTGGCCAAAACGTTTGTGGGCGCGCCGTATTTCCGATTGAAAGCGGCCAGATACTCGACGAGCGCTTCCCGTTGAAAGTCGTATTTGCGGATATCGTTCAGACGTTCCCGATAGATTTCCGGATTTTTGTAATCATATTCAAAATACGCGGAGAGCCGTTCAAAATGGTGGACGTAATCGTTCATGAGCTTGGAGGGTTCGGGAAGATCCAGCTTTTTTATCTCCATGACCTTCTTCCTCTCTCTGTAGTCGCTTTTTGAGTATAACAAATTTGCGGCCGTACCCCAATCGCAGTGCTCAAATCAGGAATGGTCATCGCCTCCCTCTCTCCAAACCCGAGATGCTGTGATAAAGAAAATCGATGAGCGTCAGCTTTTCGCCGCGCGCTTCGGCGACGGCGAGCGCCTCGCCCAATATCGCATCGATTTCCGTTTTTCTGCCGGCCTCGATGTCTTGCAGCATGGACGAGCGATTGTCCCGCGTCTGCCGGCAGATCGCGGTAAGGCGGCGCCATGCCGCCTCGCGATCGCCCACATCGATGACGCGAACCGCTTCGTCGAAGACGTTGCGCATTGCACGCCGTAAAGGCTCGTTATCGAGCAAAGCCCCATTCGGGACGCGATATAAGGCCGTCAACGGATTGATGACCGCGTTGGCCAGCCATTTTTGGTTCACGATTTCCCGCCAATCGTCCGCCGGGACAAACGGGAAGGACGCGTCATGAAACAACGGATCTAACAGTGAGAGGCGGCCGCGGACGGCGGCGACCAAGATGCGGCCGCTGCCGCGATGGACGACCGTCGTGTCCGAGCGCTTCCAAGCGCCGTGTTCGACGATGCCGACGTACAAATTTTCATAATCAAGCCGGTCGAACAGACGGAGATGGCCGGCGCCGTTTTGCAAAAACATGAGCGCTTGATCCGGACGGACGGGCCGTTCGCGCTTTTCCAAAAGGGCGGGCAATTGGTGTTGTTTCACGGCCAGAAGGATGACGTCGTCTTCCCACGGCTCATCGGACAAGGCGACGCGGAAGCCGCGAATCCTTCCCGGCCCGTTTTCGACGGTGAGGCCCTCTTCCGCCAACAGCCGCTTTTGCGCATTGCGGCGGACGTATAGAGTGACCGGAAACCGCAAGCTCAAATATCCCGCGATCAAAAGGCCGACGGCTCCCCCGCCAATCACGCCGATTTTCATCATTCTCCGCCTCCTTTTTCGATAACATGTTACTGTGAAAGCGGACGGCTTGCAATTCCGAGCCCAAGCCGGTCAGCCTCTCGTTCGTTGACAAAAAGAACGCCTCGCCGGGCGAGACGATTCAGACGGGATAGACGGGATGTTTTTTTTCGGCGAACGCCGTCTCTTTGGTTTCATAGAGTTCAAAACGGCGGATCAGCTCTTCGCGCAAATCATGGCCTGGGACGATGTCATCGACGATCAATTCGGAAGCCAATTTATAGATATCAATGGTTTTCTGGTATTCCGCTTGTTTTTCCTGAACGAAACGTAGGCGTTCCCGCGGATCTTCAATTTCCGCGATCTTGTTGGAATACACGGCATTCACCGCCGCCTCCGGCCCCATGACCGCAATCTGGGCGGTCGGGAGCGCGAGGCAACAATCCGGTTCGAACGCGGGCCCGGCCATCGCATACAATCCAGCGCCATAAGCTTTGCGGACGATGACCGAGATTTTCGGAACCGTGGCTTCGCTGACGGCGGCGATCAATTTGGCGCCGTGGCGGATGATGCCCGCGCGTTCCACCTTTGTCCCGATCATGAAGCCCGGGACATCGGCCAAAAACAGCAGAGGGATGTTGAACGCGTCGCAAAGGTGGATGAAGCGCGCTCCTTTGTCTGCGGAATCGACGAACAAAACCCCGCCCTTCACCTTCGGTTGATTGGCGACGATGCCGATGACTTTTCCGCCGAGCCGGGCGAAACCCGTGATCAATTCGGGCGCGAACAATTTTTTGATCTCATAAAAGCTGCCTTCGTCGACGAGCGCGTCGATCAGCTCATACATGTCAAACGGCACGTTTTGGTGCTCCGGAACGATCGCGCTGATGGGGCGCCCTGCTTTCGGCGGCTTCGGCACCGCCGCCTTCGGTTTTTCTTTATAATATCGGGGAAAATACGACAAATAACGGCGAAACGAAGCGATCGCCTCTTCTTCATCGCGGGCGAGCACGTCTCCGGAACCGCTCACGGTGCAGTGCATGCGGGCGCCGCCCATTTCTTCGAGGCTGACTTTCTCGCCGATCACCTTTTCCGCCATCCGCGGCGAACCGAGGTACATGGAACTGTTGCCGTCGACCATGATGACGATGTCGCAAAATGCCGGAATGTAAGCGCCGCCGGCCGCCGACGGGCCAAAGAGGAGGCAGACTTGCGGCACCATGCCGGACATTTTGACCTGATTGTAAAAAATCCTTCCGGCGCCGCGACGGTTCGGGAACATCTCCACCTGATCCGTGATGCGGGCCCCGGCGGAATCGACGAGGTAAACCATCGGCACCTTCAATTTCTGAGCCGTCTCTTGAATTCGGATGATTTTTTCGACCGTGCGCGCCCCCCAAGAACCGGCTTTGACCGTCGCGTCGTTCGCCATGACGCACACCGTCTGTCCGCCGACTTTGCCGACGGCGGTGACGACGCCGTCAGCCGGCAGATCGCCGGCTTCGTAATTCGCGAAACGCCCGTCTTCGATCCGGTAAGCCCCGGGGTCAAAAAGGGCTTCCAACCGCTTGCGGACAAACATTTTACGGTTTTCTTTCAGCTTTTGGTGGTATTTTTCGGCGCCGCCGGCTTCGATTTTTTCAATGGCAGCGGCGAGCCGCCGTTCCAATGCATTGTCCATATTTTCCCTCCTCGCCATATTCCGCGTAGAATCGGACGCCGGGCCGTGTTCGGGACCGGCTCAGGCGCCCCGATGACGCCCTTTCGGCACGCGCAGCGGCGCGCCGTTGCCACGGATCAGACGCCGCTTCTTATACAAGCACGATGAGGGGGTCCCCCTCGTTGACGAAATCGCCCGCTGCCGCTTTGATCTCGGCGACCGTTCCATCCGCCCCGCTTTCGATCGGGATTTCCATCTTCATCGATTCCAGAACGGCCACTTGATCGCCGGCTTTGACTTCATCGCCTTTTTTCACCAAAACGCTCAGCAGCGTACCCGCCATCGGCGCTTCAATGTGTCTCATGGTCACTTCTCCTTTGCCATGCGATTTAACAGTGAGGTATCGTATTGCCCCGCGACAAAGCGCGGATCGCTCAACAACTTGAGATGCAACGCTTGGTTCGTTTTGATGCCCCGGATCGTCATCCCAGTGAAAAAACGGCGCGCTTTCTGTAGAACAGCAGCGCGGTCCGGGGCATGGACGATGACCTTGGCGATCATCGGATCGTAAAACGGAGGGACCGGGCTGCCGGCGGCATAACCCGTGTCGACGCGGACGCCTTCGATGTCGGGGCACGCCCACGCTTCGATCGTGCCCGGCGACGGATAAAACGTTTCCGGGTCTTCGGCATAAAGTCGGAATTCCACGGCCGCTCCTCGGGGACGGATGTCGTCTTGCCCAAGCGACAACGGTTGGCCGTCGGCCACGGCGACTTGCCATTCGACAAGATCCAATCCGGTGATCGCTTCAGTGACGGGATGCTCCACTTGGAGGCGGGTGTTCATTTCCAAGAAATAGAATTTTTCATCGGCATCGACGATAAACTCCACCGTTCCGGCATTATGGTATCGAACCGCCCGAGCCGCACGAACGGCAGCTTGCGTGATGGCGCGCCGCGTCGCTTCAGAGAGAGACGGCGCGGGCGCTTCTTCCACCACCTTTTGATGGCGCCGCTGCACCGAGCACTCCCGTTCAAACAGATGGATGACCCGACCGCTTTTGTCGCCGAAAATTTGCACCTCTATATGGCGGCCGCCTTCGATCGCTTTCTCGATGAACAAGGCGGCGTTTCCAAAATACGTTTTTGCCCGCGTTTGCGTCGAGACAAACGCCCGTTCGAGCGCCTCGCGGTCCGCGCACCGCACCATGCCGATGCCCCCGCCGCCCGCCGCCGCTTTCAACATGACCGGATAGCCGACCCGATCGGCGACGGCAGCCGCTTCGTCCGGCGTCGTCACGGGATGGTCGCTCCCCGGAACGACGGGCACGCCGGCCGCCTTCATATGCGCTCGCGCCGCAATCTTGTCGCCCATGAGCCGGACGGCTTCGGCATCCGGACCGATGAAAACGAGCCCCGCTTCTTCAACGGCGCGGACGAACGCCGGATTCTCAGACAAAAATCCGTAACCGGGATGGACCGCATCGCATCCGGTCGCCTTGGCCGCCTCGATCAAAGCGTCGATTTTCATATAAGACTTCGCCGCGGGCGGCTCGCCGATTCTGCGCGCGACCGTTGCCTGTTCGAGATAGGGAAGATCGCGGTCGGCGTCGGAATAGACGGCAACCGTTTCAATGCCCAGGCGGCGGCACGTTTTGATGATTCGGGCCGCGATTTCCCCGCGATTGGCAATCAAAACCCTTTTCAAAGTTTCCCTCCTCTTTTTCGATGCTCCGGCACAAGCGGCGCCAGATCACCCCCGTTTGATGATGAATGGACATGAAAGTAAACGCTTACATTTATAGTTATATTAACAAACTTCGCCTCCTCATTCAAAAGCCTTTTGCACCTATTCTTCTCCGAATGGATCTTTCTATGTTCGATCGGCATTTTCCCTTAGTTTATATTATAATAATAAGGGAAACAATCCGATTTTTATCTATCGACCGAAAAAGGGGGCAAAACGCATGAACGAATATAAAGTGGAGCGCCTGAAAATAAACTTCAAAACCCTAGAAGAATTCGAAAAGTTCCGCGAATACGGCGCCCAAGAATTGTCGATGCTGGAAGACTTAGAGGCCAACATCATCGAAAACGACAGCGATTCGCCATTTTACGGCATCTATTATGGCGATAAATTGGTGGCGCGCATGAGCCTCTACCGCATCGACAAGAAATACGACCGCTATTTTGATCCGCCCCAAGATTATCTAGAGCTATGGAAATTGGAAGTCTTGCCGATGTACCAAGGCAAAGGGTACGGCAAGGCTCTCGTCGACTTCGCGAAAAGTTTTAATTTGCCGATCAAAACGAACGCGCGCCAACAATCCCATGGCTTCTGGGAGAAGATGGGCTTTGAACCGGTCACATATAACGTGGAACGCGACCGCGGCGAAAATCCTTACGTCTGGTTCCCGAAAGGGGTTAAAGAACGGGCGCTGAAGTGACCCGGCTCCGCTGCGGTGGCGCAAAGGATTTTTTCTGAAATCATAAGGCCTGTACTACCGCTTCACCCCCGCCCTGGCGAACGCCCGCCGGTTGCGATGGCCTTTCATGATTAAACGTCGAAGGAGACGGCAAGCAAAAAAGTCCCGACAAAAATGGGACTTTTTTTGCTGCCGCACCGATGCCGCGGCTCGGGCGGTTCGGTTGCGGACGCGGCCTTCGCCTCCATAAAACGCCGACCAATCGTTTGGCATTCAGATTTCTCTTTCGTCTGGACTTCACGATTCATCCGCCTCATGGGCCATCACCGCAACGGGGAGTTCCTCGTTTTCGTCGGCGGGCTCTTCACCCGGCGCGGCCGCCCATTTGCGCGCCCTTTCCATAATGGACAGCAACGCTTGGTATTCTCTCTTTATCGTCTCGTAATCACTCTGTACCTTCTCAAATGCTTTTTCGGCGGTCAAGCGCTTTTCTTTTTCAAGCTTGACCTCTTGGCTGAGCCGTTCGTTTTCCTCGCGCAGGCGAAGCAGTTCCGCCTCTTCGCTCTTGAGCTTTTCAAGGTAGCGAATGACGGCTTTGATGTCTATGCGCCATTCCGCTTGCGCGGCGTTCGCGTCGTTCGCCGCGGCGATCTGTCCGCTTTTTGCTTCCTCCCTTTTTTTCTTCCTACCGGATTTCTTGCGGGCCAACACTTCTTTCCGCTGCTTTTTGGCGAGAGCGATCGCGGCTTCATATTTTTTGCGGACGAGAGAATTCCAGCGAAACCCGCAGGCGGCCGCCGTCCGGGAAAGCTTTTTTCCGACTTCCTCAAAAGCGGCGAGCTGGGTGCTCCCTTCCCGAATATGGCGCAAGACGGTTTCGGACAGAATCAGATCTTCCTCTTCGGTCCAGGCATCTTGGCGGACATTGGACATAGAATCCCTCCAATCAATATCTTTGCCATATAATATGCGTTTGCTAGGAAAGATAGACTTGATATTCTATCAGGCTTTGGAGGGCGTCCCGCCCGAGAAGGCTCTCTCGTCGCATGCTTTCAGGCAAAAACTAAAGGGGAGCTCTTCGCTCCCCTTGTTGCCAATCGCATTATTTTTCAATAACCGTTTTTCCTTTATACGAACCGCATGACGGGCAAACGCGGTGAGACAGTTTGTATTCTCCGCAGTTGTCGCATTGCACCATGCCCGGAACGCGCAGTTTGAAATGCGTGCGGCGTTTGTCCCGGCGCGTTGAAGAGACTCTTTGTTTTGGTACCGCCATGTTTCCCACCTCCTTGGCGTCATTCGTTAAACCATTCTTTCAGCTTTTCGAAACGCGGATCGATCGACGGTTTCCTTTCCGGTGCGTTAATGAGCTGCCATCCCGGCCCGTTCAAATCCGTGCGATTTTTTGCCTCTTCGCTGACGACGCGCATCGGTTTTTCCACCAAGATCGCTTCTTCAACGGCCGGCAATAAATCGACGGTTTGGCCTTCGACATGATGGACGTTTTCTTCCCCTTCCGCTTCCGGCGCCGAATGACCGCCAAAACGAAAGATCTCGGTCGTCTCGATGCGAAACGGATAATCGACATCGACGAGCGTCAATGCGCAAGGCAAGGTCATCCTCCCGGTCACGGTGAGGAAAAACGTCACGGCGTTGCGATCCACGTCCGCGCGGCCCGTCACCCGAACCGGCGTCACCTTCCGGATCTCCGCGTCCCTTTTTTTCAATTCGTCAACCGTTACGGTGGCGTCAAAACTGAAACCGCCTTTTTGGTGCTCCAAAAGTTCCGGAATCGACCATTTAAGTGTCATTGGCGAACACCTCAAAACAACAAGTGTATTATAGATGACGCTGAAAAGATTGTCAATATGACGCCCTTTACAGCGAGCGGGCGACACCTTATGCTTTATAGTAAAAACGCCTAACCGAGAGGGGGATGTGCCGTTGCGCGCCGCGGGCATCATCGTCGAATACAATCCGTTTCACAACGGTCATTTATATCATTTACAACAAACGAAAAAACAAACGCAGGCCGATATCGTCATCGCCGTGATGAGCGGTGATTTTCTCCAAAGAGGCGAACCCGCTCTCCTGTCCAAATGGACAAGGACGGCGCTCGCTCTGAAAGCGGGCGTCGATCTCGTGGTGGAGTTGCCTTACGCGTACGCCACGCAAAAAGCCGAGGTATTCGCCTGGGGCGCCGTTTGCATCCTCGCTGACTTGGGAGTGACCGACATCGTTTTCGGGAGCGAAGCCGGCGACATCGAACCGTTTCACCGGACCGTGCGCGCCATGGAAAGCCGCAAAGCGGCATTCGACCGCGCCGTCAAAGCCCATACCGCCCTGGGCGTCAGTTATCCGAAAGCGGCCAGCTTTGCGTTTCGCGATCTCGGCTTGTCGGGGGAGGAATACATCGACCTTTCACAGCCGAACAACATTCTCGGCTATCATTACGTCGATGCGGTCCGGCGGCTTGGACGGCCGATCCGAACGGCGACCGTCAAACGCCTAAAAGCGGATTACCACGACAACGACATTCGCGATGACCGCATCGCAAGCGCGACGGCCATTCGCCAAGCGCTTTTTGCCGGATCAGCCCGCCGCGAAGAGCTCCGCCGCCTCGTGCCGCCATACACCGCAGACGCCTTGTTTGCAGCCCAGGACAACGGAACGCTGCGGAGCTGGGAGGATTATTTTCCCTTTTTAAAATATCGGCTCTTGACCGCCAGGCACCAGGAGCTTTCCGCCATTTATGAAGCCGAGGAAGGTTTGGAAAACCGGCTCAAGGCGTTCGCTCTCCGCGCCGCGAATTTTAAAGAATGGATGGAGCTGATCAAAACCAAGCGCTACACGTGGACGCGTCTCCAAAGATTGGCGACGCACGTCTTAACAGGCGCAACGAAAGAAGAAATGGCCGGGGCGGGCCGCTTTCAGAAACCGCCGTACATCCGCCTGCTCGGCATGAACGGCAAAGGCCAAAAGTACTTGAACCGCATAAAAAAAGACTTGAAGGTCCCCATCATCACGAAAATCGCAAG
Source organism: Caenibacillus caldisaponilyticus (assembly GCF_002003465.1). Lineage (GTDB taxonomy): Bacteria > Bacillota > Bacilli > Bacillales > Sporolactobacillaceae > Caenibacillus > Caenibacillus caldisaponilyticus. Next base: position 92,170 of record NZ_BDDQ01000006.1, on the reverse strand, counting down.
CAGCCGCTCACCGGTCGCCGCCCTGGACGAACGCGCCGCCCTCTGCTACCGGCTCATCAAGCCGTCCGATGACCGCGACGATTTCGACCGCTCACCCGTCCGTTACGATGAGGCGAGCGGACGAACGCTTTAATCGGCAAAACCCGCCGCATGTTATGCGCCAAAAACGGGCCGCCATTTGACAAAAAACCAACCGCCGTACGGCGGTCAGTTTTTCGGTTTCAGCGATCGCAAATAGCGGACGGCATCGTCAAAAGTCTTGACCGGAACGATCTTCATGTCGGAGCCGATGTCACGCGCGGCGGCGCGCGCATCGTCCGCCTCGTGCTTGGCGACGGGCGCGAAGAAAATCTCCGCTCCCGCCCGGTCGGCGGCAACCACCTTTTGTTTAATGCCGCCGATCGGGCCGACATTTCCGTTGAAGTCGATCGTACCCGTCCCGCATATATCGTATCCCTTGGACAAGTCCTCAGGCGTCAATTGCTCATAAATTTCAAGAGACATCATCAAACCGGCCGAAGGGCCTCCGATCCCGCCCGTGTTGAAGCGGACCGGCGGAGCGGCGTCAAGGTCGATGGCTTCTGCCTGTAAAATCCCTAGGCCGACTTTATGGTCCGTTCCCGCGGGCAGCCAATCTTTCGGAAACGGCGCCGTTTCCGTCTCGACGTCCAGGCGCTTACCGTTCCGATTCACCGTCAAATCGATCCGCTCGCCCGCCTTCGCATTTTTCAAGGCATTTTGCAAATCCTTTATCGTCCGAACGGTGCGCCCGTTCGCGGAAACGATGATATCCCCGGCCCTCAGGACGCGGGCGGCCAGCATTTTCGAATGGACGTTGACGATGAGAACGCCGCGATGTTCGAGCTTCGGGTTCTTCCCAGCCGCTTTATAGGCGACGTAAGTGGAAGCGATTTGCGACGTTTTCATATAATTTAATTGGCGAACGTTCATTTCGGTTTTACTCTCGTCGGGATACGCCACTTGATCAGCTTTTAAAACTTGCGTATACGGATTGAAGTCCATCTTCGCCCGGAGGAACTGCCAAACGTTCGCTCTGCCTTCCAACACGGTCACTAAACGAAACGACCCGCTTTCCTTGTATCCATTCTTCACCTTCACCATCGGAGCCAACCGATCGGCACTCCCCGGCTGGGTGACATAATACGGCAGCTGGATGAGATTTCCGGCGATCGCCGCCATCAGGAGAATGACGGCGATCACATAAACGGATTTTCTGCGGCCCTTTTGCAAATATTAACGCTCCTTCCATGCATCGATCAGTCGTCGGATATCCCGCAATCGTCGGCGGGCGGATTCTTCGCCCATTTTAATGAGTTGATCGAGATCGTTGTAAACCTTGGCCTGTTTGTCGACAACATTCGGCTTGATGACGATGTCGGCGCTCATCTCTTGTAACTTAACCAGTTGCTGCTGCATGATGTCAATGCTGCGCATGATGACATCGAAAAAGGAACGGATCACCGCCTTTTCCGCAAAACCGGAAACGTCGACGGCAATGACGATGTCCGCCCCCATTTCCCGGACGACGGAGGACGGCACGCGATCGATGACCCCGCCGTCAACGAGAAGGCGGCCATTCATTTTCAGCGGTTGAAAAATGCCGGGAATCGAAATGCTGGCCCGCACCGCTTTATAGAGCTCGCCTTTCGTGAACACGACGCGTTCGCCGGATATCAAATCGGTCGCGACGACCGCAAGCGGAATCCGGGTGTCTTCAAACCGTTTTTGCCGCGTGATCGCTTTGATGATCGCGGCCGCCTTGCGCCCGGAAATCATCCCGGTCTTGGACGGCGGCCAATCGAGGATCAACCTGCGGCTGAACGCCCTCGCCAGCGCCGTCATGCTCCGCCAATCGTGGCCTACTCCGTATAAAGCAGCGGCGAGCGCCCCGATGCTTGAACCGGCCATAAAATCGATCGGCACGCCTTCTTCTTCAAACGCTTTTAATACCCCGATATGGGCCAAGCCTTTCTCTCCGCCCGAACCGAGCGCCACGCCAATCCTCGGCCTCACGGCTGATCGCTCCCATCTTCCGGCGCCCCCCGATGACGCCATGCGTCCTTTGGTCTAATTCATCTCCGAGCGCGTATATCTATATTCTGAGAGGACAAACCGGGGTCTACTTAAGAATTTATGCTCGTTTTCACGGAGCATGTGCGGAAGACGAACGGAGAGGTGAACCGAAATGTACCGATCAATCATCAAAACCATGGTTTTGGCAGGCTCCGCTCTCCTCATCGCGATCAGCCTCGTCTATTTTCCGGAACCGGCCGTGGACGCGGCGATCTCCGGGCTCAAACTATGGTGGAACATCGTCTTTCCGTCGCTTTTGCCCTTCTTTATCATCTCGGAACTCCTCATCGGTTTCGGCACGGTGACGTTTATCGGCGTTCTGCTCGAGCCGATCATGCGCCCGATTTTCAAAGTCCCCGGCGTCGGCGCCTTCGTCTTCGCCATGGGCATGTGCTCCGGCTTTCCGGCGGGTGCCAAGATCACCGCCAGGCTCTATGAAGAAAAAAAGATCAGCAAAACGGAAGCGGAGCGCCTGGCCAGTTTCACGAATTTTTCAAACCCCTTGTTCATGTTCGGAGCCGTCGCGGTCGGTTTTTTTCACCGCTCGTCGCTCGGGCTCATCTTTGCTCTCTCCCATTATATAGGAAACGTGTGCGTCGGACTTATTATGCGCTTCTACAAACGCCATGAACACGCTTCGATGCCCGACAATCGAATACAGGCGGGAAGAATCGCCGTGGCGTTTCGCCGCATGCATCGAGAACGGGTGAACAACAAACGGCCGATCGGGCAAATGCTCGGAGACGCCGTGCAGTCCTCCATGTCGACGCTCTTGATGGTCGGCGGATTCATCATCTTGTTTTCCGTTTTCAACAAACTGCTCGATGAAATCGGCGGAATGACGCTCATCGCCGCCGCCTTTTCTCACGGGCTCCATTGGATGGGGATGAGCCCGGAGCTCGGCGAGGCCATTGTGCCGGGCCTGTTTGAAATCACCGTCGGAGCTCAACGCATTAGCGAAACCGGCGCCCCGCTCCCCGAAGCGGTGGCGGCGACCGCATTTATTCTCGGCTTTGGCGGCTTTTCCATTCAGGCCCAAGTTGCGAGCATCCTTTCTCAAGCCAAATTGAGCGCCAAACCTTTCTTTGCCGGACGCTTGTTGCACGGCGTTTTTTCGGCGCTGAGCGCGGGCGTTCTCTACCGATGGCTGGCCGTAAGCGAGGCGTCCGGCGCGCGAACGCTGGCGGTGACCGGACCCGTTTTGTCGGAATGGCCAGCCGCTGCGCCCGAAATGGTGCGAATCGGTTCCTTAATGACTTTAATCGCCCTGGTCGGATACATCCTATTTAAAGCCCGCAGGTATCTTAAAGAAGTTGAAAGGTAAGGCATCATTCCGCTTTGAATTTTAACTTGAGCGCCCGTTCCACCGGCTCCGGAACGAGGTCGGAAACCGATCCGTGGTATTTGGCCACTTCTTTGACGATGCTTGAGCTTAAAAATGAATATTTGTTGCTCGTCATCATAAACAGCGTTTCGATCTGTTCGTCCAATGTTTTGTTGATCGACGTGATTTGCAATTCGTATTCAAAATCCGAGACGGCCCGCAATCCCCTGAGAACCGCGTCCACCTTTCTTTTTTTCGCGTATTCAATCATCAGGCCTTCAAAAGAATCGATCTCGACGTTTGGGATGTCGGCCGTCGATTCCTTGAGCAATTGCACGCGTTCTTCGACGGTAAAAAGCGGTTGGCGTTTTTCGGAATTGTTGAGAACGGCGACGATGACCTTGTCAAAAATCTTCGCCCCCCGCTTGATGATGTCCAGATGTCCCAAAGTGACCGGGTCAAAGCTGCCCGGATACAGTGCAACACTCATGCGTCTCCCCCTATTCGTGGACATAAAAAGATAAGGCGGTATGGCTTTGGTAAGCTTCGGATCTAAAACGCGCGATCCGCTCCGACAGGCGGTCGGGCAGCGCAACGTTCACATCGTGTTCGGCAACGATCAAACCGCCTTCCCGCAAAAGCCCATACCGGACAATTCGGTCGAAATCACGGTCGAACCGCGCTTCTTCATACGGCGGATCGAGAAAAATGAGATCGAAGCGTTCGCCGCGCTGCCCGAGGATGTTTAACGCGCGGCCCGCATCCTTGCGGTACACTTCCGCTTGCTCCGAAAGGCCGCACGCATCGAGATTCCGCCTGATCGTCATGACGGCGGGGCCGTGGCGATCGATGAAAACGGCCCGGTCCATCCCGCGGCTGAGGGCTTCAATTCCCAGCGAACCGCTTCCACCGTACAAGTCGAGCACCTGACCGCCCTCAAAAAATGGACCGATGATGTTGAAGAGCGTTTCCTTGACCCGATCCGTCGTCGGCCTCGTCGTTCGACCGGGTACCGCTTTAAGCGCACGGCCTTTGCATTTGCCGGCAATGACTCTCATGCTTCGACACCTCAAAACCGTTTTTCGCTTACATCCTACCATAAAGTTGACCGATAAAAAAATCCAGCGCTTTCGCTTACCGGCTTGGGGATGTATAGCGTCTGATCCTTTCGGCCATAATAAAAATAACAACATCGCAATGATGTTGTTCCAACCGCGGAGACTTACGTTTCCCCATAAGTTTTTCCGCCGGTTTCTCCTCTCCCATTGTCTTGGCATACGGGATGTATGCGTCGAGACACCCGCAGGTTCATCCTGCGGGATCTTCTTTTTTGCGGAGCTATGCGCCCCAACGCCGTTTGGCATCGCCGGCCGCCTGGACCGTTCACAAAACGCGTTTTCGTGTTTTATTAGAAACCCCTCTAGTCGTCGAACGCCTCATCCGTAGCACGGTCGGACATGGCGCTTTCAAAGGAGCTCGTCTTCCTCCCGCCGGCGCTCCGTTTTATGCTTTTTTTGATAACGGTTGTCCAGTTCTTTCAAGTGGGACAAGTCCACCCGTTTGGTAAACCGCTGTTTCGCCAAGCGCTCCATCACGGCATCCCGTTTGTCCGCATCGCAATAAAGAATCGCATAGCGCATTTTTTTCGATACATAGTGCACATTGCCATATTTTTTCAATGCCTTCGCGTGTCTTGTATGATGAAGCCAGACGATCAAACCGGCACGTCCAGATGCCATTTCCATTCTCTCCATTGTCAGCGTTTTCACTGCAATGCCAGTCTATCATGATCGGGCAAAAAAAAGCAAGGGGCTTCCCCCCTTGCGCATCTGGCTCGCCGCGTCGCTTGTTCGGCGGCCGGTTCTTTAATGGCAACCGCACGCTCCGCCGACTCCGCATCCGCCGCCGCAACCTCTGTCAAAAAAAGGATCGCCGGTCGGCACTTTGATGGACGGAGAAACCGCGTTCGCAATCGCGGCGCTGATTTCGTACAAAAGCGTATTGAGATCATCTTCGGCCTTTTTATACGCGCTGATCGCGTCGTTCATATCGAGTTCCCGTTTGACTTCCATCATTTCCTTGATGACCGTTTTGTAATCGGGATGGTATTTGCCAAACCGTTGAACTTCGTCGTATTTTTCCCGCAAGCGGACGAAGCGGCGAATCAAAGCCAAAGCCTCTTCATCGCGGGCCAGCTTGTCCTTGGATAAACGATATCTGGCAAAGACGTCCGATTCGGTCAACATATCGACGAGCCGATCAGCGGCATCGAGCAGCTGAAGATGTTCTAGAGTCGCAATCAATTGAGGTCACCCCATTTTATTGTAACACGGCTTGAACGATTTGCCATCCGCACGCTCCGATCATTCGGCATGAGGGTCCTCTACTTCGTCATAGAAAAAGAACGGCGCGCTGAAACGCCACGCCTCCCGCGTCTGATCCGCCCGGCCGCGAGGCATCGTCCGCTCAAACGGCGGACGTCTACCGGTTGTAATAATAGGGCGGTTGGGGATAAGGAGGCGTGGGCGGAGCGGGAAGCGATCCCGCCGCATACGGCCTTGAATTTGCCGGAGCTCCGCTGGCGGGCGATTGCCAATTTTGCAGCAACGATTGGATCGCATCCAACGCGCCGTTGATTTCGCCCAAACGTTTTTGAATGGATTCGGCATCCAGATTTCCGATCATGTCGAAGAGGCGCATGAATTCATTCGCCAACGGCGGCTTTTTCTTCGGTGCGGTTTCCAAGCCGTAGGCTTCCCAAATTTTATGATCTTCGCCGAACAATACCCATTCATCAAATACGTCTTTCCACGTCTTTCCTTGTTCTTTGACGCCTTTAATCAGCTCCGGATGTTTGCGCACAAACGCCTTAAAAGCTCTGATCGCATCTTCTGTCGTCTGTGCCACGGTCATCCCCCCTCTCGTTCGCCGTTCCTAAAGACAGTATAAGTCAACAGGCGGCAACGCGTGCGCCCAATCGCGGGCGCATCACCCGGCTGTCCGGATTTTTTGGGGGGGACGGCAACGATCATCTTGTCACGGCCGCCTCATTTAAAAACCGCAACGCGGCGTGAACGAAGATCGTGACCCCTTTTTCCATGGCATCTTCGTCGATCGTAAAGCGCTCGTGATGATGCGGAAAAACGATGCCTTTTTCGCGGTTGCCGGCGCCGATTAAAATGAAAGCTCCGGGCGCTTTTTGTTGATAAGCAGAAAAATCTTCGCCGACCATGATCGGTTTAGGATGGGCGATCGCTTCCTCGCCGTAGACGGACCGAACGATCGCCTCCAATTTCGCCGTAACGTCCGCGTCGTTCACGACGGGGCGGTAGCCTCTTTCATAAACGAATTCATAATCCGCCCCGTGCGCGGCGGTCACGCCCTTAATGATCCGCTCCATGAGAGCGGGCACTTTATCGCGCCAAGCTTCATCGAACACGCGAACGGTGCCGGTCAGCTCTGCCGTACCCGGGATGACGTTGTGCGTCGTCCCCGCGACAAATTTCGTCACGCTCACGACGAGCGGCTCAAGAGGATTGACGTTTCTCGATACGATGTGTTGCAGGTTGGTGACGACTTGGGCGCCGATGGCGATGCTGTCGATCGTCTGATCGGGGATGGCGGCATGGCCGCCTTTGCCCTTGATGATAATGTGAAAGATATCGGGTGCCGCCATCATCGGTCCGTAAAGGATCCCGATTTTTCCGAATTCGAGCGGCGACCATAAATGGGCACCGATCACCCAATCGACGCCGTCCATGACGCCGGCTCGGACGAGTTCTTCGGCCCCGCCGGGCGCCAATTCTTCGGCATGTTGGAAGATCAAGCGAATTTCACCGGAAAAATGATGCCGCAATCGCGTCAGGACAAACGCCGCGGCGAGAAGCATCGCGGTGTGGCCGTCGTGTCCGCACGCGTGCATGACGCCGGGATTTTGTGATTTAAACGGGAAGTCATTGTTTTCCTCGATGGGCAAGGCATCCATATCCGCCCGGATGGCCAGCGTCGGACCGGGGCCTTTTCCTCCTGTGATCTTGCCGACGACGCTCGTCTTCGTCGGCCTCGACAACTGAATGCCGCCGAAGGACTGCAGCTTATCATAGACAAATTGCGACGTCTCCACTTCCTGAAAAGACAATTCCGGATGTTGATGGAGATGCCGGCGCCAAGCGATCGCCTTCGGCATGACGTCTGCAATGAGCGCGCGCACGTTTTCCGCTTCCATCGATCGATCCTCTCCCATATCTCTCTGTTGCTTCATCACTCAATCCACAATTTGACAAAATCTTGTGTATAATACTTATGATAAACCCCGACGCCCAGATCCGTAAAGCTCGGGTTGAACAAATTCTTGCGGTGATCTTCGCTGTTCATCCAGCCGATGACAGCGGAAATGCCGTCGGGGTATCCCGCGGCGATGTTTTCGCCGGCCATGGTAAAGTCCACGCCCGCCTGATGCAAGCGGTCTCCGGGTCCGCCCGACCATTTCGATTCATGGGCGAAATAATGTTTTTCCATCATCTCACGGCTGTGCTGATAAGCCGCTTGCGCCGCCTCCGCGTTCCATTGCAACGGATCCAAGCCTTGCCTCATGCGCAATATATTCGTAATGTTAAAGATTTCTCTGGCTTCAGCGTTTTGGATATCATCCCATTTTTTCTCGGTCGGTTCGGGCGCTTCATCCAATTTCCCTTCGTAAACGATCGTATAAGGTCTCTGCTTGATCAAAATATCGCTCGTCAAATAACGGACGCACATCAAGCGGTTCGTAAAGTGGTCGATGTAGAGCTGAACCCATATTTTGCCGAAACGGACGAGCGGACTGACCATCATTTCATCCTCTTTAAACTCAAACTCGATGCGCGAGCCTTTGTAATTAAACGTCACGGTATCCGCCAAATCGACCTTTTTTATGATGTGGTTGGCGTCTTCTCCAATCTTAAAAGGTTCCGTCGGCAATTGTTTCCCCAAGGCATAGATCGTGACCACTTTTCCCTTTTCCATTCCGATTTGCAAATAGTGCTCGGAATGGCTTCCATAGATCCACCAGTCATACCCGTATGGCGTGGGATCGATATGTTCGGGTTCCCCGAAGTGTTTTTTAATCTCTTTTTCGGAAGCGCCGATGAACGTATGAATGCCTTTATGAGGCACCTTGAAACCCGGCGGCTCGACGGCCTCTTCTTTCGGCAAGTTTTGCTTCTTGGTGGGCGTCGTGTTTTCCGAAAAATTAAACAGGAAAGTAATGAAGAAGACGATGATGGCGATGAACAAAATGAATAAATTTGTTTTTCTCAGTGACTTCCCCTCCATTCTGCGCGGATGGTGAATGAATTTAGTCATCTGCCGCTTTTTTAAGACATCGGCAAGTCATATCATCTGATCATCATGCAGCGGCTATATGGTTGGGTCGAGATGATAAACAACCATTGTTACTTTGAGTGTACCATTCGATCCTCGCCGTTTGAAACCCTCTGCTTGGCGACGGTTCATTTTCATATTTTATCCAAGAAACGGTAAATTCAACCTAGTCCACAGCCTGTGTCTTCAGGCGATTGGCGCTTTACCCGCTTTTCATCACTCCGGGCCGCTTCAAACAACGGTTTCCTTTAAATCGCTCCGCGCCCTATTGGCAATTAAGCAAGTGCGCACCGCGGCCAAACCGGCATTTTCGACGGGGCATAATGCCCCGCTGTGACCGTTTTCACATTGCATTCTTTAAAGGTTAGTACTATTATTAAATTGAATGAAAATACGAAGAATAGTCGATCGACGCGCGGCAACGACTGAAGGAGGTAACTTGTGTGCGATTTGAAAATACCGGAATTGAGGGCATCGTCGTCCCCTTCCCCGAACTCGAACATATCATGGAAGGCGTCGGCTTTGTCCGCGGAGGGCAATGGGATTGGAAACGCGTGACATACGACTTTAAATTTGAAAATAAACATGACGGCAGCGTTTATTATTTACGCGTCCCCGGCGTGGCCGTTGAAAGCGAGATCGAGCGCCGCGACGCTAAAGTCGAACTGAGAACGCCGTATCTCGGCCGCCATTATTATCCGCACGGCATTGAATACGATGAAGAATTTCCCGTCCAAGTGGTCAACACGTGCCGCGAACGCCTCGCCGTACTCAGCGATGCGTTGCAGGCATTTAAAGTTGAAAAATAATGAAAGAAAAACGGCCTATACAGTATCGGCCGTTTTTTCCTGCTCTCAATCCGGTCGCAGCATTTTGCTCATGTAAAATTCATCGACATATTGTCCATCGACGAAGCGTGCCCGGCGGCGAATGCCTTCCACATGATAGCCGAGACCGCTGTACAACCACAGGGCGTCCGTGTTTTGCATGGCCACCGTCGCTTCCAAGCGCAAAATGCCGCGCTTTGCCGCCCATTCTTCCGCCTGAAGGAGCAGGCGCTTGCCCCACCCCATGCCCCGATGCGCGGCCAAAATCCCGACGACGACGGAGGCGCGATGTTTCACGCGCTGCAAACCGTTCCCGGAAACGGCGGCAAAGCCGATGATCGCTTCTTGTGCCAAGGCAATAAAGATCGTCGAAACCCCGTCCCTTTTCATCGCCTTGATTTTTTCCGCTTGTGCTTCCGCATCATCGCCGCGTTCCCCCGGTTCAAACAGCAGAAAACTGGTTTCATGATCCAGCGTGTTTAAAAAGTTTAAATAAGCCGGCGCATCATCGAGCTCAATCTCCCGAATCACAAGTGCCATTCGCTCACCCACTCGTCGATCTAGTCCTTTGTTATTAACTTATTCAAGCGTTCCCCGCCCTTATGACCGCGGTTGAAAAGGGCTCGAAGGAACGGCCATCCGGTTCACCTCCCCATAGCTCCCGCTTTTTTACAGCCATCCCGAATAGGCGAAAACCGCTGAAGACGGCGTTCCATCCGAACATAGGCCGCCATTGCCGAGGCATTCCCTTGTTTTCCCCGCAAACAAAAAAGCGCCTTTCCATAAGGAAAAGCGCTGGGCCGGCGCCGGCCTCATATCCAGATCATTGTGACAAACGCCAAGACCGTCACGAAAACGACCAGTGCGCCCCCGTAGATAAAAAGCGCGGGGAATCCGTGGTCTTTCTCCTTCATGTGCATGAAATAGTAAAGTTGGAAAGCGACTTGCACCACCGCCATGGTCACGATAAAAAACGCGATCAAATAGTCGTTGATATCTTTTCGAAGCGCCACGGCGATAAAAGCGAGCACGGTGAAAACGATCATGGACGCGAACGTGACGAGGTAATGGAGCAGTTCTTGGCGCCGCCGCTGTTTCGCCACGTATTCGGCCACTTGATCCTTCGACGTCAATGCCATTCTTATCCCCCCAATATGCCGAGAAGATAAACGACGGTAAAGATGAAGACCCATACGACATCGATGAAGTGCCAATAAAGCGCCGCCACATAGTACTTTGGTGCGGTCACCGTCGTAATTCCCTTTTTGTAAGATTGGAGCATCAGTTCCGAAATCCAGAGGACGCCGAAAAGGACATGGCAGCCGTGCGTCCCGACCAACGTATAGAAAGCCGATGAAAAGGCGCTCGTCGTAAACCCGAAATGTTCACCGAGATATTCATGGAACTCATAAATTTCCAAACCCAGAAACGCGAGGCCGAGCAAGACCGTGATCCAAAACCAGAGCCGCATCGCTCCGGCTTTATAATCCTTCATGGCAAGGATGGCAAACACGCTCGTCAAACTGCTCGTGAGCAAAATAATGGTCGATAAAAAGGTGAGCGGCAGGCTGAACAGTTCATGAGCCGACGGGCCGCTCGCCACCTTATCGCGCAAGGCGAGAAAGGTGGCGAACAATGTGCCAAAAAGCACGGTTTCGCCGCCGAGGAAAAACCAGAAGCCGAGAAATTTATTTTTTCCCTCGAGCGTCGCCTTCTCGGGGTTTGGGATCGCTTGAAGGCCGGCGTTTTCCGTTCCCGACATGTCATTCAGCCTCCTTTTCGATGCGCATGATTTCCTCTTTATGAATGTGGAAACCATGGTCGTCTTTTATGGAATGAATCAGCATTAAGAGCAACATCAAACCGATGCCGATCGCGGCGGTGATCAGCCCGCCCGTATGCGGCTTTCCGGCTTGATTGGCCGCGAAGATGAACCCGAAGCTCGCCAACGTCAACGACAGCGACATCAAAAACGGAATGACGGTCGGAGACGGCATGTGGACGTCGCCGAGCGGTTCCGCCGGCGTCATTTTCTTGTTGCCGGCCATCTTTTCTTTCCAGAACGCGTCAATGCCCTTCACCAACGGCGTTTGCGCAAAATTGTACTCGGGCGCCGGCGAAGCGATGGACCATTCGAGCGTGCGTCCGATTCCCCAAGCGTCCCCTTTTGCGCGCTTGCCTTTCGCCGTCGTCACCACGATGTTGATCAAGAGAACGATGACGCCGACCGCCATGCCGAACGCACCGATCGAGCTGAGCATGTTGCCGAGCTCGAAATGTTCACCGGGCAGGTACGTAAAATAGCGGCGCGGCATGCCCATGAGCCCGAGGAAATGCTGCGGGAAGAACGTCAAATGGAATCCCAAGAAGAAGAACCAGAACGTGATCTTCCCGAGGGTTTCATTCAACATCCGCCCAAACATTTTCGGCCACCAATAGAAGACGCCGGCGAGCAGGCCAAAGACGACGCCGCCCAAGATGACGTAGTGGAAGTGCGCCACCACAAAGTAGCTGTCATGGTATTGGGCATCGGCGGGCGGAACCGCGAGCATAACGCCGGTGACGCCGCCCATGACAAACGTCGGAATGAATCCGATCGCAAAGAGGTTGGCGGTCGTAAAATGGATTTGGCCGCCCCACATCGTAAACAACCAGTTAAAGATTTTGATGCCCGTCGGCACCGCGATGGTCATCGTCGCGATGGCGAATACGGCGTTCGCTACCGGACCGAGGCCGACCGTAAACATGTGATGCACCCACACCATGAACGAAAGGAAACCGATGAGAACGGTGGCGAATACCATCGACGAATAACCGAAGAGTCTCTTTTTGGAGAACGTTGCGACAACTTCAGATATAATACCAAACGCCGGTAGCACTAGGATGTACACTTCAGGATGGCCGAAAATCCAGAAGATATGTTCCCAAATAATGCCGTTCCCGCCGTTTGCCGTATTAAAGAAATTGGCATGGAAAATGTGATCGAAAAACTCGAAGAACAACCCGACGGTCAGTGGCGGAAAAGCGAACAAAATCAGCGCTGAAGTGACCAATGACGTCCAACAGAAGAGCGGCATCCGCATGAAAGTCATGCCCGGCGCCCTCATATTGATGATCGTCACGAGAAAGTTGATCGCGCCCATCAGCGTTCCGGCGCCGCTCAATTGCAAGCCGAGAATGTAAAAGTCCATGCCGCTGCCGAGATATTCTGTGGCGAGCGGAGTGTAAGCCGTCCATCCGCCGGCCGGTGCGCCGCCGAAAAACCAGCTCGTGTTCAGCACGATGCCGCCGAGAAAAAACAGCCAAAAACCGAGGGCGTTGACGAACGGAAAGGCGACGTCGCGCGCCCCGATTTGCAAGGGAATGACGGCGTTCATCATCGCAAAGATGAGCGGCATCGCCGCAAGGAAGATCATGGTCGTCCCATGCATCGTCATGACTTGGTTATATTCGGAACCGACGAGAAAATGATTGTTCGGCACAGCGAGCTGGATGCGAATCAACAGCGCTTCGATCCCGCCGATGAGAAAAAACAATCCGCCGCCGAACAAATACAGAATGGCGATCTTTTTGTGATCGACGGTCGTAATCCACGTCCAAAGCCAATGGAGAAAGCCTTTTCTCTGGCTGGATACCGCAAGACTTTGCGCGTGTGTCGTCACGGTTGCAACCTCCCTTTAGTCATGTTCGAACTACTTTTCAACCGACAGCGTAAACAGATAATCGGCGATTTGTTTGATTTGTTCATCGGTCAGTTTGCCGCTCGCGCCCCGCGCCGGCATCGTCGCTCCGGGTTTCAAAGCGCTCGGATCGGCGATCCATTTTTCCAGCGTTTTTTTGTCGTGATCGAGGAATCCGGCGATGTATTTCCGGTCCGCGAAGTTCGTCAAGTTGGGCGCGAGTTTATTCGTTTGACTGGCGCCGACCGCATGGCAAGACATGCAATTTTGCTTAAACAGCTGCTCGCCTTGTTTGGCGCTCGCGGAGGCCGGCTGATCGGGACCCGCTTTCATCTCTTTGATCCACCGATCAAATTCGGCGGAGCTGACGGCTTTGACGTTAAAGTACATCAAAGCGTGGGATGATCCGCACAGTTCCGCGCAACGGCCGCGATATGTACCTTCTTTATCCGCTTCCAATTTGAGCGTCGTCACTTGTCCCGGATTGGCGTCAACCTTGCCGCCGAGCGCCGGCACCCAGAACGAGTGAATGACGTCGTTGGACGTTAACTTAAAGACGACGGGGCGGTCCGTCGGAATGACGACATCTTGCGCCGTTGTCACCTTTTGTTTGGGATAGGTGAATTGCCACCAAAATTGATTGGCGCTCACTTCAATCTCTAAAGCGCTCTCTTTTTTGGCCGAATGCGTATCGGAAAGCGAGAACGTTTTGGGCACTGTCGGAACGGCCAAAATGCAGAGCAAGACGATCGGGATGACCGTCCAGACGATTTCCAGCGTCGTATTGCCTTCCACTTGTTTCGGGATGTAATCTTCTTGGCCTTTGCGCTTGCGGAATCGGATCAGGACGTAGAAATAGATAAAGCCAACTACCAGCACGACAACAACCATGATCAAGACGCTGATCAACATGAGATCGGCTTGATCTTTCGCGACAGGACCCAGCGGCTCAAGCGCGGAGACGCCTTCTTTGCCGCATCCCGACAACAGCAAAGCGAGCGCGGCCAACGGAAGGAGGCGAAACCATCGCTGCCATTTTCTCTTCATGTCGTTACCCTCTCTTTCTATTCCTATTTTTATATGGTAAACGGCCGCAGCACCTTCGATGATGAGATGGAAGTGTCTATTGCCGCGGCCATTTTATCTTATAAAACGGATACCACCATCACGATGAACAAGATGGTTAAATAATTCAACGAGTAAACGAACATTCGTTTCGACCATTTCATGACGTCCTTCGTGAACAAGCCGGCGACGGCGACCGCTATCCAGCCGATGCCGAGCAAAACGGCGAACGTGAGATAAAGCGGGCCGAGCTCATAGAGCATGAGCGACGCCGGTAGCAAAAGAACGACATAGAAGATCATCTGCCGCTTCGTCATGTTCATCCCGGCGACGACCGGGAGCATTGGGACGCCGGCTCTTCGGTATTCATCGACGCGCTTGATCGCCAGCGCAAGGAAATGCGGGGGTTGCCACAAAAAAACAATAAGGAAAAGGAGCCATGGCGTGAGAGAAACGAGTCCCGGATCAATCGCCGCCCAGCCGATGACGGGCGGGATGGCTCCGGATATGCCGCCGACGATCGTGTTGATGGAATGGGTTCTTTTGAGCCAGAGCGTATAAACGACGACATAGACGAACAAGCCGACCAGTCCGAGCACGGCGGCCGTATACGATGCCTGTATCAGTACAATTGTGCCCAAAGTCGACATTATAATACCGGTCCAAAAGACTTGTCTCGCCGTCAACTGCCCGGTCGCCGAAGGCCGATCCTTCGTCCGTTCCATCAATTGATCGATGTCGCGGTCAATAAAATTGTTTAACGCGCAGCCGCCGGCCATGACAAGTCCGGAGCCGACGAGCGCGGCGATCACCGTTCCGATGTGATCAAAAAACGATTGTCCGGTCTCATCCAATGCGAGCCAGAGCCCGGCAAACGTCGTGATCAAATTGGAGAAGACGATCCCCATTTTCAAAATATGTAAAAAATCTTTCCACGTCGCCGAACGATCGGCTTCTGAAGCCTCAGCGCCGCGGATCGCATCGGTCGAATCAAAAAACACAAGCGGTTTCGACAAAATCTCCACTTCCTTTTTCTCGATCCGTCATGAAAAGTATCAAAAACCGACGGATTGACCATTTATATATAAACGAACCATCGTGAGAACGCTTTAATCAAAAAAGAAAACACTTGTACAGTTCGCCGCGGTCTTTATTTCAGAAAAACGCGGCGGGAGCAACGAACCTTGTCACAAAAAGTGTACAAAAGTGTCTCATGGCGTTCACAATTGAGCGCCCTTGCCGGGACGCTGTATGATACTATAATTAGTGAAATTTAGCATATCTACCTGTTCTAATTATATACGAAGACAATTTCTTTGTATACTTTACACAGAATTGACACTAAATCGACAAATTTGCAGGCTGGAAATGGGTAAAAGGTCACAGAAACAAAAAAAGAAGGTGAAACTCGTGGATCGCATCTTGCGCTATTTCGGCGCCCTGACCACATTTGGCATGCTCGTGGTCATGATCATGGGCGCGGCCGTCACCAACACCGGCTCTTCGCAAGGCTGTGGGCATTCATGGCCGCTCTGTTACGGGAAATTCGTCCCCGACACCATGCATCCGCATACGTTGATCGAATGGAGCCATCGCCTCGTATCCGGTCTCCTCGGTTTGATGATCATCATCCTCGCTGTCTGGGCATGGCTTCGCTTCAGTCGAGTCAAAGGCGTCAAACTGAACGCCGTACTCGCGGTTCTTTTTGTTATCATCCAATCACTGCTCGGCGCAGGAGCCGTGGTTTGGGGGCAATCGTCGGTCGTTCTCGCCATGCATTTCGGGATTTCCCTCATCTCGTTCGCGTCCGTCCTGCTATTGACCGTGATTTTGTATGAAGAAACGACCGGAATCGGGAGAACGTTTCCGAACGTGAGCCGGGCCTGGAAGTGGAATTTTAACTTATTGATCATTTATGCCTACATCGTGATTTATTCCGGCGCCTTCGTTCGCCATACCGATTCCGCCCTCGGCTGTTTAGACTTTCCGCGCTGCAACGGCCAGTGGGTACCCCATTTGTACAGCCGGGCGGGCATTCAATACATCCACCGAACGCTCGCGTTGATTCTTTTCGTCTGGATTTTAGTCACCTTTTTGAAGGCCGTGTTGCAAAAGCAAAAAGAGCGTTGGATGGTATGGGGAACGCTGATCGCCTTCCTGTCGATCCTCGGCCAGATCGCCTCGGGCATTTACGTCATCTATACGCGCATGGCGCTCACCTTCCTGCTCTTGCATTCTTTCTTTGTGACCGTTCTGTTCGGCGCCTTGGCGGTCCTCACGATGATCGCAAACCGCAAAAAAACTCCGGCTTATTCATAAGCCGGAGTTTTTTCAATGCCGCATAACCTGGGTTGCATTTCACCGCGAAAGGGAAATCGTGTCGGAAGGGGCAGCGTCTTGGCCGCTGAGAACGGCCTTGGCAACCGGGCCAGCCAGCGGCTTGCGGTCCCCTATTAATTTTGGGGCCGCAAAACGAGGAGCAAGTCGCCCGTTTGAATCGCGTCGCCTTCTTTCACGTGCACTTCCTCGACGACGCCGCTGACCGGCGCCTGGATCGTCGTCTCCATTTTCATCGCTTCCGTGACGAGCAAATGGTCGCCCTTTTTCACCTTTTCCCCTTCTTTAACGAGCACTTTGACCACCGCACCGGGCATCGTCGCGCCGATTTCATTGGGATTGTCCCGATTCGCTTTCCGCTTCGCCTCGACGCTGACGTCCGCGCTCCGATCGCGGATGACGACCTCCCTGGGTTGACCGTTCAGCTCGAAGTAGACGATGCGCGTGCCGTCCTTTTGCAGTTGGCCGATCGACACCAGCTTGACGATCAAGGTTTTGCCGCGTTCGATCTCGACTTGCACTTCTTCGCCCAGCCGCAGGCCATAGAAGAAAGTCGGCGTGTCGAGCACGCTCATTTTTCCGTATTTTTCTAAGCGCTCATTAAACTCGAGAAAGACCTTCGGGTACATGATGTAAGAGAGCACGTCGCGATCGCTCGGTTTTCGGCCAATCTTTTGTTCGAGAGATTTTCTCAATTCCTCAAAATCGACCGGCTGCAAATGCTCGCCGGGGCGTCCCTCGATCGGTTGACGCCCTTTCAAGACGATGCGCTGAAGTTCTTTCGGGAAGCCTTGATAGGGCACGCCGATCGCCCCTTTGAAAAACGAAACGACGGAATCGGGGAAATCAAGCGTCTCGCCGCGTTCGTAAATATCGTCTTCCGTCAAACGGTTTTGCACCATGAAAAGCGCCATGTCGCCGACGACTTTCGAAGACGGCGTGACTTTGACGATATCGCCGAACAGTAAGTTCACGCGCCGATACATGTCTTTGACTTCTTCCCAGCGCTCGCCGAGGCCGACCGCCTGGGCTTGTTGTTTCAGATTGGTATATTGACCGCCCGGCATTTCATACTTGTACACTTCGGCGTTCGGCGCCTTCATGCCGCTTTCAAATGGCTGATAATATTCCCGGACCACTTCCCAATATCGGCTCAGGGCATCATAATCGTCGATGTTCCCTTTGAACAGGCGGGGGTTGCCTTGCAGCGCATAATATAAAGAATTCAGGCTCGGTTGGCTCGTCAGTCCAGCCATGGCGCCAAAGGCGGTGTCGACGATGTCGACGCCCGCTTCGATCGCTTTAAGGTACAGCGCGATGCCGTTGCCGCTCGTATCGTGCGTGTGCAAATGAATCGGCAGATCGACCGCCGCTTTCAATTCGCTGATTAAAATGTAGGCCGCTTCCGGTTTCAACAGCCCGGCCATGTCTTTGATCGCGAGAATGTGCGCGCCCAGCGACTCCAGTTCTTTCGCCAGCTCTTTATAGTATCGGATGTCGTATTTTCGCCTGGTCGGATCCAGAATGTCGCCCGTATAACAGATGGCGGCTTCGGCGATTTTTCCGGATTCCCGGACCGCTTCGATCGACAACCTCATGCCTTCCACCCAGTTTAAGCTGTCAAAAATGCGGAAGACGTCGATGCCGGCGGCCGCCGCTTCTTTGATGAACGCTTGGATGGCGTTGTCGGGGTAATTGGTGTAGCCGACCGCGTTGGCGCCGCGGAAAAGCATTTGAAACAAAATGTTCGGAATTCGCTTTCTCAATTCGATGAGGCGCTCCCACGGATCTTCCATCAAGAAGCGCATGCTGGTGTCAAACGTCGCCCCGCCCCACATCTCCAGCGAAAACAGATCCGGGGCAATGCGGGCCAGCGGTTCGGCGATCTTGAGCATATCGCGCGTGCGCATGCGCGTGGCGAGCAAGCTTTGATGGGCGTCGCGAAACGTCGTGTCCGTGATGAGCACTTCGTTTTGCTCTTTGATCCAGCGCACCAAACCTTCGGGACCTTTTTCGTCGAGGATCTGTTTCGTGCCGGGACGCGGGGCTTCCGACAATTTCGCCTCGGGTATCGGCGGTTCATCAAACGCCGGTTTTTTCGTCTTCGGAATGCCGGGGAAACCGTTGACCGTCGTATCGGCGATGTAGGTCAACATCTTCGTGCCCCGGTTCAAGCTCGGCGGAAAGACGAACAGCTCCGGCGTGGTGTCGATGAAGGACGTATCGACTTCCCCTTTAAGAAAATTCGGATGGGTGATGACGTTCTCCAAAAAGGCAATGTTCGTCTTTATACCTCGTATACGGAATTCTCTTAAATTTCTGTGCATTTTGGCGGCCGCATCTTCAAACGTCAGCGCGTGCGTCGACACTTTAACGAGCAAAGAATCATAGTGAGGAGTAATCACGGCGCCTTGAAAACCGTTGCCGGCATCCAACCGCACGCCAAACCCGCCGCCCGTCCGGTAAGCCATGATCTTTCCGGTATCCAGCATAAAATTATTCGCCGGATCTTCCGTCGTGACGCGGCATTGAATGGCGTAGCCGATGGTGCGAATCTCATCTTGAGGCGGCAATGAAATCGGCGGTTCATGAAGGCCGTAGCCTTCGGCGATGCGGATTTGCGTTTGAACGATGTCGATGCCGGTGATCAACTCGGTGATGGTATGTTCGACTTGAATGCGCGGGTTGACTTCGATGAAATAAAATTGATGGTCAGGCGTCACCAAAAATTCAACCGTGCCGGCGTTGACGTAGCCGACGCTCTCCATGAGCCGAACCGCCGCGCGGCAGATGTCCTCGCGCACGCGTTCAGGCAAATTGCGGCTTGGCGCGACTTCCACGACCTTTTGATGCCGGCGTTGAACGGAACAGTCGCGCTCGTACAGATGAACGACTTCGCCGTACCGGTCGGCGAGAATTTGCACCTCGATGTGGCGCGGCCGTTCCAATAATTTTTCGATGTACACCTCTTCCCGTCCGAAGGCAGCCTTGGCTTCCGATTGCGCCCGTTCAAAGGCGTCTTTAAGCCCTTGTTTGCTCCGGACGATGCGCATGCCCCGGCCGCCTCCGCCCGACACCGCCTTGATCATGATCGGATAACCGTGCGTCTCCGCAAAGCGCTCGGCTTCCTCCAGCGTCGCGACCGGCCCGTCGCTCCCCGGAACAACGGGAATCCCGGCTTTCATCGCCGCTTCCCGCGCCTTTGCCTTATCGCCAAACATCAACAAATGTTCGACCTTCGGACCGATGAAAACGATGCCCTCCTCTTCACAACGGCGGGCAAAATCGGCATTTTCCGATAGGAAGCCGTAACCCGGATGGATGGCGTCGACGTCGTTTGCCTTGGCGATCTCCAAAATGCCTTCGATGTCCAAATAAGCGTCGATCGGCTTTTTCCCCTCGCCGACGAGATAGGCTTCGTCCGCTTTGTAGCGATGATAAGAGCCAGAGTCCTCGCGCGAGTAGATAGCGACCGTGCGAATGCCGAGTTCCGTGCACGCCCTGAATATGCGGATAGCGATTTCACCGCGGTTGGCAACCAACACTT
This sequence comes from Caenibacillus caldisaponilyticus, assembly GCF_002003465.1. Taxonomy (GTDB): domain Bacteria; phylum Bacillota; class Bacilli; order Bacillales; family Sporolactobacillaceae; genus Caenibacillus; species Caenibacillus caldisaponilyticus. The sequence goes on along the minus strand of NZ_BDDQ01000006.1, from coordinate 71,935 downwards.
TTTTGATCGCCCGTTTCTCCATATCATGCCGCCTCCCGTTTTTTGGATTTTTCCCTCATGTTCACAAACGCCGAAATATTGACCAACACGCCTGTCGAAAACATCATCATGACGAGCGAGCTCCCTCCGTAACTGATGAAAGGGAGGGTAACGCCGGTGATCGGCAACAATCCGGAAACCGCTCCGAGGTTGACGAACGTCTGAATCGCTATAAAGCTGGAAATACCGATGGCGAGCAGACTGCCGAACACGTCCTGGCAGCGGATCCCGATCAAAATGCCTTTGATGACGAGATAAGCGAGACACAAAAGGACAAAGAAGACGCCGAGCACCCCGAGTTCTTCCGCGATGACGGCCATTATGAAATCGGTGTGCGGCTCAGGCAAAAAACCGGCCTTTTCGATGCTGTTGCCGAGACCCTTGCCTTCCAGCCCGCCCGAAGCGATCGCTATGTAAGAATGAATGAGCTGCCAGCCGCCGTCTTTGGCCACGCCGGGGGCAAACGGGTCGTACGTGGACGTAAACCGGCTCATTTGTTCGGAACTGAGCGATGAAGTAAAAATGACGGCGATCGCCCCCGCCGCGAGCAGGAGCAGGATCAAAATATGTTTGACGCGAATGCCGGAACAAAGAATGACGGCGCCGGAGATGCCGGCGATGATCATGGCGGAACCGAGGTCCGGCTGCTTGGCGATCAGCAAAAACACCAAAGAGATCATGATGAGCGGCGGCAAAACGCTGGATTTAAAATCGGAAATATGAGCCTGTTTGTTGGAGAAAACCGAAGCTAGATAAATGATGACCGAAAGCTTGGCGATCTCCGCCGGCTGGATGGAAAAACCGCCGATGGAAAACCACGATTGCGCATGGTTGGCGGTATGGCCGACCAGCAAAACGAGAACGAGCAACAGAAGCGTGCCCAAGATGATCGGTTTGACCAACATCTTGTACATCTTGTATGGGATGACCATGCCCGCCAGCCCGAAGAAAAGAGCGATCGCCGCCCACACGAGTTGCTTGTAAAAATAAATGTTGGGATTGCCGTCGTTCATGACCGCAATGATCGAGCTTGCGCTATACACCATGACGATGCCGAAACCGGTCAACAGCAAAGCGGTTACGACAATCGTGAAATCGAAATGCTTCATCATTTTTTTTAACATATGTTCCTATCCTGCCGTTTCAACTAATCTACTGATGTCTAATATACTGATGTCAACACAATATAAGTTCGCGGATCACGCGGCGCCCTGCGTCCGCCGCAAGGCCAAAACCGCCACCGCCGTGGGCAAGCCCTTGTCGGCTTGTCCGGACAGCGTCTGTACCGGGGGAAACACGAACGATCATGGCGAATCCGAGCGCGGAGGGATTCGTTGAGCCCTTAGGTATTAAAAAACCCAAACCATCGGTTCGACATCGATAGTTTGAGTTTTGATCATTTATTGCGCGTCACCGCCTCGTGAAGCAACGACAATTGCCTTTCCAGCGATTCCAACAGCGCCTTCCCTTCTTTTTCATCGATCAGGCCGAGCCGGATGGCAAAATCGATTTCCCGCGAAAGGCCAAACATTTGTGTATCCAATACTTCCTCATAAACCGGGCATTGCGGCATCGTGAGGTTTTCCAATTGCACTTCTATTAAATTCAGGATCTTTTGGGCATCGGCTTTGAGCAGCTCATAAGCTTTCTCCCGCTGACTCGCCTCGATTTCCGTCGTCAATGCGATCCCTCCGTTCAAATACCGTCCTATCTTTCATCTTAAAATTTAAAAGGCGAAAATGCAAGGAATAGTTGTTTTGCAAGTGATGTTCGTCACACCCTTCCCCATCTTCTGCCGGACCGTGTGACAAATGTTTTTTAACTCATTATACTTAGACATTGAGCGGGTTATACCGATGCGCCCTGAAAGCGTTTAGACGCTTCGCATACGGATGACATCATCAGAAAGAAGGATGGTCCATGCTGGAAATCATACCGATCGTCGGACGCGTTAAATTCCCCATCACCTTGGATCCGAGCAGTTGGATTTTCGACGACCGAAAAATTGCGCTCGAAGATTTTTTGGCGGATGATTTTGATCTCGATCGCTTTCTTGAGGAACAAAAGGATGAACGGGCGGGCGCGGCCATGCCGCGGCTCGCCAAAAGCCGGCGTCGCTACAATAAAGAGGAATGGCTCACGCGCTCCTTCGTCATCCCTGTCAAACCGTTCATCGAAAACGCCGAGCCTTTGGAAGGAGCGGCGGCGGTCATCTTCGAAACGGCGGACGGGAAGCGGACCTCTCTTCCCCTTGAAACCGTCATGAAGGGGGCTTTTCAATTCAGCCGCGACGGCAAAATCCTGAAGGAAGACGGCCCTCTCGTTTATTTGGACAAACAGGCCCCTGACAAACCGGTCACCCACATCACGCGCATCCATGTTGAATGACGCGGCGGCAGCGGCAGGCGGCGGCCCTCTTTCCGGACTGGCCGTCCGCCCGGCGCTTGCCGCGGAGCGCCCATACGCCTCATGAACGAAACAAAATAGAACAGGCGTCGCGGCAAAACGGCGGCATTCACGGACGCCGCACGGACACGGCGTCGGCGAAAGAATAATTACGAACGGTCGGGTAACAATACGGGTAAAACCTGTTTTATCAAAGGAGGCCTTTTTCATGCTCAAACAGGTTTTCGCCGTGACCGCCGTTCTTTTTTTGCTATCGGGATGCGGCACGGACCGCAACGCCAGCGATGGCAATGCCCGCGGCGTCCGTGAAGTGAAACAAAGCGTCGACCGCCCCGATCGCAATCCATCCAACCGCGAAATCGCCAAAAGACTCGTCACGCTGGCGAATGATGTGCCGGGCGTACGCGACGCGACGGCGATCGTGGCCGGCGATTACGCCGTCGTCGGCATCGACGTCGACAAAGATTTGGATCGGAGCCGCGTCGGCACCATTAAATATTCCGTCGCTCAAGCATTAAAGAACGATCCGTACGGGGCAAACGCCGCCGTCACCAGCGATCCGGATATCGTGCAGCGATTGAAAAACATGGGAAACAAAATCCGGCGCGGCCAACCTTTATCCGGGGTGGCCAACGAATTGGCGGCGATCGTCGAACGCATTGTCCCGGAAGTGCCGCAACAACCTTTGCAGCCGAGCGACAATCTGCAAAACGACGGCAACCGGCGCATCAATAACCCGGTCCGAACGCAACCTTCCAAAAAACAAGCGCCGACGGACACCGGCGAACAGCGCCGGCTCGATCAGGCGCGCAAAACCGAAACCCAACCATGATGAATATTGAACCGGACGGCCGCCCGAATGACGGGCAAGCCGTCTTTTTTTGTCCGCGCCGCACATGTTATAATGATGAGGACAAGGTGGTGAGGCTTGAATGAAAGTCAAATGCGCGTTATGCGATAAAATAGAAGAACTTCCGGACGATAGCCCGCTGGCAAAGCGGCTCCGCAACCGTCCGATTCACACCTATCTCTGCAAGGCTTGCTACGACCGGATTACCGAGCGCACGATCGAACGCTTGGAAACGGGGAAATATCGCGTTCCTCATAGATTGAGAAATACAAATGAGGATTGGTAAGCCTTCCGGCAGCCGAATTGCCGAATCATTCCGCACGCACAAAGGCCCGCTCGAGACGACATCGAGCGGGCCCGTTAGCATGATCAGGCGTCTTTATCCGCACCGCTTTTTTTCTTGAACAGCTTGAGCCGGATTTTGTACACGATGAGCACGACCGCGCTGATGAATAAGGCGCCGACGATCGGCAACTGAAGTGCGAGCACCGAGAGAATGACGCAACCGATGAGGAGCAGGACATAGATGATGAGCGACTTCAGCAACGGCAATTTTCTCGCAAACCCGAGTTTGTAAACGATGATCGACAGCACAACGATGGTGAGATAAAGATATAATCCCATATACCGGCTGGTCAACGGGTGATCGAGCAAAAACTGAACATAGCCCGAAAAGTGAAATTTCTCCGATCCGTCCACCCATCTTTCCCTCCTCTAATCGACCGTGCAAACGCCGATCGATGATTCGCCCGCCGCAATGAATCGCCGGGTTTCCATCAAGCCATCACTGCCGCCCAGCTTGCGGTTTAAAACGGACGGTCGGCGATCGTCTTCATTTCCAACGCCGCAAAATCGTCCGACATTCGTCCATTGCCGGCGAATGGAGCTGAAACGGCGTGCCGAAAAAACACACTTATTTTTTGACCGCCTTGTTCCTTCGTTCTGCGCGTTCCCGCTCGGTTTTGTTGAGAATTTTTTTCCGCAGGCGGATGTTTTTCGGCGTGACCTCGCAATATTCATCCTCATTCAAATAAGCGAGCGCGTCTTCCAAAGACAGGAGGCGCGGCGCTTTTAAAGTCGAGGTCTGTTCCTTCGTCGCGCTCCGGACGTTGGTCATATGCTTTTCTTTCGTCACGTTGACGGTCAAATCGTTCTCGCGCGTATGCTCGCCGACGATCATGCCTTCGTAGACCATCGTTCCGGGTTCAATGAACATCGTGCCGCGGTCTTCCAGCTGCAGCAAAGCGTACGCCGTGGCCTGTCCGGTTTCCATGGCGACGAGCACTCCTTGCCGGCGGCCTCCGATCGGTTCAGGGATAACCGGCCGATAATGGTCGAACCGATGGCTCATGATGCCGTAACCGCGCGTCTCCGTGAGAAAATCGCGGCGGTAACCGATGAGGCCGCGCGACGGCGCGATGAATTCCAATTTGTAATGGCCGTCCGCTTGTTGTTCCATGTTTTGCAATTCGGCTTTGCGCCGTCCGAGCGACTCGATGACCGCCCCCGCGTATTCTTCCGGCACGTCGATTTGCACGTATTCGTACGGCTCGCACAAAACGCCGTCGATTTCTTTCTGGATGACCACGGGTTTCGAGACTTGAAGCTCATAACCTTCCCGGCGCATCGTCTCGATGAGGATGGACAAGTGCAGTTCCCCGCGGCCCGATACGACCCAGGCGTCGGTGGAATCCGTCGGTTCGACGCGCAAGCTGACGTCGCGTTCGGTCTCCGCATACAGCCTTTCCTGCAATTTGCGGCTCGTCACATATTCCCCTTCCCGGCCGGCGAACGGGCTGTCATTGACGAGGAACGTCATCTGCATGGTCGGTTCGTCGATGTTCAACAACGGCAGCGGTTCGATGTGTTCCGGATCGCTGATCGTCTCGCCGATGTTGATGTCCTCAATCCCGGTGATCGCGATGAGATCGCCGGCTTTCGCTTCATCGATCTCGAGGCGTTTTAATCCGAAGAACCCGAACAATTTGGTGACGCGGAACGTTTTTTGGCGGCCGTCCGTTTTGATGAGGACAGCGGAATCGCCGACTTTAATCGAGCCGCGGAAAATGCGGCCGATGCCGATGCGGCCGACATAATCGTTGTAATCGAGCATCGTCACTTGAAACTGCAGCGGCTCGTCGGCGTTGTCAACGGGAGCGGGCACGTGGTCCAAAATCATGTCGAACACGACCGACATGTCGTGCGTCACATCAGACGGATCGGTGCCGGCGACGCCATGGATGGCCGACGTATAGACGACCGGAAATTCCAATTGATCGTCATCGGCGCCGAGATCGATGAACAATTCCAAAACCTCGTCGACGACCGCTTCCGGGCGGGCCATCGGCTTATCGATCTTGTTCACGACAACGATCGGCTTGAGGCCGGCTTCGAGCGCTTTTTTCAGAACAAACCGCGTCTGCGGCATGACGCCTTCGTACGCATCGACGAGCAACAGCACGCCGTCCACCATTTTCATGATCCGTTCGACTTCGCCGCTGAAGTCGGCGTGGCCGGGGGTGTCGACAATATTTATTTTGACGTCTTTATACATCAGGCTCGTGTTTTTCGCAAGAATCGTAATGCCGCGCTCGCGCTCCAGGTCATTGGAATCCAACGCGCGTTCGCGCACGTGTTCATTTTTCCGGAAAGTTCCGGATTGCTTGAGCAGCTGGTCGACGAGCGTCGTCTTGCCATGGTCGACGTGTGCAATGATCGCGATATTGCGCAAATCCGTTCTCTGCTTGGTCATGTCGATTGACTCCTTACTAAATCAATACACAAACGTTTATATTATAACATATTCTTTTCTTTTTTCCCTTTCTTGCGGTAAACTGATAATTATACGGGAGGTCTGAAAAAAGATGAAAGCCGTTTTTTTAACCTTGAGCATCTTAACGGTGGCAAGCCTTGTGGCCATCGGTTACTTCATCGCCGTCACAAGCGTCGCGGGCATCATCGCTTCCATTTTGGCCGTCTTCCTTTTTATGGGCATCGGTTTCGGCTTGAAGCGCAAGGTGTCCGATGAAAGTTGACCTTCCCGCCGGTTGGCGGGTTTTTCTTTAATTATTGCCCTTCCACATAAAGGCCGTCGGCGATCGCTTGCCGGATGACTTGAGAGATTTCCCGGTGAACGCCCTTTTTGCCGACAAGGAGCGAGCCGCCTTTCAATAAGTTGAGCTCACGTCCGTCGACATGGCTGATCACGCCTCCGACCTCTTCGATCAAAATCAAGCCGGCGCCGTAATCCCAAGGCGCAAGCCGCATCGTCAAATAAGCGTCCAACCGCCCGGCCGCGACATAGGCCAGCTCGATCGCGGCCGAACCGTACGAACGCGTGCCGCGCGCCCGCCGAGCGATCGTGCGCACGATCTCGGGATCGATGCGGCGATTGCGGTTGAGCCATGTGCCGTTAATGGACAAAACGGCCGTATCCAGCCGTCCTTCATCGAGCAGCTCCAAGCGCGTTTCATTATAATAGGCGCCGTCGCCGCGCACGACGTGGTAGAGGTCGTCGGCCATGACGTCATAGATCAAGCCGACCCGGCCGACGCCGTTTTCATAGACGCCGACGGAAACGGCAAAATGGCGCTTTTGGTGAACGAAATTCATCGTTCCGTCGATCGGATCCAACAGCCAAATCACGCCTTCATCGGCATTCACCTCGTCGCCGTAACCTTCTTCCGAAACAATGCGATGCCCGGGATAGGCCGCGCGAATGCGCTCGATAAAAAAGCGTTCAATTTCTTTATCCATATTGGTGACCAGATCATCCGGCGACGCTTTCGTCTGCACGTCCAATGGCCCGGCAATGGCTTTTTTCAGCAATGCCCCCGCTTCACGGATCCATTTTTCCGCATCCTCATGAATCTTGTGCCATATCGAAGTCTCCATCGCCATCTTCCGAACTCCTTTACTCACATCATCTTCTCTATTATGACACAAGAAACCGCCGAGATTGCAAATCTTTGGCATCCTCCGCCGGCCGCGTCAGGCGTTCCCGCACGCCCGGTCCGCTTTCAGCGATTCGGGCGCTTCAAAAAGCCTAGTCCGGTTTGTCTCCTGCCGCACGCGTGCCGTCGCGCGCGCCTTATCGGTGGGCGACGAAAAAACCCCCTGTTTGAAGGGGGAAATAAAAGGGGTTCATGGTACGCCCCGACCGCTTCTTTGTGAATGGTATCAAGCTTCCAATCGGAGCATTTCCTGGCGTAGCCTTTCGAGACGCTGCTTTGCCGCTTCGATTTCTTCGAGATTTTCATTCACCATCGCTTCGTGCAACGTTGCCAATTCATAATCGATTTCCAATCGCAGGACGGGAATGCGCCTTTCCGCGTCGGTTCTTTTGAGCGTCTGGATCACCTGTTTCATTTTTCGATCCACATCCTTTCAAATTGGGGGATGAACGAGGTATCCAACGATCACGACAGCGGCTCTTCCCTATCACGGTTCATCCGTTTTGTCCCTTTAGTGTTGATATCATATGATTTTTATCAATACTATGCAACAAAATGTTTTTTTTGATCATGAAAATCCGCATCGGTCCCTCCCTTGCCTTGCGGGCATAGAGGCGTGTATTCTAATTAGGAAAAACCCTGTTTTGTATAAAATGGGGCATTAAGCGCGGAAGGCGCGGCGGCGTTCCCCTCCGACCTTCCGTTTATGAACCTCGCGGCAACCCCGGAGTGTTTCGCAGTGCGCGATGCCCCGGCGTTCATTCCGTCGGATTCCGTACCCATTAATAAAGGAGGAACTGCCATGGCGTTCACTGGATTTACCGAAAAGGATTTTGAGGTCTTTGCCGTCGAAGGATTGGAACCGCGCATGCAAGCGCTCATCGCCACCGTCCGTCCGAAATTGGAAGCGCTCGGTGAAATGTTCGCGCCGATGTTGACCGCCATGACCGGCGAGGACGTGTACGCCCACGTCGCCAAACACGCCCGGCGCACCGTTCATCCTCCGGACAATACGTGGGTGGCGTTCAGCAGCGATAAAAGAGGATATAAAAAACATCCGCATTTTCAAATCGGTCTGTGGCGGACCCATGTGTTCGTCTGGTTCGCCGTCCTCGATGAAGCGGCCAACAAAGCCGCCTATGCCCGGGCGTTGGCGGAGCGCGAGGCGGAAATCCGCGCCATCATCCCTCCGTCTTTCGTCTGGTCAACCGATCATACCCGTCCGGAAACGGTCAACCGGTTGGATGCCGAGATGATCGAGCGGCTCGGAAAAGTCAAGAAGGCCGAATTGCTTTGCGGCGTGACGATCCCAAGGGAGGAGGCCGTCCGCCGCACGGATCTTATCGAGATCTTTGAACAAACATTCACCGCGCTGGCTCCCCTTTACCAGTGGACGACCCGCGCGGCGGTCCTGCTTTGAGCGCCGCGCCGCACGCCGGCGCTCAAAGCCGTTCTTAAGCGAAACGGTTCAACGAAAACGTGAGCGGCTTCCGATCCCACCGCGGTGAGAAAACTTAGAACCGATTCCAAGGGCGCCGGCCTCGCTGGCGCTTTTTGCGCCTTCTCATCATCGCGGGCTTGCTCGCGGCCGCACCGGCGCAAAGCGAGGCGCCTTTTATAGCGCTCCCAGCGCCCACGCCTTTCTGATCGCTTCGGCCTCTTTGAACATGCGTTCAAACAGCTCCGCAACCGTCGGCACATCATGAATGCGGCCGACAATCTGCCCGGCCCAACCGAAGCCCGTTTCGCGATCGCCTTGATGAATCAGGCGGCGATTCGCGTCCCCGCTTATATAATCCTTTAATGCCTCGTAGCCGCCTCCCTCCGCTTCCAGCGCCGCAATCCGATCCGTCCATGCGTTTTTCAGCGCGCGCGCCGGCATCCCCAACGATTTTTTGATCACGACCGTGCTCGTTTCATCGGCCTCAAGCAGCATCTGTTTGTATGCGGGATGGGCGGCGACGCACTCCTTCGTGGCGATGAAGCGCGTTCCCATTTCAATGCCGTCGGCGCCGAGCGCCATAGCGGCCATGAAGCCGCGGCCGTCGCCGATGCCTCCCGAAGCGACGACCGGGATCCGGACGGCATCGACCACTTGCGGGATGAGGACGAGGCTTCCGACATCGTCGCGGCCGAGATGCCCGCCGCCTTCAAAACCGACGGCCATCACCGCATCGGCGCCGAGGGATTCGGCTTTTTGCGCCTGTCGCCGCGAAGAGACAAGCACCAATTTTTTGATCGGCGTACCTTCAAGCGCTTTCAAAACAGGCGCAGGATTGCCGCCGGTGATCGTGACGACGGGGACTTCTTCCTCGATGGCGATGCGCAAATAATCCATGTACGGCCGGCCGTGTTGGCCGATGGCAAAATTCACCCCGAACGGATGGGGCGTCATCTCCCGCATTTTTTGGATCTCCGCGCGCAACGCTTCGGGAGATGCGCACGTCATGGCGGTCAATTGTCCGAGGCCGCCGGCATTCGAAACCGCTGCGGCCAGCTCGCTGTATGCGAGGTGCGCCAGGCCGCCCTGAATGACGGGATAGCGGATGCCGAGCAATTCGGTCAGACGCGTTTTCCATATGTTCACGGTTTGCTGCCCTCCCTGTTTCCTGTAAGACTTCGTTTTTTGATTTTGTTAAATATTTTAGGTTCAACGATTTCAATTGCGCGATGCAACCCTCATGGATTAATATAAGGCTAGTTTGTTCAGAAAACGAGGTGTCCCGAGTGAATCAACAAGATACACCGTTGTTCAGCGGTTTACTCCATTATATCAAAAACAATCCTCTTCCTTTTCATATTCCCGGGCATAAAAAAGGTCGCGGCATGGACCGGGCTTTTCGCGAATTCATGGGCGAAAACGCCTTGGCCATCGATCTCATCAACATCGCGCCGCTCGATGATTTGCATCATCCGCACGGCATGATTCAAGACGCGCAAAAATTGGCGGCCGAAGCGTTCGGAGCCGACGCCACCTTCTTTTCCGTCCAAGGGACGAGCGGCGCCATCATGGCGATGGTGCTCGCGGCGACGCGGCCGGGGGAGAAAATCCTCGTTCCCCGAAACGTCCATAAATCGGTTTTGAGCGCGATCATTTTTTCCGGGGCGATTCCCGTCTTCATTTATCCCGAAATCGATCGCACGCTCGGCATTTCCCACGGGGTGACAACGGACGCGGTCGCCAAGGCCTTGGAACAACATCCCGACGCCAAAGCCTTGCTCGTCATCAACCCGACCTATTACGGCGTGTGCGCCGATTTAAAACGAATCGTCGAGCTTGCCCATGCGAAAAACATTCCGGTGCTCGTCGATGAAGCGCACGGCGTGCACATTCATTTCCATGAACGGCTGCCGATGTCGGCCATGCAGGCCGGCGCCGATATGGCGGCGACGAGCGTGCATAAACTCGGGGGATCGATGACGCAAAGTTCCGTCCTGAACGTCAGGGAAGGCCTCGTTTCGGCCAAGCACGTTCAGGCGATCCTCAGCATGATTACGACGACGTCGACGTCTTATCTCCTGCTCGCGTCGTTGGACGCGGCACGCCGCTTCCTCGCGACGGAAGGGCGCGAACGGCTGTCCGAAGCGATCCGGCTCGCGGAAGCGGCGCGTACGGCGATCAATGAAATTGACGGTCTTTATTGCCCGGGCAAAGAAATTTTACAGACGTCGGCGACGTACGCACTGGATCCGACCAAATTGCTGATATCGGTCAAAGATCTCGGCATGACCGGCTATGAAGCGGAAGTGTGGCTGCGCGACCACCATCGCATCGAAGTCGAACTTTCGGATCTGTACAACATTCTCTGCATCGTCACGCCCGGAGATGATCAGACTTCGATTTCCGCGTTGATTGCCGCGTTGAAAGAGATGGCCGCCGCTCACCGCGGCCGCGGTACGGCCTGCCGGGAAATGCCGGTTCACGTCGCCGCCATGCCGCGCCTTGCCCTGTCCCCGCGCGACGCGTTTTACGCTGAGACGGAATCCGTTCCGTTTCGAGAATCCGTCGGACGGATCATCGCGGAGTTTGTCATGGTCTACCCGCCCGGCATTCCCATTTTTACGCCGGGGGAAATCATCAATGGCGAAAACTTGGATTTCATCGAAGAAAACATCAAAGCCGGTTTGCCCGTTCAAGGCCCGGAAGATCCCACCCTTGCCAAGTTAAAAGTCGTCAAGGAAACAACGCCGATAAAATAAAAAAAGCGCGGACGCGGCAGGCAACGCCTTTTGCGCCCCGCTCAAACAAAAGGCGCATCTTTTCCGCATGAACGGGAAAGATGCGCGCATCCCTGGACGAAAGCAGCGGTCTTCCCATTGAAGCCGCTGCTTTTCATTTTATTCTTTATGCTTTCTTTTTTCGTTTTCGTTCTGCTGGCACGTTTGGCAAGTGGCGAACAAGGTGCGGACTTTGATGTCGTCGACATGGGCGATGATCCGGTCGCAATGTTGACAGACGATGATGCCCAAGGCCCTCGCTCCTTTTACAAGCGCTTTATCGTTTGGCAATTTTATATTATGACATACTATTTATTATGTCAAGTTCATTTTGTATATCACATATTATTTTTTATATCACCCTATTGGCTGTATTATAGGTTTATTGAAACATCCTTAAGGAAGCCTTCGCATGTAGAGGCGTTTTATTGATGGAAAACCTCTGTTGAATGGGTGGCAGCCACAAAATGTATGGGAGGTTTGGCGCATAAACAAAACACCGATGGAGGCATCGTCCATCGGTGTTTTTGCATGTGAAGAAGATTATTTTGCGATGTGGATCGGATGGCCGAGGGCCACTTCCGCGGTTTCCATGGCGATTTCGCCGAGGGTCGGATGGGCGTGAATCGTCAAGGCCACGTCCTCCGCGGTCATCCCCGCTTCGATCGCCAAGCCCATTTCCGCGATCATGTCGCTGGCGCCGGAGCCGGCGATTTGCGCGCCAAGGATGAGACCGTCTTCTTTTCTCGTGACGAGCTTCATGAAGCCGTCCGTATCGTTGAGCGACAGCGCGCGTCCGTTGGCGGCAAACGGGAATTGCGCGACGTTGACGTCATAGCCTTGCGCTTTGGCTTCCTCTTCCGTCAAGCCGACGGTCGCCAATTCCGGATCGGAGAAGACGACGGCCGGGATGCATTGATAATCGACGACCGACGGTTTCCCGCTGATCGCTTCGGCCGCGACTTTGCCTTCATAGGAAGCTTTATGGGCGAGAGCCGGACCCGCGACGACGTCGCCGATCGCGTAGATGTGTTCGACATTCGTCCGGCATTGGTTGTCGACTTTGATCAAGCCGCGTTCGGTCACCTCAACGCCGGCGAGATCGAGGCCGAGCTCATCCGTGTTTGGCCGCCGTCCGACGGTGACGAGGACGTAATCGGCATCAAAGGATTCCTCTTTGCCTTTGATTTCCGCTTTGACCGTCACGCCGTTTTCCGTTTCTTCGACGCCTTTGGCCATCGCTTCGGTATAGATTTGCACGCCTTTTTGTTTGAGGCGACGGCTGACGAGCTGGCTCATCCGTTTTTCAAATCCCGGCAAGATGGACGGCGAGCCTTCGAGGATGACGACTTCGGTGCCGAAGCCCGCATAGGCGTTACCGAGCTCGATGCCGATGTAACCGCCGCCGATGACGACGAGTTTTTTCGGAATTTCTTTCAGCGCGAGCGCGCCCGTCGAGGAGAGGACGCGGTCGGACCATTTAAAAGTCGGCAGTTCGATCGGACGCGAACCGGTGGCGATGATGCAGTTGTTGAATTTGTAACGGTTGGACTCGTAGCCGTGGTTCACCCGGACTTCGTTCGGTGAAACGAAGAGCGCTTCACCTTTGACGATTTCGACTTTGTTGGCTTTGAGCAGGCTTTCGACCCCGCCGGTCAGTTTGTTGACGACGGATTGTTTCCATTCTTGGACCTTGCTGAAATCAACCGTGACATTTTCCGCTTTAATCCCTAAGGCCTCGGAATTTTTGGCGTGTTCATAGCGGTGGCTCGCGGTGATCAGCGCTTTGGACGGAATACATCCGACGTTCAGGCAGACCCCACCGAGATTTTCTTTTTCGACGATGACGACTTTTTGGCCGAGTTGAGCCGCGCGGATCGCAGCCACGTAACCGCCCGGACCGGCACCGATGACAATCGTATCGACTTCGGTGGTGAATTCTCCTACAACCATGTTTTACGCCTCCATTATTAAGCGTTGCGGGTCATTGAGCAAACGCTTGATTTTATTTAACGCGTTTTGCGCGGTCACGCCGTCGATGAGACGATGGTCGAAGCTCAGAGACAAAGCAAGAACCGGTGCGGCGACGACTTCTCCGTCCCGAACGATTGCTTTCTCTTGAATGCGGCCGATGCCGAGAATCGCGACTTCCGGATGGTTAATGACCGGTGTGAACCATTGACCTCCGGCCGACCCGATGTTCGTGATCGTGCACGTGCCGCCCTTCATGTCTTCGGGAGCGAGTTTGCCCGCACGAGCTTTTTCCGCGTATTCGGCGATTTCTTTGGCGATTTGGTAAATGGATTTGCGGTCCGCGTCTTTGATGACCGGCACCATCAGACCGTTTTCCGTGTCGGTGGCGATGCCGATGTTGTAATAGTGTTTATATACGATTTCTTCATTTTCGTCGTCGATGGACGCGTTCAATGCCGGATATTCGCGGAGCGTGGAAACGAGCGCCTTGACGACGTACGGGAGATACGTCAGCTTGATGCCTTGCGCAGCCGCTTCTTCTTTAAATTGTTTGCGGTGAGCGACGGTTTTGGTGACGTCGACTTCATCCAACAAGGTGACGTGCGGCGCCGTATGTTTGGAGTTCACCATCGCATTCGCAATGACTTTGCGGATGCCGCGCAGTTTTTCGCGCGTTTCTGTGCCGTAAACCGGAGCCTGAGCCGCCGCCTTTGGCGCTTCGGCAACCGTAGCCGTGGCCGCTGCCGCGTTTTCTTCTTTCGTTTGGGTGCCGCCGGACAGATAACGATCGATGTCTTCTTTCAGCACGCGACCGTTTTTGCCCGATCCTTGAATTTGACGGATGTCCACGCCTTTTTCGCGCGCGTATTTGCGGACGGAAGGCATGGCGATGACGCGGCTCGCGCTGTCGCCCGCCGCATTGTCCTTCGCGTTTTGTGCAGCCGGGGCTTCTTGTTTTTCCGCCGCTTTTTCTTCTTTGGCCGGTTCCGAAGTTTCATCGGCTTTTGCCGGCGCTTCCTCATCTTCGTAGCCTTCGGCCTCTATCGTGACGATCACGTCGCCGACGACCGCAACGGAACCTTCCTCCACGAGAATTTCCTTAATCGTTCCGTCCACCGGACTCGGGATTTCGACGACGGCTTTATCGTTTTGGACCTCGGCGAGGACATCGTCTTCCTTGACTTCATCGCCCGGCTTGACAAACCACTTGACGATTTCGCCTTCGTGAATGCCTTCACCGATGTCCGGGAGCTTAAATTGATAGGCCATGGTTCAACCTCCTTGATCTAGTCAACCTCGATGGATTCCCGCTTCGCGGCGCCCAAGCGAAAAGAAAGCGCCGGGATGAAGCGGGAAGCGATCTTAAAATCTTAGAAGTTCATAATTTCTTTTACTTTTGCAATCACGTCGTTTTCATCGGGAAGCCAGATGTTTTCCGCTTCGGCGAACGGATAAACCGTATCCGGAGCGGTGACGCGGCCGACCGGCGCTTCGAGGTGAAGGATGGCGCGATCGTTGATTTCCGCGACGACATGGGCGGCGATGCCGGCTTGTTTTTGCGCTTCCTGCACGACGACGGCGCGATTCGTTTTCTTCACGGATTCGACAATCGTGTCGACATCGAGCGGGCTGATGGTGCGCAAGTCGATGACTTCGGCTTGAATCCCTTCTTCGGCCAATTTTTCCGCCGCTTTCAGAGAGGTATGCACCATGGCGCCGTAAGAAATGATCGAGATGTCTTTGCCTTCGCGCACGACGTTCGCCTTGCCGATTTCGACCGTGTATTCGCCTTCCGGCACCTCGCCTCGGAACGAACGATATAATTTCATATGTTCAAGGAAAATGACCGGATCGTTGTCCCGAATCGCGGAGATGAGCAACCCTTTCGCATCATAGGGCGTCGACGGAATGACGACTTTCACGCCGGGCGTTTGCAGAAACAACCCTTCCAAGCTATCGGCGTGCAGTTCCGGCGTTTTAACCCCGCCGCCAAACGGCGAACGGATCGTCACCGGAGCGTTGTATTTCCCGCCGGAGCGATAGCGGAGCCGCGCCATTTGCGACGCGATGCTGTCCATCGCTTCAAACACAAAGCCGAAAAATTGGATCTCCATGACCGGGCGAAATCCTTGCATCGCAAGGCCGAGAGCAAGACCGCCGATCCCCGATTCGGCAAGCGGCGTGTCGAACACACGATCTTCGCCGAATTCGTCCTGCAACCCTTCCGTCGCGCGGAAGACGCCGCCGTTTTTCCCGACGTCCTCACCGAAGACGAGCACGTTTTCGTCGCGTTTCATCTCGGTGCGCAACGCATCCGTAATCGCTTGGATCATTGTCATCTGCGCCATGGGTTACTTCGACTCCTTCTTACGGTATTCTTCCAGTTGCTCGCGCAAGTTATAAGGAAGCTCTTCAAACATGATTTGAATGAGGTCGGTAACTTTTTGTTTCGGCGTTTGGTCGGCTTCCTTCAGCGCTTTTTTGATGTCGTCTTTCGCCTGTTCGACCGTTTTTTCTTCGTCTTCTTGCGTCCACAGGTTTTTGCGTTCCAGATATTTGCGGAAGCGGATAAGCGGATCTTTCTTTTCCCATTCGTCGGTCAGTTCTTTCGTCCGATAACGGGTCGGATCGTCGCCGGCCATGGTGTGCGGACCGTAACGGTAGGTCAACGTTTCGATCAACGTCGGTCCTTCGCCGTTAATCGCACGTTCGCGCGCTTCTTTGGCAGCGACGTAGACGGCCAGCGGATCCATTCCGTCGACTTGGATGCCGTGGATGCCGGCCGCAACGGCTTTTTGCGCCAACGTTTTGGCCGCCGTTTGTTTTTCGACGGGAACGGAAATGGCAAACCGGTTGTTTTGCGAAATGAAGACCGCGGGTACATTGTATGTACCGGCAAAGTTCAAGCCTTCATAAAAGTCGCCTTGAGACGTTGCGCCATCACCGAAATAAGTGAAAGCGACATTCTTTTTGCCCCGTTTTTTCAAACCGAGCGCAATGCCGGCCGTTTGCGTGCATTGCGCCGCAATGATGATTTGCGGCATGAGCGCGTTAACGCCTTCATAGCGGCCGCCTTCAAAATGGCCACGGGAATAAAGGAACGCTTTGACAAGGGGCACCCCGTGGAACACCAATTGAGGGATGTCGCGATACGACGGCAGCAGCCAGTCTTCTTTTTCCATGGCGAAATGGCTTGCGAGCATCGACGCCTCTTGACCGGCCGTCGGGGCGTAAAAGCCGAGACGCCCTTGGCGGTTGAGCG
Source organism: Caenibacillus caldisaponilyticus (assembly GCF_002003465.1). GTDB lineage: Bacteria > Bacillota > Bacilli > Bacillales > Sporolactobacillaceae > Caenibacillus > Caenibacillus caldisaponilyticus. The sequence continues at coordinate 55,233 of NZ_BDDQ01000006.1, read as the reverse complement.
AAATCGCCCTTTGGTCCCAAATCCGTGTGTACACCATGCGGCGCATGAGCTCTTTCAATTGATCGTCCGTGAGATCGGGCACTTTTTCTTCGTTGACGATCTCACCGTCTTCATTTAAGATTTGCAACGTCTTGAATTGTTGCTCGATGGTCTCCAAGATTTGCGTTTGCAACCTTTTCACCTCTTCCTTTCAGAAAAAGCGTGCTGTATTGATCGTGCTTTCGGGCGACACAAGCGACGCTTTTTTACTATCATTGGTTTTCCCTTTTTGCATAAAAATTAACACCGCCGTCGCGGAAGCCGCCTTTTCCTACTGTTTTAATCAATACAACCGTCAAAATAATACAACTGCAGGTCATAATTAGTTTATATGATCTGTTGAAAACAAGTCAATATTAAGGCTCTGAATCTCTTATCCCAAAACTGTTATACATCATTTGTTCAATCTGTTATAATTCTGTTATAAACGCTTTCATAGCCGCCGTTCGATCGGCTTGTCCCGTCATCAACCGCCCTGCCCCAACGTTTGGTGAAAGCGGCGCTTTTCATCGTTGAAAGCTTTCGTATGTTGATTGAAAAGATCCTTTTCCATTTTGATTTTTTTATAGAGGTCATCCGCTTTCACCACTTGGCGCTCCAAGTCGTCGAACGTCAAATGATCGGCTTTTAACAATTGAAACAGCTTTCGGTCCGTTTGGACGGATTCTTTATAGTAGGCGTACAAGGCTTGAAAGGCCCGATAACGGTTTTCCATGTGACGGATCATCGATTCGGCGCGCGCCTTACCCTGGCCGTCTTTAACTTCTTTTAAATATGGGATCGCTTTTTTAAACAACGCGTAGGAACGGTCGATGCTCTTTTTTTCCTTTTCAATGATGCGTTCGCGATCGCCGACCGCTTCCAGCGCTTTTTCACAGCGGGAGCGGATATCGCCTTTTTGCGACGGCTCGGTTTGCATGATGGTTTCAAACAGTTGATGTTCCCGTTTTTCCGCGGCCACCAGCGACGGTTGCACTTTATTAAAACCGGTTTCGGCGGCCGCCGATTTTTCCATAAAATATATGGCGTTCTCCGCATTCGAACGGGACTGGCACCCCGCGGTCAAAACAATAAATAAAATAAATACCAATAATGCCGGCCAATGTCGTTTATCCAAAGCCCATACCCCCATCATTTCCCTGCGCACAAAAATTGTAACAAACGGCGCCTTGCCTGTCATGATTCCGGCGGTGCCGCTGCGCGGCGGTTTTGGCTTTTCAAAAAAGACAGCCGCAACGTTCCGGCATTTCACATCTGACCGCTTCTGTTATAAAATATTAAATCAAGATATCGGACCGGAGCACAACATCCCGGAATTGAACGCGTTTCCTGTTCGGAACGACCTGTGATAAAATATCATTAACGGCAAAAGGAGTGGGTCGTATGATCACGATGGACGACATCGTCAGGGAGGGCCATCCGATATTGCGCCAAGTCGCAAAAGAAGTGGACCTGCCGCCATCGGAAGAAGACAAAAAAACGCTGGAAGCGATGATGGAATTCCTCATCAACAGCCAGGATGAGGAAATCGCGAAAAAATATAACCTCAGAGCAGGAATCGGGCTTGCCGCCCCGCAAATCGGGATCAGCAAACGAATGATCGCGATCTATTTGACGGACGAACAAGACCGCCTGCATCAATACGCGCTGTTTAACCCGAAAATCATCAGCCATTCCGTCGAAATGACTTATTTGGAAACGGGCGAAGGTTGCCTTTCGGTCGACCGCGACGTCCCGGGCTACGTGCCGCGCTATGCGCGCATCAAAGTCAAAGGCTATGATCTCGACAACAACGAGGTCACGCTGAAATTAAAGGGACTTGCGGCGATTGCCGTCCAACATGAGATCGATCATCTGAACGGCATTCTGTTTTATGACCGCATCAATAAGGAGGATCCCTTTAAGATTCCGGAAGGCGCAGCCGCCGCGCTTTGATCGTTCGGGCAGCGCGTTCCGTCCACTTTCCTTTTAAAAAGTCGTGCAGGCGCACGGCTTTTTATTCGCGAAACCAATAGGGTTTACATGGTTTGCCTCAAACATGCGCAAGCTAAACGTGCGGCCAATATCAATCAGCCTATAGGGGGTTTATCGACATGCTTAAAAGCGTTAAAAGAAAATGGCTGCGGCGCATGAAAGAGCTTCTGGCAAAAAATCGCCTGGCTGACATTTGACGCGCTGGGCCGCCGTTGGCATGCGACAAGGGTTCGGGATCATGCCGCTGTCCCGCTCCCTTGCACATGCATGAAAAACGCGAACCATTCATTTATAATGTTGATAGACTCGCCGGCGCGGCGGTTTACATAGAAAGACTTTTGATATGAAATGACGGCCTGGGTGCCTTTACATATATAGAGATTTAAGGAGAGAGGTCAGCATGATTTTCAAGGTTCTGTATCAAGAAACAAAAGAGGAAGTGCCTTTGCGGGAAAACACCCGCACGGTTTACGTCGAAGCCGATGATGAGCTGGAAGTGCGGAGAAAATTGTATGAACGGGAATGGAACGTCGAATTTATTCAGCCCCTGGAAGGGGCCCATCTGGAGTATGAAAAAAAATCCAAAAACTTTGAAGTGGAGAAATTGTGAACATGAAATTTTTAAAAAATAATCAAACCGCCGTTTTCGCTCTTGGTGGATTAGGAGAAATCGGAAAAAACACTTATGTCGTCCAATACCAGGATGAAATCATCCTCATCGATGCCGGCATCAAATTTCCGGAGGACGATCTGCTCGGCATCGACTATGTCATTCCGGATTACACGTATTTGGTAAAAAACGCGGACAAGGTCAAGGGGCTGTTCATCACGCACGGCCACGAAGATCACATCGGCGGCGTGCCTTATCTTCTACGGCAGATCAACGTCCCGATCTACGGCGGAAAGCTCGCCATCGCCCTGATCCGCAATAAACTCGAAGAACACGGCCTGCTGAGGCGCGCCAAATTGAACGTGATCAACGAAGATGACGTCATCAAATTCAAAAAGACGTCCGTCACCTTCTTCCGCACGACGCACAGCATTCCGGAATCGTTCGGCATCGTCGTCAAAACGCCGCCCGGCAACATCGTACAAACCGGGGACTTTAAATTTGACTTCACCCCCGTCGGCGAGCCGGCCAATTTAACGAAAATGGCGGAAATCGGCCGGGAAGGCGTGCTTTGTTTGCTATCGGACAGCACGAACAGCGAAGTGCCGACGTTCACGATGTCCGAGCGCCAAGTCGGCGCGAACATTGCCGACATTTTCAGAAAGGTGAAAGGCCGGATCATTTTCGCGACGTTCGCTTCCAACATCCACCGTCTGCAGCAGGTCGTCGAGGCGGCGGTCAAAACGGGACGGAAAATCGCAGTCTTCGGGCGCAGCATGGAAGCGTCGACGACGATCGGCCAGGAACTTGGGTACATTAAGGCACCGAAAGACACGTTCGTCGAACCGCAAAAAATCAACCGGTTGCCGGACAACCAAGTCGTCATTCTTTGCACGGGAAGCCAAGGCGAACCCATGGCCGCCTTATCCCGTATCGCAAACGGCACCCACCGGCAAATCCAAATCATGCCGGGCGACACCGTCATTTTCTCTTCGTCGCCGATTCCGGGCAATACGGTCAGCATCAACCGGACGATCAACCAACTGTATCGCGCCGGCGCCGAAGTGATCCACGGCTCCGTCGACAACATCCACACGTCCGGCCACGGCGGCCAGCAGGAACAAAAACTGATGCTGCGCTTGATGAAGCCGAAATTTTTCATGCCGATCCACGGCGAATTTCGCATGTTGAAGAAACACGTGGAACTCGCGCGCGATTGCGGTGTGCCTTTGGAAAACACCTTTATCATGGACAACGGCGACGTCCTCGCCCTTGACGAAAACAGCGCGCGCATCGCCGGGAAAATCCCTTCCGGCTCCGTGTACGTCGACGGCAACGGCATCGGCGACATCGGCAACATCGTCTTGCGCGACCGGCGCATCCTGTCGGAAGAAGGCCTCGTGATCGTCGTCGTCAGCATCAACATGAAAGAGCACAAAGTCTTGGCAGGACCCGACATCATCTCGCGCGGTTTCGTCTACATGCGCGAATCGAGCGATTTGATCAACGATGCCCAAGTCTTGCTCGCCACGCACCTCCAGAAGATCATGGAGCGGAAAACGACGCAATGGTCCGAGATCAAAAACGAAATCATCGACACCCTCGCGCCGTTCCTTTATGAAAAAACTCGGCGCAAGCCGATGATCCTGCCGATCATCATGGAAATCGAATAAATACAAACGGCGGCACCCGTCTGCGATACGGGTGCCGCCGTTTTTGGATATTTTTTTATGAATGGATGGATCGCCCGACAACGGGCCGTCCGTCCGAAAACAACTGCTCATCATTTCTTCACAACGGTCTTGCCGCGCCGGCCGGAAGCGCCATGTATTTGAACATTGGGGCTCCCGTCGCGCCGCCGTTCATCCCTCGTCGCCGCTCCGGACTTTCCTCATGAACAGCGTCTGCCGCCACGCCAAAAGCACCAGCGGGATAAACAGGGAAAAAACGACCACAGCACAAGCCGCATTCATCCCGCTCGCACCGGAAAAGCGGGCTTCCAAATGGACGTTCGGATAAATCAAATAGGGCAAATGCGATATTCCGTAGCCGAGAAAGGCGAAAAAATATTGCAGCAGGGCGAAAAACGCGGCCCATCCGTAAGATTTGTCCTGAAAAACCATGGATACGGCGACTAAAAACGAAACGAGCGACAATAAAAACAGCCACGCCACATCCAAGGTATGGTTAAAATGGGCGGGATTATGGCGTTGGAGGGCGACGAATACGAGCGCGCTGGCCAAAAGCGTCGGGACGCTCCAAAACAGCGCGGCGCTCCGAATGAAGGCCAGCGCCGGACCACCGCCGGCGGCAGCCATAGTCCGCGCCAATATCATGGCGCTTATGTATAGAACGGAAATGACCGCAAGCAAAGCCACCGCCCAAAAATAAAAGCTGGAAAACAAAACCGACGCCCGCAAGGCCGTTTGACCGCCTTCCGTTCGCAGGAATCCACCTTCACTCACCGTTAAAGCCGTCGCAAGAATCACGGCGAGCAACAGGCCCGAAGCCGCGCAAGCGAAAGCGGCCACTTTCGTTGTCGGACGCATCTTTACCGCCGCGAGGAGCGCAATATGTACGATATACAGGGCGACAACGATCAGACCGGGTACGATGAATGCTTCCCGCGCTTGTCGGATCTCCGGAAAAATCGAAAGAATATAAAGCGTAATGATGACGAGAAACATGAAATGGCCGGTTTCCCAGGCAGGCGACAAATAGCGGGTCAATCGCCGGAGCGCCGGCGCATCGCGATGGGTGGCGAGCAGATACGCGGCATAGCATCCCGCGCCCAAATCCACGGACGCAAGAATCATATAACTGTACAAAACGATCCACAGCAAGGTGACGTCCCATTCCGCCGTCATGAACATCCCTCCTTTTTCGAACCGATCCGGGACCTCATCTCGGTTTATTGGGGCCGGCCCCACGTTTTCTGCGGGCCCATTCGCGAAAAAAAATACGCGAACAATAACGCAGGCCCCTCCGAAGGCGGTTGAGAATAGTATATCCTCACCGCGGGTCAGCGAACCCGAGGCGCTTCTCGGCTTCTTTAAGTTTATCTAAATTTTTTTCTGATGAAAAGAAAGACCTCGTCCGATCGGCCTAATCAGGGGGCATGCCGATCAAAACAGGCGGATGACGCCATCCGTTCGGCCTTTTTTCCGCGTTCGCCTTATCCACCAACGGCAGGCGGCCATGAAAAGCCCCCGTCTCCGGAGAGAGGGGGCCCGTCATCGGGTGCCGCTCTTTGATTAGCGGTCGAGCAGCCCGTATTTTCTTTTAAAACGATGCAAAACCCGCAGCCAACCGTTTCCGAAGAAATAGAGAAAGAAGACGTTGGATAACGCGTGGGCGAGATCGAAAAAAAACGACGCGGCGCATAAACTGACGATTTCCCCGGGACCAACAGCGCCCAATGTAAACATGACCGACACATTCATAAACCAGCCGAATAAAAAACCGGCCACAAAGCCAAAGAGACACCGCCCCCACCGCCCGCGCATCAAAGCGGTATGGCGCAGCCCGCCGCTCGCCGCCCCGATTAAGCCCCACGCCGTCATCTGCCACGGCGTCCACGGACCTTGTCCCAAGAACAAGTTGGAAACGATCGCGGCGAGCGCCCCGACGACGAAGCCGCTCTCAGCCCCAAAGGCCAGCCCGCTCATGATGATGACAAAGGTCGTCGGCTGCACGCTCGGTATCGGCGCGAACGGCACGCGGCTCACGGCCGCGATCGCGGCGAGCATCGCGATGAAAACGAGCTCGCGGCCGTCGATGCGCCGGCGCTCGAAGCGGATGAAAAACGGCGCGATCCCCAAAACCAAGAGAACGGCGCTGATGAAGAAATAGTTGTCGACCTTGAGCGCGCTGAAAGCGATGACGAGCGCGACGGCCGCCAGCGTACAAGCTACGATCCATCCTTGGCCACGAGCCATCGCTTTTTCGCCTCCTCGGGCGTCAACACTTCCGGAACGCCTGCCCCTCTCGTTATGCGGCCGACGGCGGTCGTGTAAAACGCGTTTCCGGTGAAAAACGCATGGGGATCGCCTTCCGCGGTGATTTCCCCGCGGAACATCATCGCGCAACGCGTCGCGACTTGAGCGGCGAATTCGATGTCGTGAGTCACAAAAACAACCGTCAAGCCTTCTTCTTGGTTCAGCGTTTTCAACAGCTTCCCGAAGCGTTTTTTCACCGCCGGATCCAGTCCTTTGGTCGGTTCATCGATCAAGAGCACGTCTGGACGCTCCAGCAAGAGGCAAACGAGAACGACCTTTTGCAGTTCTCCGTCGCTCAAATCATAAGGATGGCGGGCGGTCAAGTGCCCGATCTCAAAAAAGTTCAAATAGTCCTCCAGCAACGCAGGGCTCGTCCCGCCCCGCTCCAGCGCATGCCGATAAGCGTCTTCGACCGTCTCCTCCATAAAAAAGAGCTTCGGATTCTGCGGCAAATAGCCAATCGCTTCCGGCGGTTCGCTTTTGATTTTTTTTCCTTTAAACCAAATCGTCCCGCTCTGGGGCGTCAGAAGCCCGGCCAACGTTTTGATCAACGTCGATTTTCCCGTGCCGTTTCCGCCGACGATCGCCAGCCGCTCACCGACGTCAATTTTCAACGACAAATGATTGAGCACCGGCGGATCGTTTTTTCGATAATGGAAGCGCACCGCTCTGGCTTCGAGCACCGGCGCCTCGCGCCGGCGGCGTGCCTCGGCCTTGAACCTCCCAGCGGATGCGGCGTTTTCGGAATCCGGACATTCGTTGACACAGGGATCCTTTATTGAGCGTCCCTCCGCCTTCTCAACCACGGTCAATCCGGCAAGCCAGCGCTTCGCTTCCTTCACCGTGATCGGGATCCGCTCCCGCTCCGCCTCTACGGTGAATTGGCGGTACAGCACGCTGGCCCGGGGCAGATAATCGATGAAACTTACATCGCCCTCGGCAAAAAGCTTTCCGATCACCTCGCGGGGCTTACCGACGTGGCGGAGGCGTCCGTCCTCCAGCATGATGACGCGATCGGCGAGCGGCCAGACGTCCTCCAGCCGGTGTTCGGCGATGAGGACGGTGATGCCGAGCTCCTCGTTCATCCGCCGCAGCATATTGAAAAAATCCTTGGCGCTGACGGGATCCAATTGCGCCGTCGGTTCGTCCAACAAAAGGATGCGCGGTTCCATCATCAACACCGCGGCGAGATTGACCATCTGTTTTTGCCCGCCGGACAATTCATGGGTTTTCCGGTCCAGAAGCGGCTCCAGCCCGAAAAAATGGACGATTTCCGCGACGCGCCGCCGCATCATCCCGGTGTCCATTCCCAGGTTTTCAAGGCCGAACACTAATTCTCCCAGCACGCGATCCATCGCGATCTGGTTGTCCGGATCTTGAAAGACAAAGCCGATGTCCCGCGCACATCGGGCCGGCGGAATGTCGGCAAGCGGCGAACCGTCATAAAAAATCGCGCCCGACCGCCGGCCGTACGGGCTGATTTCCGGTTTCAGCAAGCGGAGCAACGTCGATTTCCCGCTTCCCGACGGACCACAAAGGGCGACGAACTCCCCCGCATCGACGGCGAAGGACACATCGGCAAGAGCCGGCCGTTTTTCTTCCGGGTATGTGAACCAGAGATCTTTCACTTCCAAGAGCGCCATCTCCACGCCTCCCTTCCCTCGATGAACAACGGAAAGCCAAAATAGACGCCGACGACGAAGAGATAAAACCATTCCCGGCCGTGAAGAAACACGGGTTCCAGGACGGGCCGGAGCGTGAGCACCAAGTCGCCGAGACGCCATCCGAACAGCGCGAGGCCAAAGACCGCCGCGAGAAAGAGCAACGCCAAGCGATCGGCGGGCCGGAAGCGGTAAGGGTTGTACTGCGACCGTTTGCCCGTTCCGTAGCCGCGCGCCTTCATGGAATCGGCGGTTTGCAGCGCTTCTTCAAGCGAAAGCGTCAAAAGCATTTGAACGAGCGCCAATCCGTTTTTCAATCTCGCCTGAAGCGGGCCGGCCGTGACGGATAATCCGCGCGCCCGTTGAACGGTTTGAATATCGCCGAGGCGGCGCTGCAATTCCGGGACGAAACGAACGGCCAGCGTCGCAACCAACGCCCACTGCGGCAGTTTCCCGAACAAAAAGAGAAACTTCTCGGCCGTGATCACTTGATTATAATTCAGAAAGAGCACCAGAAGGGCCGCGAGCGACAGCGCCGTCATCACGCCCTGATAAACGGCTTCTTCAAGCACGGGCCGGCCGTTGAAATAAAATAAAATGTGAGTGCCGAGCCGGTTGACGAGCGGCGTGATGACGAGAAAAAAACCGCTCATCAGCACGATCGCCCCCCACCAGCGCCGCAGCGTCCGGCCGCGGTCCATGACAAGGCTGTGCCCGATGAGAACGAGCAAGATCGTCGCCAAAAAAACCGGATGGCGGGCGACCATGATGAGCACCGCCCCGCCCGCATAAAAAAAGAAGGGGACGGCGGGGTGAAAGGTGTTCATCCCGCCATTCATGACCCCGATCCTCCGGCTTTCGTATAGTCGGTGGTATAAAACCATTTGACGACGTCGCCCGGCTTCAGCTTCTCGGCCCCCGCACTGCGATGGAGCAACTGTCCGTTTTTCATGACGAGCCAACCGCTTTTCGGACCTTTATCAAATTCATATAGCCCGTTAATCCCTTTGACATACGCAAAAACACCTCGTCCATCGCAATCGACGGCTATATGCTTTGAATTGGCAATGGCGAGCGTCGCGTCAAGCACCGTTTCGCCCGGTTTATAGTCGGTTTTCGTCGCGGCGACGATCGGCTTGCCGCCCAGGCCGATGATGGAAACCGTCACCGTCTCCGCAGGGCTGGATCGAGCCGCTTTTGTTTTTGCCTGGGCGGGTGCCGGTGATTTTGCGGCATGGGCTTGATCGCCGTTTTGTTTTTCTGGCGTTGAAGCGCGTGCCTTCGGCGCGGAAGCCGGCGCCGAAGGCGTGGACGCCGTTTGGGCTTGGCCCGAATCGGTCTTGGTGTCGTCCGCGCGCGTCGTCTTAGTTTGCGTCGTTTTGGATTGCCCCGGCTCGGTTTGCCGGCTGTTCTTTACGGTCTCCTTTTTTTTGGTATGGGGCGCTTCCGCCTTTGTCTGGCCGTCATGTTTCTTCACTTCGGCCTTTGGCCCATCGGCATGGTTCGACGGGCCGCCCACCGGATCGGCTTGGCAGGCCGTCATTCCGGCCAGCAAGAAAATGGCGGTCAAAAGCGCGGCCCATCTGCGCCATCGTTTCATCGCGGACTCCCCCCGAATGCTTTTGATACTTCTAGAGGCTTTGCCGTCTCTTCTGAACGCCGAAGAGGATCAGCGCACCGAGCGCGAGCAAACAAGCGCCGGCAACGAGCCAATTATAGGCGGATCCGGCCGTATCCGGGAGCGGTCGCCCTTCGCCTTTGTGGGAAGGGGCGGCGTGAACGGCACCGGACGCTTTTTTCAACGCGCCGGCATCATGGGTAAATTGAAAAACCGAACCCGCTCCTTTAAGGAATCGTTGATAGCTGACGAGGGCGAACACCGCCTGATTGGTCGACATCGGACTGGACGCGTCGCCGCTGACGTGGCTGAAACCGCCGTCCGGCCGTTGAAACTTCAAGAGGTGGCTGACCGGATTCCCCTTCGCTTTCGTAAACTCGGAGCCGGCCGGGTCGATTCCCGCCGCGGTCAATGCGGCGATGACTTGGGCGGTCGATTCGCTTGTGTCTCCGCCGTTGAACGCATCTTGAAAACCGCCGTTCTCATCTTGTTTGGCGGATAGCCAATGAACCGCCTTGGCGATCGCCGATTGAACGGACGATTGGGTTTTGTAAGGCGCCAGCGCTGAGATCGCCATCGCCGTCATATCGACGCTGGACTGCGAGCCGGCCCACGCCCAGCCGCCATCGGCGTTTTGTGCTTTCAAGATTGTATCGACGAGCTTGGACCGCGTCCATTTCGCGTCCGCCGGCACGTTGTAATGGCCGCTGTCGAGCGCGAGCAAGGCGAAGATGACGCCGTTCGTTCCTTGATTGGTCAAGCGCGGGTTATTATAAATGTTTTCGATGAGGCGATAGCCGTGGAAATTCGTGGCATCATAGCCCGCGGCCGTGACGGCGAGCGCGTATTTTTCATAATCGGTGACGTTGCGAAAAACGCCTTGATTCGCCGCAAGGTCGGCCGTCACACGGTTGATGAAAGAAGGCGGAACGCTTTTGCCGGATTGGGCGAGCGCCATCGCTCCGTAAAAATCGAGCGCTCCGGCTTTCTCATGGGCAAGGAGATAATCAAAGCCGCGCTGAATGGCCGATTGCAAAACGCCGGCCGAAATGCCGCTATGATTGGCCGGCTGCCCGTTTGAGCCGCCTTGATCCGCCGGCGGATTGGCTCCGCCGGAGCCGCCGCCGTTCGCGCCGTCGCCGGACCCTCCTTGTAAATCGCGGATTTCAAGGGTGATCTTGTCTCCGGCATGAACCGGGGTCGAGGAAACACCGCTGCTCAAGTCCTTGCCGTTGACCGATATCCAAAAATATTGGTCTTTTTTCAACAAGCCGCCGATGTTATTTATATATGCGAAATATTGATCGTCGATCGATGCCTGCACGTCGTCGCCAAAGGCGAGCTTAACGGCATCGTAGACGTTGCTGCCCGCGGCGACTTCCACCGTTTGATCCACATATTTGTCGGGCACATCTTTCCCTTTTATGGTGACCGTAACGGGGATCTTTTCGGGCTCATCTTTGACCACCTTGAAAAGCACATCGTCCCCGGGCTTGACTTTGTAGGAAGAAGCGCCGAGATCACTATATTTTCCGTTTATAAAAAATCCCCAATATTCATGGTCGGGATCCCATTTCGGTGCGATCGTTCCGATTTGATCGATCGTTACGCCAAAAGAATATTCCGTATATCGAAAATCCAGCTTTTGCTGTTCCGCGGCTTTTTTCAAAACATCAAATGCCGTGTCCCCGTCTTTGATCGGCACGGCGGTCATGGCGAGGACGTCTTTGCCGTCCAAGGTTTGCGCGGAAACCGTCACCGCCGGATCGACCGCTTTCGCGCGGGCGTGCGGACTCAGCGCCGCCCATTGAAAAAGGACGAGGACGAGCGCCAACATTAAAATCGCCGTCTTCCGCAATCGGTGCATGCGTGTCACCTCGCTATTAAATATAGTCGGAATTAAAAGAAAAACATCTCCCGAAGGAGATGCCAAAACGAGCCTTGACGGCCGTAAAAAGCCTTTGGACACACCTCCCTATCCTCGTAGGTCCTTCGGTGTTTCAAAACGGGCAGGTCTCCTGGCTCATGATCATCGCCCCCTGCGCCTTCCCGTCCGAAGACAGTGGCATCGTGCAGGCGGCTCCCATTCACAGTGGCGGGACCGCGCCGGATTTTCACCGGACTTCCCTTTTCATGGCGCGACGTGCGTCGACGCCAACCCGTTTTGATTCACGTATGCAATTGACTCCAACCTCATCATAAATCTCCGTTTTCCAAGCGTCAATATAAAAGAAAAAAGCCGCGCCGCCGCTGGCCTTCACCGACCGATGCGAACGGGCAACGGGACGCCGCTTTTTCGTCATTTTAGCCATTCCGAAGCCTTGTTTTGGTTGAAGCGCGGCCCGAAACCGATCCCGGAAAACGAGCAACCCGGGTTTCATGAAAACCCGGGCACCGGCCCTCACACCGCTTCAAGCGCGTTGAATTGGCTGAGGACGAGTTGATAATATTTGCCGCGTCTTCTCATCAGCTCATCGTGCGTGCCTTGCTCAAGAATTTCCCCGTTTTCCAAAACGACGATTTTGTCCGCATCGCGAATCGTGGACAGCCGATGGGCGATGACGATCGACGTCCGTCCTTCAAGCAGCTTCTTCATCGCCTCTTGAATTTTCAACTCGGCTTCGGTATCGATGCTTGACGTCGCTTCATCAAGAATCAAAATCTTCGGATTCGCCAGCAGCGCCCGCGCAAAGGAGAGCAATTGCCGCTCCCCGACGGACAGCGCGTTGCCCCGTTCTTCCACTTCGGTTTGGTAACCGTTCGCGAGCCGTTCAATAAAAGCATGTGCGCCGACCGCCCGGGCGGCGGCGATCACTTCCTCTTCGGTCGCATCGGGCCGCCCGAACCGGATGTTTTCCATGATCGTTCCCGAAAAGATGAAGGTTTCCTGGATGACGGTGGAAACGTTCGCCCGCAATTCGCTGAGTTTGATGCGGCGAATATCGATGCCGTCGAACTTCACCGCGCCGGATGTCGGGTCGTAAAACCGGGCGATCAAATTGGCGATCGTCGATTTGCCTGAACCGGTGTGGCCGACGAGAGCGACCGTCTCACCCGCTGCGATGTGGAGATTGATGCCTTTTAAAGCTTCGCGCTTATCATCATAGGTAAAACGGACGTCTTCGAAATCGATGGTCCCCTTGATGTGCTCCATGCTCACCGGCCGTTCCACGTCGACGACATTCGGCCTTTCGTCGAGAAATTCAAAAATCCGTTCCGACGAAGCCATCGCCACGAGCAATTGGTTGTACGTCTGCCCGAGCCGCGAGATCGGATCCCAGAACATCCCGAGATAAAAGGCGAAGGAAACGAAAACGCCCGTCGACAGATCCGCGTGCAAAATCAAATAAGAACCGAACCAGATCAAGATGGCCGAACCGATGGCGTTGGACATCTCCACAAACGGCCGGAAAGCGGCGTTCTTTTTGTTGGCGATCCGCATGCTCTCAAAAGCTTCGTAGTTGACGCCGTCAAAGAACGCGCGGTTGTTGATTTCCTGCGTAAAAGATTGCGTCACGCGAATGCCTTGCAAACTTTCGTTCAAATGGGAATTCAATTTCGACTGCTTCGCGCGCACCACTTGCCAGGCGCGTCGGATCGTGCGGCGAAACTTCGTCGATAAGAAAAACATGGCCGGGATGATGAGCATGACCGCGATCGCCAATTTCCAGCTCAAAGAAAATAAGATGACGATAATGCCCCCGAGCATCAACAGGTCGGTCATCGTATTGATGACGCCGCTGGTAAACAAATCTTGCAAACTGTTGACGTCGTTGATGATGCGCACGAGAATCGATCCGGCCGAGCGCGAATTGAAAAAGCGGTGCGACAAAAATTGAACGTGGTTGAACAGCGTTTTCCGCAAATCATAGATGACATATTGACCGAGCCGGTTCGTCAAATTGATCCGGAAAAAGTTGCACACGTATGAAGCGAAATAGCACGCCGCGATCGCCCCGACCAACAAATAGAGCCCGTGCAAGTCGCCGTTTTTGATCACTTTGTCAAAGGCGAACACCCCGATGAGGATCGGGACGAAAAGCCGAAGCGCCGTGTTGATGAGAAGCGCGATGATCGCGCCGACCAAGAGCGTCGTCGCATAGGGCTTCAGGTAGGTCAAAAGCCGCATCAATTGCGCCCAGTTGAACGGTTTTTCGATGATGCGATCGCTGGTGTAATAAAACCGCTCCCGATTCTCCAGCGATTTCGACTCCGGTTTCTCCAACTCCATATAGGCCCCTCCCCCTGTCACGCATTTTGATACAGTTTAAACGCATCGCGATCTTTGTACTGAATGTCGTAAATGCGGCGGTACAACCCGTCGCTTTTTTGAATGAGCGCCTCGTGCGTCCCGCGTTCGGCGATGCGGCCGTTTTCCAGAACGAGGATTTCGTCGGCGTGCTGCACCGATGAAATGCGGTGGGCGATGATGAACGTCGTCCGTCCCTTCATCAATTCGCGGAACGCCTTTTGAATCTTGGCTTCGGTCTGCATGTCGACGGCGCTCGTCGCATCATCGAGGATTAAGATGCTCGGGTTGATCAAGAGCGCCCGGGCGATGGCGATCCGCTGCTTTTGGCCGCCGGATAAGCCGAGGCCGCGCTCGCCGAGGATCGTATCATAACCGTCGGGCAGCTCCGAAATGAATTCGTGCGCTTGGGCGCGCTTGGCCGCTTCGATGATTTCTTCCTCCGTCGCATCAGGATTTCCGTAGGCGATGTTGTCCCGGATGCTCGATGAAAAGAGGAACGTCTCCTGCAAGACGAACCCGATGTTCTTCCGCAGCGTTTTCAGCGAATACTTCTGAACGGGTTCGCCGTCGATCAGCACTTCCCCCGAGGTGGCATCATAAAACCGCGCGATCAAGTGGGTGATGCTCGATTTGCCCGCGCCCGTCGCGCCCATGACGCCGATGACTTGCCCGGGTTTTGCCGTAAAGCTGACGTCTTTCAAGGCAAAAGCCGTCTCGTTCGGATAACGGAGCGAGACGTTGCGAAATTCGACATGCCCGGCGATCCGGTCTTTTTCGAGCGGCCGCTCCGGCGAATGGATTTCGCTCGGTTCATCGAGGATTTGCAAGAGCCGTTCGCCCGAGGCTTTCGCCTGGGAAAACTGGTTGATGATGAACCCTAAATCCATGAGCGGGCCCATGATGTACCATACCAAGCTAAAAAAGGCGACGAGCTCGCCGGGCCGCATTTGTCCTTTAATGACCAACGTGCCGCCGAGGGCGAGGAGAACGACGACGCAAACGTTGCCGATCAGCTCCATGAACGGGAAATACTTTGCCCAGATCATCGCCGTATAAATTTCTTTATTTTTATAATCCGTATTGTATTCGGCAAAGCGGTCGATCTCTTCGTTTTCCTGCGCCAACGCTTTGACCGTGCTCATGCCGCTGATGTTTTCCTGGACGCGCGTGTTCAGCCGGCCCATGGAGCGGCGAATGCTGCGGAAGGCCGGATGCACCTTTTTATCAAATTTGTAGACGGTCACCGCGAGCGGCGGCGTCATTAACAACGTGACGACCGCCAGCACTGCCGAATAAGAAAACATGATGATCAAACTGAACGTAATGATTAAAAAAAAGTTAAAGAGTTGTGAAAATCCTTGGGACAAAAAAAAGCGGAAGCCTTCGACGTCGGCGGTCAACCGCGACATCAAATCGCCGGTACGGGCGTTATCGTAATAGCGGAACGGTAAATATTGCAGTTTCCGATACAGCGCTTTTCTCAGTTCATAAACGGTTCGGACGCCGAATAGGCTTCCGAGATATTGTTGGAAAAAAACCGCGATCCCCTTGATCGCCATGAGAACGATGAAGCCGATGGCCAACACCGAGGCGTAGCCGAAATTCCGATCGACGATGACTTTATCAATCGTCTGCTGCAAAATGACGGGATAAACGACGGTGATGCCCGTCACGAACAATAAAAAAAATAAAGAACCGAACAAATACCGTTTGTGCGGCCAATAAAACATTTTCAAACGCTTAAAAGTGTCCATGTTGTCACCACCCATTTCTGTCGCTCGAATTGTAACATCCCCTAATATAACGGATTTCGAAATAATTAACCATACATCAAATGAATGAAATCAGACAATTATCCGATATATAAAGTGATTCATCATTATTTATCGGTCAAAATGTAATTTTTTTAACGAATTGCTTAAAATTGCGCGCGTTTTGACTTGATCATTCTCCTTCGCCCAAACGAACGCTGAAAACGGGCGTGAAGCGTTCCTATAAGTATTGAATGAGACTGGGGGCAAACGGAGAATGCCGGACGGGAGGTTTCCCTTATCGAAAAGATCCCTTCATGCCATCAGGATTTTTCTTTACACCGAACATGCTTTCGTATATAGTTAAGCAAAAAGGACGAGGAGGATGCCTGTGCCGTATTGCCATGTGAACACCGCCGAAATCTATTACGAAGATTATGGAGAAGGACAACCGATCCTCATGATCCACGGTTTTTCCCCGGACCATCGATTAATGAGCGGTTGCATGGAGCCCATTTTCAAGGAAAGGGAAGGTTACAAACGCATATACATCGATCTTCCCGGCATGGGGCAAAGCAAGAACTATGAGAGGATCGATACGACGGATGACATGTTGGAGGCGGTTTTGGCTTTTATAGATAAGACTCTGCCTCAAGCGTCTTTCTTGATTGCCGGGGAATCTTATGGCGGTTATTTGGCGAGAGGGATCATTGCCAAACGCCGAGCACAAGTCTCAGGCGCCGCCTTTATATGTCCGATGATCATTCCCCGCTTTGAAGACCGAACGGTTCCTCATCATACGATCTTGCAAAAAGATGACGCCTTTTTATCCTCTTTGTCTGAGGAAGAAGCCGAAGATTTCGCCTCGATGGGTGTCGTGTTGAATGAATCCACCTGGAACAGATATCGGGAAGAAATTTTATCGGGGTGCCGCATCGCCGACCAACGCTTCCTTGAAAAAATCAAACAACATTAAGGGTTCACATTCGAATTGGATGGCCATGAATTTGACCGTCCAAGCGTCTTTTTGCTCGGCAGACAGGACGCATCCGTCGGCTATAGAGATGCCTATGGCATCTTGGAGCGATTCCCGCGCGCGACGTTCGCGGTTCTCGATCTGGCCGGCCATAATCTGCAGATCGAACAACCGCAATTGTTTCATGCGTTGATCAATGAATGGCTGGACCGGGTGGAACGGTTTTAAAAAAAGTTTTAAGGATCATTGTGAAGCGGCTTCTGAAAATCAAGCGTTTTTTATTAGACTCTGCGAAAAAATATTTAGGAGAGTGCCATACAGAAAAAGCGGTGGCACGCGTTCCGATGGGCATTGCCGGCAGGTTGATCAAACGCGCCAATCGTTTCAAAAAAATTGCGAAAGATAAGCGGCATAAAGGATCTTTAAATTTATCTCAATAGACCTCCGAAAAAAATATGGCCGTCCCAAAAGCCCTGAAACGGGACTTTTGAGACGGCTTTTCCAAAAACGTCGGAATCCGCCGCCGCAACGGCGACGAGATGTTTCAAACGCTCAAACTTACAGCGTTTTTTGTCCCGGCCGCCAGTTGGCGGGGCACAAGGCGCCGGTTTGCAGCGCCTGAAGCACGCGCAAAACTTCATCGACATCGCGGCCGATGTTGTTGTGATGCACGACTTGATATTTCAGTTCACCTTCGGGATCGATGATGAACAAACCGCGGAGCGCGACGCCTTCTTCTTCGATGAGCACGCCGTACTTTTTCGAGACTTCGTGGTTGGTATCGGCGGCCAGCGGATATTTTACATCGCCAAGCCCATTTTCTTCGCGCGGCGTTTTGATCCAGGCGAGATGGGTATGAATCGTATCCGTTGAAACCCCGATGACTTCGGCGTCAAGATCAACAAACTCTTCATACCGGTCGCTCATCGCCGTGATTTCCGTCGGGCAGACGAAAGTAAAGTCCATCGGATAGAAGAACAGCACCGTCCACTTCCCGCGCCGCATGTTCTCCTCAAGGCTGACCTTTCCGAATTCTTTATTTGGCATCACCGCATCCATTTCAAAGCGCGGCGCTTGTGTTCCTACCATGCGTTCCGGCATTTCTCCATTCCTCCTGATCTCACTGTTCTAGCAATCGTTTTTCATTATTGACGAAGATCGGATTTTAAAATCCTATCCCGCAGCATATTGATCTCGCAAAGAATCCGCGGGTTCTTTTTGAATACTAGGCAAACCGCGCAAGCCGCCCATCCGGGGCGGTCTTTTGCGCGCGCCCGCGCCGGGTGAACGCTGACGCCACCCGCACGCAAGCCAAACCGTACATAATGGAAGATAAAAAAATAATATAGGCCAAAGCAGCCCGAAGCTGCCTTTTTTCACGCAACCTTTAATGCTTGATGCGTTCCTCGAGTTCCCTGACGACGTCATCCGCGCTCAGGCCGCGGGCGTCAATGACCGGGCCGGCGATCACCGCATCTTGAACGCCCAACACGTTGGCGTCTTGGCCCGTCACGACGCAGCCCAAGCACCCCTCGGCGTCTTTTTCCGACCGAAGCGTAACGACGTCATAACCTCTTTCCTCAAGCGCCGCGCGCACCGCGCTCAAGGATTCTTCAACAGCGATTTTTGCCATGATATGTCCTCCCAAAAATAAATGTGACTTGCCGAGCCGACACCTTTCGCCCGTGCGGGGCTCATTGTTAGTTTTCCACCCGCGCCGAAAGATATGCTCCGGAAAAATCACATCATTAAGGGCGGCTCCTATCATGGCGGCGCTGCATCTCCTTGGGACGACCGCTCTCACACCGCCCATCGCCATGGAATCCATGCGGCAGGCTCTGCGCTTACCGCACGGTCCGATCAACGCGACGGGCCTTTGGGGCGCTCATCGGGTCCTTCCGACTTCATATATATAGCCCGCGACGATCTCGACTCCCGCGGCGAGCGCACGTTCATCAGGCATGAGCTTCGGATGATGGAGTCCGGCCTCCGAGTCGACGCCGAGCCAAAACATGAACCCGGGGATCTGTTTCAAAAAATAGCCGAAATCTTCGCCGGTCATCGCGGCTTCACATTCCACGACCGGACGGCCGGCTTGCCGGCAATATTCGATGAACCGTTTCGTTTCCTCCGGTTCATTGTACACCTGATAATAATTCGAACCGTAATCAATGGAAATGTCGCAACCGAAAGCGGTCGAAAATCCTTCGGCGAAGGCTTCGATCTCCCGCTTGATCCCCGCCATCGTTTCCGGTTTGAGCGCACGGATCGTCCCTTCTAAACGCGCGGTTTCGGCAATGATGTTTTGCTTCGTCCCGCCGCTGATTTTTCCGATGGTAACGACGGCAGCATCCAGCGGATCGACGCGGCGCGAAACGATGGATTGCAAGGCGGTCACGAAATGGCTCGCCGCCACGACCATGTCATTGGCCGTGTGCGGATAAGCGGCGTGTCCGCCCTTGCCGCGGAAATCGATGAAGAGCTCCGAAGTGTTGGCGAAAAGCAGCCCTTCCCGCACCGCGACGACGCCCGTCGGATACTCCGGCGCGATGTGGAGCGCAAAGATTTTATCCGGTTTCCACTCTTGAAACACGGAACTCGCCATCATCGGGACCGCCCCGCCCGGCCCTTCCTCAGCCGGTTGAAAAAGAACGACGACGTCATCTTGGGGCGGCTCGGTCAACCATCGCTCGATCGCGCCGAGGGCGATCGTCATGTGAAAATCATGGCCGCACGCGTGCATGTAGCCTTCGTGCTCCGAGCGGAACGGATATCCGGTTTCCTCCGAGATCGGCAAACCGTCGATATCGGCGCGATAACCGATCGTCCGCCGCGGATTCGTCCCTGTGATCCGGACGATGACGCCGGTCCGCCATGTCCGGATCGCCATCCGCTCTTGATGGGGCATGCGCTTCAACGTATCGAGAATGAGCGCCTGCGTTTTGACCTCTTGGAACCGGGTTCCGGAATCTTATGGAAAGCGCGGCGCGTCGCGATTAAATCGATGGCCAAGGCGATCATCCCTCTTTACTCATTTGGTTCAACCGCGCGGACAGCGCCTCGATGAACCGGTCAATATCGGCTTTTCCCAAAGTCAAAGGCGGCAAGAGGCGGATGATCGTTTTTTGCGTGACATCGATGAGAAATCCGTCCCGCAAAAGATCGAGGCGCAACCGGCGGACGCGGTCGGCATCAAAGGACGTCGTGATCCCGACCATGTAGCCCCGGCCGCGAATCTCGCCGATCGCCGGACAATCCGCTTTCAGTTGCCGGAGTTTTTCCCAAAAATACTTCATCGTCTCCGCCGCTTCGTCCAGCAAGCCGTCTTCAAGCAAGACATCGAGGACCGCGTTGCCGAGCGCGCAAGCGACGGGCGACGGCGCGAACGTCGTTCCGTGGTCGCCCGGGCCGAACAGGTCCGACCATTCCGGTCTGGCGACGATGCCGCCGAGGGGCAACCCGCCGCCGATGCCTTTGGCGAACAATATGACATCCGGCTCGATGCCGGCATGTTGATAAGCAAAAAGCTTACCGGTCCGGCCCATCCCCGTCTGTATTTCATCGATACAAACCAAGGCCCCCGCCGCGCGCGCGCGTTTTTCAACTTCCCTTAAATAGTCATCGCTTAAGGGGATGACGCCCCCCGAACCGAGCACCGGTTCCAACAAGACGGCGAGCGGTCTTTCCGCCAGGGCGGCATCCAATTCCTCGAGGTTGCCCGGTTCGACTTCCAACACGTCGACGGCAGCCACGGGGAAATCTTGATAAACGCCGGGCTGGCGGGTCAATTTCAAAGCGCCGAGCGTCCGCCCGTGAAACCCGTTTTTCAACACGATCACCCCGCGGCGGTCGGGCGCGACTTTTTTGCGATATTTATGAAGCAACTTGATCGCCGCTTCGGTCGCTTCGGCGCCGGAATTCGCAAAAAACACTTTGCCTTTAAGGGTCAGTGCGGACAAGCGCCGGGCGAGCCGGATCGCCGGCACATTCAAATAGACGTTTGAAATGTGCAAAAACCGTTCGCCTTGGTCTTTCAGCGCGGCCACGATTTTCGGGTGGGAATGCCCGAGGATGTTCACCGCCAATCCGGTAAAAAGATCGAGATATTTTTTGCCGTCCACATCATACAAATAGTTGCCCTCGCCCTTATCAATCGCGATCGGCAATTTTATGTGCGCATACGTCGGCATGAGATAGGTTTCATCAAGTTGTTTCCAATCGGTCACTCCGCGCATCTCCCTTTTAATAAAAACACTTCTTGCAGACGAAAACCTCTCTATCGCTGATCCTTCACGGGCTTGCGGGACGAAGCCAACCTGCCGTGGCTTATGAAAAACAAGGAACAGCCCCAGTCAGCCTCACTCTTCGGCCAACTGGCGCAGCTCTTGTTTGATTTCGGTCTTTGCCCGGGTTTTTTCATCGATCTGTTTGATAACACGGGCCGGGACGCCGGCAACGACCGTGTACGGCGGAACGTCTTCCGTCACTACCGCGCCGGCGGCGACGACCGCGCCTTTGCCGACTTTGACGCCTTCGAGAATGACGGCGTTCGCGCCGACGAGCACATCATCTTCCAATATGACCGGCCGAGCCGACGGCGGTTCGATGACGCCGGCCAAGACCGCGCCGGCTCCGACATGACAGTTTTTCCCGACCGTCGCCCGGCCGCCGAGCACCGCGTTCATGTCGATCATCGTGCCTTCGCCGATGACCGCGCCGATGTTGATGACGGCACCCATCATGATCACGGCGTTTTTGCCGATCTCGACTTGATCGCGAATGATCGCTCCCGGTTCAATCCGGGCTTGAACATTTTTCAAGTCCAGAAGCGGGATCGCCGAGTGGCGCCGATCGTTTTCAACGACATAATCCTCAATTTGTCCGGCATGCTTTTCCAAAACTTCGCGAATCGTTTGCCATTCGCCGAAAACGACCCCCGTTCGGCCGTTGATGAACGCTTTGGAATCGCGGCCAAAGTCGATGCCTTCCAAATCGCCTTTTATGTAGACCTTAACAGGAGTCTTCTTCTCGCTGTTTTGAATAAAGGCGATGATTTCATTTGCATCTTTCAGTTTCATCTTGTTGACCTCCCTCAGACGCTATTATCTTACCGAATTCGACCGGCAAAGTCCATTCAGAGCCAGCAGCCATCGGAGGATTCGTCCGAGATCAATAAATCGACGAAAGCTTTCACTTGTTTCAATTTCAACGCGTCTTCGTGGGCGACGAGCCACGTGTCGCGGGCGAGCGGCGCGCCGTTTTTATCTTTTAACGGAATTCTATGGATGCCCCGCTCCTTCTCCGTCAAGCTGATGGACGGGAGGATGGCGTAGCCGATGCCGTTGATCGCCATTTGTTTGCACGTTTCGATTTGATCGACGACGATCGTCCGCTCCGGGGCTTTTTTGAAATGGTTGTGCCACCAGTCTTGGATGACTTGATAATAAGTCGAATCGCTTTTGAACTGAATAAACGGCTTCTGACTCCCGTGCAGCTCATCGAGCGAAGCGATTTCGGTATCGACGAGATGGAGGGAATCGCTGAACAAATGAATCTTTGGGCCGCGCCATTTCGTTTCCCCGCGAACGATCCCGATGTGGCTGTCGTCCTCATACATGTGGCGCATGATTTCGCTCGACCACCCGGTGACGAGCGAAATTTTGACGAGCGGGTAGCGGGTGACGAACTTTTTGAGCACCTTCGGCAGCCAATATTGGCCGGCGATCGACGCCACGGCGATTTTCAGCGTACCGAAAACGTCCTCCTCGCTCGTTTGAATGGCTTCGCGCAAATGATTCTCTTGGGCGATGACTTTCTTGGCGAATGCCGCCACTTTCTCACCCTCCGGCGTGATGACGAGCCCGCGCTTCGTGCGTATGAAAAGGGGGACGCCCCAGTCCTCCTCGATGGACTGCAACCGTTGGCTCAAAGCGGGTTGGGAAACGAACAAACGATCGGCCGCCCTTCGCATATTTTTTTCCTCGGCCAAGACGACGATGATTTGCCAATCGGTGCGTTGCAACACGGGTTCCACCTTTCATAATATTTTCTTATAAGAAAATATAATAATAATTGATTTTCCTTTTTACAAGCGGGACTGTATGATGAAATCGTGAACAGAAAGAGGAAATTCGCTGAACTGTAAAGGAGGAGACGACCGTGCGCGACATCCTCGCGATCGATCATGTGCAAATCACGATTCCCGTAGGCCAGGAAGAAAAGGCCCGGGCATTTTACGGCGACTGGCTCGGCCTTGAAGAAATCGAAAAACCGGACAGTTTAAAGCCGAACGGCGGCGTCTGGTACCGCGTCGGCGCATTGGAGCTCCACATCGGGACGGAACCGATGGAAAGCGAAAAAGGCAAGCGCCACGTCGCCTTCCGCGTGCGCGACATCGCCCGGTTGCGCCGGCTTTGCGAAGAAAAGGGAATCGCCATTCAGGAAGAAAAACCGATCCCAGGCGCCGAGCGCTTTACGATCCGCGATCCATTCGGCAACCGCACGGAATTCATCGAACGAAAAGATTAAGCAGCTTGGGATCGAAAACGCGGCGAACGAACAAAAACCGGCTCGGGTCCGCCCGGCATGCGCCTTCCCCCCGAGCCGGTTTTGCGTTGAATTATCGCCGCCGCAACCTCCGGGCAGCGCTCATTGCCCCGCCTTCGCTTCGCCCATCGCCTTGCGCGGAATTAAAAGGATGAGGAGAAACGAGAGCACGGCAAAGGCGAACACCCCGATGTAGACGGCGTGCAAACCGCTTTCCAAGCCTGCTTTCAAAACCTTCAAGCCATGTCCCGACACGTGGACCGTACGGTTTTCCAACAAGGCGTTGGCGGAATCGAGCGACAACGGCTCGCGCCCCCGGTGTTCATGAATAAAGGCTTTCAACCGCATATTCAGCAGTCCGCCGAGCAAAGCGGCACCGGTCGCACTCCCCAACATGCGCATGAACATGTTGGAAGACGTCGCCGCGCCGCGCAGCTGCCAGCCGACGCTGCTCTGAATCGCCACGATAAACGTCGTGGTCGTCGATCCCATGCCGACGCCGATGAGGAACGAACCGAGCGCCGCCCATAACGGTCCCTTTTCCGCATGCAACGTCAGGAAAAAGAAGCCGCCGACGATGAGCGCCACACCACCCGTCACCGCAATCTTCCGATGGTCATGGCGTGCCAGCAGCCGGCCGACCACCGTTGCGGCGAGCGGCCAACCGATCGACATCGCGGTGAGCGTGAAGCCGGCGACCAAAGCCGACCGGCCCATCACCCCTTGCACGTACGACGGCAAAAAGCTCGTCAAACCGATGATGACGATGCCCGTCGTCAAATTAACGATGTTGGCGACGACAATCAACGGATTTTTCCATAGATTCAAGGGCACGACAGGCTCTTTGGCCCGCCTCTCCCGCCACAAAAACAAAAGGAAGGCCACAACAAACACCGAGGCGCAGCCGAAAACCGGCGGCGACAACCACGGCCAAACCGTGCCGCCCTGTATCAGCAAAATCATGAGCGCGGCGATCGCGAGGAAGCAGAGAAACGCTCCCAGATAATCAATCGCGTGCTTTTTCACCGCGACGTTTTCGCGAAAAAAGCAGGCGATACCCGCCATGGATAAGAGCCCGATCGGCACATTCATCCAAAACACCCAGGACCAGTTTAAATATTCAACGAACAGGCCGCCGAGCGCCGGTCCGATGATGGCGGAAATGCCCCAAACGCTAGACAAATAACCTTGAATGCGTCCGCGTTCTTCGAGCGTATATAAATCGCCGACCATCGTCATCGCGATCGGTTGAACGGCGCCAGCGCCGAGGCCTTGAATGACGCGGAAAAGAATCAACATCCCCATGGATTGGGCAAAACCGGCCAACAACGAGCCGATGAGAAAAACGATGACGCCGAAAAGATAAACCGGTTTTCGCCCGTATAGATCGGCAAGTTTGCCGTAAATGAGAATGGTCAAAGCATTCATGAGCAAATAGGCGGAGAACACCCAGCTATAATGCGAAAAACCGCCAAGATCGCCGACGATATCCGGTATCGCCGTCGCGACGATCGTGCCTTCGATCGCCGCCATGAACATCCCCAAGACGATGGAGGCAAGCACCAATGGCCGGCGATCCTTTTCCGTCGCGTGTAAAGTCGCTTGATTCATACCCTTCCCTCCGTTCCGCTTTCACGACGTCCATTATACCAAAAGACCGCCCCTCTCCACCTCATTGTTTGACTTATCCGTTAAAACGGAGCCTGTGAGCCATTATCCGCCCCGTCATGGCACGGGCGGAGAAACAAAAAAATCAGCCCTAATTCGGGCTGACGGTTGTATGGCTCAAATCTCGCAAATAATGGTTCAAAAACTTGAGGATCGCGCTTCTCGGCAAAATCCCTTTGAAGTTCCCTTCATGGTCTTCGACGCACAAAAACGTTTGGTCGATCGCGAGCTTGATCGCGGTCAGAAAATCGTCATCCACTTTCAACACCGGGATGTCCCGATTCATCACTTCTTCGACTTTCCGTTCGCTCAGCTTTTCAAACTCGATGCGTTCAATGCCGAGTATATCGTTCAAAATCATGGTCTTGCTGATCACGCCTTGCAGCCTGTAGGCCGTATCCAACACAGGAACGGCGGAATAACCGGTTTTGACCAAGACGAGCAAAGCGTGTTCAAGCGGATTCGTCGTTTGCACATTGGCGACCATGTCGGCGGGTATGATTAATTCCATAATGTCTTTCTTTAGAACCGCTTCCGTTGTCAATCGGCGCAATGGTCCTCATCCCTTCATCAAAGTTCGATGTCAACCTTGCGATATCCATTCGGAATGGCCACGCTCGCGGAACCGAATGGCAATACGGCGGCGCGGCATGGCCGCTGAAATGAAAGCCCTTTCATAACCCCGATATTAGTGTATCACACTCCAATGGTTTCGGCACCATGTCGTTATTCTCCCATTCAAAAATTCGCGGCCCAAAACGGACTCACGGGGGCCAACATGTAAAATTTTTTACATATTTCTCCTTAAAGAAGCGGGCGTTCGTTTCGCGCCGTTTTGCCCGCCCGGCTTCGGACACGGCCATTTCTCGCGGCTTCCGCGCAACGCCAAGATTTGGAGCATATAAGCCAAACCAAACATTTTACAAGCGACTGTACTTCCGCACAACGCAAAGAACGCGAAGAAGCTGACGATGGGCGGCCGTTGGTTTTTGCGGACGTATGGAAGGCGACATTTCGGTTAACAATGAATGAAAAGGAGAACGAATGATCGCTCTGGCCGTGATTTTTGAAAAACGAGATCAGCATGAAGGGGTCGAGCGCCGCCGATCCCCCTCTTCTCGGTTTTTGTCGTTTTCGGTGAAAATCGATGGAGTTTATTGTCGAAGCGTGGCTTCTTTGCTCGAAGCTATTTCCTTTTGAATGGATTTGTATGATAATAAGGGAAAGCTCGTCCCCCTTCATCCTCTCTAACGGAAGGAGAATCACCATGTTGAAGCAGGAGATCGAGAAAAAGCGACAGCAACTCATCGAAATCGCCAATAAGTTTGGTCTGACTTCGACAAAAACCCTGCAATGCAGCAAAGAATTGGACAAGCTTCTGGACCGCTATCAAATCCGGCAAAGCCGTTTGGATGTCAGCGACAACAAAGAAATTTGTTGAATCGTCGAGAGCCAACGCCGGTCATATCAACAGCTTTATCGTCTTCTGCACGGAATCCCCATCCTCATCAGATCGCTCCCGCATCCCCTTTCTATAGGAATATACGTTCCCCAAAATGCGTTGAAATGCCCGACAAACACATCGCGGTATGGAAACGGTACCGTTGTTCAAGGATGAAACGCCGTCCGGAGGCTCCCGGCGGCCTTGCCTGAGGCGTGTGCCGAAGTGATACCGTTCACGGAAAAGGTATCGGGAAAAACGCGCTATAACGGCATCCTCAGGAATAGCGTCCAAAAAACCGCGCCTCACTGAGCGCCGAACCGGCTTACACTGTCAGGCACGCTGCCGAGACGGACCGCCCTCACCGCTCACGCCTGCCCGGTCACGGCATGTTAAAAGCGCTTTCCTCGGGATGATCGCACGATCCTTGGGCGCCCCCAACCAAGTCCGACCTAGCAAACAAGCCTGTCGCCTCGCGCTCGCAAGGAGGCATTCCACTTCGATCGTTTACCCCCTCGACAACCGTCTATTATTTTCCCGGGTCTTTCTACCATTTTTCCTTCATCCAATTGCATTTGCGGATACCGAATCGCCCCCGCCGTATAAGATGTATTGAAAGTTAAAAACAACTTTCAGAAAGGATGATTCCTTTGGGTTACCGCAAAGTCGACCCCTGTGAAGAAAAGGAACACAAGAAACGCAAAAAACATCGTAAAGAAACAGAAAATGAGGCAAAAGTCATCAACAGCGGCAATTCTCACGTCTTTGTCGAAGCGAGCGCAAGCGCCAGGGCCTTTGCTGCCGCCCTCGCCAAAGCTCTGAACAGGCAGGAACAAGAACAAGAACAGGAACAGGAACAAGAAGACAAATATTAACATTTGTGTTCGCAACCGATCAAAAGGGCACCTGTACAACGCGGTGCCCTTTCCTAAATATGATTTGGCCCTTTTCACCCCGACATTCCGCTTGTTGCGGTTTTATGATGCTCTTTTAAAGTAGGCTGAAAACGAACACCAGTGAATCAGTCAATCACTTCTTAAAATTATAATAAAGTTCAACATGAAAAGAATGGGGGAGAATATCCTTGGAAAGAAAGGCGATGATTGACCGAAGCGGCAACGCCGTCGCCGCCGTCTTCGTCGATACGCTTCCGATGGCCTATGCGATGCTCGCCTGTCTACATGCCACCGGCCGCTTTAGCGATCGTGAAGTGAATGAGATGCTCACCGATTTGAATACTATGACTTCATCAAAAGGAAATGTCCGTTTTTTCAAGTCGAAGAATCGGCCGGAACGCGTCCACCTCTATAAAAATCGATAATGAAAAGGCACTTGTCATACTCGACAGGTGCCTTTCAAAGCAAAAAGCTTGTCCCATAGGACAAGCTTGAATAAGATTTAAATAAATATAGAGATGATTTGATAGACGATTGCAGCCAGCACGGCCGTGACGGGAAGGGTGATGATCCACGTTAAAACGATGTTGCGGGCCGTTCCCCATTTCACCCCACGGAACCGCTCCGAAGAGCCGACGCCCATGATCGACGACGAAATGACGTGCGTTGAACTGACGGGCAAATGGAGATAGGTAAAACTAAAGATGACCAGAGCGCTCGACAAGTCCGCGGCCGCGCCGCTGACCGGCCGGATCTTCATGATCTTCCCGCCGACGGTTTTAATAATCTTCCATCCGCCGATCGACGTCCCGAGCCCCATCGCCGTCGCCGAGGCGATCCGCACCCACATGGGCACTTCCATCTCTGAATGATAACCGGCGGCGATCAGCGCCAACGTGATGATGCCCATCGCCTTTTGGGCATCGTTCGTTCCATGGGTGTAGGATTGCAAAGCCGCGGTAAAGACTTGAAAGATGCGGAACCCTTTGTTCGTCTTGGAAAGGTTAAAATTCCGAAAGATCAATCCGAAAATCGTCATGATCACGTAGCCGACGATGAGCGCGATGATCGGTGAAAAGATTAAGGCTTCAATGATTTCAATAAATCCATGATAGTTGATGGCGGAAAAACCGAGCGCCGAAATGCCCGCGCCCGTCAGCGCTCCGATGATCGCATGGGAAGAACTGCTCGGAATCCCATAGTACCACGTGATCAAGTTCCAAATGATCGCAGCGATCAATGCGGCGAGGACGATGACGGATCCGTTGGCGATAGAGAACGGATCGAGAATGCCCTTGCCGATCGTTTTCGCCACGCCGGTAAACGTCAGCGCCCCCAAAAAGTTCATCACAGCCGCGAGGATAATGGCCACGCGCGGACTCAACGCGCGAGTGGAAACCGACGTCGCGATCGTATTCGCCGTATCATGAAACCCGTTGATAAAATCGAATGCGAATGCGAACAGGACGACGGAGGCGGTGATGACCAACAAACTGTCCATTCGAAATCTCCTTTATGCGTTTCTCATGATAATGGTTTCTAAGGTGTTGGCGACATCTTCACAACTGTCCGCGATATTTTCCAGCATTTCATATAGCTCTTTGTACTGGATGATCTTGATCGGATCGCTTTCTTTGAGGAAAAGCTGGCGTATGCTTTCCTGCAGCAAATCGTCGCAAGATGTTTCGTACTCATTGATTTTGATCACATGCGCGCGAATGTTGAGAAGTTTTCTTCTGTGTAATTGATTGGCGGCCTCGGCAATTTCCTTAGTCGCCCCGAGAAGCATATTGACAAATTGAACCATTTGTTCGGAGGGGTTGGTGAAATGATAAATTTCAACACGGGAGGCCCATTGTTCAAAACCGTCGAGCACATCGTCCATCTTCATCGCAAAGGCGAGAATGTCTTCACGCTCGAGCGGTGTGATGAACGTTTTATTTAAATCCACAATCAGTTCATGGATATACGAATCCCCTTTTCGTTCATAGTCTTTCATGACCTTTGAGAATTCTTTTAAATCCTCGATCGTGCGAATTTTGTAGTCGACGAAATACTGTGCGGCTTCTTCCAAGTTGATCGCAATCTGTTTGAGCATCGTCAAAAACTTGTCGTTTTTCGATGGGATGATCACGAATGCCACCTCGCCACAAAAAAATAAATTATTTACCCAACCTTAATCATTTTAACAAAACGGGTGCGAATTACAAATATTTTTAGGATCCGTTCCCTGTTATTTTTCACCATTCAACAAAATTTCACATGTCGCGGATCGCCATGGACAGGCCTTTCACGCCGACGCTTTGCGATGGGCAAAAGAAAAACGGGAAGCCTTCCCGTTTCCCGTGACGAAAAACCTTTCAACTTTTTTGGTCCGCCTTGGTCGAGCCGGCGGGCTCGGCATAAAGAATAAACCGATCCGGAGCATGGCCGACAAAAACAAACGGATAGCAGGAGGCGAGCACGAGAGTTTCCTTCGGTGCCGTCGGCCTGATGATGGTCCGGTCGTCGGAGGGCACGATTTTGGATCCCGTCACTTTATACCTGTAAGTGCCGTACGGCATCTTGATGATGACGTCGTCGCCCTTTTTCATCTCGCCGAGATGCCGGAACACCGTATCGCGGTGGCCGGCGAGAAAAATTTGGTCATGCCCGCCCGGAAGCGCCGTGCCGATGTAATGGCCGACGCCTTTCTTCAATTGCTTTAAATCGGTGCCCTCAACGATCGGCAGCTTTCTGTCTAAACGGGGCAAGACGAGCAGGCCGATGACGTCGTCTTTGGCGAACGACGGATCCCCCGCCTTTTTCTCATGCCGTTTCCCGTCGCTTTCGGACACCTGATCCTTGGCAGGAGCATCACCGGTTTTAGCCACGAGTTTTTCCGCTTTGGCCAGCGCCCGCTCTTCCTGATGCGTCGTCGCGTACCATTCCCAACCGCCGATCGACAAACAGATCGCGCCGACGACGATAAAAATATAGGCGATGATTTTCAAAAAATCATCTCCTTTACGACCGTCAGTTTTGTTCCGGCTTCACGATGACGATACAGACTTTCCATCAGCCCACCGCCTGTTCTGATCAAAACATCAAAGAAAAAAAGAATGAACAACAATCAAAGGCTGTTTTTTATTATACCATATCCTCACGGCGATCGCCTCCTAATGTTCGCAATTTTCGCAAGGAACTTGAACGACGCCCGCCGCTCACCGGATTGCCGAGGCGTTTCACCCGAATTTTTGATGGCGCCGTTGAACGGAAGCGGAGCGCGTTTTGGACCGTCAAACGCCCTCGATGTGCGGACGCCGCCGCTCATCACCCGGTAGAATCCATGTTTCTCGGCGCCCACGCCCGTGTCATTGACAATCCGTTTGACCTTCCCTTATAATTAAACACATGAACTATTCACTTCGAGAACTAATGAATAACGCATGAAAGGATGAGACAAAAATAATAATATGGCTCTAACGGACGTAAAGACTAATGAATAACGCATGAAAGGATGAGGGCATGGACGATAAATCGCTGGAATGGGTGGAAAAATACGAGGAGTTGACTTTTCTCGTCCATAAAAGGGGCGAAGTGTTAGCGACCAAGGAAATTGCCGGCAATTTGACGTATGACCAGCACTTTACGCTCGGCTTCATCATGAAACGCGGCCGCTGCACGTCCACCGATCTCGCCGACCATTTTCACGTGCAAAAGAGCGCGGTCACCGCGATCATCAACCGCTTGGCCGCCAAAGGTTTGGTCCGGCGTGAGCGCGATCGCTGCGACCGCCGCATCGTCCATTTAATTCCGACGAAAAAGGGCGTGGAGTTTTACAACGCGTGCAATCGAAAAATCCACGACGTTTTGACGCGCGTGATCTCTCATTTCAAAGAAGAAGAGATTGAAGCATTTTTAAACACGTACGAAAAGCTCGCCTTCGTCTTAGATCAAGCGATCAGGGAAATCGAAAGGTGATGTCACGTGAGAACGATTTTAAAAGCCAAATGGTGGATCATCGCCGCTTGGATCGCCGCCATCGTCCTTTTGCTCACCCTGCAACCGAATATGGCCGACCTCGTTCACGAAAAGGGGCAAGCGATGATTCCAAAGGGTTACAGCTCCGCGGTCGCCTCGGATATTTTGGCTGAAATGGACCGACAAAACGGTGCCGGGGACACGCTGAGCACTGCTCTTGTATTTTATGATAAAAAAGGCCTTTCAGATCAAGATAAACAAGAAATCCAGCACGCCGTCAACGAATTAAAAAAGCAGCAATCGGCGCTCGGCATCACCGATATCATCAGCGTATTCGATCAGCCGGATCTGAAAGAAAAGCTGGTGTCGAAAAACGGGACGACGATGCTCGTCAACATCAAGGTCAAGGCCCGCGACACCAAGGCGTTAACAAAAGATTTGTATGCCGCCATCTCAGATGTAAAGGTGGATCATTATTTTACGAGCGATTGGATGATCAACAACGATACGGAAGCGAGCATGCAGGCCGGGCTGCACAAGACCGAATCCATTACCGTCATCTTTATCTTGCTCGTCTTGTTCATCGTCTTTCGGTCGGCGGTCGCTCCGTTCATCCCGCTCATCGCGGTCGGGGTGACTTATATCGTTTCGCAGGCGCTCGTCGCCTTTCTCATCGACTGGTTTGATTTTCCCGTCTCCAATTTCACGCAAATCTTTCTCGTCGCGGTTTTATTCGGCATCGGCACCGACTACTGCATTCTGTTGATGAGCCGCTTTAAAGAGGAGCTGCCGAAGCACGAGACGACGGATGAAGCGATCGTCGCAACGTTCAAAAACGGCGGCCGGACCGTGTTTTTCAGCGGGCTTGCCGTGTTCATCGGCTTCGCTTCCATCGGCCTGTCCGCCTTTAACATTTATCAATCCGCCGTCGCCGTCGCTGTCGGTATCGCCGTGCTCATCGCCGCATTGCTCACCATCGTCCCGTTTTTCATGTCCATCCTCGGTCCGAAGCTGTTCTGGCCGTCAAAAAAAGCGCTCGGCCACACCGAGAGCAAACTTTGGGGCGGTCTCGGCCGCTTTGCGTTGCAGCG
This sequence comes from Caenibacillus caldisaponilyticus, assembly GCF_002003465.1. GTDB lineage: Bacteria > Bacillota > Bacilli > Bacillales > Sporolactobacillaceae > Caenibacillus > Caenibacillus caldisaponilyticus. Next base: position 22,749 of record NZ_BDDQ01000006.1, on the reverse strand, counting down.
CCCGTTCATCGCCTTTCTCATCGCCTGCGCCTGCACGCTTCCGTTTCTGATCACTTACGACGGCACGCGCTCTTTCAACAACATGAAAGAGATCAGCAGCGATTACCCGTCGGTCAAAGGGTTTAATATCATCGCAGACAATTTTAATCCCGGCGAAGCGCTGCCCACAACCATTGTTTTGAAAAACGACGAGCGCATGGACGAGCCGAAATATTTGGAAACGATCGAAGCGATCACGCGGGAAGTAGGCAAAGTCGACCATGTCAAATCGGTGCGCAGCGCGACGCAGCCGCTCGGGGCGCCGATCAAAGATTTTCTCGTCCCCAATCAAGCGGAAACGCTGGCGGGCGGATTGAAAAAAGCGAATGACGGCGTCAAAAAAATTGCAGGCGGTCTTGATGATGCGAGCGGAAAATTGACGCATTCGGCGCCCGAATTGAAAAAGGCGACCGCGGGCATCAATGATCTCATCGCGGGGACGAAGGCGTTAAAAGACGGCGTCGTGAACCTTCAACACGGCCTCCAACAGATCAAGAACGGCATCGACCAAGGTGCTTCCGGCTCGGGCCAGATCCGAAAAGGATTGCAACAGGCGGAATCCGGGGCGGCAACGCTCGCCGCAAACGGCCGAAAGCTCTTGGACGGCTATAAAGAAATCCAAAATAATCTCGAACAACTCGAAAACGGATATAATCAAATCCAACAGGGCCTGACAATAGCGGTAAACGGCTTAAACAAATATGCGGACAAACATCGCGAGGCACTGGCGGACCCGAATTTTGCCGCAGCCTATGCCGCCATCACCGGCGATGGTACGGGCAATCCGGATTTGGCCACATCGATATCCCAATTAAATCGCGGCCTGGACCAATTGACCAAAGGCTTGGCTTCCGCCAATGACGGGTTCGCGGCCATCGCCGCCAAGCAGGAAGAACTCGTCCAAGGCTTGGCCAAACTGGAAAAAGCCATCGCCCAACTGGAAAACGGCTTAAAGCAAGCGTCAGCGGGCCAAGGCAAAGCGATCGCCAACTTGCCGTCGCTCGCCGGCGGATTGGATGACGTCAACGGCGGGCAAGGTCAGCTCAAAGCCGGTTTTTCCGGACTCGACGAACAAATGGATGAACTCATCAAAGGATTGGACGGCGCCGTCAACGGCTTGAATCAGGTGTCGGGCGGTTTGGACGATGCCAGCGGTTTCTTAAATGATCTCGCGAAGACGAACCGCGCGCTCGCCGGTTATTACATTCCGGATCAAGCCCTCGAAAATAAAGACTTTAAGGAATCGCTGGATACGTACATGTCCCGGGACCGCAAAATCAACAAGCTCGACGTCGTCTTTGACGTCAATCCGTATTCGGAGACGGCCATCGATCAAATCGACGACATCCGGGCGGCGGTCGAACAAGCGACCAAAGACACCCCGCTTGAGAACGCGAAGGTCGCCGTCGGCGGCGTGTCGAGCGTATTCCACGATTTAAGCCACATTTCCGATGACGACTACTCGCGTACCGCCGTTTTGATGCTGATCGGCATCGGCATCGTGCTCACCGTCCTTCTGAAATCGTTCGTCATGCCGATTTATCTCATCGGCTCGCTCATCCTGACGTATTTTACGGCGATGGGGGTGACCGAAGCGCTTTTCGTGAACCTCTTCGGTTATCCCGGCATCAACTGGGCCGTGCCGTTTTTCGGGTTTGTCGTCGTCATCGCGCTCGGCGTCGATTACAGCATTTTCTTAATGGACCGTTTCAACGAATACCGCGGCATGCCGGTGCGCACCGCCATCCTGCTGGCGATGAAATCCATCGGCACCGTCGTGATATCGGCGGCCGTCATCCTGGGCGGCACCTTCGCGGCGATGATGCCTTCCGGCGTCGTCACTTTGATGGAAATCGCGACCATCATCATCGTCGCCTTGATTCTTTACAACCTGATCATCCTCCCGCTGCTGATCACGGTCCTCGTCCGCACTTTTGGACCGGCCAACTGGTGGCCGTTCATTTATACAACTAAACACGAATCACAGGCGGCAAATAAATAACCCCCCCTGTTCATCGGGCCGTTGCTTTGCATGTTTAAATGATTGAATAAAAAAGGCCATTTGTTAAGAAAAAAAGGGCGTTTCCAAATGAAACGCCCTTTTTCTTTATTCATTAAACAAGATAAGAGGTACCGACGATAATCAAAAGGATAAACAACACGACGATCAGCGCAAAGCTGGAGCCATATCCATATCCTCCACCGCCACCATAGTAACCCATGCGAAATCACCACCTTATAAACAAGTTAGTATAACCTATGCATGACCTAATAGGTTCCGGAACGGCGATCGGAAAAAAACGATGCGAAACCAACGATCATCTAAGATTCAAAATGTTCAACCTCGCAACGGCCTGCCCAATCCAAGAATAAAAGCCGCTTACGGACCTCTCAGCCCGGAAGCGGCCATCTTACATGACGGCATGGCAAGCGGCAAACGCCTATTATCAACTCCAACGAAAACGGCTACAAAGCGCATTCACGGTTCGCGGCAACGGCAAAATCATGCGGTGCGCCGGCCGATGGATGGCCGATGCCGCGCGTTCACCCTGTCATTTCACCGCCGACACGCCGGTCTCCGTAGGAACGGATGGCGTCAACAACTTGACGATCGCTTCGATTTTATCGACCCATCCCAATGAGACGAGGCCGTTGCCCTCGCCGGCCTTGTCATAACCGAGCCCGACCGTCCGGCGAACGAGTTGGGCGTAAAGCTCCGGTTCGGTCAGCTTGCGGCCGAATTCGCTTGACGTCAGGTTGGCGAGCAACGCCAACGCGCCGCTGACATGGGGCGTTGCCATCGATGTGCCCGAAAGGCGGGCATACCGACCGCCGATAAACGTGGACACGACGTTGACGCCGGGCGCGACGACGTCGACATTGTCGTTCGAATTCGAAAATGGGGCCAATCGCCGATTGAAGTCAACGGCACCGACTTCGATGACTTCATTATAATCGCCCGGATAGGAAGCTTCCGGCGTGTCGGTCCTGCCGTCCCCTTCATTCCCTGCGGCGCAGACGACGAGGATATCGTTTTTGACGGCGTTCTGGATGGCGAGGTGCAGCGCATCGTCATCGTCCGGGCCCCCGAGCGACATTGAAATGACCTGGACTTTTTCCCCGTCCGGCCCGCGCCAATCGACGGCGTATTGGATGGCTTCGACGATCCAGTCCGTCTCGCCGCTTCCGTCTTGCGACAAGGCCTTTAACACGAGCAGGCGCGCTTCGGGCGCCACGCCGATAATCCCCGATTCATTTTGGTTGGCGGCGATCGTCCCGCATACGTGCGTCCCGTGGCCATTATTGTCTTCATAACGATCGGCCTTGCCGTTATAATCATCGGTAAAATTGCGTCCGTCGATGATGCGGTCCTTTAAATCCGGGTGATCGATTTGGCATCCGGTATCGATGACCGCCACCACAACGCCTCGGCCGCGGTCGCTTTTGTCCCAAATCGAAGGCGCGTCGATCATCGCCACCCCTGCCGGTACGGTTTCGGTCGGCGTTTCCACAACTTCCTCAACGGTGTACGGGATCAATCGGACTTTTCCCAACGGTACCCCTCCTCGGATGATTGATTATCAAATTATTCGGGTCGCTGGCGAAAAATCCCTATCAGACCATGGAATCATTTTTTCTGCGATACGCATGGGACCTCCCGCGCATCCGACCTCCCGCCCGCCCCGCCGGACCGCTTCCCAAACGGCCTGGCTTCACGATCACGCCAACGGCCTCGGCGGTCCACAGGCATAGGTCTTACGGAGCGGCCGCTTTCACAAAAAAGCAACGGCCCCTGCACGCGATGGCTGAAAGGGCGCCGTTGCTTTTATCCCCAAAACCCCCGTCGGCTAAACGCCTCATGCGGGGGGATCGGCCTTTATAGTTGAGGCGGCGCACGGTCAAGATTTTTTCAGAAGCCGCAAATAAGCGCGCACGAACCGCCGCCATTGCTTTCTTTTTCCGTAATACGCCCGGACGAGATCCAAAAACAACGGATATTTCCCCGCATACGGAAACCAGTTCACTTCGCTTTTTTTCCGACCGCGGTCCACCAAAATCGCTTTCGGATAGGTAAAGGCGCGCAAGCCGGCTTCCCCGTGGTAGCTGCCGATGCCGCTTTCTTTGATGCCGCCGAACGGCAAATACGGGCTGGCGATGGAAACGATGGTGTCATTGACGACGACCGAACCGCATGCCAACACCGCGGCGATCCGCCTCGCCTTCTTGGCGTCGCGCGTCCACACGCTCGCGCTTAACCCGTAGCGCGTATCGTTCGCCAGCCTCACCGCCTCCTCTTCCCCGTCGAAGGGCATTACGCAGATCACCGGGCCGAATGTTTCTTCCCGCATCACTTTCATTTCATGCGTCACATCGGTTAAAATCAGCGGCCCCAGTTTCAAACCGGTTTCGCCTTTCCGTTCATCCGGGAAGCGGCCGTAGGCCACCACCGCTCCCTTGGAGACGGCATCGTGAACATGGTCCTTCACAATATCTATTTGCGGCGCAAAGGTCATCGAACCGAGATCGGCATCGTCGCTATCATCCTGTTTCAATAAGCGAACCTGTTCCTTCAAAAGGGCGACGAACCGTTCGTAGGCCGGACGTTCCACGTAAATGCGTTCCGCGGACACGCACACTTGCCCGCTGTTCGTGAGCGCTCCCCAAACGGCGCCTTTTGCCGCTCTTTCAAGATGGGCGTCCTGGAAAATGATCATCGGGTCTTTGCCGCCCAACTCGAGCGTCGTCGGAATCAGTTGCCGCGCCGCCGCTTCCTGTATGATTTTTCCCGTTTTCGTCGAGCCGGTAAAAAAAATATAATCCGGATGCGCCTCAATCAGCTTTGCGCCGAGGTCGCCGGCGCCGTGCGCCACTTGGACCGTTCCGACCGGAAAACCCGCTTTTTGGAACCACGCTTCCATCCATTTTCCGACCTTAGGCGTGACCTCCGACGGTTTGATGATCACGCTGTTGCCCGCCGCAAGGGCGCTGAGCGCGGGGACGGCCGCCAGCATGAAAGGGAAATTCCAAGGTGAGATGACGAGCACGACGCCGCAGGGCTCATGCGCAATATAAGAGGTTTTCCCGATGAGCGTAAGCGGTGTTTTCACCTTTCTCGTCTTCAAAATCCGCTCGGCATGCCGTTCCAAATACGCGATCGCTTCCGCCACGACCAACACCTCCGCGGTGACCGCCTCGGTTTTCGGCTTGCCCGTGTCCCGAGCGATCACGTCGACGCATTCATCCAGCGCCTCCAACAGTTCCAGTCGCAACGCTGTCAAATAACGAAGCCGTTCGGCCACCGCGAGGCGCCTCCAAGTATCAAAAGCGCGCTGCGCTTGCCGCATCATGTCCGGCACGGAGGCCAGCGGCGTCCCTGCAGCGTCCTGAACGGTGTTCCCTGCCGCCGCTGGCTTCGCCGTCAGATTCGACACGTTCAACCCTCCCATACAATAATGGGGAACACCCGCTTCGCGTGGCCTGCCGGTCTCCCCATTCATAATCGTTGGCCTTGGCGCGGTCGGGGCGCCAAGGCATTGTTACCGCCGCCGCGCGGGCGGATGCGATGCCCGATCCCCGTGTTCGCCTTAAGCGATCGGGATGTTCTTCTCGGGGTCGTGGCGGTGCTGTTTGTAATAATCGACGATGCGCTGGACGTAATCCTTGAAATCGGGGCAGAAAATGCCACCTTCCGCCAGGACGCGGCGCGCATGAGTCGTATCGTAATGGCACGTCGCGCGGAAATAGTCCAAGGCTTCCTTCTCCACGCCATAGAAGCGCCGGAGCGCCGAGAAAGACAGCAACGCTTTGACGAGTGACGGGGCGATTGTCCACGAAGGCGTTTTGCCGAGCTGCGCTTCACAGATCATCCGGAAAACATCGCGGCTTCTGTAAGGTGAGGGATCGGTGAGATGGAACGTCCGATGAATCGCCTTGTCCGTTTCCGAAAGGTATAGGACCGCTTTCACGATGTAGTCGACAGGCACGACGTTTAACGGCGCTTCCGCCTTGCCGATATAGGCGACCGGCAAGCGCCCCATGCGGTCCAAGAACCGCATAATAAAATACGGGCCGTCAAATTTGGCAGTCTCTCCCGTCACGGAATCTCCGACCACGATGCCGGGGCGGATGATCGTCACCGGCACGTCGCGGAGGTCGCGAACGAGCTTCTCGGCGGCAAATTTTGTCGCTTCGTAATGATTTTTGAACCCTTGACCAACGTCGAGTTCATCCTCTTTGATGATCCCCGTGCGATCTCCCGAAACATAGGCGGTGCTGAAGTAGATATAACGTTCCAGCTTTTCGAGGGAACGGACGAAGCGGTTGACGTGATCCGTTCCCTCCACGTTCACTTTTTCGGCAAGCGCTTTCGGGACGGCCAAATCGTAGACCGCCGCCAGATGGAAAACATGCGTGACGTTCTTTATCAACTCTTCCAACTGTCCGTCGCTGAGCCCGAGCTTCGGGTCCGTAATATCCCCGCGCAATATCCGAACGTTTGCAAAGTTTTGGACGAGACGCTCCGCTTTCTCCAATTGGCTGGGATGAACGAGAAGAATAAAAGCGGCGTGCGGGTGACGCTCTTGAAGCGCTTTCAACAATCGCGAAGAAATGAACCCGGGAAACCCGGTCATAAAGCACGCTTGCACACCCTACTCCCCCTTCGTCATCGGCCTTGAAAATTCGGCGTCCGCTTGGAGAAAAATGCGGAAATGCCCTCCGCCGCGTCTTCCGTATGGATGACGGACAACAAGTTCTCCCGTTCCGCGCGCAAACCTTCTTCAAGCGAGGCGTCGCCGCCTCTGTAAACGGCACCAAGAATGGCCTTCATCGCGAGCGGAGCGCCGGCGGCAAGCCGGTACGCCCAGCGGAATGCTTCTTCGCGCACTTCCTCCTGCGGGACGACGCGGTTGACCAACCCGTATGCCAAAGCCGTTTGGGCGGAAATCCGTTCGCCCGTCAACATAAGTTCCAAAGCCCGCCGCCGGCCGATCAAACGGGGCAGCCGTTGCGTTCCCCCGTATCCGGGCATGATCCCGAGGCGCACCTCCGGCAACCCGAGCTCCGCGTTTGCGGAAGCGATCGCCAAATGGCAGGCCATTTGCAGCTCGTTGCCGCCGCCGAGCGCTGAACCGTTAAGACAGGCGATGACGGGCTTGGAAAACGCTTCGATCCGGTTGAACAAGGCGTGCATGCGGCCGAGGGACTGCTCGGCCCGTTCCCTGTCTGCCCATTCGCCGAATTCGCTGATGTCCGCGCCGGCCGAAAACATGCGATCGCCGGCACCGGTCAGGACGATGGCGCGGATGTCGTCATCGGCTTCCGCCCGATCGAGGATTGCTCCAATTTCATGCAGCGTCTCGCGGTTGAGCGTATTCATCGGCGGGCGGTTAATCGTGATCACACAGACCTTTGCTTTCGTTTCAACGAGACAATTGGAACCGCTCATGACGACGCCTCCCGTTCCACGATCACCGCAACGGCCATGCCGAACCCGATGCACATGGCGGCAAGACCGTAGCGGCCGCCGCGGCGTTCGAGTTCATTGACGAGGGTGGCGATGATCCGCGCGCCGCTCGCGCCGAGGGGATGGCCGAGCGCAATGGCGCCGCCGTTCGGGTTGACCTTTTCTTCATCGGCTCCAATTTCCTTCAGCCATGCGAGCACGACGGAAGCAAACGCTTCATTGACTTCGAATACATCGATGTCGTCCAGTGCCAGACCCGCCCGTTTCAGGACTTTGTGCGTCGCGGGGATGATCCCCGTCAACATGATCTTCGGATCGACACCGGCGAGTGCGGTCGCCACGACGCGCGCTCGCGGCCTTAAACCGAGCGCTTCCGCCTTTTCCCGCGAAGCGAGCAAGACGGCGGCCGCGCCATCGCTGATCTGGCTGGAATTTCCGGCGGTCACTTTGCCGTCCAGACGGAAGGAAGGTTTAAGGTTGGCCAACGCTTCGAGGCTCGTATCAGGGCGCGGCGTTTCATCCGCGGTGAACCGCCTTTTTTCGCCGTCCGGCGTTTCCACTTCGATCGGAACGATTTCATTGTCAAACCGCCCTTCTTTTTGCGCCCGGATGGCTTTTTCGTGGCTCTTCAATGAAAAAGCATCCAGCTCTTCCCTCGATAAATGCCACTTTTCCGCGATGAGTTCCGCCGATAATCCCTGGGGAATAATTTCATAGCGTTCGAGCAAGCGATCGCTGAAAGTCCCGCCGTCCGAGCCCATCGGCACCCGGTTCATGCTTTCCACTCCGGCGGCGATCACACAGTCCGCCATGCCCGCCATGATCGCATGCGTTCCCTGAGCGAGCGTCTCGAGGCTGGAGGCGCACATCCGGTTGACGCTGACGCCGCACACTTCCACCGGGAAACCGGCGATCAGTGCGGCCATCCGCCCGATGTTATACCCTTGTTCGCCCACTTGTGTCACGCATCCCATTTTAATATCCTCGACGTGGGAAGGATCGAGATGGTTGCGCTTGACCAGTTCCTTCAACACATGCGCAGCCATATCATCCGGGCGCACCCCGGAAAGCGAACCTTTTTTTCTCCCGATCGGTGAACGAACCGCATCGATGATCACCGCATCTCTTTCCCGCATTGCATTCACTTCTCCCCTCACATATCATTGGCACCTGATGGCTTTATGGATCGCCCCGTTGAATCGGGGCTGCCGTTTATCCAAAAACATGAGGCATTATTCTCTCCCCCTGCGATGCCCACCACACCCGGCATTCACGGTCGCATTAGAAAGTAAAGAGATCAATGCCGCCTGCGACCGGCAACCCGATACCCGTGATGTATCCCGCTTGATCCGAAGCGAGAAACGCGATCGCATGGGCAATGTCTTCCGGTTCGCCCGGCCGTTTGAAGGCCGTGCGGGCGATCATCCGTTCCCGCATTTCCGGATTGGTCATTTGGAACGCTTCGGTATTGATGATGCCGGGAATGATGGCGTTCACCGTAATATTGTACCTCGCCCCTTCGAGCGCCAACGTCCGCGTCAACCCGAGCAATCCGGCTTTTGTCGTGGCGTAACTCGCCTGACCGAAACCGCCCAATGTCCCGGCGACGGACGACATGTTGATGATGCGGCCCCATCGTTGTTCCTTCATATACGGCCAAACCGCTTGGCAGCAATTATAAGCGCCCGTCAGATTGACGCGGAGATCCCGTTCCCAAAACGCATCGTTTTGGTGCTCAAACCGCGCGGTATGGTCAAGCGTTCCGGCGTTGTTGACGAGAATGTCAATCCGTCCGAATTGTTCCTTGATTTGCGCCATGACGTCATGAACTTCTTTTTTGTCGGTCACGTCCATCCGGAAAGCCGCCGAACGGCGCCCCATCTTCTTGATTTCTTCCGCGGTCGAGCGGGTGTACACTTTTTTGGAATAAGCCATGACTTGGGCGACCGGACCGATCTTCTCCGATGTTTCCTCCAAGCGTTCATCGTCTTCAATCAATATGTCGGTTACGACGACGTCGGCGCCCGCCGCGGCGAGCACGAGGGCATCCGTCCGTCCAATGCCCCTCGACGCCCCCGTGACGACGGCCACTTTTCCTTCAAGCGGAAGGCTCATGCCTTTGTTCCTCCTTTTGGGTGGACTTCGACGCTCGCGGCCCATTCGTTGGCCGCCATCTGGTATTCCGGTACGACTTCTTCGGCATAGCAGCGTTGGATCAAGTCCCGATAACGCTTTTCGATTTCCGGGACGCGGACTTTCAGCGAAGGCGTGAGTTCACCCGTTTCGGTCGTCCAATCCGCTGATAAAATCAATACTTTTTTCGGCTGTTCAAAACGGGCGAAGCGCTGAGTAAAACGCGCGACTTCCTGACGCAGAAGGCTTTGCACCCTGTCATCCATGATCAAGGCTTTGGGCTCTTCGGCAATCCCGCGCTGCCGGGCCCACGGCACGAGCTGTTCAAAGTCCGGGACGATTAAAGCGATGACATACTTTTGCCCGTGTCCGACAAGGACGGAATTTTTTATGTAGAGGCTCTGATTCATGGCGTTTTCGACGGGCTGCGGCGCGACATTTTTCCCGGTTTTCAGAACCAAAATTCGTTTTTTTCTATCCAAAATTTTCAGATATCCATCGTCATCGATTTCCCCTAAATCGCCCGTTTTAAACCATCCATCCTCAAATTGCTCTTTCGTCGCCGCTTCGTCCTTGTAATAGCCCTTCATCACGCTTGGCCCCCGAACGAGGATTTCACCGTCGGGAGCGAGGCGAACTTCAAGGTTGGGAAGCGGCTTGCCGACGGTGCCGACTTTGGCCCGGACCATTGGATTGGTCGCCACCACCGGAGAGGTTTCGGTCAACCCGTATCCCTCTAATACCGGCAGATCCACGGCCCAAAAAAACCGCGCGATTTCAGGATTTAGCCCCCCGCCACCGGAGATAAGACCCCGGAGGCGCCCGCCCAATTCCCGTTTCACTTTGCTGTAAACCAACTTGTCGGCAAGCTTCCAGCGCCGCCGCAAAGGCCCAGGAAGTTCGCCGCGGCGAATGAATTCGTCCACGGAATGATTTAAATAAAAATCGTACCGTTCCATGCCGACCCGCACTGCCCAGTCGAAAATTTTTCGGCGCAAAGGCGTGCCGGATTCGATTTTTTCCATGACGCGAGCGTATACTTTTTCAAATAAAAGCGGGACGCTGACGAGCACGGTCGGCCGCCACTCCAACAAATTCCGGGGAAGGGCATCGATGCTTTCGGCGTAAGCGATGGTCGCGCCGACCGACAGCGGCACAAATTGACCCGCCATCCGTTCAAACACGTGGGAAAGCGGAAGATGAGAAAGCAGCACATCATCGGGACGCGCTTCAAGCATCCAAAACTGGACCCCTTCGATATTAGCCAAGATGTTCCCGTGCGTCAGCATTGCCCCTTTGGGATTTCCCGTCGTCCCCGACGTATGGATGATGGTCGCCAGATGGTCGCGGCCGATGTCCCGCCAAGTCGCTTCCCAGTTTTCCAGCGGACGCGCCCCGATTTCTTCCAATTTGGAAAAACCGAAAACCCTTTCATTTTCCGCCATGTCGTTTGGCGGCTCAATGACGACAATGCGGCGAAGGCGATCCGCACCATGAACCACTTTCTCCAATTGTGCGCCGTTTTGCACGATCGCCGTTTCACAGTCGGCATTATTGAGAATGTAAAGCACTTGATCAGCCGGGAGGGTGGCATGGATCGGAACGCTCACCGCGCCTAGGCTCATGATGGCGAGATCGGCGACCGGCCACTTCGGGTGATTTTCGGAAAGGATGGCCACTTTGTCGTCCTTGCCGACCCCTAATGCCGCCAGGCCCGACGCCGTCCGACGGATCGCCTGCCAAAACTCGCCATACGTCAGGCGGCGGTAATGCGCCTCGCTCTTCCATGCCAAGGCGGTTTTGTCGGCGTACCGTTGCACGGTGCGAAAGACCATGTCCACCAAATTGTTGGGTTTCATGGAACCTCCCCCAGTCGAAAACGGATAAAATACGGCTTGGCCCAGTTTCAATCACTGGGCCTCGCGGTCAAAGATATTGCTTCACATTATATTGGCGCAACACGTTTTCCATCTTGATGGCTTTGCCGATGTCCCCTTTAATTTTTAGCTTGCCGGTCATAAAAGCGACCGTGCCGCTCAACTCGCCGAGGAGCAATTTTTTGAAATCGGCGAACGAGATTTGCAAGATGCAGTCCGCTTTTTGCGGCGCGCCGAATTCCACCTTCGCTTTTCCGTCAGCCAAATGCAGCTGAAAGGATTGGTTTTCATCCGTAATATCGTACTGATAAATCGCGTTCAACCCTTCAATCGGCTTAGGATTTTCGTTCAGCACCTGTTCGATTTTTTGTCCGGCTTCTTCGAGGGTGTAGTCTTCGAGGCTTTTCGTCATGATCCCATGCTCCTTTCATAGATTAATAGAATTTATGGATGAAGGCGCAGCTGGCGCGCTCTTCCCTCTATTTTTATGACCGGGTACCAATACGTATACGTACTCACTGGACAAAATCGCTTTCTACCATCGGACGGCCTCGGCGTTCACGTTCGAAGCCACTAAAACACGGAAACCGACGGAGTGAAAACGTTTACAGTCTAGCCGATTTTTTAAAGAAAGAAGGATTTTAATTTTGTTCCACCGTTCGTTAAGTGCCGGCCAATCCCCAGCGCTTCCTTATAGCGGAAAGGTTACGGCTTGCCCGCCTCCGACGGTTTTTCCATAAACAACATGTTGAAGGATCCGACGACGATCCGGTTCAACAGCCGGGCGAGCGGTTCCGTATTTAAGATTTCATCGGGGGCAATTATTTTATGGATGATGACCTCGTTAATGGCGCCGACCATCGCCAAAGCCAACGTCCGGATGTCTTCGCTCCCGACGGCCCGCACCGAGCCAAGCTCGCTTTCCACCGTGCGCTGAATCAGTTCGGCAAACCGGAGATGGGCGTTCTGCCGCACCTCTTCGACCTTCTGACTCACGCCGACGGATGAAACCAACAGCAGCCGGGCGGCAGACTTCCGCTGCAAGCACAGATCGAGATAGCGCTGTATGCCGGCCAATGCTTTATAGGCCATCCGTTTTTCCAGTTTGACCGCCGCTTCGACTTCAGCGAGCACTTCGTCGACTAGGTGCTGAAACAAACCGGCGAGCAAATCCTCTCTATTTTCAAAAAATTGATAAAAAGTTGTTTTGGATACGTGGGCGCATTCCACGACATCGAGCACGGACGTTTCTTTGAACCCTTTTTCGGTGAAGAGATGTAAACCGGCAAAGAGCAATTTTTGGCGCGGTTCTTTCGGCATATGTTCTGCAAATAATAACCTATCCAATGTGACATCTACTCCTGTGACTTATACGCGTACGTATTCGTACTCTTATTTTACTTGAACCGTCCGCGCCCTTCAAGCCTTTTTCTTACACCCTGACACCGAAAGGCGCGTACAAATGGCGGGCGATAATCAAATGTTGGATCTGGTTGGTCCCTTCGAAAATATCGAAGATTTTGGCATCCCTGTACCATTTCTCGACCCATTGTCCGTCCAGGCCGGCGGTGCCGAACAATTCGAGACACTTGGCGCACACGTCAACCACCATCTTTCCGGCATACGCTTTGCACATCGCCGCTTCCTTCGCGTTCGGCCGCCCGATATCCGCTCTCCATGCCGCCTCCCAAGTCAGCAGGCGGGCGCTTTGAATCTCTTGCTCAATGTTCGCCAACGTCCCGGCGGCCAACTGGAATGGACGTCCGCGCTTCGGGTAGTCACGGCGTACCATGTCCAAGGTGCTTTCATACGCCGCCCGCGCGATCCCGACCGCCATGGCCGCGATGATCGGACGCGTATTGTCAAAAGTCTGCATGGCCACGCGAAATCCCGAAGGACCGGATTGACGGTTTTCGTAGTACGCTTCTCCTCCAAGCAAATTTTCGTCTGGAACAAAACAATCTTCGAATACCAATTCCGCCGTCTCGGAGGCGCGAAGCCCCATCTTGTGGGCGAGCCGGGGACAGCTGAAGCCTGGCGTGCCTTTTTCGACGACAAACGCCCGATGGCCGCTTCGCCCCATCCGCCGGTCGATCGTCGCGAACACGACCACCCAAGAAGCCCGCTTGCCGTTGGTAATAAAGATTTTTTGCCCGTTCAGCACATAGCCGCCTTCCACCTTCCGGGCGGTCGTCTGGATGCCCGCGACATCGGACCCCGCTTCCGGTTCTGTCAATGCGTAAGCCCCCCAACGCGGCGGTTCATCCCGGTTGAAAATCGACAGAAAGCGGCGTTTTTGTTCCGGTGTGCCAATGGCCTGTATGGGCGGTCCGCCGAGACCCGGTCCGGGAAGCGTCAAGGCGATCGCCGCATCCCCCCAGCCGAGTTCCTCGGCGGCAATCACTGCAAGGCGGTTTCCTTGGCGCTCGCCTTTCCGTTCGTTTTCTTTCCCGCTCGCCGCCGAATCCATGTGTTCGTGATCCGATTCACCAAAAGTTGCCGTGCTTAAGGTGATGCCAAGGCTGTTTACTTTTTCCAGCCAGTCGTCCGGCACCCTGCCAATTTTGTCCGCTTCGAGTGAAATGGGGCGCATCTCATTTTCCGCAAACCAGTGGACGATGTCTTTAACCTGTTGTTGGTGCGGGGATAATTGATAAGATATCACGCCGAAACCTCCTTTCCATCCACCCATTTTTCCGGCGTTCGGTTTTCCCTAGGACGGGATGGCATCCCTTAATCCTTGCCATAGGGAGCCGTCGTGTCATGGGACCCCTATCGCATTCGAGATATAGCATCTTAGACGGCAAACATCAGATCGATGATCCTTTCCAATTAAGAGGCAACAACGATGCCTCAACTTACCGTCTCCCTTTCTTCCGTCAACAACTGTTCCCCTCGGCGCAGCAACAAATCTTGCTCGCCGCCGTTGAGCGCGATTTGCGCCGCGGCATCCCGCATCCACTTTTCTACGGGATGGTCTTGCACATAGCCGTGACCGCCAAGCAATTGCACCGCGGAATCGGTCACCAGACGAAGCGACCGGTGCGCGCGGGAAAGCGCGTCGAGGGATAAACCCGGCGCTTCCGGCTCTTCGCGGTCAAGCGCGGACGCCGCCCGCCAAACGAGCAAGCGCGCCGCCTGCACCGCGACCGCCATATCCGCCATCTGGAAAGAAACACCTTGAAATTTTGCCAGTTCTTGCCCGAAGGCGCGCCGGGTGGCTGTATACTCGGTCGCATACGACAATGCCGCGGTCATGAGTCCGACTTCTTTGGCCGCCTCCAATACGCGAAGGCGGGCAAGCGCCCGGGAAAGCAAGCGATCGGCGTCACGCCCTTCGGCCACGACCGCATCCTTGGTAACGGTGAGATCGTCAAATTGAACGCGCGCCCACCCGCTGGCGAGCAATCCGAGGCGATAATCACCCGGGATGGCGCGCCAACGGGTTTGTTCCTTATCCAGCCAGAACAGGCGCGTCTTCCCGTCAGGTCCCGGCGCAGCCAGGAGTAGATAGGCGGCAAAAGCGGCCATTTTGACGGGCCGGGAAATCCCTTTGATCACATAACCATTTTCAAAGGAGGCACCGGTGATGTTTATGCTTTGCGAAACCCCCGGATCGCAGGCGTTGAGAAAAGCGACGGTGGGCCATTGCCCGCCCTCACCGGTCCGTCGATACGCGGCAAAGGCCTGATTCTCCGGAGCAAGGCGCATAAAGGATGCGGCGTCTCCGGGACCGGGCAGCCCTTGCACAAGAGCAAGATCGCCGTTACTCAGCGCCTCCAGAATTTGCGCTTGCGAGATCAGAGTCATTTCCATACCGCCCCAGCGCTCCGGGAGTTCGAGCGCCGCAAAACCCAGCTCATTCGCTTTTATCGTCCATTCCCGTGCGGCCTGCCGTTCTTCTTCACTGGACCGGGCGGCCGGACGCAGGACTTCTTCGGCAAGCGTTTTGGCAAGCGTGATGAACGCCGTTTCCTCATCGGTTGGTTGAAATGAAATCAAATCCACAACCTCCTTTCTTTTCGCTTCACCGCAAATTTTCGTCATATGCTTCCATTTAAGTACTAGTACGTATCCGTACTATACCGCAAATTGAATGTTTTTTCAAGCGTTTCTTAAAATATGCGTTTGGACCATTTTCTAAAAAGTTGTCGCATCGTTCCGATGCCTTTCAATCACCAGACGCGGAGGGGCGCACGGCACGGCATCGTCCTTTTTCCCATCTCGCGTCTGACGGAAAGCGAATATTTGTTCGTATGATTGTGGTACAATAATACACGAACACGGGACGGAACGCTTGTTCGTATTTCTTCAAAAGGAGGAAGATATTTGATCTCGATTTCGAACGGGTTGTCGCTCATGATCGCGTTCGCCTCTTTGATCGTCGCTGTGATTTCCGTTAGCCAGAAAAACAAGTAGACGCCCTCGGCATTTCTGGCGCTTTAAGGATAAGCGTTCCGCCACCGTGTTCTTTTACTAATTAAAACCGGGAGGATGCACGCTTTTTCGAAGGGCCTTTGCGATCTCTGCCAATTTATTTGCCTCACGGCAGATGGAGTTTTAGAGCGGAAAAATCCGTTTTTTCATTCCTCGCCTGGGCGTTCCTATATGTTGCCCCAAAGGCAGCGACGCCCACAACGGCTTCCCCCTCACCCAACTGCGGAAAATCCCCTTTCTTTTGAGACACCCCAACCCTTTCAAAAAAATTTTTCGACGATCTTGACGATTCTTGTGTTTGTGTGTACTATGTTACTAGTACACTAAAACAGACATTCACTTGTGAAGCCATTGGAGGGTTTGAACATGAACACATGGTGGCAATTGTCCAAAAAAGAATTTCGCCTTGGGTTGCCCGCCTTTTTGTTTACGCTCATCGGCTTGGTTGCCGTCTTGACGCTCGCGTTTTATCTGGGCACTAGAGCGGGCAGCGGCGACCATGAGGGGCTCCAAGCCGTCAAGGCGGCGTCCCTGCTTTTGATCACCGCCCATGTTTTGTATTTGCTGTGCTATATGGTTTACAGCCTGCAAAGCGAAAGAAAAAAACTGCATCTTTGGCTCGCCTCGCCTTTGCCTGGCTCTGTCCTGTTGTCGGCAAAACTGGCAAATGGGTTGTTGGCCATGACGGTCACCCTCTCGATTTCAAGCGCCGTCGGCCTCATAACTACCGCTTTGTTGCATGATCTTCCAAAAGGATACACATGGGGAACACTTATTGCCAACGGCGGATTTATCATCCTTAACATCTATTTAATGTCCATCTTCTTTGCCCTTTGTTTCGTCTTTTTTTGGATGATCTATCGGATGCTTCTTCGTCGTCTCGGGGGCATCACGAGCGGGGTGATCACGGGGCTATTCGCATGGCTTTTGTCCTATTTGACCAATCTGTTTGAAAAAACCGAACTTTACCATGCGATCGTCCGCTGGGGAAAAATTTCGAGCCCGAGCATTTTGAATCAAACGGGAATCAGTTCCGGTCATATCTACTTGGGCGTTTATATTTGGTACACCGGCATTGCGGTCGTTCTTTTTGCAGCATCGTGTTGGATTTTGGACAAAAAAGTCGAGGTGTGAGCCATGACCGATTTTGATTCGGCGACGCCGATTTATTTGCAGCTCGCCGAACGGATTCAGCGACAGATCGTTCGCGGGGATTTAAAACCTGGGGAAAAATTGCCGTCGGTCCGCGACATGGGCGTACAATCCGGGGTCAATCCGAATACCGTTCAACGGACTTACCGGGAATTGGAGGCGATGGGGATCGTGGAAACGCGAAGAGGCCAAGGCACGTTCGTAAGCGAAAACCCGGAGGTGCTGCAGACGTTGCGCGAATCGCTCAAACGGGCAGAAATCTCCCGTTTTGTTGAAGGGATGAAAGCGATGGGCTTCTCCGACGCGGAGATCATTGCCGGTCTGAAAGATCATTTAACGGAAGCGGAAGGAAGGTATGAGGATGATTAAGTTTGAGCATGTCGGAAAACGGTATTTGAAAAAAGTCGCGTTGAAAGACATCAACTTGGAGCTTAAACCGGGAAAGATTGTCGGATTGATTGGAGAAAACGGCAGCGGGAAATCAACGACTTTAAAATTGATCGCCGGACTCATTCAGCCGACGTCCGGCGTGGTGACGGTCAACGGAAGACGAGTGACTCGGCGAATCTCGGAACATGTCGCCTATCTTTCCGAACTCGACGAATTTTACGGATTTTTTACCGTCGGCGAGATGATCGCGTTTTTCGCTTCGCAATACCCCGATTTTAATAGAGAAAAGGCCGAGGAAATCCGGCGGTTTATGAAGCTCGCACCCGACAGCAAAATCAAGAATCTGTCGAAAGGCAACCGCGGGCGTCTAAAAATCGTGCTGACGCTGGCGCGGGAAGTGCCGGTCGTGCTGATGGATGAACCTTTATCCGGCCTCGACCCCATGGTCCGCGATGCCATCGTCAAGGGGTTGATTTCATTCATCGATCTCGAACGGCAAATCGTCCTCATCACCACGCACGAGATCAAGGAAGTCGAGACGATTCTCGATGAAGTCCTGCTGATCAAAGGCGGCGAAATCATCGGTCATAAGAACGTCGAAGAACTCCGCGACCGCGAAAACCTCGGCCTCGTCGAATGGATGACCAAAGTCTATGCGGGGGACTGTCCCCCAACGGTTTAAAGCGATAAAGCGTTGAAGTGGTTGCCCCACAAGGGTTGGCGAAACTTTCGATCAAAATCAATAGATCATTTTGACTAATTTTTTTAGGCATTTCGTATTAAATTCGGGGGACTGTCCCCCAAAGGAGGTCATTCAATGGTTCAGCCGGCGATTCAATTGAAAAATGTAAAGAAAACAATTGGAAAGAAGACGATCATCCACGGGCTGACTTTCGATATTCAACCTGGGGAGGTGTTCGGCTTTCTCGGCCCGAACGGCGCGGGGAAAACGACGACCATCCGCATGATCTGCGGCTTAATGAAAATGACGGAAGGCGACATTTATATTTTCGGCCATAGCATCAAAACCGAGTTTAAACGAGCGATTCAACATCTCGGCGCCATCGTCGAAAATCCCGAATTTTATAACCATCTGAGCGGCTATCGAAATCTCGTGCATGCCGCCCGCATGGTCTCCGGCGTGACAAAAGAGCGGATTGACGAAGTCGTCCGACTCGTGGGACTGCAACACCGCATTCACGATAAAGTCAAAACCTATTCGCTTGGGATGCGCCAGCGGCTCGGGCTTGCTCAAGCCCTTCTCCATCGGCCCAAGATTTTGATTTTGGATGAACCGACGAACGGCTTGGATCCCGCCGGCATCATCGAAATCCGCAAATATATCCGCCGCCTTGCGGAAAAAGAAGGGCTCGCCATCATCGTATCCAGCCACCTGCTCAGCGAAATCGAGCGCATGTGCGATCGCATCGGCATCATCCAAAACGGCCGGCTCATCGATGTGCAAACCGTAAACGAATTTGTCAACGCCGATGCCGAGATGACGGTTCATTTTATCGTTGATCCCGTCGATCTCGCTATTGAAGTGCTGAAAAGCACGACGGGCCAACAACCGGCGCGAACGGGCGATCAACTACAGCTGTCGCTGGAGCGCGAAGCGATTCCGGGCATCGTTGAAATCCTCGTGAACGCCGGCATAAAACTGTACGGCATTACAACACAGAAAAAATCGCTTGAGGAGAAATTTTTGGAAGTGACGGGAGGGCAACAAATTGTATAAGTTTTTGCGGCTTGTGCAGAACGAAAACATGAAACTGTTTCGCAAAACGTCGACGCTCATCATGATATTGATGTTGATCGGCGCGATCATCACGGTTGGAGCGATCACCAAATACAACGGTTTACAGGAAGACACCGATTGGCGGCAGAACGTCAAAAGTGAAACGGTGGCGTTGAAACAACAATTGAGCCACACCCACGGGAACGCGGCGAAGGCTCTGAAAAAACAAATCGCGGTGAACGAATACCGGCTGGCGCACAACATCCCGCCATTATCCAATCGATCGATTTGGGGATTCACCAATAACGCCACGGACATGATGCTCATCATCACGATTTTTACCATCATCATCGCCGGCGGCATCGTCTCCGGGGAGTTTCATTCCGGGACGATCAAGCTGTTATTGACGAAACCGGTCAGCCGCTCGACCGTTCTATTATCAAA
Source organism: Caenibacillus caldisaponilyticus (assembly GCF_002003465.1). Lineage (GTDB taxonomy): Bacteria > Bacillota > Bacilli > Bacillales > Sporolactobacillaceae > Caenibacillus > Caenibacillus caldisaponilyticus. Next base: position 3,074 of record NZ_BDDQ01000006.1, on the reverse strand, counting down.
ATACGTGACCGTTCTTTTCGCTGGTCTCAGCTTCAGCGCGCTGAGCTTGATCGGCTCGTGGCTTACCGGCGGCGTGTTGTTCGGTTTTACCGACCTCGATCATCCCGCCTTGACCGTATTGGGAGGCAAAGTCGTCGAAGAAAACATGCTCGTGCACGTCCTCGCCGTATACGGATTGGATTTCGTTCAACTCATCGTCATGGCGACGATCGCCTTTATGATATCCAGCGCGTTCCGCAACACCTCGCTGGCGATCGGGTTGACAATTTTCGCGATGATGGGCGGGCAACTCGTGCTGCAACTGTTAGCCCGATACGATTGGGTCAAATACGTCCTGTTCGCCAACCTCGACCTCTCCGGTTTTTTCGGTACCGGCCAACCGCCTGTCGAAGGCCTGACACTCGGCTTTTCCATCACGGTCTTATTGGTCTATTACGCCGTGTTCATCGCCATCGGTTGGGTCGCTTTCACCCGCCGCGACGTCTGATGGGGGACAGTCCCCCATCGCTTTAAAGCTTTAATGAAGTAAAGATCAAGTGCCACAAGCATTTGGAAAAATCTTATCTGAACGCAATCCGTCATAGGTTATAAATTTTTTAGTTCAAAAGGATTATTTTTGGGGGTCTGACCCCAGGCGTTCGCCGATCCACGCGATAAAAAACAAAATGATCGCGCCCATCCAAATGTAATCCATCGGCGTCCATGACCCGATGCGTTTCACGAGGACGAAGAGCGAAAATAGAATAAGCGCCCATAGGCACAAATTTCCGAACCAGCTGATCATTTTCCGGACCATATTAACCACCAACGCCTTCCAGCCTTTACTCTACTAAAATATACAAGAAGACCGATGAATTGTCTAGAATCGCGGGACCTTGGGCGCGTGGCAAAACTTCCCGGTTAAACGCTTATTTTGTTTTTGAACCGAATGAGCAACGTTTCGGCTGCCCAAATGCACAATTGCTCTATTGCCTAATTATGCAACCGTGCGGGGCAGCGCCGGGAAAACGGTTGAACGAAAAACTAATTATCTGGAAGTGCCGTTCGATCGTGAAGCGGAACGGGCGGCTTTGATTCGGATGTCGGATGGGCGCATCCCACCGATTACAAGCCGTACGCCTAAAAAACACTGTATAAAGAGGACCGCGCCATTGTGAAAAGCCAATTATTCATTACCGGCGGGGCGCCCCATTCTGCGCGTGCCGCCGGCCACAAACAATGAGTCTTTTTTAACCAATAGCTGATTTTCGCATTCCAAATCTGTTGGAACCATTCCGACACATGGGTTTTTAAAACTTGCCGCCCCCCATCCCCTTGCGAAGGCGACGCCGGCAGCGGAGATAACGGCATGGCCCGTCCAGGAAACGAATCCCATCCAAACTGAAATTCCGCTGCCGGGCGCATCGGGGTTTTCCGCCGCCGAAAGGACGTGCGGCGTACCATGCCCGCCTCCTTACCGCGCGGGTTCATTCGATTCGAGAAAGGCTCGGATCCTCGCGGCGGTCTCTTCCGGCCGTTCCTCGGGGATGAGATGGCCGACGTTTTCAAAAACGATGAGCTCCGCGTTCGGCAAATCGCGGACGAACCGCAGGCCGATATCGGGGGGAACGATCCGATCTTTGTCGCCCCAAATCAATAAAACCGGCGTTTGGATCCGGTGTAAAGCCGCGGGCGGAAGATCTCCTTCACGGTGGCGCATCAAGCGAACGAGCGAGCGATAAAACGCCGTTTCCTTCAACGGTTCCAAATAGCCGTCCATCATCTCTTGAGTGATGATCGAGCGGTCATGCGTCACGCTGAGAAACTCCGCCATCACATCTTTTTTGGCAAAATAAAGCTTTAATAAGCGATGAAAAAACGGTGTATACGAGAGCATGACGAGGGAACGGCGCACCCGGCCCATATAGCCGGCCGCCGCCAGTCCAACCACTTTCAAAACACGCGTCGCGTCTTGATAAGCCGCCTGCAAGGCGATTTGCCCTCCCATCGAATGCCCGATCAACACCGCCTCTTTGATGTCATGGGCGCGGAGAAAATCCAAGACAAGTTTTCCGTAATTTTCAAGAGAGTAATGAAATGCCGGCGATTTTTCACTTCGTCCGAAGCCGGGGAGATCGAGGGCAAAAATCGGGTAATCGTTCCTTAAGTGCGGAATGAGGCGGCGGAAACTGAAACACGACGATAAATAACCGTGAATCAAGACCAATGGCGGCCGATCCGTGCGTCCATGTTCTCCATGCCGTTCAAAATAAAGATTGACCCCATTCAGACGCATTGTCTCTCCCAATGTCCTCACCTTTTCCGCAACATTGACCTGATTTTCAACTTCATTGCTTCTAACCCGCTTGCGCTGACGACGCCACCCGTCCTCCCATACAGAACGACGGCTCAAGCACCCGCTTTTGTGCCGCTCGTCATGTTTCTCTACGGAAAATTGTTCACTAATTCCAGGACAAACATGTATATCAAATGGCCGCTTTTTTATAAACAAAATCTTCATCGATTTCCCCCAAAAATTGGTTCGACATCCATGATCAGCCAAGCGGCAGCCGGATGGTTCGTCAGACGGCCGAAAATCGGTCTGGGTGAACGGAAGATGGCGTCGGAGCGGCAAGAAGGACGGTTTCCAAAAACAGACGTCGAAAGGCCATTCCAAATCAAGGATAGATCAAGAGCAGACGTTTTTCATGATAAAAGTTTTTGCAAACGGGAGCGCCAAAAAGGTACCGTCAAGAATTTTGTGTAATGTAAGATAGATAGGGTATCTCTGAAATGGATTTGGAATGGATAGGGAACCGGTTTCCTTCACACAAGAGACTGAATATTCAGTCTCTTGTGTGGAAAGGGAGAATCCCCTCATCTCATCTATTTACATTATTTGGTTAATGATAACGTTCTTCAAACATTCGCTCGAGGGCTTCCTGCGCTTCGGCAAATCCTCGCAACTTTCGTTCTGCCCATTTCTCGTTAAAATCTTGAACGGTCAAATATACGACTTTTTCAGCGGCTTCTAAACTGCTCAAACTGTTCATCGGCTTTAGACGTTTCCGAATCTCCTTGATCGTTCGTTCGAT